>JAFYAU010000013.1 GCA_017540565.1 Oscillospiraceae bacterium
ACCTGAACTCTACCACAGGAGGTTTTCTCTGTCTTTCACTAAAGTATTTCTTTATCCTCCCCCAGTTGAACTGGGGGTTTCTTTGTCTCTAAAGAGCCAATGATAAATCCGTCCGCTGGAAAAGAGCGGACGGATTTTTTCATCTGTGAATGATTAAAGGCCCCCCGATTGGGGAGCCCCTAATGCTTGGTGACCCGTACGAGAATCGAACTCGTGTTACCGCCGTGAAAGGGCGGTGTCTTAACCGCTTGACCAACGGGCCGAAAGATATATGGCGATTACGGAAGGTAACCGCCATATGTCTGGTAGCGGCAATCTGACTCGAACAGATGACACTCCGGGTATGAACCGAATGCTCTAGCCAACTGAGCTATGCCGCCATTTCGCTTACAGCGGAAGTCAGTATAATGCATGCTCTGTTGGTTGTCAAGCAGTTTTTTCCGCTCCCGGGCGGTACCGTATGACAATTCCATTTGTATTCGCCGTCCCGCTGATGTATACTGTTTTTACACATCGCACCCCGGTCTGCGGGCCGGGCGGAAGGAGCGCCTGTTATGAATATCATCGTTCTGTGCGGAGGCCTTTCCCGGGAAAGAGATGTTTCCATCATCAGCGGACGCCATGCGGCCGCTGCCCTGCGGGAACTCGGACACCGTGCCGTTCTCATGGATCTGTTTTACGGATATACCCTCCCTTACGATAAGCCTGAAGAGGTTTTCTCCGCTGATTATTTTGACGATCTCGGCGGCATCTCCGATGAGGTGCCGGATCTGGACGCTGTGATGAGCAGCCGTCCGGACGGTCTCGGCCGCATGGGCCGGAATGTCCTGGAGATCTGCGCTGCGGCGGATCTTGTTTTCATGGCCCTTCACGGGGAGGACGGAGAAGACGGCAAAGTACAGGCCCTGTTCGAACTTGCCGGCATCCGGTACACGGGGACAGGCAGTCTTGGCAGTGCCCTTGCAATGAACAAAGGGATCGCCAAACAGCTGTTTGAGAAGAACGGGATCCTCACTCCCCTCGGGATCACTGTCCGCAGAAGCGATGAGGCGTACGCAGACGTGGGCTTTCCCTGCGTCGTCAAACCCCGCAGCGGCGGAAGCAGCGTAGGCACCTCTGTGGTGCAGCGCAAAGAAGACTACGCCGCAGCGCTTGAGTTTGCTTTCCAATATGAGGATACCGTGATCGTGGAACAGTACATACACGGTCGGGAATGTGATGTCGGTGTCATCGCCGGCCAGGCGCTGCCCGCCATCGAGATCTGCCCGAAATCCGGCTTTTTCGATTATAAGAACAAGTACCAGGAAGGCATGACAGACGAATACTGTCCGGCAGATCTTCCGGAGCCGATTGAACAGCTGCTGAGGCAGCAGGCCCTGAAGGTGTTCGACGCTCTCATGCTGGAAGTATATGCCCGCATGGATTTTATCGTGGACGATCAGGGCCGCGCCTGGTGTCTGGAAGCCAACACGCTTCCCGGACTCACCCCGGCCAGCCTGATGCCCAAGGAGGCGGCTGCCGCCGGCCTCCCCTATAACGAATTCATCCGGACGATCGTCGTCCGCTCCATGGAAAAATACGAATGAAAGAGGCCCTTGCATGAAGCCTGTCACATTGGAAACCGCTGCCCGGGTGACCGGCGGCGTTCTGCAGGGCGGAGAACCCGCTGCAGTCATCACCGGCGTTGTCCGGGACAACCGTGAAGTCCGTCCCGGCGATCTGTTCGTCTGCATTCCCGGTGCCCGGGTGGACGGGCACGATTTCGCCCCGGCGGCATTTGCCGCGGGAGCCGCAGCCGTACTGGCACAGAAACCTCTGCCTGAGACCGGCGGGCCGGTAATCCTGGTAGAAAACACGCGGAAAGCCCTCATCGACCTTGCCCGCTGGTACAGGAGCCAGCTGACCATCCCCATCGTCGGGGTAACGGGCAGCGTGGGAAAGACCACCGCCAAGGAGATGATCGCAGCCGCGCTCTCCGCCAGATTCCGCGTATTCCGCACCCCCGCCAATCTCAACAATGACATCGGCGTTCCCCTCTCCCTGCTGGCCATCGGCCCCGAGGATGAGGCTGCCGTGATCGAAATGGGCATCAGCGATTTCGGAGAGATGTCCGTTCTGGCGGACATGGTCCGTCCGGACATCTGCGTTATGACCACGATCGGCTTCTGTCATCTGGAGAATCTCGGGGATCTGGACGGTGTCCTGAAAGCCAAAAGCGAGGTCTACAAATACATGTCATCCGACGGTGTCGCCGTCGTGAACGGAGATGATGAGAAACTCGCCGCTTTTGATCCGGGCATTCGGAAGATTACTTTCGGTTATGGGGATTCCTGCGACTGGCGGGCGGATAACGTTCAGCCGGACGGCACACAGGGCGTACTGTGCGACCTGTGCCACGGAGCAGATCGCTTTTCCGTCTACATTCCCGCTTTCGGCAGTCACATGACGCTGGGAGCGCTTCCCGCCGCCGCCGTGGGCACCCTTCTGGGCGAAACACCGGATGAGATCGCCCGGGGGCTGCTGAGCTATGCTCCCGTCGGCAGCCGCGCCAGCATAAAGGATACGGGATTCATCCGCATCATCGATGACTGCTATAACGCCAATCCCAATTCCGTCGCCGCCTCCCTGGCTTCTCTCAGCACCGTTTCCGGGCGCAGGGTCGCCATCCTCGGCGACATGAAGGAACTCGGCGCTGCCAGCCGTGACCTGCATCGCAGCATCGGCGTTCTTGCCGGCCGTTACGGGATCGAAAGCCTGATCTGCCTCGGCGCGGAAGCAGAATTCATCTACAAGGGATTCATCTCCGGCCAGTTTGAGACGGAAGCATGGCACTTCCCTCTGAAGGATGCGCTGTTTTCCGTACTTCCCTCCCTGATCCGCAAAGGCGATACGGTCCTCGTGAAAGCCTCCCACAGCATGGGTTTCGATGAAGTGGTCGCTGAGCTGGAAAAACTGAAATGATCCTGACCTTTACCGTTCCGGACGGCCCGGACAGGAAAGCATATAACGTTCTGCGGCGGGAGCTGAAAGCCTCCGCCGCTTTCGTGCGCCGTCTGAAAACCGCCGGCGCTCTGTCCGTCAACGGAGAACCGTCTTTTACTGACCGCATCCTTCATCCCGGCGATGTCCTCACCGCCGATGTGGACGCCTGCGAACCGCACTGTGATCTCATTCCGGAAGGCGGCGTGCTGTCCGTTCTTTACGAAGATGATGGCCTTCTGGCGGTGAACAAGCCCGCCGGCCTGCTGATCCATCCCACCCATTCCCGCTTTGGCGGTACCCTGTGCAACCGGGCGGCCGGCTACCTGCTGGATAAAGGGGAACCTCCCATCGTTCATGCCGTGAACCGTTTGGACAGGGACACCTCAGGCGTTGTCCTGCTGGCAAAAAACAGCTACATGCATGCACTTCTGACCGGTGTACTGAAGGAACCTTCCGCCGGCAAGACATATCTTGCGGTCGTATGCGGGACCATGCCGGGACAGGAGGGGGTCATCGATTCCCCCATCGCCCGTGCAGAGCCAACGGATATGAAACGCGAGACCCGGCCGGACGGTCAGCCGTCCTTCACGCAGTGGCAGGTCCTGGCCGAAACCGAAGGTCTGTCTCTTCTTGCCCTCTTCCCCCGGACCGGCCGAACCCATCAGCTCCGGGTCCACTGTGCCCATCTGGGGTGCCCCCTCCTGGGCGACCGCCTGTACGGGACCCCGGACTCCCTTGCGCTGTCGGAACGATATGCCGTCCATGCTCATCTGCTGCACGCCTCACGCCTGCAGTTTATACACCCTGTTTCCGGAGAGAGCGTGGACTTCCTGGCTCCCGTGGACCGCGGGGACATGGCGGGGATCCTTGCCCTTTTCCCGGGAATAAAAAACTGAAACTATTTTCAAACGGCCACTTGACAGCCTGAATCTGTCACGCTATAATGAGCGGGCGCTGAAAAATGGCCCAGTAGTTCAGTTGGTTAGAACGCCAGCCTGTCACGCTGGAGGTCGACGGTTCGAGCCCGTTCTGGGTCGCCAGCACGCTGCTATAGCTCAGCAGGTAGAGCGCATCCTTGGTAAGGATGAGGTCGGCAGTTCGAATCTGCCTAGCAGCTCCAGGAACGCCCGGTCTTTTACAAGATCGGGCGCTGCTCTTTTCTTATACATCTCTGTTACCTGCGGAAAACTGCAGGAAGGAACCTCATCACGGCGGTCGGGTTTATTCCCGGCCGCTTTTTTCATCCGCTGTACTGCGGCTTTCCAGATAGGGAAAATGTTTTCAAAAATCTTCGAAGAAAGCATTGACACCGTCAATTCAATTTGATACAATTAATTTGGATACAAAATAAAAGGAGGAACCATCCATGAGCATTTATGATTTTACCGTCAAAGCCCGCAAGGGAGCCGTACTGAATCTGGCAGATCTGAAAGGGAAAGTCCTTCTGATCGTCAACACCGCAACGGGATGCGGCTTCACTCCCCAGTATGAAGCCCTCGAGCGTCTTTATGAGAAATACCATGACAAGGGGTTCGAGGTGCTGGATTTCCCCTGCAACCAGTTCGGACATCAGGCCCCCGGCGACGAAAGCGAGATCCATGAATTCTGCACCGCCAAATACCAGACCCGGTTCGACCAGCTGGCAAAGATCGAAGTGAATGGCGACGGCGAAGAGCCCCTCTACACCTTCCTGAAGCAGGCGCAGCCTGACGAGAAGGTGGAAGGCCTCAAGAACAAGGCCGCCATGAAGATGATCGCTACGATCAGCGATACCTGCAAGAAGCCCAATGACATCAAATGGAACTTCACCAAGTTCCTGGTAGACCGCGATGGTAACGTCGTCAAGCGTTATCCGCCCACCAGTGATCCCGCTGATTTCGACGGAGAGATCGCCGCGCTTCTCTGAGATGGACGGGAAATACGACGCTCTGCGCCTGCGCAACCAGCTCTGCTTCCCCCTATATCTGTGCTCGAAGGAGATCACAAGGCGCTACCAGCCGCTGCTGGAAAAGCTGGATCTCACCTATACGCAGTATGTCGTGATGATGTATTACTGGGAGATGGGAAGCAGCACCGCCAAGGAGCTCAGTGGAGCGCTGCTTCTGGATCCGAGTACGTTGACGCCGATCCTCAGGAAGCTCGAAAAGAAGGGATATCTGAAACGTTCCAGGAATCCGGAGGATGAACGGAGCATCCTGCTGAGCCTTACCTCGGAAGGCCTGGCCCTGCAGGACAGGGCTCTGGCAGTGCCTGCAGAGATGGCCAACTGCCTCGGGCTCAAGGAAGAAGAGGCATACCAGCTGGGGATGCTTCTCGGAAAGATACTGACGAATGTCGAAAAGGAGCTGTAAATAATGGCTGTTATCGAAGTGACGAAAGAGAATTTTGAGGCTGAGGTCCTGAGATCCGAAGTGCCGGTCCTGGCGGATTTCAATGCGGACTGGTGCGGTCCGTGCCGTTCCATGAGGCCGATGCTGGACGAGCTCGCAGAGGAGCAGGACAGCTTCAAGATCGTTTCCATCAACATCGACGATGAGGACGAACTGACCGATGAGTATGACGTCTCCTCCATTCCCTGCCTTGTGGTCTTCAAAGGCGGGGAGGAAGTGAACCGCAGCGTCGGACTGATCCCCAAAGATGCGATCGCCGCGCTGGCGGTCGAGGGATAAGGTATGTACGATATCATCGTCATCGGAGGCGGCCCTGCGGGCATGACGGCAGCCATCTATGCAAGGCGCGCCGCGAAATCGGTCCTGGTGCTGGAGGCCGTCGCCTGCGGAGGGCAGATCATCAACACGCCTGATATAGAGAACTATCCGGTCGAGGCACACATCTCTGGATTCGACTTCTCCAACAGGGTCCATCAGCAGGCGAAGGATCTCGGTGCGGAATTCATATTTGAGAAGGCCGTCGGGATCAGGGAGGAGAACGGGTTCAAAACCGTAGTCACCGCCAAAAACACTTATCAGGCAAAAGCCGTCATCCTGGCCACCGGTTCGGAAAACAGGAAACTGGGTCTCGAGGATGAGGACCGCCTGACCGGGAGAGGGATCTCCTACTGCGCGACATGCGACGGCAATTTCTACCGGAACAAGACGGTCGCGGTGGTCGGCGGAGGAAACACCGCCCTCGAGGACGCACTGTATCTGGCAGATCTCGCCAAGCAGGTCTATCTCATCCACCGGCGGGACAGTTTCCGCGGGGAGGAGGCCAGCGCTTCCCGGCTGAAAGAGCGGGAAAACGTGGAGATCATCTATAACGCGAATGTGACGAGGCTCCTCTCGGAGAAACGCCTCAAGGCTATCGAGGTGACGGACAAAAATGACGGCAGCATCCGTACCATTGAGCTGAACGGCCTGTTCATCGCTGTCGGCCGGGTCCCGGAGAATCAGAACTTCGCCTCTCTCGTGGATCTGGATGATGCGGGCTACGTGATCGCAGGCGAAGACTGCCGCACGAACGCGGATGGGATCTTTGTCGCGGGAGACAACCGGACGAAGCTGCTCCGGCAGCTGGTAACGGCGACCGCAGACGGAGCCATGGCGGCTACTGAAGCTGTAAAATACGTAAACGGTCTCTGATCGGCCGGCGGACAGACGCGCTGCAGAATGGGTATTCTGCAGCGCGCCTTTTCTGTCCCGCAGCTGATATAAAAAGTGGAGACGGAGCTCCTGTTCCCGGGGCATCCGTCTCCGTTTTCATCTTTTCGTCTGACCGTCTTTATCCTCTGACGAATCGCTCCACCTGTTCAATCTCCTCTTCTGTCAGTCCTCCGTAGCGCAGGTAGTCCCTAGCGCCTTCCTCCAGTGAAAGAGCTGCCGTCACCATCTCTTTGTTCGGGTCGGTGACAAAATAGAGGAAGTCGTCCACGAAGGTCAGAACGGCATCGTATTTCTCCGGCGTCTTCTCCTTGGTGATCCCGTAATAGTTGGCGTACGTCACCATATAATCCTCACGGATCTCCTCCCTGTCTGCCCCGGCCAGTGCCAGGATGAGAGAACAGACGAACCCGGTCCGGTCTTTTCCTTCCATGCAGTGGATCAGGTACGGCCCCTCCTTCCCGGACATCTCCAGCAGGGCGCGGGACACGGCCGCCGCGAAACCCGGATCCCGGTAATTGGCGTTCAGGTTCAGGAACAGAACGCCTCCGGCACCGCTCAGCCCGTCGTAATACAGGGAGGCAAAGTCCCCGGCCTGACGGTAAGTCTCCATCTCCTCCGTACTGTCCGCGAGATTCATCACGCAGCGAATCCCGGCCTGCTCCGCCAGCCGGTCGGCAGACGACGCACGAAGGTGAGAATTGTCACAGGGGGAGGCAGAACGGTAGAACCGTCCCTCCGTCAGTTCCCCTCCGAAGAAGGAACGGAAATTGCAGAACGCGACATCGGAAGGGTACTCTTCCTTCAGATCTGAATAACTCAGGCTGTACAGATCCTGGATCGGAGCGTATTTTCCCGCCTCGCGCAAGGTGGCAACGGCCTTCGTGCTCTCCTCCGCTTTCGTTTCCTCCCACATGGGACTGCCGTAATTCCTCGCGATCATCACGTGAGGATATCCGGGATATCCGACGGCGAGCGCGGCTCCGACAGGCACGTAATACCCGGAATAATACGGGATATCCTCCAGCTTGAAGCCGTTGGAAAACGTCACGTCGATGCTGTCTCCGAAGGCAAAGCCCTTCTGATTGAATTCATCGATGGTCAGGTCCAGATAAACATTGCCGAATTCCGTATCCTTCAGCACCCCGACGTTTCCGGTGGTCACGGTCTTTTTCATTCCCGCACATCCGGTCAGGGCAGTCAGAAGAACGGCGAGGAGAAGCGCGGTCAAACGTCTTGCCTTCATTTCGATCTCCGTTTCCCGGACGTCATCCGTCCGCAGTCTTTATACAAAGCCCTTTTCTTTCAGCCAGGCGACACAGCGCTCCGGTTCATAACTCTCCACGGCCGCCGTGGCATCCGGCGTCAGTTCCTCCGCCAGGCGCAGCAGCGCCTCCATGTCGATGATGCCCTGGTCGAGAGCGGAGTGCGTGTCCCCCTGACTCCGCCGTCCGCCTTTGACCGGCCCGTTGTTGTTGTGGATGTGGTAGTGGGAGATCCACGGAGCGCAGGCTCTCAGCCACTCCTCCGGCTTCACATCGGAGAGATTGGCGTGTCCGACGTCCAAGCAGATGCGCAGCCGAGGGTCATTCACTCTCTTTACGATGTCCAGAATAAGATCCGGAGAGTTTTCCATCACGTTTTCCAGACAGATTGTCACCGGCTCCGGATGCTCCTTCAGAAAGCGCTGCCAGAACTCCACGTGGCGGCTGACGAACCAGGAAGGATAATAGAGGGCTTCCACGTAATTGGCATGGGCGACCATCTTGTCCGCTCCGAACCGCAGGCAATACGTCCATGTCAGGTCGTAACGCTGCCGTGCCACCTCCACGATCCTAGGATCGATGGCCTGAGGATACAGTTCGTTGTAGGGGGCGTGCAGCGTTTTCGTCTTCACCGCGGCGGCGCAGGCCTCCACATGGGGGACCACATCCTCGAAACTGTTTTCCATATTGTCGGAGATGCAAAACTCTGCAAGTTCCAGCCCCATACCGCTGGAGACCGCCAGCGGCGCTGACCGGTCGGCATAAGACAGCTTTTCCCAGTCCCCGTTCTCCTCTTCCGTCGTTACATCAGAGATGGTCGATATCAGATATTTCATATGTTCTCCTTTGCTGCCGTCATTCCGGCCGGTCCCTGTCCTGTTACCGCCAGCGGAAATGCGCGACGATAAGGTCTCTGCTCTCCTCGAGGTGATCCTCGACATACTCCGTCTGCCCTTCGTATCCGTGATGCAGCAGCCAGGGCACGCCCTTATAGTTCCGCACGTCGGACACGAAGCCGATATGTTTCTCAAACACTACGATATCTCCCGCCTTCCAGGCACCGATATCGTATACATCCGTCGTCAGGCTCTCCGCGGCGTTCCTGGAGAAGTAGGAAAGGTCGTTCTCCACCCTGCGGAAATCGATGTTCTCATCCGTGCTGTTCGGGTAGTAGGCAGGATTCATCAGAACGTCCTCCCACACCAGATGCATCAGGTCGTAGCCTGCTCCGAGAAATCCGAAGGCGATCACGTCCGTGCACACGCCGCAGTTCTCCGTAGGATAGCCCGTCATATAATACTCGCTGAGATACGCCGGTTTTTTCGCCACGTACGCGAGGGCGCTCTCCAGAATGTCCGTCTGGTCATCGATCCCGTCACCGTCGCGGTCCGAGGAACTGCGGTACGGTTCGATGCCGAATTCCTCCTCGGTATATGCCCGCGTCGTCAGTATCTCCGTCATCTCCGGCCCGGACGGCACTGCGGCCAGCGTCTCCTGCGATACGGGAAGGGCATCCTCTCTCAGCTCCTGCGGTCTGCGGAATCCGTTTCTCGCCATCGCCGCGGACAGCGGCGGAAGCAGCATCCCCGCCAGTACCGCTGCACACGCCGCGCCCGCCAGGATCAGTGCGAAACGCCAACTGATCGGCTTCTTTTTCCCGCCGCCCTTCTTTTCCGCCTTCCGGCGGCCGCGCACAAAGAGCAGGACCGAACCCGCGATGCCTCCCGCAAGCCCGGCGGCAAGAAGGAGCTCATAGATCAGGCGGTCTTTCGCCCCGGTCCGATCGGCGCTCTCATATGCCTCAAGGATATCCTGTCCGGTCAGCAGGAAGTATCTCTGCGAACCGAGCGCAAACGGCGTGACCGCTGTATAAAGGATCCTATTCGTTTCCTCGGTCCTGCGCTTCTGAACGGTATCTCCGGCCAGAAAGATCAGCCGTCCGGCGGTCTTCTCTTCCTCTTCCGGAAGATCCGGCACCGGTATGCTGCCGGAAGAGACGATCGTCTCCCCCTGTTCATTCAGTACCGTTCCATCCTCCCCGACGGCCCGGAACACCGTACGGACCATCTCATCCAGTACGACCTGGCGCGCTTTGTCCGTCATATGCGTCTGCCGCAGGACGGGTCCGGAGATCTGGTCCGTCTCCTCCCTCATTCCCTTCAGCAGCGCGCCGTGTACGGCGAGGACCTCCTCCTCACGTGAACGCACATCCGACCGGACTGCCCGGACAGAGAGCGGGATGGAGATCGCCAGAAATACCAGCGTCAGAGGGAACAGCAGCAGGAGCAGCCTTCCCCACAGCGCGCTGATCTTTCCGGCTGTCCGTGTTCCGTATCTTCGTTCGCGTGGTTCCATGATGCCTCCTGCCCGGCCGTCTGGCCTTTTACTCTATAGGGTCGTATGTGTCGGATCGCGTGTTTCCCGGTTATTATATCCCATCGCGCGGACGGTTGGCAACCGTGTTCCGGGGCTCTTTTCCGTTCCCTCCCCGTTCGTTTTGTGGTATAGTTTACGGAGAATACCCTGTCCGGCCGTCTCTTCATTCCCGGCCGGCTGAAAGGAAGATCTCTCTCATGGCTTTCAATTTTACCGATCTTATCGACCGTACCGGCCGGGATGCCGTTGCCGTCGAAATGATCCCCATCCCCGGTGCGGAGGTCGCGGAGGGCGTGGACCGCATCCCCATGTGGGTGGCCGACATGAATTTTGCCACCGCTCCCAGTGTGCAGAAAGCGCTGGCCGAACGGATCGCCCATCCCTGCTTCGGTTATTTTTCTCCCAGCGATGCCTGGTACGACGCCATCATCCGCTGGCATTCCGTGCGGCACGGAGTGACGGGCCTTTCCCGGGAGCATATCGGATATGAGAACGGCGTCCTGGGCGGCGTCGTCTCCGCTTTGAATGCGTTCTGCGCCAGAGGCGACAAGGTCCTGGTCCACTCCCCGACCTATGTCGGCTTTACCGGAACCCTGAAGGACAACGGCTATGAGGCTGTCCACAGTCCGCTGAAGCAGGACGCCGGCGGCGTATGGCGCATGGATTTGGAAGACATGGAGGAGAAGCTGCGCGCGGGAGACATCCGCGCCGCGATCCTCTGCTCTCCCCACAACCCGGCCGGCCGCGTGTGGGAGCGCCGGGAACTGGAGGAGGCCATGGCCCTGTTCGAAAAATACCGGGTGAACGTCGTTTCCGACGAGATCTGGTCCGATCTGGTCATGCCGGGACACACGCACATCCCCACACAGCTCGTTTCCGACTATGCCAGACAGCACACGGTCGCCCTGTACGCCGTCACGAAGACCTTCAATCTGGCCGGGCTGGTAGGTTCCTATCATATCATTTACGACCCGGTCCTCCGGTCACGGATCCGGAAGGAACAGTCTCTGTCCCATTACAACGGCATGAACGTATTGTCCATGCACGCGCTGATCGGCGCCTACTCCGACGAAGGGATGGCCTGGACGGATGAACTGATCTCCGTTCTGGACGGCAATCTCCGGTTCGCCTGCGGCTTCATCTCAGAAAACTTTCCCGGTGTCCAGTGTACGCTCCCCGAAGGGACCTATATGCTTTTCCTCGACTGCACCGACTGGTGCCGGGAGCACGGCGTCTCCCTGGACGACATACTGAAAGCCGGCGTACGGGCCGGCGTAATCTGGCAGGACGGGCGCGCTTTCTTCGGTCCGTGTCACATCCGCATGAACCTCGCTCTGCCCCGTGCCCGGGTGGAGGAGGCGTTCCGCCGTCTGAAGCAGTCGGTGTTCGTACGGTAGTTCCCGTCATTTCCCGCACAGAAAAGACACGGCAGGTGTGATTCCGATCACACCTGCCGTGTTCTTCTATCGTATTTTACAGCCTGTACCAGACGACCGGGCGCACCCCGATCTCCGGGGAATTCTTGTTCACTCCGATATGGTACAGCGTCCCGTCGTTGTAGATGGCCTGCATGCACAGCTTGCCGAAGCCGTGCCCGCGCAGCCACCACCAGTCTCCGTTGGCTCTGTCTTCCGGCCGGGGCAGATAGCGGTCCAGCTCCTGAGCGCTGAAGATGAAGCATTTGTCGCGGGTGTCCTGACCGTTCTCGATGGACCAGCGCGGATCCGAATGGTTGTCGCACTCCGTCAGGAGCAGGGACATCCTCTCCTGCAGCGTGAACGTCTTCTCCAGAAAATCCTTGTTCAGCCACCGGCGCAGCGTGCTGTGGCTCCAGGGAGTATAGTCGCGGTCCTTATGGAAAGGCATGTGCTCCACGCATTCATCCGCCAGCAGCAGCCGGTTTCTCCCCTTTTCGTCCAGAACGAGCCAGCTGACAGGTCTGCCTTCGTAACTGCCCAGGACGACATGGCTTCCCTCCGAGAACTCCAGATACCGGTCGCATTCCGCCACTCTCGCTGCGCTGTCCTCATACGCACCCAGTTCCTCGAAAACGGCTTTCGCCGCACGGATCTTCGGTGTGGAGGCCGCCTTCTGAAGCGCTGCGGCCTGCGCGTATTTATCCTTCATTTCCTGCAGATCCATCGTATGATCCCTCCGGTGATTTTGTGCCTTCATTATATACCCCCTTGGGGTATATGTCAATCGTCCTGACACGTTTCCCGAGAATAGTACAAAAAAGTGAAAGCCCTTTCAAAATACCCCCGCAGGGTATTTTGAAAGGGCAATTTTACCGTTCGGTCCGAATGTTCCTGCAACGCCTTTACACGTCCAGGGCGGTCAGATCCTCGAGGGTCTCCCGGCGGACGGCGACGTAGCTCTCCCCCTGGCACAGCATGACGATCGGCGGCCGGGGGATCCGGTTGTAGTTGGACGCCATGGAGTAGTTGTAGGCGCCTGTCGTGCAGACGGCGATGATATCCCCGCGGCCGATGTCAGCGGGCAAGGGCACATCCTCCTGGATCACATCGCCGCTCTCGCAGCAGCGGCCGGCCACCGTACATGCCAGCGGTCTCTCCGCGTTCATCTTGTTGGCCGCGTATACCGTATACTTCGATCCGTACAGGGCAAAGCGCGGGTTGTCCGTCATGCCGCCGTCCACAGAGACGTAGTTCTTGTATCCAGGGATCTTCTTCACGGTGCCGCAGGTATACAGCGTCATGCCCGCGTCGGCAACGATGCTGCGTCCGGGCTCCATCATGACGGCAGGCATCGGCAGTTTCAGCTCCCGGCACTCCTCGCGCATGAAGTCCGACAGCGTCTTCACCTTCTCCCGGATATCCAGGAATCCGTCGCTGTCCACATAGCGGACACCGTAGCCCCCGCCCATATCCAGGATCCCGGCCACGTATCCGTACCTGTCCCGGATGTGCGCCATGAACTTCAGCATGACCGCGGCGGCGCGCTCGTACACGTCCTCCCAGAACACCATCGATCCCACATGGCAGTGGAAACCCTCCAGGCGGATGTGTGGCTGCCGGAGCGTCATCGCGGTAAACGTCTCCGCCTGCCCGGTCTCGATGGCGGATCCGAACTTGCTGTCCACCCGTCCCGTATCCACGGCCTCATAGGTGTGCGGATCGATCCCCGGCGTCAGCCGGAGCAGCACCTTCTGGACGGCGCCGCGCCGGGCGGCCTCCGCCTCAAGCGCCAGGATCTCCTCCTCGTTGTCCGCGACGAAGAAGCCGACCCCGCAGTCCATGGCGTAGCGGATGTCTTCATCCGTCTTGTTGTTGCTGTGGAAAAATGCGCGCGACATGTCGAACCCGGCGGATACCGCCGTGTGGATCTCCCCGGAGGACACTACATCGATGCCCATCTCTTCCTCGGACATGATGCGGTAGATGTGCCGGAAGGCGTTTGCCTTGCTGGCGTACAGCGGCCGTGATCCGGCGCCGAAGAAATCCCGGAACGCCTGTGTGTAGATGCGGCAGCGATCCCGGATGCGGTCCTCGTCCAGCAGATACAGCGGGGTCCCGTAACGGGCGGCAAGTCCTACGGTATCCTGACCGGCGAAGGTCAGGTGGCCTTCTCCGTTCACGCCGATGTTCTCACAGATAAACGTACGTTCTTCCATGGCGTCACAGCAGATGCGCCCGGAGTTCCTCTCCGGACAGGGGCGAGAGATCTGCGGGGGCGACGTCGAATACCGTAAGGCAGCCCGTCCGTCCCCTGCGGTGGATGCGGTCCACCGCCCTGGCCAGAGCGGCCAGCACGCTTCCGGTGAATTCGGGATTGGAATCCAGTGTCAGCCGGTATTCGATGGTGTGCGTATGTTCCCCGTTCGCGCCGGTGGTCCCGGTGTGGATCACGAATCCGCCGTGGGGCAGGCCCGCGTGGTCTCTCTGCAGTTCCTCCTCCGTGATGAAGGTCACGGTGGTGTCGTATTCATCGAAATAGTTGGGCATGGTCACGATCGCCTTCTCGATGGCCGCCAGGTCGGCCCCGTCCTCGGCCACCACCCAGCATTCCCGGCGGTGCTTCTGACGGGTCGTCAGTTCCGGACGGCTGCCGCTTCTCACGGCTTCCAGGGCCTCGGGGACCGGCACGGTATACTGCCGGGCGTCCTTCACGCCGGGGATCCGGCGGATAGCGTCGGAGTGGCCCTGGCTCACGCCGCGCCCCCAGAAAGTGTAGTCGCTGCCCTCGGGCAGGATCGCGTTGGCGTAGAGCCGGCTGAGGGAGAACATGCCCGGATCCCATCCGCCGGAGATCAGAGCGGTCGTTCCGGCCTTTTCCGCCGCCTCGTTGACGGCGGCGAAATGGGCGGGGATGTTGGCGTGGGTGTCAAAGCTGTCCACGACGCAGAAGTTCTCCGCCAGAGCGGGCGTCATGAAGGGCAGGTCCGTGGCGCTGCCGCCGCAGATGACCACGACATCTATCTCATCCTTATGCTCGAGAATGGTATCTGCTCCGTAGACCGGGACCCCTGTCACGGTCTGCAGGGCCGCCGGGTCGCGTCTGGTGAATACGCCTGTGATCTCAATATCCGGATTCGCGGCAGCGGCGAGCTCCACGCCCCGTCCCAGATTGCCGTATCCGTAAACCGCAAGTCTCATTTTCCATTCTTCCTTTCGTGCTCTGCCGGGTCTATCCGTCCAGCAGGCTGTTCATGTCGTAGAGTCCGGCGGGCTTCCCCATCAGGAAATCCGCTGCCGCCAGGGCGCCCTCCGCAAACAGGGCCCGGCTGTGCGCCTCGTGCTTGAGCGTGATGGTCTGGTTCTGCGTGCCAATCATCACCTCATGGATGCCGACCACATTGCCCATCCTCACGGCGTGGATGCCGATCTCCTCAGGGGTGCGCTTTCCCATGCCGCTGCGGCCGCTGTGGACGGTGCTCTCCGGCCGGATCTGGCGGATGGCGTCGGCGATGGCCAGCGCCGTCCCGCTGGGGGCATCCACCTTGCGGTCATGATGAATCTCCACGATCTCGATCTCGGCGTCCGGCATGGCGGCCGCCGTCTTTCTGGCAAGTTCGATCAGAAGGGCAATGCCCAGCGAGTAGTTCGCCGCGAAGAACAGAGGGATGGATTCCGCCGCCTTTGTGATGGCTGCCCGTTCCTCCTCTGTCTGTCCGGTGGTGGCCAGCACCAGCGGAAGTCCGTTTTTCACGGCATAGGCCAGCAGGTCCTGCGTGCAGGAATGGTGGGAGAAATCCACGACCACATCCACATCGGCCGGCGCCTCGGCGAAGGACGGATAACAGGGCACGGGAGCCGGTCCCTCGGCCGGGTCGACGCCGTACACCAGTTCGGCGCCACGGTAACCCTTCGCCGCCAGTCTGGCGACCTCGTTTCCCATAAAGCCTTTCAGGCCGCTGATAAGGATCCTCATTTTTACCTCCTCCTCAGATCAGGCCGAACTCCCGCATCCGGGCGTACAGCACTTCGGCATGCGCCTCCTCCATCGGGACCAGCGGCAGGCGGAGATAGTTCTCGCACCAGCCCATGGCGGCCATGGCGGCCTTGACGGGGATGGGGTTCGTCTCGCAGAACAGGGACCGGCAGAGCGGGATCATCTCACACTGCATCCTGGCCGCTTCGGTGACATTGCCTTCGAACCAGGCGGCGCACATGTCGTGCACCCGCTTCGGCATGAGGTTGGAGACCACAGAGATCACGCCCCGGCCGCCCATGGACATGATGGGGACCACCTGGTCGTCGTCCCCGGAGTAGATGTACGCCTGGTCGCCGATCAGGGAGGCCGTCTCCACGATCTTGGAGATGTTGCCGCCGGCCTCCTTGATGCCTGTGATCATCGGGTGCTTCACGATCTCCGCATAGGTGGCAGGTTCGATGTTCACGCCGGTGCGGGACGGCACGTTGTATACGATGAGGGGCGCCGTGCACTCGTCGGCGATGGCGTTGTACATGGCGATGAGTCCCTTCTGTGTCGTCTTGTTGTAATAAGGCGTGACGACGAGCAGTCCGTCATAGTTCAGGTCGCAGGCAAAGCGGCTGAGTTCGATGGCGTAGGCGGTGTCGTTGGATCCGGTGCCCGCGATCATGGGTACGCGGCCGGCCACGCGCTCAGCGGAAAACTTCAGCACTTCGCGGTGCTCCTCGTCGGTCAGCGTGCTGCCCTCGCCGGTGGTGCCGGCGATGACGATGGCGTCGATGCCCTGCTCGACCTGCCAGTCCAGCAGACGGCCCAGCTGGCCGTAGTCCACGCCGGAGGCGTTCATGGGGGTGATCAGAGCCGTCGCAGCTCCCTGGAAGATGGGTGTTGCAGTCATTGTGTGGTTCCTCCCGTAAAAAAGTAATTCTTCTCGCATACTGCAAACCGGACTGCCTGAAAAATGAAACGCGCCCGATGTCTGCATCGGCCGCGTCTTGCGTCCGCCGTCCGTCCGGACGGCGTGAAACAATCAATGCATAGCTCTCCGCAAACGCGACAGTCAAACGGATGTTCTCCGTTTGCCCAGGCGAAACCCGCAGCCTTTCCGCCTTCGGCAGCGGCCCCTTTCCCACCGGCAACGGGTTTGCGTCCCTTTTCCGCCGGAAGTACTGATGACAACTGCGCCTCTATCCTTTAATTGCAATATTCGATTGGCGGTATTGTAGCACGGTGATTTTCCTTTGTAAAGTGCCTTTTCACAAAAAGCGGGGAGCCCGGACGTTTCCCGCCGGATCTCCCTGTTTCCGTTCGTTTTATCCCGGGACGGCGAAGCGGATCGCTCCCGGCAGTACGGATATCCTGATCTCCGGTGCTTTCAGGATCTCCCCGTCCAGTGAAACGGCGAATCCCTCTCCCGCCCGGATCTCCACCGTCCTGCTCTGACGGTACACGATCAGGTCTTTGAACCGCGGATCCTCCAGATGTTTCCCCTCCCGGTAGGCGTTCATCAGGCTCAGGAACTTCAGCCGGGAAACAGGCCGGACGAGGCACACCTCCAGCAGGCCGTCGTCCTGTCTGGAATATGGGGCGCAGCGGTATCCCCCGCCCACATAGCCGCCGTTGCATACGGAACACAGCAGGAAAGCGTCGGAACACAGTTCCTCCCCGTCCGCCGTTATGACCGCCTCATGCCTCATCCCGGAGATCAGGCCTTTGATCACGCCGGTGGTGTAGGCGTTCTTTCCGCCGATGATCTTTTTCGACCGGATGGCGTTCATGGTGTCCGCGACCATGGAGTCGAAGCCGAAATGACAGGCATTCAGACAGATCTGATCGTTGACGGAGATGGCGTCGATGACCCTGGCCTCGGCATTCACCAGTTCAGGAAGGTCAAGGAACCGCTCCTTTCCTCCCCACACCCGGACGAAATCGTTCCCGCTGCCGACAGCATAGCAGGCGATGGAAACACTTTCCAGACCGGCCGCTCCCTGAGCGACCTCCTTCAGCGTCCCGTCTCCGCCGCAGGCATAGAACCGCAGTTCCTCTCCGGTTTCCGCCCGCTTCTTCACGAACTTGGACGCGTCCCTGGGGCCTTTTGTCACATAGATCTCGAAGGGGATGCCCAGGCCTTCGGCCTGACGGCGTATATCCTCCGGATCCGTCCCGCCCCCCGCGACAGGATTCACGACAAAGATATGCTTCTCCGGTGCCATGATCCAGGCTCCTCTCTGTTATGCCCCGGCCGTCAGCCAGCCGGCGATCTCGCTTTCCGCCAGATGCGCCAGTTCCGTGGATCGGGCCGCCTTCGTCTGCTCAGCCGGGACCGTATCCAGGATGCAGATGTCCACCGGCGTCGTGCGGAAAGGAAAACGGCGGCAGACCTTCTGGGTCCCGCGGATACCGGCGATCACCAGCGGACATCCCGCCTTGATGGCGATCTTGAAGGATCCCGCATGAAACGGCAGGATGGGATCTTCCGTTCTGTTCCTCGTCCCCTCCGGGCATATGGCCATGCTGCACAGGCCTTCGGAAATGTACTCGGCCGCCTGCCGGATCGTATAGACGGCGGCCCGGCTGTCGTTCCTGTCCAGGAACAGGCATCCGCACGGCATCATAAAGCGGTTCACCGCGGGGATGGAACGGTTCTCTTTCTTGGAAATGAAGGCGACGTCCCGGTCGCGGAACGCGACCATCATGACCAGCGGATCCAGAATGCTCAGGTGATTGCAGACCAGCAGGAAGGGTCTGTCCGGCAGTTTCTCTCTTCCCTCCACGCGGAAGCGGACCCCCGCGATGGTCAGGAAGACGTCCAGCGTCACGACGGAGACCCAGCGGAAGAAATTATGTATGCTCGCCGGCTTCTTCTTCGGATCGGCAAACAGACTGATCACGCAGATCACCAGCACATGCAGCAACCACAGGGCAAGAAGGGCGCCGATGAAAACGGCGACAGGCACCCAGAAGCGGCGCCAGCTGTCCACCGTGAACACGCTGACCGCGACCGCTACGGCGGCCGCCAAGATCAGATAAATGACGTGAAGAATGATAGCAAAGACTCCCATCCGGAAACGGCGGGCAAGAGCTGCGCCGCGTATTGATCTTTCGACGGAATCATTCTAACAATACAAAGCGGGAAAATCAACCGAGGGCCCGGAAAAAACCCGTTTCCCCTTTGCAAACCCTGCTCCGTGTGCCTATAATGGAAACGAAAAGAATTCGGAGGCTGCCTATGAAAGTCCATACCTTCAAATCGCTTCTGTTCCGGCGCTTCATCGTACTGCTGATCCTGCTGATCCAGGTCGCTCTCATCGTCTTTCTGGTCCTCAATACCAGCCGCTACTCCATATATATCTACTATTTCCTGTGGGCGGTCAGCCTTCTGGTTGCTCTGCACACCGTCTCCCGTCCGCAGGAGAGCGGGTACAAACTGATCTGGGTCTTCCTGATCCTCCTGTTCCCCGTCTTCGGGGGACTGTTCTACCTGATCTTCAACCGTCAGATCTCCTCCCGCCGGCTGAGCCGGCGGATCCTGGAGATTCACGAAGCCAGCAGAGACAAGTTTCTTCCGCGCTCCTGCCCCCGGGAATCTGTAGAGGCACTGGAGCCCGGTCAGATCGCCTATCTGCAGGATCACTGCGGATTCCCCGTCTATCCGGATACCCGCACCGTCTACCTCTCCCCCGGCGAGGAATACTTCACCGCGCTTCTGGAGGAACTGAAAAAGGCGGAGAAATACATCTTTCTCGAATTCTTCATCATCTCCCACGGGAAGATGTGGGAAGCCGTCCTTTCCATCCTGCAGGAGAAGGTCAGCCAGGGCGTGGACGTCCGGGTCATCTACGACGACATGGGCTGCCTGTACGGCATCCCCTTCCGCTATTACAGGCAGATCAACGCCATGGGCATCCGCTGCCGCAGTTTCAACCCATTCCGGCCGGTGCTGGCTGCCCTGCAGAACAACCGGGATCACCGGAAGATCGTCTCCATCGACGGCAAGGTCGCCTTCACCGGGGGTATCAATCTGGCGGACGAATACATCAACGCCCACGAGCGCTTCGGTCACTGGAAGGACTGCGGCGTGATGCTGGAAGGCCCCGCGGCCTGGAGCATGACGGTCATGTTCCTTCATATGTGGCAGCTGCTGAACCCGGGAGAAGAGGAGGAGTATCTCCGTTATCTGCCCGATACCGTCTTCCCGCCCGCGGAAGGGCTGGTGCAGCCCTATTCCGACAGTCCCATGGATCCGGAGCGTGTGAGCGAGAACCTGTACCTCCGGATGATCTATTCGGCTAGAGACTGTCTAGAGATCAACACACCGTATCTGATCCTCGATGACGCGCTGAGGACGGCTCTGAAACAGGCTGCCAAAAGCGGCGTGGAGGTCAGTATCATCACTCCTCAGCGCTGGGATAAGCGTATCGTACACTTCACCACCCGCAGTTATTACGCAGAGCTGCTGGAAAGCGGTGTAAAGATCTACGAATATCAGGGCGGCTTCAACCACAGTAAGACCATGTGCGCCGACGGAAAGACGGCCGTTATCGGCACCGCCAATCTGGATTACCGCAGCCTGTATCTGCACTTTGAGTGCGGCGCTTATATGGAGAACACCGATGCCGTCCGGGCGCTGCATGAGGATTTCGGCCGGATGCTGGAGCTGTCCGTGCCCGTCCGGCCCGGCGATATCAAGGGAGGTGCCCTGCGCAACCTGCTCCGGGATATCTGCCGTCTGTTCGCCCCGGTCCTGTAAGCGAAAGGAGGCCGCATGACCCGAATTCTTCTTGTGGAAGATGAACCTGCCATCGTCAGCTCTCTCAGCGAGTATCTGACGTCCGAAGGCTTTTTCGTGGATCATACGGACGGGATGCGCGGCGCCATGGAAAAACTGGCGGGCAGCGTCTTCCAGCTCGTTCTTCTTGATGTATCTCTGGCTGACGGGAACGGCTTTTCTGTCTGCAGCGCCGTCAAGGGACAGTATGACATCCCCGTGATCTTTCTCACCGCTTCCGGAGACGAAGCGAGCATCGTCGCCGGCCTTGATCTCGGCGCCGACGATTATATCGCCAAACCGTTCCGCCCCAGAGAACTGGTATCCCGCATCCGCAATGCGCTGCGGAAATACAGTCCCGCCTCCGTCATCGTCCTGCCCGGCCAGGTCATGGTGGACGCCGACAGAGGCGTGGTGACCAAAGCCGGAGCCGAGATCCCTCTCTCAGCCCTGGAATACCGCATTCTGCTGCTGTTCGCCTCCAACCGGGGGCGTCTGCTGACCAGAGCGCGGCTGCTGGAGGATATCTGGGATATCGCGGGGGATTTCGTCAATGACAACACCCTGACTGTCTACATCAAGCGCATCAGGGAAAAGATCGAGGACGACCCGGCTCATCCGGAGATCATCCGGACCGTCCGCGGTCTCGGATATCGGGTGGACTGACATGAAGCTCTCAGAACTTCTGAAGAACCCGGAGATCCGCCGCCAGCTGGCGCTCTATGCCGCTGTCACTGTTCTTTTTGCCGCCGGCATGGCCTTTCTGCATCCGGCCGCCGCCGCACTGATGCTGGCCGCCGGCGCGTTGTTCTGTCTGCTGGCGCTGCTGTTCCACCGGAAGCGGTATGAAGCGCTCGCCAGGCTCAGCGACAGCGTGAACCGCGTGCTCCATCACGCGGAGACGGAGACCATCGAAGCCAGTGAAGAGGGCGAGCTCGCCATTCTGAGCAGCGATATCCAGAAGATGGCCCTCCGTCTGCAGGAGCAGGCCGGCCAGCTGCGGGAGGACAAGCTGAGGATGAGCGACGCCGTCGCGGACATCTCCCACCAACTGCGCACCCCGCTCACCTCTCTGAACCTGACGGTCTCTCTCCTGGAGAACCCGGACGTCCCTCCGGAACGGAGACTGAAGCTGACACGGGATCTGAAGACCTCGCTCGGCCGCATCGACCGGCTGATCGAAGCCCTGCTGAAAATGGCCAAGCTGGATGCCGGGGCTGTGACGTTCCGGCGGGAGCGGCTGTCGGTCTCCGCTCTGGTGCGGGAAGCGGCCAGGCCGCTGATGGTCCCCATGGAGCTGCGCGGTCAGACGCTGGTCGTCGAGACCGGCGACGCGGGATTCGACGGCGACCGGCTCTGGTGCGCGGAGGCTCTCGGCAACCTGCTGAAAAACTGCATGGAGCATACGCCCTCCGGGGGGACGGTGACCGTCCGTGCGGAAGAGACCGCCCTTTACACCCGCATCACTGTCCGGGATAACGGAGAGGGTTTCGATCCGGAGGATCTTCCCCTGCTGTTCAACCGGTTCCACAAGGGGAAGAACGCACTTCCCGGCAGCATCGGCATCGGCCTTGCCCTGGCGCAGGCGGTGATCGCCGCCCAGGACGGGACCATCAAGGCGGAGAACGCCCCCGAAGGCGGGGCCATGTTTACCGTGACCTTTTATAAAGGCGTGATATGACGCGCAGCTTGAATATGCGCCCCGGTGACTGAAAAAGAAGAAATCAGTCACCGGGGCGTCACTTTTGTCTGCTATGCTGAAGGCACACGAACGAAGGAGGTCCTTCCTATGGAAATACTGAAAGTAGAAAACCTGTGCAAGATCTACGGCACGGGCGACACGCAGGTGCGTGCGCTGGACAATGTGAACTTCAGCGTTGAAAAAGGAGAGTTCGCCGCTATCATAGGCCCCTCCGGCTCCGGAAAATCCACCCTGCTCCACATTCTCGGCGGTGTGGACCGGCCCACCTCCGGAAAGGTGTGGATGAACGGGCAGGACGTTTACGCGCAGGATGAGGAGCGGCTGGCCGTCTTCCGTCGGCGGCAGGTGGGTCTGATCTACCAGTTCTACAATCTGATCCCCGTGCTCAATGTCGTGGAAAACATGACGCTTCCCGTGCTGATGGACGGGAGGAAGGTCAATGAGGCACGGCTGGAGGAACTGCTCACCATCCTCTCCCTCACCGACAGACGGAACAACCTCCCCAGCCAGCTGTCCGGCGGCCAGCAGCAGCGGGTATCCATCGGCCGCGCGCTGATGAATGCCCCCGCGGTGGTCCTGGCGGACGAGCCCACCGGCAACCTGGACTCCAGGAACAGCCAGGAGATCGTCCAGCTGCTGAAGCGCTCCAACCGGGAATACGGTCAGACGCTGATCCTCATCACCCATGACGAGTCCATCGCCCTGCAGGCGGACCGTATCCTCACTATCGAGGACGGACAGATCGTCAAGGACGTCCGGATACGGGGGCAGCACGCATGAAGATATTCCGTCAATTCACCCGCCGGAGCCTGGCAAAAAACCGGGTCCGGACGCTGGTGACCATCATCGGCATCGTCCTGTCCATGGCGCTGTTCACCGCCGTGATCGAAGGCGCGTACAGCGGACTGGAATACATGAAAAACGTCGAGATTGTCTCCAGAGGCTCATACCACGTCATCTATAACGACGTGACCCGGCAGCAGGAGGAAGCCCTGGCCTCCGATCCTTCCGTAAAGCAGTCTTCCGCGCTGGATCTGGTGGGATGGGCGGAGATCGGGTCTCAGAATCCGTCCAAGCCCTATCTCGTGATCTTTTCTGCGGATGAAAATATCGGCGATCTTCTTTCCATCCGGCTGACTTCCGGCCGGATGCCGCAGGGACCTGACGAGATCCTCCTCCCGGATCACCTTCTGTCCAACGGCGGCGTGCGCGTTCCGCTGGACAGCAGCCTCTCGCTGGAGGTCGGAAGCCGGACGTCCGGCGGCGCCGTCCTCGGAACGGATGACTCCTGGGATGACGAGCGGGAGGAAGCCCTGACCGGCTGTTCTTCCATGACCTTCACCGTTACCGGCACTTATCAGCGCCTGACGTCGGATGCGGAAGGCTACGGGTGTCCAGGCTTCTTCGCCTTCACCGCCGGCAGAAATACCGGGAACGGGATGCTTCTCGTCCGGCTCAGGAACGCCAGACAGACCGATGCCTTTCTTGACCGCTGCCGCAGCATTTCCGGCGACTACACCGCCCACATGGATCTTCTCCGGCTGGACGGCGCCATCGGAAACGACAGCATCCGCACCACGCTGTACGGCTTTGCCGCCGTTCTCGTTTTCCTGATCGTTTTCGGATCGGTATCGCTCATCTATAATTCCTTCTCCATCTCCGTCAGCGAGAGGACCCGCCAGTTCGGGCTGCTGAAGTCTGTCGGCGCGACGAAGACGCAGATCCTGTCCTGTGTGCTGTACGAAGCGCTCCTGCTGGGCTTCATCGGCATTCTCATCGGACTGGTGGTCGGCTGCGCCGGCATCGGTCTCACACTGTATCTTCTGCGCAACGTCTTCTCCCGGCTCGCCGTTGCCGACGGCGTGACCATCCGGCTGGTACTCAATGCTGGCGCGCTGATCACCGCAGCCGCGGTGTGCCTGCTCACCACGCTCATTTCCGCCTGGATCCCCGCCCGAAGGGCGCTGAAGGTCTCTCCCATCGAGTCCATCCGCCAGACGAGGGATGTGACTGTGAAAGCGAAAAACGTGCGTACATCCGCGCTGACAAAGAAACTGTTCGGCTTCGAGGGGATGATGGCGTCCAAGAACTTCAGGCGCAGCAGAAAGCGCGCCCGGTCCACAGTACTTTCCCTGTTCCTGAGCGTGACGCTGTTTATCGCAGCGACCTCTCTCTGCACTTATATGAAGGATGCCGTCACCGGCTTCTCCTTTGACGATTCCGAGATTGACATCTCCTATACGGCCGCAGGCCAGGACAGTGCGCAGGCGGATCTCATCATGTCCGCCCTCTCCTCCGCCCCTGGGATCACGAAAGCAGCCCGCGCCAAGGCAGATCCCCGCGGGTTCTTCATCGATGAGGCCCTCCTTTCCGACGAGTTCCGCGCAGCTGCTTCCGAGGAAATGCGGGACGAGAACAGCCCCGTCTTCTATGCGACGGCGCTGTTTCTGGACGACGGGACGTTCCGCGATCTGTGTGCGGAAATGCAGCTGAATGCAGAAGACTATCTCGATCCCTCCGCTCCCGTCGGGATCCTGTACAATCATGAAACAAACGTTATGTATTCCGGCGGGGGCAGCCGGTACGAGGGCCGCTCTCTGACGGACAGTTCCGCAGCGCCGTTCACGATAACCACGAGGGACTCGACAGAATATGAAGGCCTGATATTCTACTCCACACGGACAGATGAGAACGGGGAGTCTTTCGCCGTCTATTACACGGAGGAGTATCTCATCTCTCTGGGTCCTGAAGAGAGTCCGAGCATCGAAAACGCCGTCCTGAAGCCGCTGAAAGAGACTTATGACGAGATCTCTCTCACCGTAGGCGCCATCATCGATACCCGTTTCTGGATACAGAACGACAGTTTCGCGATCTTCTATCCGGAATCTGTGAAGGAAGCCGTTCTCCCCTCCGCGGACCCCGGAGAGCCCGTCACTTTCCTGTTCCGGACAGAGGATCACACGGCCGCAAGGACCTACATGGAGGCCGCGCTGCGGGAGGGAGGCTGGGACCAGTCCCGTCTAGCCGATAACGCAGAGCAGAAGGAACTGCCCCGCCTTGTCGTGACCATCGTCAATGTGTTCTCCTACGGATTCATCATCCTCATCTCTCTCATCGCAGTAGCCAACGTATTCAACACCATCTCCACCAACGTATCCCTCAGGCGGCAGGAATTCGCCATGATGCGTTCCGTGGGACTGTCCGACCGGGGACTTCGCCGCATGCTGAATTACGAGTGTCTGATCTACGGATTCCGGAGTCTCATAACAGGACTGCCCGCCGCAGCTCTGCTGTGCTGGATCATCTTTCGGATCGCGAAGGCATCCACCGAGACAGGCTTCTATATCCCGTGGCACAGTGTCCTCATCGCCGTCGGCAGTGTGTTCCTGGTGGTGTTCGTCACCATGCTTTACGCAGGCGGCAAGATCCGGAAAGACGATCCCATCGAAGCGCTGAAAAACGAAAACATCTGACCTGCATTACCGCGCAAAAGACCCCCGGGCATCATGCCCGGGGGTCCGTCCGTTATTTCTGTCTTTCAGTGCGCGCGTTCGTCTCCGAAGAAGAAGACGGCGACCGTGCCTCTTCCGGCGTGGGCTCCGATGATAGTCCCGATGTCGCAGATCCGTATCTCTCCCTCGATGTTGGGGAAACGCTCCTTCAGCGCCTCCACCGTCCGCGCCGCATCCTCGGGCACCGCGGAGTGACAGACGAAGCAGCGGCCGCTGTAGGCGGCGCCGCCCTGGGCATGCTCCTCCATCGTGTCGATCGTTCTTTTCAGAGCAGCCTTCTTTCCGCGTACCTTGTCATAGGCGATGATGCGTCCTTCATCGTTCAGCCTCATGATGGGGCAGATGTTCAGGATGGTCGCGATCGTCGCCGCCGGTCCGGATACCCGTCCGCTCCGGCGGAACTGGGTGAGATTCGTGGAATAGAATTGATGATGGACCTTGTTCCTGTTCGCCATCACCCATTCGGCGATCTCCTCCATGCTCTTGCCCGCATCCCTCATGTCGGCGCAGGTGTCCACCAGGAGGCCATAGCCGGAGGAACTGCACAGCGAGTCGATGACGATCAGTTTCCGGTCCGGGTATTTCTCCTTCAGCGTCTCCGCGGCCCGGAAGGCATTGCCCACGGACTGAGTCATGCCGCTGCCGAAGGCGATGTGAAGCACGTCTCCCTTCTGGAGAAGGGGCTCCAGGAATTCCTCATATTCAAATTCATTGATCTGCGTGGTCTGCGGGAGCTTCCCCGCATCCAGTTTGGCGTAGAATTCCGGCAGAGCGTTCGGATCCCGCAGCATATCATCAACGAATGTCTCTCCGTCGATCACGTATTTATAGAACAGAACCGGGATATCCCGCCCGCTGACATAACTGTAAGGCAGGTCCACGGTCGATTCACAGGACAGTGTGTAGGCGTATTCCATCATTGACACCCTTTCCGCCGTAGTTCCGGCATCTGATATTGCATATTATATCACCCGGTGTTTTCAGAAGGCAAGAACATGCGCAGTTTATTCGGGGCTCCGCCCTGCGATTCCGCGGATTTTTGTAGGTGTTACAATGATGCTTAACAGATGACCTTGCATTCGAAGACAAAGGAAACTTGTCATCGAATGCACGGAGAAGAAAAAAGATAGCGAATGGAGCAGGCCTGTGTTAGGGTTGAGTTGCTCAGACAAAACCGAAAGGCAGGTGTCCCCATTCGCTATGACTACACTAACACAAACCCTCAAGAGAAGGCAAGCAGTTGTCAAATACGC
>JAFYAU010000014.1 GCA_017540565.1 Oscillospiraceae bacterium
AAGACCTCCCTCTCCCGCGGCGAATGGCTCACCGGCCCTGTTGCCCCGCAGGACCGCGGCGAATGGTACTGGGGCCAGGTCCGCAGGGAATGGCACGACGACGGCGGCTATCATTGGGAAGACGTGCTGGGCTTCAGCTTTGACGCGGACAGTCACTTCTCCATCCCCACAGCGCTTCTGCCGGCCGGCGACTATTTCCTGGCCATCGGCGCGGACAGCGTCGGCTGGGACGGCAATGAGTCCCGCGTCCCCTTCACCCTCTCGGACGACGGCTTTGAGCCGCAGACAAAGCTCTACTTTACCGGCAGTGAGATCCTGACCGGGCAGGACGTCACCTTCTTCGCCTACGCGCCCGGCGCGGACTGGTTCGAGGTGAACATGACCCGCGCGGACGACCCGGGCTGGTGGAACCACCGCGACAGCGGCGGGGAATACCGGGACTTTGACTGGTCCTGCTCCGATGCCGGCGTATATACCTTCACTCTCACCGCCTGGAGGGATGGCGAGGTCATCGGCGAGGATTCCTTTGACCTCACCGTGGCCGCCCCGTACGGAGACCTCTTCCTGGCCGGCACACAGAATATCCCCGGCGTGATCGGAACGAATACAGCCGTCCACGGCTCCTTCACCGCGGACGAAAACGCCACGGACTATGAGATCCGGCTGACCTGGTGTCCCGAGGACAGCGAATGGTTCACGGTCTATGTGAAGTTCCGCAATCCGGCCTGGGGCGATGAGACTTATCTGACAGATCTGGACTTCCCGGCGGAATTCTTCAGCCGTCCGGGCTTCTATGAGCTGGAGATCCACGCCTACACGACCGGTTGGAATACCGCTCACCTGAAGCAGCGGATCCTGGTCACGGAAAACATGGAACAGAACCTGACCCTGACGGTCAACGGCGGCTCGGATGAACCCGTTTACCTGCATCAGGTCCTGCCCTTGACGATCACAGTACCGGAAAACGTGACCGCCGTGCGCGTCTACAGCAGCCTGCGCGGCGATTGGGAATACAGTGACCGCGACCGGACGCGGAATACCATGGAATGGGATTGGGGCTTCCACCACGGCGGCGACGATATGCTGATCGCGCAGGCTTCCACCGATACCTCCGTCACAGAATGGCTGGAAGATCCGTCTCACGACGGCATGCGGGACTTTGACTGGAGTCAGGTCTCCTGGACGATGGCCAGCGAGCCTGTCACGGTGCCCGTGATCCAATACGGCGTCCTGGAATCTCCGCTGGTGGAATTCCCGGGCGGGCAGACCGTGCAGCGGGGCGATATGCTGGAGCTGATCATCCACCCCGTGGAAAACGCCTACGGCTACGGCATACAGATCCGCCGGACGGACGATTGGTACTGGTTTGTGGATATGGAATGCCCGCTGTCTGAAACGACTGCGGTACGGGTGCCCACGGACGCCCTGGAGCCCGGGGACTACGTCCTTCAGATCGATCCCAGGCGCTACGGCTGGGACGGACGCTCCGACGGGTATTCCCTGACCGTGACGGAGCCGGATTCCTGGACGGATGATCCCGTCTTCCGCGTCAGCGCCACGGAAATGCTGACCCGCGAATACCTGACCTACTCGATCTATGCTCCCGGCGCGGCGCAGGTCAAGCTCTGCAATGAGAGCGTGGACAACGAGATAAACTCCAGCTGGGGCGAAAGCCTGACGTCCTGTGTTTCCCTCAACTGGCGCAGGGTCTATCGCCTGCAGGCCTACGCGTATTACCCCGGAGAAGAGGGTGCCGAAGACGAATGGCTGCTGATCGGTGAAGCGGACATCGACGTCACCGCGCCGTACGGATCCATGGAGATCACCGCTCAGGTGCCCGAAACCGTCCGCGCCTCCGATCCCGTCACCTTCACCCTGCTCTGCGATTTCAAGGGCACGGACGGATACGCGGAATATCACTTCCTTTCCCTCGACAGCGGAGAATACGACCTGCAGATCACAGAGACGCCCCTGGAGAACGGCATCCTGCAGGTCACCGGCCGCGTGGACGCGGATACCCTGGAGATCGGACCGTATTTCCTCACTGCCTACCTCTTCCCCGGCGCGCCCGGTTATGAGACCCTGATCTACCGCGCGAAGATCGACGTGACCGCCGGCACGCTGAACGCCACGCTGACGGCCGTTCCGAACCCGATGCAAATTTTTGAGGACCTGAGCCTGCAGCTCAACGCGCCCGGCGCGACCGCGGTCGCCCTTTACGGCACGATGAACGGAATGGACTGGATCTATGCGGAAGGCGACTCCCTGCAGGAGGCGCAGACGGCCTGGATGGACGGCGAGGAGCTGTTCTACGGCCTCTATACCACCCAGGCCATCGATCCGGAGCGGGAAGGCTTCAGCTGGGAGGACGTCCGCTGGGAGGGCATGTCCAATTCCGTCCTCCTCACGATCGAGCCGCCCACCGGAGAACTGGAAGAGCTGAATATCAGCCTGGAGCAGTCCTCGGTGAAACGCGGTGACCTGCTGAAGGTCAGCATCCTGAACGAAAACCCGGGCCTTGACGTATCCTACGGCGCGGCCGTACAGCCCTCGGGCGAAGAAGAGGACGGCTCAGAGTATCCCTGGTTCAGTCCGGATCCGGACGATCCCAAAACCATCTGGATCGATACGCTGGAGCTGGAGCCCGGTGACTACCGGCTGCTCGTCAGCGCCAATGCGCTCGGCTGCTATCCCGTGGATACCCGGATCCCGTTCACCGTCACAGAGGCGGACGCAGGTCCGCACATGAGGGTCAGCGCGGAAAGCGCGGCGACCGGGGACATGATCCGGGTCACCGGCTTCGTGAACGACGCGGTCCGTTTGCGGCTCAACGTATCCTTTGAAAACGAGACCTGGGATCCCGAACCCGCTTTCTTCGAAGCGGAAGGATCCTTCCTGACGGCCGAGGTCTTCACCGGCGAGCATCCGGACGTCCTGATCCTGGACCTGACGGCCTTCTATGAAGACGGCACGTCGGAAACCGCGCGGGAAACGGTGGAAGTCACCGCCCCGAACGGCCTCCTGCCGGCGCCGGCCATCCGCCTGAACAGCGCCTGGGCGGCAGGCGGCGATCTGGACTTCACCGTCAACGCGGCAGTGGATTCCGCTCAGTATCTGGTTCTGGTCGGGCAGCACGGCGCGGAGGAAGCCGATTTCGCCGAATTCGTCCCGCGGGGAACACCCGAAAAGCGGTTCTGCCTGTCCTCGGCCGACTACGGCTTTACCGCCGGAAAACTCTATGAGATCTCAGTGATCTCATTCGCTCCCGGATATGATGGAAATGAAGCTTCCCGCTTCGTTACGCCGCGCAAGGCATCCCTCAAAACGATGACCCTGCCGGCCAAGGTGAAGGTCATTCCGACGGAATCCTTCGCCTACGTCGCGGCGGAAAAATTCGTTCTCCCCGCCGGCGTAACGACGATTGAATCCAATGCCTTCACCGGCTGCAGCAAGCTGGTCGAGCTCGATCTGCCCGCGGGCATCACATCCTTTGCGGCCGATGCTCTCGGCACCTCGGGACCGGTCTTCGTCTTCGGCGAGCCCGGCTCGTACCTGGAGGCCTACGCGGCAGCCGTGAACAACCTGTACTTTATCCCGATCGACTGATCCGCGCGTTTGCGTACGGATCCATACAAAAAGGCAGGGGGAGCTTCCCCCTGCCTTTCGTATCTCCGATAAGCAGGCCTTCCGCGTCATATCATCCGAAAACGAGAAATAAAACCCCGTAATTTTCCCTCTTTGCCCTGTTTTTCCGGAGTGATGAATGCTATACTTCAGTCACGGTCAGAGGAAAAGAGCCTGACCGGAGAGTTTGAAAGGAGGACTCGAAA
>JAFYAU010000015.1 GCA_017540565.1 Oscillospiraceae bacterium
AGCCGAGAGTAGATGTCGAAAGAGTTTAGGCAGTACTCATGGAAGGGACCATAGACCCAAACCAACCGAAACGCCGTATGCCGAAGACGGCACGTACGGTGTTGTGGGAGGACGGGGGTTAGCCACCCCCTCCTACCCGATCGCTATAAGACCGACGACGGCAGAGGATACAGATCAGAACCGCGTCCCGCTGACGTCCGCGGGATGCGGGCATGTAAGAAGCAGGCGCATGCATGAAGAGACCCCGGTCCGGAGGATGAACTCCGGCCGGGGTCTTTCGGGTTCCTTCGGAAGGGGCCGGATCAGGAAGAACGGGCCGCCGACTCCGCGTCCAGGCGCTCCCTTGCCCGGCGCATGGCGGGCCGGTACAGGATCAGAAGCAGCGCAATGGCGATGGTCCAGCCGATGGGATAGGAGATGTACAGGTGGAACAGGGAGGGATGGTGCGGAAAGTACACGAGGGACCAGATCAGGCGGAAGACGAACAGAGCGAAGATATTCACCACTGCCGGAAGTACAGATATGCCGAATCCTCTCAGGTGGGAATTGATGGTCGCCATGATTGCATAGATGAAAACGAGCGATGCTACCGCAAGCGCCCTGTCCGCTCCGAAAGCCACCGCTTCTGGCGCATTCGGGAGGAAGAGAGAGACGATCCAGGTACGCAGAAGCGTGCCGATCCCGCCGAAAACAATGCCGCATGCTACGGTAATGAGAAGGGAACTACGGAATACTTTTTTCGCACGCCCGAAATCCCTGGCCCCGACGCACTGGCCGGTGAAGACGGTGCACGCCTGGGCGAGAGACTCCAGTGTCATGAATATGAGGCCGTCCACGTTGAGCGCGGCGGCGTTGCCCGAGACGGCGAGGGAACCCAGAGAGTTCACGCACGACTGCAGGGGGATGTCCGACGCGGCCAGCATGGAAGTCTGCAGTCCGGCCGGCAGGCCGATCTTCAGAATGCGGGCGATCTTCTGCTTTCTGAGGCAGAGCTGCTCCAGATGCAGCCTCCAGGGCTCCTCCTCCCGCAGCAGGGCGCGGATGGCGAGGAAGGCTGACAGATACTGGGTGATCACCGTGGCGACCGCCACGCCGACCACATCCCAGTGAAAGACAGCGACGAACAGAATGTTCAGAAGAAGATTGCAGGCGCCGGATATGGTCAGGAAGATCAGGGGATTGCGCGAATCTCCGCGGGCCCGCATGAGCGAGGCGCCGGTGCCGTACACCATCTGGGCGGGCATGCAGAGGAAGTAAAGCCGAAGATAGATGACGGAATTGTCTATGATATCCGCCGGGGCGCCCATCAGTCCCAGCGCCTTGCGGGAGAGGCATTCTCCCAGTGCCATGACGAAGAGGCCGATCAGAAAGGCCAGCAGCACGGAAACGTGCATCGTCTCATGGTAGCTGTCGGTGTCTCCCGCCCCGACGTCATTGGCGGCGCATACGGTGACGCCTGCCGCCAGACCGCTGAAAAAGCCGACGATAAGCATGACGAAAGCGAAGGTAGCACCGACGGCGGCCAGTGCAGCGCTGCCGGCGAAGCGCCCCACCACCATGCTGTCAGCGGAGTTGAACAGCATCTGAAGCCAGCTGGTCAGCACGAGCGGCAGCGCGAAACGCAGGAGACTGCCCGTGACGCCGCCGTGAAGCATGTCGATCTTTTTCACAAAAAGGTCCCCCTGTATCTCTGTCTTTGCAATTCAACAGTATAATGGAATCATAGCGGTATGGCAACCGTGCCGCGCTACGTTCACCCGGCTTGACGGAGCGCATCCCGTCGGCTACAATAGATAACCGTAAAACGCCGAAGCATTCTACGGAGGATGTGTATATGACCGTTTCAGAAAATGCCCGCAGGCGCAGAAAGAAGAGAAAGGCGGCCGGGATCATCACCGCCGTCGTCATTGTCATACTGGTGGCTGCGCTTGCCGTGGGCGCCGCGCTTGTGGCTGCCGACCTGCAGAAGAGACGGCAGGCCAAGGAAGAGGCCGACGCTGCGGCAGCGGCCGAGGAGGCCCGCCGGGCGGAAGAGACCGAGAAGCAGGCGGGACCCGAACCGGAACCTGAACCGGAGGTCCCGCTGGAGTGGCTCAGCGGCTATATGGCCGGCAGCGAGAACGAGATCTATCTGCAGGATGAGGCGGGGCAGCCGGCCTACGCGGTCATCCGCGGGACTCAGGTGGAATACGCGCAGAGACCGGACGGACGGCTCCAGGTCCGCGTGGGCGGCGTGGAAGGCTACTGCCAGCCCGGAGCGGTGAAGGACGATCCCACGCTCGTCGTACCGGAACAGGTACAGTATGTGCGTACGGCGGTGAACCTGCGTACGGAGGAGGGGAAGATCCTCGATTACCTGACGAACAAGGGGGATACCGTCTCCATCCTCGGCTGCGACCGCACGGAGGAAGACGGATCCGTTCATCTGTACAAGGTGGCGGTGGACGGCAACGAGGGGTATCTCGCCCCGAAATACATGACGGACACCTATGAGGGAGCCATGGCCAATTACGACCAGGACGGGCTCTATCAGATCCACGCAGGCAGAGGAGACAGCTACGGCGGCGGCAGCGGCGACAATCTGGATTACTTCCCGCGGGAGAAACCCGATTTCTCCGACCAGGGCAACGTCATGCCGGAGGAAGTCCGTGCCCTGTATCTGAACGTTGAATCCGCAGACGACATCGACGATTATCTGGCCATCGCCGAGGGAACGGGCATCAACACTTTCATCTTCGATATCGAGGACGGCGGCAGCGTGGCGTTCCCATCCCCGGCCATGGAGGAGTACAGCCCCGCGACCTACGGAAGCGCCTATCATACGGCCGAGGAGTTCGCCAGCTACGTGAAGAAGGCGAAGGACGCCGGCTATTACGTGGTCGGGCGCATCACCACCTTCATCGACTACAACTTCGTCTATGATCATCCCGAGTGCGCCATTCTCGACCAGAACGGCGAGATCAAATACCTCAACGGCAGCTACTGGCCCAGCGCCTTCAACCGCTACGTATGGGAATTCAAGGTTGCCATGGGCATCGACGCTGTCAAGATGATCGGATTCCAGGAGATCCAGTACGACTACTGCCGTTTCCCCGACCTGACCTACCGCTATGAGAAGGAGGGGACCATCGACTATCAGAACACCTACAACGAGACGAAGGCGCAGGCGCTGCAGCGCTTCCTGATGTATGCCACGGACATGATCCACGAGTACGGAGCGTACGTAGGCGTGGATGTGTTCGGCGAGAGCGCGTACAACTACATCACGGCCTACGGCCAGTACTGGCCTGCTCTGAGCAACGTGGCGGACGTGATCAGCGGCATGCCCTATCCGGACCACTTCGACGCCTATAACGGCTACCGTCCGTGGGAACATCCGTATGAGACCCTTTACGAGTGGGGCACCTATGCGGCGACCCGCCAGACGGAGATCCCCACCCCCGCCAGAGTGAGGACCTGGATCCAGTGCTATGACGCCATCAAGAACCCCTACAATACGTACGGAACGGCGGAGATCACAGCGGAGATCCGCGGCCTTCGCGATGCCGGACTGAACAACGGCTACATGACCTGGAACGGCAGTTCCAGCCGCGGCAAGTACAGAGACGTACGCGAAGCGTTCAATTACTGATTACAATAAGAAAACTGGCCCGGTTAACACCGGGCCGGTTTTTATGTTCAGAAGAGTCAGATGTTGTTTTCGGGAGTAGAATCGGGAAGCCGAGGCCCGTCCGGTTCTTTCTTCCGAAGCCGGGCCAGAAAGACCACGCAGATTACAATGGAGACGAAGGAACTGACCGGGGCGGGAATGCCGATATGCATCATCGTTGCCCACGGCATTCTTCCGAGAAGGATGGTCATCGGCACCCGAAGACCGAAGGTGGTGATCAGGGAGTGCACCATCGTGAACACCGAGTGCCCGCAGGCATTGAAATAGCCGTTCATAATGAAAACGAAGCTGAGCATCATCTGATCAAAAGCGTAAAACTTCAGATACCGCCGGCCCTGCTCAACGACCTGCGCATCCTTGGAAAAGATGGCGATCAGCGTTTCTCCGCGGAAGAAGGAATACACGGCGAATACCGTCGTCAGGACAAGACAGATGCAGATGCCGGTCCACATTCCCTGACGGGCGCGCTTCGGCTGTTTCGCACCGATGTTCTGAGCGGCCAGGGTGGAGACAGAGGCGGAGAAGGCGACAGTCGGCATGACGGCGATGTTGATGATCTTCTCCGCGATGCCCCCCGCAGCACTTGCCTCCATGCCGAAGGCGTTGATGACGCGCGTGATCAGCACGAAGGAAAGGTTCACGAGGAACTCCTGCAGAGCAATGGGAGCGCCGATCTTCGTGATCTGACGGATGAAGACTCCGCTCGGACGGACGTCCTCACGATAGAGCCTGACAGGCCATTTTGCCAAAAGATAGATGAGAGCGGTGAGAAAGCTGACAGCCTGGCTGCCCACGGTAGCCAGAGCGGCGCCGGCTGCACCCATGCCAAGGATCTTCACCAGCACGTAGTCGGCGATGATATTGATAACGCTGCTGACGGCGACGCACAGCAGGGGAGCGCGGGAATCGCCCAGACCGCGCAGCAGGCCCGTGAGCACATTGTAGCCTACGATGAACACCACGCCGCAGCTGCAGATGAACAGGTAGCTGAACGTCTGGTCAACAGCTCCTGCGGGAGCGTTCAGAAGGCCGACGATGGGCCGGCAGAAGATCAGGAGCGGAAGGGTGACGGCGACTGCGATCACGGCAAAGAGAAAGATGGCGGCGCCCATGACCCGCGAGATGTCCCTGTGGCGCTGCGCTCCCGCGAACTGGCCCACCGTGACGGTGAGACCCGTCGCGAAGCCCGCGATGGTGATGGTGATCACGAAGGTCAGCATACTGGCTGTGGATACGGCGGAAACATCCGCTGTGGAGGCGAAATGCCCCACGATCCACATGTCCACCGAACTGTACAGGATCTGCAGCAGATTTGCCAGCAGCAGCGGAATCGCAAAGCGCGTCAGCGCTTTGGGGACGGGATCGTGCAGGAGAGACTGATTGTATTCCATACGCGACAGCTCCTTTTTCATCTGAAGGAATCATAACAGGAACGGGGACCCTTTGCAAATATTTTACAAATGAGTATTCCCTTTTCCTGCGGAATAGAGTAGAATATTTGCGAAAAAAGAGGGACCGGAGGTGTCGTCCATGGAAGAGAGAAAACCCGCTTACAAGCGCGTGCTGATCAAGATCAGCGGCGAAGCGCTGGCGGGAGAAAGGCATTTCGGGCTGGATTTTTCGATCATTAAAAACGTGTGCGAGGTCATCAGGCGCTGCCTTGACGCCGGAGTCGAGATCGGCATGGTGGTTGGCGGCGGCAACTTCTGGCGCGGCCTGAAAGACGGCAACGGGAAGATGGAGCGCACCCGCGCGGACTACATGGGCATGATGGCCACGGTGATGAACTGCCTGGCTGTGGCGGACGTTATGGAACAGATGGGTATCCCGGTCCGCGTACAGACGGCAATCGAGATGCGCCAGGTGGCAGAAACATATACCCGGCCGAGGGCGGTCGCCCATCTGGAGGAGGGCAAGGTGGTCATCTTCGGATGCGGCACCGGCTGCCCCTATTTCTCGACGGATACGGCCGGCGTTCTGCGGGCGGTGGAGATCGGAGCGGACATGCTCCTTCTCGCCAAAAATGTGGACGGCGTATACAGTGCCGACCCGAAAAAGGATCCGTCCGCCGAAAGATTCGACGCCATCAGTTATGAAGAGGTACTGGCCAGAAATCTGGCCGTGATGGATTCCACCGCCACCTCGCTGGCGATGGACAACAAGATGCCGGTCGCCGTGTTCGCCCTCGAGGATCCGGAGAATATCTACCGGGTCGTGATGGGAGAGCATGTGGGGACCATCGTAAGCTGAACGGAGGTACGAGATATGCTGAGCGAATACAGAAGAAAGATGGGCAAGACCATCGAATCCCTGAAGGCGGACAACAACGCCGTGCGCGCGGGCAGAGCCAACACCGCCGTGCTGGATCAGATCACCGTAGAGTACTACGTGGTGGAGACCCCCATCAACCAGGTGGCTACGGTCGCCGTGCCGGATCCGCGCACCATTACGATCACCCCCTGGGACAAGACGAGTCTGCGCCCCATCGAGAAGGCCATCCAGATGAGTGAACTGGGCATCAATCCCCAGAACGACGGCAAGATGCTGCGCCTGATCTTTCCCCAGCTGACGGAGGAACGCCGCAAGGAGTTGGTCCGCCAGGTGAAAGGTTACGGAGAAGGCGCCAAGGTGGCTATCCGCAACATCCGCCGCGACGCCATGGACGATTTCAAGGCCATGAAAAAGGAAGGCGAACTCACAGAGGATGACGTAAAGGATCTGGAAAAGGATCTGCAGAAACTGACGGACGAGTTCATCAAGGAAGTCGACGCCGTGACGGCGGACAAGGAAAAGGAACTGTTCGAGATCTGATGGCTCGAAGGATTCTGTCCGGACTGTTCGGACTTCTGAAAAAAGAGACCACGCAGGCGGGGCGGCCGGATATGACCCGGCTCCCCCGCCATATTGCAATCATACTGGACGGCAACGGCCGCTGGGCGAAGAAGCGCGGGCTGCCCCGCCGTTCGGGCCACGCCGTAGGGGCGGACACATTCCGGACCATAGCCACCTACTGCAGGGATCTGGGAGTCCGGTATCTTACGGTCTATGCCTTTTCGACCGAGAACTGGAAACGGCCCGTGCAGGAAGTGGAGGCCATCATGAAACTGCTTGGCGACTTTCTGGACGAGGCTGCCCGCGATGTGGACAAGAACCGGGTCTTTGTCCATGTGATGGGGGATCTGTCTGTACTGAGCGACGAGCTCAGGGAGAAGATCCGCCGGACGGAGGAGATCACTGGCCGTTACGCCGGTTCGCAGGTGAACGTCTGCGTCAACTACGGAGGCCGGCATGAGATATGCCAGGCCGTGGAGCGTTTCATGTGCGAGCATCCCGGCCACACGGGTCCCGTCAGCGAGGAGGAACTGGCATCCTGCCTGTACACGGCAGGGATGCCGGATCCGGATCTGCTGATCCGGCCGGGAGGGGAGTACCGTCTGAGCAATTACCTGATCTGGCAGACAGCCTATACGGAACTGTATTTTACGGACGTCCTGTGGCCGGACTTTACCGAGCGGGATCTGGACGCGGCCATTCTGGCTTACCAGAAGCGTGACCGCAGATTCGGGGACGTCAGATAAGCCGCCTCCCGGGCTTCCGGGGAGAAAGGAGCGCCTGGAATGAAGAGTAGACTGCTTGTGGCCGCGATCGCGGTCCCCGTGCTGTTCGTTATCCTGTTTTTCCTGCCGCCCGTGGTGCTTGCCGTCGTTACGGCGGCCCTGTGCGCCGTTGCTGCGGTGGAATTCCTGCGGGCGGTGTGCGGCGCGTTATCCGCGCCGGTCAGATATATGACGGTCGCGGCGGCGGCGCTGATGCCGCTGACCAGACTGACGGGCAATGCCGGAGCTCCCGTTCTGGTGGGCGTGGCATATCTTCTCACCCTGTCCGGCGCGGCCGTGATCCGCTATGAAAAGCAGAAGGAAGTCTCCGTCCGGAATCTGCTGGCATGCATGTTTGCGGCACTGATCTATCCGACGCTGATGGGTACGCTCAACGGCCTGAAGAGCATGGAAAACGGGCGCCTGCTGGTCCTCCTGCCGGTTATCATCACCTTCTGCTGCGACAGCGCCGCCTATTTCGCCGGCGTTTACCTCGGGAAAAAGAAGATCACGCCGCTGGTGAGTCCGCACAAGTCTCTGGAGGGTTTTCTGGGCGGCCTTGTGGGCGGCCTTGCATGCGTGATGATCTACGGCCTGATCGTGACGCTGGCTTCCAAGACCGTGATGGTGCATTATGGCTGGCTGGCCGTATACGCGGTCCTGGGATGCCTTGCATGCGAGCTCGGCGACCTTGCTTTCTCGCTGATCAAGCGCCTGTGCGGAGTCAAGGATTACGGCAGACTGATCCCCGGGCACGGCGGCGTGCTCGATCGGTTCGACAGCATGAGTTTTGTGGCGCCGCTCATTTACGCGCTGGTGCTGCTGATCCCCGCCATGGGATGAGACGACGGCCATCGGGGCCGCGGGGCCTGGGCTGCCGCGGTCCCTTTTCTTTCGGTATGTGACCGTGTTCGGGAGGTGGACCATGACTGAACAAAGGGTTGCCGTGCTCGGCTCCACAGGTTCCATCGGGACGCAGACGCTCGAGGTCTGCGGCCTTCTGGGGATGCGCGTGGAGGTGCTGTGCGCAGGCAGAAATATCGACATTCTGGAGGCACAGGCCAGACGCTGCCGCCCCTCCCTCGTGAGCGTGGCGGACATGGAGGCCGGAAACATCCTGAAAACGCGCCTAGCGGACATGCCCTGCCGTGTCGTGGCCGGTCCGGAGGCGGCCGAGGAGGCCGCGGCTTTCCCGGATGCGGACGTCGTGGTGACGGCAATGACCGGCACGGCGGGCCTGCTTCCCACCATGGCTGCAGTCCGCGGGGGAAAGAGGATCGCTCTGGCAAACAAGGAGACCCTTGTCTGTGCCGGACGCCTGGTCATGGACGAGGCGGCACGACATGGAGCGGAGATCGTTCCCGTGGACAGCGAGCATTCCGCCATTTTCCAGTCCATGGACAACCGGGCAGGTGTGCGTCCCGTCGGGATCAAGCTCACCGCATCAGGTGGTCCGTTCCGGGGCATGACCTGGGAGGAGGTGCGCTGTGCGCCTCCGGAAAAAGCGCTGAAGCATCCGAACTGGAGCATGGGCGCCAAGGTGACCATCGATTCGGCGACCATGATGAACAAGGGACTTGAGCTGATCGAGGCCATGCATCTGTTCGGCATGGCACCGGAAGATATAGAGATCCTGGTGCATCCGCAGAGCATCGTGCATTCCGCGGTGGAATACGCCGACGGCGCGGTGATCGCTCAGCTGGGGACGCCTGACATGCGCCTGCCCATACAGTACGCGCTGACCTGGCCGGAACGTCTGCCCTGTCCCGCACCGCGGCTGGACCTCGCGAAGCTCGGCACGCTGACGTTCGAAAAGCCTGATCTCGGCACTTTCCGCTGCCTGAGACTGGCCATGGAAACGGCCGGGCGGGGAATGAGCGCCTGCTGCGCCATGAACGCGGCCAACGAGATCGCCGTGAGCCGATACCTGAAGGGAGAACTGACTTTCGGAGGCATCTACGAGACGGCGGCGTCCGTCACGGAACAACTCGCCGGAACGCCGGCAGATACATTGGAGGAGGTCCTTGCCCTGGACGCGGAGGCCAGACGGCTCGCTTCGGGACAGGGGACAAGACAGTAACAATGAAGATCGTGTACATACTGATCGCCATCCTGGCGTTCGGGGTGCTCATTGCCGACCATGAGCTGGGCCATTTTCTGATGGCCCGCCTGTGTGGCGTGAAAGTGAATGAGTTTTCCATAGGAATGGGACCGGCCCTGCTGAAAAAGCAGGGAAAGGAGACCCTGTATTCCCTGCGGCTGGTACCCATCGGCGGCTACTGCGCCATGGAGGGCGAGGATGAGGAGACCGGAGACCCCCGGGCCTTCAGCGTTCAGAGACGCCTGAAAAAATTCGCGATCCTGGTGGCGGGAGCTTTCAACAACTTCCTGCTGGGCTTCGTGATCATCCTTCTGCTCGTCCTGCTGGTATACAACAGCTTTGCCGTTCCCGTCATTGCCGGATTCGCCGACGGGTTTCCCCGGAACGGAGAGGCCGGCCTCATGGAGGGGGACACCATCTACAGCATCAACGGCTACCGGCTGTATTATTCGCAGGATATTTCCACCGCCGTGGGGCTGGACGACGACGGAGTGATGGACGTGGTCGTGATCCGGGACGGAAGGAAAGTCGCCCTGCCCAGGTACCGGCTGGAAGCCCGGGAGTACGACGGAGTGACCCGCCTCGGGATCGACCTGACACTGGTGAAGGCGACGCTTGGGGAGAAGCTGAAGTACAGCTGCTATACGTGCTATAATTTCGTGCGCATGATCCGGATCAGTCTGCATATGCTGCTGACCGGAGCCGTCGGACTGAGGGACATGTCCGGACCCGTCGGCATCGTCAGCACCATCAGCCAGGTGGCCACGGAGTCGGAGAGCGTGGGGGAGGGCCTGCTGAACGTGCTGTATCTGGTGGCGTTCATCGCAGTGAACCTGTCGGTGATGAATCTGCTGCCCATTCCGGCGCTGGACGGCGGCCGCATATTCTTTCTTGTAATAACGTGGGTGATCGAGAAGATCATCCGGCGCAGATGCAATCCCCGCGTGGAAGGATACGTGCACTATGTGGGCATGATCCTGCTGCTCGGGCTGATGGCGGTAATCATGATAAGTGACGTGGTGAAGATTTTCCATGGATAGCAGACAGATACTGGTAGGCGGCGTCGCCGTGGGCGGAGGTGCCCCGGTCAGCGTGCAGTCGATGACCAATACGAAGACGGAGGATGTGGAGAGCACGGTCGCGCAGATCCTGCGTCTGGAAGAGGCGGGCTGCGATATCGTGCGCGTGGCCATACCGAACATGGAAGCCGCAGAGGCGGTGGAGGCCATCAGGGAGCGTATCCATATCCCGCTGGTGGCGGATATCCACTTTGATTACCGGCTCGCGGTAGCCTGCGCCGAGCGGGGAGCGGACAAGATCCGCATCAACCCCGGAAACATCGGGGGAGAGGACCGGGTAAAGGCGGTCGTGGAGGCCTGCCGTTCCCGGAATATCCCCATCCGCATCGGCGTCAACGGGGGCAGCCTGGAACCGGCACTGCTGGAGAAATACGGCGGTCCCACGCCGGAGGCCATGACGGAATCGGCCATGGGGCACGTGAAGCTGCTGAACAGGTTCGGCTTCGACGATATCTGCATTTCCGTCAAGGCGTCCGATGTGCCTCTCACCGTGAAAGCCTACCGGCTTCTGCGGCAGATGACGGATTATCCTCTGCATCTGGGAGTCACGGAGGCCGGTACGGAATACGCCGGACTGGTGAAATCCGCCGTGGGGATCGGAACGCTGCTCAACGAGGGAATCGGGGACACGATACGCGTCTCGCTTACCGCTCCGCCGGAGCGGGAGGTGACGGCGGGCATCGCCATCCTGAAGGCGGCCGGCCTCCGCAAAGGCGGAGTGGAGTTCATCTCGTGTCCCAGCTGCGGACGCTGCCGCATCGACCTGATAGGAGTGGCCTCGGAGGCGGAACGCCGGTTGCGGAACGTGCGCAGGGATATCACCGTGGCGGTGATGGGCTGCGTCGTCAACGGACCGGGAGAAGCTTCCCGCGCAGATTTCGGCATCGCCGGCGGCGACGGGGAGGGAGTGCTGTTCCGAAAGGGGCAGATCGTGAAGAAAGTGCCGAACGACCGGCTGGTCGATGAGCTCATGATGCTGATCGAAAGCACGCCGGAGGAAGAGCTGAGGAAGGAAGAACGTGGCTGACCGCATACCGTTTTATGAGATGTTTCCCGGCTGCCGCCGATTCGACGGCAGCCTTGACGCGCTGCTTCAGGAGGCTTTTGTCACCTCCGCCGTGGCGGACAGGGAGGCCCGCACACTGGAGCTGGAGCTGCGTCTGACGGCGCCGATCCCGCCGGTGTACGTCGCCGCCGTGGAACAGGCTGTGGCAGAGGAATACTGCCTTTCGGCCGTGACGGTCACGCCGTCCTACCCGAAACGGACCGCACCGAAGAAAAACGACGGGGCGGGGAAGGTGATCTTGGGCAAACAGCCGAAAAAAGCGCCGTCCATTACCCCTATGCGGGAGGTGGATCTGGACCTGGGCCACTGCACGGTGCAGGGAGAGGTGTTCGCCGTCAACCACCGGGAGATACCGAAAGCCAACGCCTGGGTCATCAACTTCGACATGACCGACCATACGGGCTCCGTTCACGTGTCGCGCTTCATGCGCGAGGAGGGGGCGGGTGCCGTCGCTGCCGCCATCAGGGAGGGGATGACCCTTCTTGTGGGAGGCACGCTGGGCTACAGCAAGTTCGATCCCGACCTGACGCTGAGCCCGGAGCTCATCGTCACCGCCGAGCGCACCGAGCGCGAGGATCTGGCGGAGGACAAGAGGGTCGAACTGCACCTGCATACCGTCATGTCCGCCATGGACGCGCTGACGGATACGGAGACCGTGATCAAGAGAGCCATCCGCTGGGGGCATCCCGCGATCGCCATTACGGATCACGGCGTCGCGCAGTCCTTCCCGGACGCCATGAAGGCGGCGGGGGACAAGATCAAGGTGCTGTACGGCGTGGAAGGATATTATGTAAACGATGTTGACGACCGCGCAGCGGTATACGGTCCCGTAAAAGGGAGCCTGGCAGGGGAGATCGTCGCCTTCGATATCGAGACCACCGGACTGAATACGGAGAAGGAGCGGATCACCGAGATCGGTGCCGTCCTGCTGAAAGACGGCGAGGAGATGGACCGGTTCCAGACGTTCGTGGATCCGGAAATGCCCATCCCGGCGGAGATCACGCGCCTCACCGGAATCAGGAACGAGGACGTGGCCGGGGCGCCCGGCCAGGAGGAGGCGGTGCGCCGGCTGCTGGCTTTTGCGGACGGACGTCCGCTGGCCGCCCACAATGCGGGATTCGACATCGGCTTTATCTATGAAGCATGCGAGAGATACGGCATTCCCTTCGAACCGGCATATGTGGATACGCTGGCGCTGTCCAGAGCCCTGCTTCCGGATCTGAAGAACCACCGCCTGGATACGGTGGCGGACCGTCTGGGGTTGCCACAGTTCAATCATCACCGCGCTTCCGACGACGCGGTGACCGCCGGTCTGATCCTGAAGAAAATGCTTGAGATCCTCCGCGGAGAAGGCGTGGAGCGGGCGGAGGAGATCGATCCGTACCTGACCGGACTGCGGCACGATGCCCTCATGAAGCGCAGATTCAAGCCCAATCATATCATTCTGTTGGTGAAGAGCCAGGCGGGCATCAAGAATCTGTACAGGATCATCACCGACAGCCATCTGAAGTATTTCCACCGCTATCCCATCATGCCGAAGAGCCTGCTGATGCGCTGCCGGGAGGGACTGCTGATCGGCTCGGCCTGCGAGGCGGGCGAAGTGTTCCGGCTGATCTCCGATCACCGCAGCCGGCTCGAGCAGCGGCGTCTGGCGGAGTTTTACGATTATCTCGAGATTCAGCCCATCAGCAACAACCGGTTCATGCTGCGGGGAGAAAGGCCCCGCGCGGCAGACGAGGAGGAACTGAAGGACTTCAACCGGCGCGTCGTGGCGCTGGGAGAGGAGCTGGGTAAGCCGGTGGCCGCCACGGGGGACGTGCATTTCCTGGATCCGGAGGATGAGATCTTCCGCCACGTGCTGCTGACCGCCAAGGGCTTCGATGACGCGGACGAGGAACTGCCGCTGTATTTCCGCACAACCGACGAGATGCTGGAGGAATTCGCCTATCTGGGGCCCGAAAAGGCAAAAGAGGTGGTCATCACCGTGCCCCGCGCCATCGCCGACGCCTGCGAGACGGTCCGGCCGCTTCCGCCCAAGAAACTGTTTCCTCCCCGCATTGAGCACAGCGCCGACCAGCTCAAGGAACTGGTCTACGGACGCATGCGGGATCTCTACGGGGATCAGCCACCGGCCCTGGTCACGGAGCGCATAGAAACGGAACTGGAGGCCATCCTTGGCAGAAATTACGACGTGATCTACATGAGCGCCCAGAAACTGGTGGCGGATTCTCTGGCCCACGGCTATCTGGTCGGCTCCCGGGGCAGCGTGGGTTCTTCACTGGTGGCGTATATGAGCGGCATCACGGAAGTCAATTCCCTGCCGGCCCATTACAGGTGCCCTGTCTGCCGCCATACGGACTTTGAGGCCGGAGAGGGGTACGGGTGTGGAGCGGACATGCCGGACGCCGTATGCCCCGTATGCGGCGCACAGTACAGGAAAGAAGGCTTCTCCATCCCGTTCGAGACCTTCCTGGGATTCGGAGGAGACAAAGTCCCGGATATAGACCTGAATTTCTCGGGCGAGTATCAGGCCAACGCCCACAAGTTCACCAACGAGCTGTTCGGAGCGGATCATGTCTTCCGCGCCGGAACGATTGGCACGGTGGCGGAGAAGACGGCCTTCGGATACGTCAAGAAGTACATGGAGGTCACGGGGAAGGAACTGTCCCATACGGAGGAAGCCCGGCTTGCCAAAGGGTGCGTCGGGGTCAAGAGGACGACCGGTCAGCATCCGGGAGGCCTCGTGGTCATTCCCCAGGACATGGAAATCACGGATTTCTGCCCGGCGCAGCATCCGGCGGACGATCCCGACAGCGATATCATCACGACCCACTTTGAATACCACTGCATGGAAGACAATCTCCTGAAGCTGGACGAACTCGGACATGACGATCCGACGATGATACGCATGCTCGAGGATCTGACCGGCGTGAACGCCAAGGAGATCCCGCTGGACGATCCGGAGACCATGGCGTTGTTCCAGACGCCGGAAGCGCTCGGACTGGAAAGGGGAGATCCCATCATCGGCGAGACCGGATCCATCGGAATCCCGGAATTCGGTACGGACTTTACCCGCCAGATGCTGGTGGATACGAAGCCGGAGCGCTTCGATACCCTGGTGCGGCTGTCAGGCTTCTCGCACGGAACGGACGTGTGGCTGGGCAATGCGAAGGATCTGATCCTTTCGGGAACGGCCGACGTCAACCAGACCATCGGCTGCCGTGACGACATCATGCTGTATCTGATCTCCCGCGGTATGCCGGAAAAACGGAGCTTCAAGATCATGGAGGCCGTCCGCAAGGGCCGAGGGCTTCCGGAAGGGGCGGAGGAGGAGATGCGGGACGCCGGCGTTCCGGAATGGTATATCGACTCCTGCAAGAAGATCAAGTATCTGTTTCCCAAGGCCCATGCCGTCGCCTACGTGATGATGGCCTTCCGCATCGCTTGGTTCAAGGTCCACCGGCCGCTTGCTTTCTATGCGGCGTACTTCTACCGCCGCAGCGAGAAGGGGAACTTCGACGCTTCCCTCATGTGCTCCGGCGTGGAGCGGGTGCAGGCGAAGATCCGTGAGATCCGGGCGAACCCCGATGCCACAGCAAAGGAAGAGGACCTGCTGACCACTCTGGAAGCGGTATACGAATACTACAGGCGGGGATTCTCCTTCGCTCCCATGGATCTGTACCGGTCGGAAGCCAAGCGCTTTCTGCCGGACTGGGAAGCCGGCACCCTCACGCCTCCGTTTGTCGCGATCAGCGGACTAGGGGAAGCGGCTGCCCTGGACATCGTGGAGCACAGAGAAGGAAACACGTTCGTTTCCATCGAGGAATTTGCCGCGGCCTGCGGGAAAGTGTCCCAGACGAACGTCGAGCAACTGAAGGAACTGGGGGCTCTGCAAGGGCTGCCGGACACCAGTCAGATGACACTTTTCTGAATGAAAAACCTTCAAAAGAGCAGAATTTTGTCTATTTTTCAGTAAACTTTTCTGTACAAATGAAGGGTTTTTGTGCTATAATACATATGACAACTGGCAGTGTGCCTCGGCCGTGGTGGTTGGGGCACACTATTTTTTATGAAAGGGAGGATGACCGGTGTTTCGTGTCGGGGAAGTGGTCCTGTTCGGAGCCGAGGGCGTTTTCCGCGTGGACGAGATAGCGCCGAAAAAAATCGGCAAGACGGTGACGGAATACTATGTCCTCCGTTCCCTTTACCGTTCCAGCAACGTGCTGTATATTCCCGTCGGGCACGGCGGGCTGGAGGAAAAGATGTATCCCGTCATGTCCCGGAAGGAGATAGACGAACTGATCGACCGGCTTCCTTCGGCAGGCGTCAGCTGGGTGGACAACGAAAACGAACGCAAGCTGCGCTTCAAGGAGATCCTCTCCTGCGGCGACCGCATGGCGGTCGCAGGCCTGATCAAGACCCTGTACGAACACCGGCTGAATCAGGAAAAGACCGGAAAGAAAATGCACCTTTCCGACGAGCGTTTCCTGAAAGACGCGGAACGGCTGCTGTACGATGAGATCGCCCACGTCATGGAAATAGAACCGAATCAGGTGGTCAGCTACATAGGAGGCCGCCTGAATCCGAAAAACTGAACAGAAAAAGACCGGCTGCAGGCCGGTCTTTTTTGGCATATCCGGGCGGCCGACGGGCGGCTGCCAACGTTACTCTGTCATGAAGCGGGAACGCTTTCCTCCCTGACGGGAGCATCCGGACGCAGCCGGAGGGGACGGTAAACGGTGAAATACATGGTCAGCCAGCACGCGCTGCCACCCAGGATGTTGGAGATGGGTTCGGAGAGGAGAACGCCGTCGGCTCCGAGTCCGAACAGCCGGGGAAGGATGAAGATCATCGGAGCGACCAGGATCACCTTGCGGAGCAGAGAGAAAAAGACGGCTGTGCCGGCCTTGCCGAGGGCATGGGAAACGGTCTGTCCTGTCAGCTGGAAGCACATGGCGAAGATGGCGGCGAAATACAGGCGGAACCCGTGCACGCCGAGAGCCAGCAGATCCGGATCGCTGTTGAAGATACGGATAAACGCGCCGGGGAACAGCTGGATCAGGACCCAGGCGACGATGCAGTAGGCCAGTCCGGCCAGCGTGATGAAGCGGATGGCCCTGCGGACCCGGCTGAACAGGCCGGCCCCGTAATTGTACGCGATCACGGGGGTGGCACCGTTGGAAAGCCCGTTGAGTCCGGCGAACACGATCTCGCGGACGGAGTTGATGATGGTCATCACGCTGACGTACATCGTGCCGCCGAGATCCCGGAGCTGGGTATTGTACAGCATCTGTACCAGGCTGTTGGTGAAAGACAGCATAAAGCCGCTGATGCCGAGCGCCACGATGCGGCCGGTCCTTTTTCCCGTCAGGCGGATGTCCGGGCGCCTCAGAGGCACGGGGGTGGAGGAGCGAATCAGGTAGAGGAGGACCCACAGGGCGGAAACAGCCTGGGAGAGGACCGTGGCGACGGCAGCGCCTCTGACGCCCATGCGGAACACGAAGATGAAAAGAGGGTCCAGGAGGATATTCACGACGGCGCCGAGCGCTACGGTCATCATGCCGTATCCGGACGAACCCTGGGCGTTCACGAAAGGATTCATGCCCAGGCTGATCATCACCGCAGCCGTGCCGGCGAGGTAAACGGAAAAATACTCCCGTGCGAAGGGAAAGGTGCTTTCATCTGCTCCCAGCCAGTTCAGAAGAGGGGAGCAGATAGCGTATCCCGCCGCCGTCAGAACGGCGGCGAATATGAGAAGAAGACAGAAGGAGTTGCCAAGAACCGCACCTGCCTCACGGTCGTCTCCGCGTCCCCTGGCCTGCGAAAACAGCGGGGCTCCGCCCATGCCGCACAGATTGGCAAAGGCCATGATGATGCTGATGGCCGGCACGCAGATGCCGATGCCGGTCAGGGCCAGGCGCCCCACGTCAGCCATGCGGCCTATGTACATGCGGTCAACAAGGTTGTACAGTACGTTGATAATCTGGGCAACGGTCATGGGGACCGCCATGCGGAGGATGTTGGAGGGAACGCTTCCGGAAGCGAAGTTCCCCCTGTCTCTGAGGCCCTGACGTTTTTTTTCCACGAATGAACACTTCCTGTCATTTCTTCCCCGTCAGTATATAACCCGGCAGGAAAAAACGCAACCGGAGCGGGGACCCGCGCGGAATTGACAGTACTTTTCCATGTTGCTATAATGGGCAGGCAAAAGAAAAAGTGAGGTTTTTTGCTATGGCAGAGCATACGGAAACTGGTTACAGAAACTTTATTCATGCAGCCGTGGAAGAGGATACCGCGCCCGGCGGCAGATTCGAGGGAATGACGGTCCATACCCGCTTTCCGCCCGAACCCAACGGGTATCTCCACATCGGGCACTGCAAGGCCCTTATGATTGATTTCGGCACGGCGGAAAAGTACGGCGGCCTCTGCAATCTGCGCATGGACGATACCAACCCTGCCAAGGAGGATACGGAGTATGTGGACGCCATCCAGGAGGACATCCACTGGCTGGGTTTCGACTGGGGCGACCGGTTCTTCTACGGCAGCGATTATTTCGAGCAGACCTACGAGATCGCAGAGAAACTGATCCGGGAGGGACTGGCGTATGTGTGCCAGCTGTCCGCCGAGGAATTCCGCGCCAACCGCGGAGATATAGGCGTGCCCGCCGTAAGCCCCTGGCGCGACCGTCCCGCGGAGGAGAGCCTGGACCTGTTCCGGCGCATGAGAGCGGGAGAGTTCCCCGACGGCGCTTATACGCTTCGCGCGAAGATCGATCTGGCCAGCGGCAATTTCAACATGCGCGATCCGGTCCTGTACCGCATCCGTCACGTGGAGCATCACCGTCAGGGCACCCGCTGGTGCATTTTCCCCATGTATGACTTTGCCCATCCGATCCAGGACGCCCTTGAGGGGATCACCCATTCCCTGTGCAGCCTGGAATACGAGGATCACCGCCCGCTGTACAACTGGGTGGTGGAGCACAGCGGCCTGTCCTCTCATCCCAGACAGATAGAGTTTGCCCGTCTGGGCATCAACTATACCGTGATGAGCAAGCGCAAGCTGCGCCGCCTGGTGGAGGAAGGGTACGTCTCCGGATGGGACGATCCCCGGATGCCGACCCTGTGCGGCCTGCGCCGCCGCGGCTACACGCCGGCTTCCATCCGCGATTTCTGCGAGCGGATCGGTGTGGCAAAGGCGGCCAGCACGGTGGAATACAGCCTGCTCGAAGCCTGCCTGAGGGACGATCTGAATGCCCACGCGCAGCGGGCGATGGCGGTGCTGAGGCCCGTCAGGCTCACAATTACCAATTATCCTGAGGGGCAGACGGAGGAGTTCGACGTGGAGAACAACCCCATGGACGAGGCTGCCGGTACCCGTAAGGTCAGTTTCAGCAGAGACCTGTGGATCGAAGAGGAGGACTTCATGGAAGAGCCTCCCAAAAAGTACAACCGCCTGTTCCCCGGCAATGAGGTGCGCCTGAAGGGGGCATATATCGTCCGCTGCACCGGATGCCGGAAGGAAGACGGCAGGGTGGTCGAAGTGTTTGCCGAATACGATCCGGAGACCTACGGCGGCAATACGCCGGACGGTCGGAAAGTCCGCGGGACCATCCACTGGGTGGACGCCGGCACGTGCGCGGAGGCGGAGATCCGTCTGTATGACGATCTGTTTGCCGACCCCGATCCGGACGGGCCGGACAAGGATTTCATTCAGTGCCTGAATCCGGACTCCCTGCAGGTGCTGACGGGATGCAAGGTGGAACGGCTGCTGGCAGAGGCGGAAGCCCCGGCGGGATTCCAGTTCCTGAGGACCGGTTATTTCTGTGTGGACAGCAAAGATTCTGTTCCGGGACACCCGGTGTTCAACCGCTCCGTGGCACTGAAGGAGAGCTTCAAGAAAGCCGAGTAAGGCCGCCGGAAATACCGGATATAAGGAAAACGCTCCTGCACCGCAGGAGCGTTTTTGCATGTTTCGGCAGGGAAGGGAGATCAGGACAGACATCCTCTGACGGTATCTGCGATCAGATTCTGCCCCAGCCGGGAAGGGTGAATGCCGTCCTCGCACATGAGGTCCTCTGGCCGGCGGCCGCTGTGAAGAAAGGCGGAGCGCAGATCGAGAAGGAAGATCCTCTCCTCCTCCGCCATCCGCCGGATCATGTCCGAATAGGATTCCTGCCAGCGGGAAATGGCGTCGACGTCTCCGAGCCATCGGAGAATGCGGCTGCGGGACAGACCGTCCCGGCAAATGTACCGGAGATACCGTTCCGAAAGAATGGGGGGAAGCGTCACGGCGACGGGGATCCTTCCGCCGCTGCGGATCAGCCGTACGGCCTCCCGGTAGCGTGCTTCAAAAGCGGAGGGAGGGGTCCGGCACAGGTGATCCTCTTCCGGACTGGCCGCCACGGCGGCCCAGTCGTAATCGCAGTCGTTGCCGCCGTATTCGAGGACCGCGTATTCCTTCTCCCCGGCGGGGCAGGCACTGTCCCTGCGGATGCGGTCCATTGCCTTCTGGATGGTGCAGCCGAAGCGGGAGCGGTTGAGTATGGTCAGTCCGCAGGAGCGGCTGATGCGCTCCTCCATCTCATGGCTGACGATGTATTTTCCATCCTCCAGAAGGACTCCTTTGAGAATGGAATCTCCATAAATGATCGCCTTCAATACAGGTCACCTCGCAGCAATAGCATTACATCTGGTTTTCAAAACCATAATATCAGGTAGGCAGAATGATGTCAACTGGTAAATATATATTGACTTGCTTTTTCCGCATCCGCATGATACTGTAAACGTAAACGAGGTGAGACGATGGAACAGACAACGGGAACAGGTTCAAAGACGGAAGAGGAGCGCAGACTTCCCGCATGGGACCGTCTCCCGGACATCGATTTGTATATGGATCAGGTCCTGCTGCTGGTGGACCGCAGTCTCCGGGGATTTCCGGGATATGAAGAGCGCGGCCTCACGGCATCCATGGTAAACAACTACGTCAAGCAGGGAGTACTGCCGTCCCCTGTAAAAAAGCGGTACGGGCGTGCCCATCTGGCATTCCTTCTGATCATCTGCGTCCTGAAGCCGGCTCTTCCCATCTCCGCCATAAAAGCCGTGACGGCACGCCAGCTTCAGATGCGTCCGCTTGAGCAGGTGTACGAGGATTTTCGCAGGATCTACGGAGAGACGACGGAGGTCGTGGCCGCCGAGCGCTCCCGGGACGCGGCGGAAAAGGACGGAGCGGAAGATATCTGGAGAGCGTCGCTCCGCGCATCCGCGGAGCAGGCGCTGGCCATGCGCCTGTACCGGGAGCGGTTCGAAGCGGATTCCGGCGGCGCGGAAGCGGCTGCCGCAGATCCCGGCGGAGGAAAGAAATGACGCCGCGTCCGGAAGGAAAGATAAGCCGGCCGGGAGTGCTGCTGGCGGAAGCTCCGGAGGATGCAGGCAGAGCACAGACGCTGGCGGAGGAAATGGGATTGTCTTTTGTCTCCGACCCGTGCATGACGGGGGGAGAGGCGGTATGGCTCGTACTGAACGGAGACGGGCTTGCCCTGACGGACGGGAAGATGGCGGTATCCGCGGATATGACATCCATGCTTCCGAGGCTGCGGACGGACCGCCTGGCGTCGGAACTCCTGGTGAGGGCGGCCGGAAGGGTAAAGGAGGGAGAGGCTCCGCTGGCGGTGGACGCCGCCGCGGGATTCGGGGAGGACGCCCTGCTGCTGGCAGCGGCGGGCTACAGGGTCCTTATGTTCGAAAGGGATCCCGTTATCGCGGCACTGCTCGCCGACGCGCTGTCCAGGGCGGAACGTATCCCTGAACTGTCGGAGCCGGTGTCACGCATGCGCCTGCGCCGAGAGGACAGCCTGCCCGCCATGGGAAGACTGGAGGAGACGCCCGCCGTCATCTATCTGGACCCCATGTTCCCTGAGAAGAAAAAAAGCGGTCTGACGGGCAAGAAGTTTCAGATGCTGCATCTGCTCGCGGCTCCCTGCGAGCAGGAGGAGGACATGCTGCGCGCTGCCTGGAACGCGTGTCCGGGGAGGGTGGTCGTCAAGCGGCCGCTGAAGGGGCTGTGTCTCGGAGGCCTTCGTCCGGCCTGGTCTCTGAGGGGAAAGACCGTGAGGTACGACTGCCTGGTTCCGTCGGGAAAACAGATCTGACGGGCGCCGCAGGCAGACAGGGACAGCCCGGACAGGGGCTTGCGGGTGTGCGAAAAATATAAGAGGAAAAATCTCCGTTTTTGACAAAAACGCAAGGCATTGTGAATATCCATAGTGTATACTATACAAAAGAGCGCGGCAGAGCAATCGTTACATCCGCGTCAGAATAAACGGTTTTCACCGATATGAGGAAGGGTCGATGGTAGCATGATATCGGAATTTTCGGGACCGTGGATATCCAACTGGAAGAGCAGTTCGGACAGGGTCATAAAAAAACTGGAAATGAACAGTACGCTTATCGAGTTCCGGAAGGGAGACCGGCTGCTGTTCTGCGGGGATCCCGTTACGGACGTGTATCTGCTGCTGACGGGAGCGGTGAAACAGGTCTACTGTCCCGAGGAAGGGGTCGCGGTCGTAAATACGCTGCACTGCACGCCCAGGGACAGCATCATCCCACTGGATTTTGATCTGTACGAGCAGAGAAAGTCCAGAGGGGAGATCGTCGCGCTCAAGAAGGGGACCGCCCTGAAGATCTCTATCCAGACTATGCGGAAGCTGATGGAGGATGATCCGGCGATCACCGAAGGCGTCATCCATGTACTGAATCTGTACCGGCAGTGGTTCGTGGATTTCCACTATGCCAAGAGCCGTTATCACAACAATCTCAAGGAACTGCTGGAATGGCTGATCGTGAATGCACCTCAGCTGTTCGAACATGCCGGCCTGGAGGATCTGGCGTCCCTGCTTGGCGTGTCCTATTATCATCTGTCCCGGGTGAGATGCGAACTGAAAAGAGAAAGACCGGAACTCTTTCCCAGGAAGAAATAAAAGCTGATCAGATACAATTACAGGCCGCACGGCGCCTTCCGGCGCCATGCGGCCTGTTTTGCTGTATCATATCGCCGTGTTACGGCCTGCGGGCCAGAACGAACCAGGTCACGGCACTGCCGGGGTCGTCTTCCGACAGACGGTGCGAGGCGGAGACATCGGCGAAACCGGCGTCACGCAGCGCGCCGACTACTGAGGAAGGGTCATATACGGTCTCCCGGATCGTCTCGGAAAACTGCACGCTTCCTCCGTCGGATACTGTGATGGTCAGAACGACCGTTCCGTTTTCCCCGGGGGTGATGGAATAGACTCCCCGCCTGTCGCCTTCCCTGAAGAGTTCTATGCTGTCGGCACCCTCGGCCTCCCGGGGATCCAGGAGATCGAAAACGAGCCAGCCGCCCGGCTTCAGATAATCGAATACGTTGGAGAACAGCTGCCGGATCTGGGAAAACGAGGGCAGATGGTTCAGTGCGTCACCGGTGCAGGTCACAAGATCGCAGGGTTCCTCCGGCCGGAAGGAGACCATGTCTCCCACCACGTAGGGGACGGAACCCCCCGCGGCACGCGCCCGATCGATCATGGACGGGGAGAGATCGACGCCTGTGACGCGGATCCCCGTGTCTGCGAGCGCCCGGCAGAGCACTCCCGTCCCGCAGCCCAGGTCCACCGCGGTACCCACGGGCACGTGACCGGTCCCGATCCATCTCAGGAGGCGTTCGGCAAAGAGTTCCGCATACACGTTCCAGCCGTATTCATCATATATTTCGCTGAATGCCCTGCCGTACATGGCCGCGGCCTCCCCGAATGCATTCTCCGCCGCCCGTGTGCGGCAGGCCGTCCCGTGCGGACATTTGCCCTGTGAGCCGGGACAAAGCCATTATAGAAAAACCCTGCCGCCTCTGTCAACGGACGCGGGGAGTGCCGAAAATACAGCCGAAAAACCCTGCAGTTTTTGATATGTTACCTGTTGCAGGACCGTTTGGTATCAAGTATAATGACAGCCTATAACTCCCATGGAGCGATTGCAGTGAAAAAGACGATCATCATTCTAACAGCAGTGCTGATCCTGCTCTCCTGCGCCGGGTGCGGCGGAATACGCACACCGGAAGCGGCGGAAGGCAGCCGTATAGGCGTTCTGAAAGGTTCTTCTTCGGAACGGTATGCCGCCCTGCACGGCACGGTCAGGACGTACGAGTCCGCCGATGAACTTGCTGCGGCACTGAAGGCAGGAAGCGTGGACTGCATCCTAACGGATATTAACCAGCTCAAGGCAGTGAGACGGGGACATCTGGGCATCAGGAAGCTGAAACAGCCGCTGGCGGAGTCCTATTTCCGGATGGCGGCAGCTGTCGAAAACCCCGATCTGCTGAAAAAGGTCAATGCGGCTCTGGCCGCGCTGGAAGAGAACGGAACGCTCGAATCCATCATACAGGGGCATTACAGGGATCCGGACTATGTGTATGAGGTCCAGCCCCCTGAGAATGAGGACCGCATCATCAGCGCCATCGTGTGCAGAGATTTCCCTCCCTACAGCTATACGGATTCCGCCGGAAACCCCTGCGGCATAGACGCGGATGTGATCCGGGCTGTGTGCGCCTGGCTGGGCGTCGGTTGCGAACTGACGGCAGGAGACGGGAGCGAACTGATTGCGGCCGTCAAGAACGGGACCTACCAGCTGGCTGCCGGCGGCATCACGGCCTCCTCGGAACAGGCGGACCTGTGCGCCATGAGCGAACCGTACGCTGTGTGCACCCAGATCCTGCTCGTGAGGTGACGGACATGAATTATGACCTTCTGATCGCCCAGACGGAGGCCCTGACCGAGGGCTGCCGCCATAAGGTGGCCAATCTGGCGAACGTATCCGCCCTGATCTGGCAGGAGATGGACCGTATCAACTGGGCCGGGTTCTATCTTATGGAAAACGGCATGCTTGTCCTGGGACCCTTTCAGGGGAAGCCGGCCTGTATCGAGATCCCCGTAGGGAAGGGCGTGTGCGGCACCGCTGCCGAGCAGGATCGGCCGCAGCGGGTAGATGATGTGCACCGGTTCCCCGGACATATCGCCTGCGACAGCGCCTCCCTCTCCGAACTGGTGATCCCGCTGCATGCCGGAGGCCATGTCATCGGCGTGCTGGATATCGACAGTCCGGAATACAGCCGCTTCTCGGAAGAGGACGAGGCGGGGATGGTAAGGCTCTGCCGGACGCTGGAGCGGAATCTCGCCGGCTGCGAATGAAAAAGGAAACGTCCTGCAAATACAGTGAAAGAAAAACTGCCGTCTCCGGAGCAATCCGGAGACGGCAGTTTTTTCTCTTCTGTCTGTCAGAGGAGCATGCGGATGGCTCCCGTAGGACAGCCGGAGACGCATTCGCCGCAGGCGGTGCATACGGCCGGATCCACCTTCGCGAGATTGTTCTCGATGGAGACGGCCTGTGAAGCGCAGCCCTTTACGCATTTGGTGCAGGCGATGCATCCGCTGGAGCAGGCGGCACGGACCTTGGGTCCCTTCAGCTGACTCATGCAGCTGACCACGGCCTGCTTCTTTGCCGGAAGGAGGGTGATGACGCCGTTGGGGCACGTTTTGGCACACAGGCCGCAGCCGACGCAACGGCGGGGATCGATATGTGCGATTCCGTTTTCGATGCAGATGGCATCTGCCGGGCATACCTCGGTGCAGCTGCCGTAGCCGAGACATCCGAAGGTGCATGCGGAGGCGCCGCCGAACAGCAGTTTTGCCGCGGAACAGGTCTTTACACCTTCGTAGTTGCTTATGCTGCCGCGGGCATTGCAGTCGCCGCTGCAGCGGACGAACGCAACATACGGATCAGCCTGAGCTGCGCTGACGCCGAGGACAGCGGAGATCTTTTCAGTGGCCTCCGCACCTCCGGGACGGCACAGATTGGCCGGCAGGGTCGGATCGGCAGCCAGAGCGGCGGCATAGCCGTCACAGCCGGAGTATCCGCAGGCGCCGCAGTTGGCGCCGGGGAGGCAGGCCCTCACGGCCACTTCGGTCTCGTTCACTTTCACAGCCATATAGTGCGAAGCGACAACCAGAAGAAGGGCGCAGACAAGGCCGATGGCTCCGACGAGAATCGTTGCGGTAAGGATCGTCATTTTCCACGCACCTCCTTAACCGAAAATGTTGGTGATGATCCCGGAGAATCCATAGAACGCGAGAGCGACGATGGAAGCGGAGATCAGTGTGATGGGGATCCCGCTGAACGGTTTGGGCGGGATCGCCTCTTCTACCCGGCTGCGGACACCGGCGAACAGGACCATGGCAAGCAGGAAGCCGAGACCGCAGCCCAGCGAACTGACCATGCTGGTGAGGAAATTGTAGCCGTCGGTGATGTTGTTGATGGTGACGCCGAGGACGGCGCAGTTGGTGGTGATCAGGGGCAGATAGATGCCCAGAGACTGGTGCAGGGAGGGAAGGTAGCGTTTCAGCACGATCTCCACGAACTGGACCAGAGCGGCGATAACGAGGATGAAAACGATGGTCTGGAGGTATCCGAGGCCGTATGGATCCAGAAGGAAAGTCTGGATGGGCCATGTCGCCGCGGTAGCGACCAGCATGACGAAGATGACGGCGATGCCCATGCCGGCAGCCTGATCCACTTTCTTGGACACGCCCAGGAACGGGCATATGCCAAGGAATTTGACCAGCGTATAGTTGTTGACGAGAACGGAGGCGAAGAGAATGGCCAGCAGTTTAGTCATGGCTTGCCGCCTCCTTTCCGCTCATCTCACAGGAAGCGGGGGACAGCTTTCCGCAGGCCGCCGCAGAAGGGCAGCCCTCGCAGGAGAACGACTTCTTCGCGGGAGCCTTCCCCTTGGTGATGGCGCTGACAATCGCGATCATCACGCCGAATACCAGGAATCCGCCCGGAGACTGTGTGAGGATGGGCACCGTGTGGTCTTTCAGGAAGGGGATGGGGAAACCGGCCCAGGAGCCGCTGCCGAAGACCTCGCGGATGGTGGCCATGCACAGCAGGGCAAGCAGAAAACCGAGTCCCATGCCCAGGCCGTCCAGGGCGGCTTCGCCGACTTTATGGCTATTGGCATAGGCTTCCGCGCGCCCGAGGATAATGCAGTTGACGACGATCAGCGCCAGATAGACGCCCAGCATCTCGTACAGAGACGGCAGATAGGCCTCCATCAGCAGCTGGACGATGGTGACGAACCCGGCAATCACGACGATATAGCAGGGAATGCGCACCTTGTCCGGAATCAGATTCCGCAGCGCGGAAATGGCGATGTTGGAGCAGATGAGCACGGCGGTCGCCGCGATTCCCATGGCCAGCGCGGAGATCACCGAGGTGGAGGTGGCAAGCGTGGGGCATGTGCCCAGAACGAGCACGAACACGGGGTTTTCCTTCAGAAGTCCTTTCAGCAGGATGCCGGATTTCTTCATCTGTCAGTCGCCTCCTTTCACAGTCCCGTATACGGCCAGCGCGTCGGCCAGAGCGTTTCTGAACGCCGTGGAGGAGTAGGTGGCTCCGGCGAAAACGTCCACGGTGTCCACGGTTTCAGCGGTCGCCCCGTAGTATTTCTGCGGGTAGGTGGTCCGCCCGAATTCCTTGCTTTCAAAATAACTGGTGATGGCGATTGAGGAGATGGCGCCCTCGTCATCGATGGCGGCGGTGATGCCCATGTCCCCGTTGGAATACTGGCTGACGGTGGACAGGACCGCAACATATCCCTTGCCGGAGGTTTCGCGATAGAAGGCCTTCACGGTCCCCGGAGCGTTTTCCGGGAGATCCAGTTCCTCAAAGGATCCGCCGGGAATCACTTCCTGCAGCGAGGCTTTGACGGCAGCCTCCTTGTTGGCGGCTATGACAGGAGAGGTGAAGAAATTGGTGACAGCCAGCAGGACCGCGGCCACAAGGCAGATACAGGTGAGAACCACTATGCACTTGACGTACTCCTTTTTCACGCGGCAACACCTCCAAACGGTTTTCTGCGGGTCCACTTGTCAATGTAGGGGGTGAGGATGTTCATCAGCAGGATGGAGAAGGAAACGCCCTCCGGGTAACTGCCCCAGAAACGGATCAGGAAGGTGAGCAGTCCGCAGCCAAGACCAAATACGATCTGTCCCCATTTGCTGGTGGGCGTGGTCACGTAATCCGTGGCCATGAAGAACGCTCCGAGGATCAGGCCGCCGGACAGAATGTACTGCAGAGCGGTATACGGGCTTCCCGTAACGATCAGGGACCCGAGGTAAACAGTCACGATGAACACGACCGGGGTGTGCCACGAGATGACGCGGCGGATCAGCAGGTAGGCACCGCCCGCCAGCAGGGCTGCGGCACAGGTCTCTCCGAGAGCTCCGGAATGCGTGCCGATCAGCAGCCGGACGAGGGACAGGGAAGATCCGTTCCCTCCGGCGAGGAGGCCGAGGGGAGTGGCGGAACTGATGGCATCGACACTGCCCCGGAAGGCGGGGACGGCACTCATGGAAGAGGCGAACGCCAGCAGCATGACGATGCGGCCGGCGATGGCGGGATTGGCAAAGTTCTTGCCGATGCCGCCGAACAGGCACTTTACGATAACAATGGCGAAAAAGGAGCCGATGACCGCCTGCCACAGGGGAATGGTCACGGGAAGATTCATGGCCAGAAGCATGCCTGTGATCACCGCGGAGAGGTCCGAGACGGTGTTTTCCTTCTTCATGATCCTGTCGAACAGGAACTCAAAGATCACGGCGGACAGGATCGTGGCGGCGTACACCGCCAGAGCGCGCAGGCCGAAGATGATCACCGAAGCGACCGCTGCGGGGCACAGGGCGATGATCACGTCCAGCATGATGTTCTGCGTAGTGCGCCATCCGGTCAGATGAGGGGATACGGAAAGGATCAGTTTCTCACCCATTCGATTCGCCCTCCTTTGCTTTTGCTTCTTCTTCGCGCTTCTTCTGCTCCGCCTGCTTCTGCTGCCAGGAACGGAGCTCGCTCTTGGCCAGCTTGTGGCGCTGGATCATGTTCCTTTTGGCGGGGCAGACGAATACGCATGCACCGCATTCCATGCAGAGATTCACTTTCAGTTCCGCAAGTCCCTCGTAGTTTCTGTCGCGAAGGGCTTTGGCAATCATGGGGGGATTGAGGCGCATGGGGCAGGTGTTCACGCATCTGCCGCAGCGGATGCAGGGCGTCTCCTTTGCCATCTCTCCCTCCGCGCGGTTGAAGGCGAGGATGGCGTTGGTGTTCTTCAGGATCGGCTGCTGCAGATCGGGAACGGCGATGCCCATCATGGGACCGCCGTAGACCACCTTGGCGGGCGCCTCCAGAAAGCCGTCGGCAAAGTCGAACACGTCCTGCATGGGAGTCCCGATGGGGGCGATCACGTTGCGCGGAGACGCGACGGCGGAACCGTCCACGGTCACGCATTTGTTGACCAGCGGCATGCCGGTCTCAATGTACTCCGCCAGGCATGCCAGGGAGGTAACGTTCATCACGACCACGCCCACGTCCAGCGGCAGCTTGCCCTCAGGAACGATCTTGCCGGTGGTGTTGTAGATCAGGACCTTCTCAGCTCCCTGAGGATAACTGGATTTCAGCACCGCCACGGAACATACGGGATCTTTGTCGGTGATAGCCTGCATGGCCTTGATGGCGTCAGGCTTGTTGTCCTCGATCCCGATAATGATCTTTTTCGCCTGCATGTACTTCTTGAGGATCTCCAGACCTTTTTCCACATAGCCCGTTCGGTAGGTCATGGTGATCGTATCGCTCGTGATGTAGGGTTCACATTCCGCACCGTTGATCACGAACTCCTCAATCTGATTCAGATCCTTCACGTTCAGCTTGACCGCGGTGGGGAAGCCGGCGCCTCCGAGACCGACCACACCGCTGTCGCGGACGGCGGCGATGAAATCGCTGTAGTCGTTGATGACGGGCGGTTTCAGGCCGTCCCAGGGAGTCAGAAGCCCGTCCGACTCGATGGTGACGTTCTGGATATAATATCCGTTGCTCATCAGGGCGGTGTCGATCTTCTTCACCGTTCCGGAGACGGAAGCGTAGATGGGGGACGACATGTAGCCTCCCTCGGCGATCTTCTGCCCGACCTGGACGGTGTCTCCGACCTTGACCAGCGGCGTGTCCGGCGCGCCGATGTGCATGGAGAGCGGAATGGTGACGGACTTGACGTTTTTCATCCAGACCGCCCGGCTCCCGGCGGTGTTCTTCCTGTGCGGGACGCGAACACCGCGCATGTGCGGAAGTTTCATATGCGGTTCTCCTTTCTCCCTTTTCCGCCCGGAAGCGGCATGCTCCGGACGCAAAAACTCTGTTTATCATTATATACCAATCTGCAGCAACTTGCATCTGTCAGCTGCATTTTTGCATATGATTCTTCCAATTTTAAACGGGACACCCGAAACAATCGGACGAAAACGGCGCGGCAGATCCTGCCGCGCCGTGGAAATGAAGCTTTTTGTGTTATTTTGTTCCGAAGATGCGGTCTCCGGCATCTCCGAGACCGGGGACGATGTAACCGTGATCGTTGAGCTTTTCGTCGACGGCCGCGATGTAGATGTCTACGTCGGGATGATCCTGCTGCATGCGTGCAATGCCTTCCGGCGCGCCGATCAGGTTCAGCAGTTTGATGTGCTTGCAGCCGTACTCCTTGATGAAAGTGATGGCCGCGCTGGCACTTCCGCCGGTGGCCAGCATCGGATCGAGCACGAGAACGTCGCGGTTGGCGATGTCATTGGGCATCTTGCAGTAGTATTTGACCGGCTCCAGCGTTTTCGGGTCGCGGAACAGGCCGATGTGGCCCACCTTTGCGGAGGGAACGAGCTTGAGAATGCCGTCCACCATGCCGAGACCGGCACGCAGGATGGGAACAACGGCGAGCTTTTTCCCGGACAGATGCCTGGCCTTTGCGGGCCCGATCGGCGTCTCCACGTCGATGATCTCTGTCTGCAGGTCGCGGGTGGCTTCGTAGCACATGAGGCTGGCAATCTCGGATACGAGTTCGCGGAATTCCTTCACGCTGGTGTTCTTGTCCCGGATGATGCTGAGCTTATGCTGGATGAGGGGATGGTCATATACATGGACTTGAGACATAGTAGATTCCTCCTGCAAAAGTATTTCTGTTCGGTTTATCGATCGGCGGCCAGTCTTGCCAGCCGTTCTCTCTCCGCCTGCGACAGGCGCAGATAATTCGGTTCCGCGTCCGCGGGATCAAGGAAAGGCCCCTTCCGCGCTGCGGCAGCGACGCCCCAGGCGTCCGGAAGCCGCAGAGGTTCCGGAGCGAGAACGAAGGGAAGTCCGGCCTCGGCAAAGCGGGCGGCGCAGAGGGCGGATCCGTCTCCCGTGAACCAGAACGGCCTGTCGGACTTTCCGGCATCCGCCGCCAGTTCCTCCAGGGAGATCGCACGGTCTTCCGTCAGTCTCACAGGCCCGCCGGGACCGACGGAGAACAGGGCATTGTATACCTGGCTGCGTCGGGCGTCCATCACGGGACACACAGTCACGCGGTCGTCGGAGCAGTGCCATGCCATGGCTTCCAGCGTGGAAACGCTGCAGAGAGGCTTTCCGGCGCCCCAGGCAAGGCCTTTGGCGGCAGCCATCCCGATGCGGATCCCGGTGAAGGAGCCGGGACCTCCCGCGACGGCGAAAGCGTCGATCTGTTCCATGGATGTCTCCGTGTTCTTCAGGAGATCCTCCGTCATGGCCAGCAGCGTGCGGCTGTGCGTCAGTCCGCTGGCCTGCCGGTACTGCGCGATGAGACGGTCACCGTCGCACAGGGCAACGGAGGCCGCTTTCGCGGAGGACTCCAGAGCGAGTAGCATCAACCGTCCTCACCTCCAGGAATAGTGATGGTGATTTCCCGCGAATCGCCCCCGGTCTTCACTATGGCGACCCGGACGGTGTCCGGCGGGAAGGCGTCGGGAACGAGTTCGCTCCACTCCACGGCGCAGACGCCGCCGCGCTCCAGATAGTCCTCCCAACCGATCTCGAACAGGTCGTCCGAGCCGGAGAGGCGGTACATGTCAAAATGGAAAAGGGGGAGCTTCCCGGGATATTCGTTTACGATGGTAAAGGTGGGGCTGGTGACGCGGCCACGGCAGCCGAGCGCCTCTGCCAGTCCGCGGACGAAGGCAGTCTTTCCGGCTCCGAGGTCGCCGGTCAGGGCGATCACCGTACCCGGACGGCAGAGCTTTCCGAGTTCGCGGCCGGCCTGAAGAGTATCCGCTTCGCAGCGGGAGGAAATGGTCATAACGTACCTCTGCGTTTTTTCTTAAGTATAGCACCATGCGGGCAAAATGGAAAGCGTGACGGAAGGCGAAGGCCAACTTTTTATTTACTATCCCGTTTGCCGATGATATAATGACCGCACTACGAATGCGAGGAGTTTCCCGTGAGTAAATTCTGGAAAGCGGTAGCGGATTATATTAAAAAATCGGATATGCTGCTGCTGTCCGTCGCCGTTGTGTGCACGTTGTTCGGCATCGTGATGATTCACAGCGTGACGGGCTCCGGTCAGTATATCGTCATTCAGGCCGCGGCCATGGTGCTGGGGATCGGCATGTTCGTGCTGTTTTCCGTCGTGGACGTGGATATTTTTGCGGACAAAAGCGTGATCCTGTATATCATCAGCGTGCTGTTCATCGCCTCCCTGATGAAATGGGGCGTGGCCGGAAACTCCGGCAACAGGGCGTGGCTCCGTTTCGGCCCCATAGGAATCCAGCCGGCAGAGGTGGTCAAGTTCCTCTTCATCATCGTGCTGGCGAAACTGATGATCACGCTGCACGACAGGCGCGGCCTGAACAGGCCCCTGTCTGTGCTGGCCATGCTGCTGGTTTTCGGGACGATCTTCGGCCTGATCGTGGTCATCTCCGCGGACCTGGGCAGCGCCCTGGTGTACTTTTTCATTTTTCTTGTCATGCTTTTCACAGGCGGACTGAGCCTGTGGTGGTTTCTGGGAGGAGCCGCCGTTCTGGCGGGCGCCATGCCTTTTGTATGGAACCACTTCCTGGATGCCGGCCAGAAGAACCGCATACTGGCTCCCTATGATCCCAGCGTGGATCCCACAGGTCTGGGAGTCAGATGGCAGGCCAATCAAAGCACGCTGGCCATCTCCTCCGGCGGCCTAGCCGGTCAGGGACTGGGGCAGGGGAGGATGACCCAGGCGGGCAGCGTTCCGCAGCAGCATACGGACTTCATCTTCTCTGCGGTCGGAGAGGAACTGGGCTTTATTGGATGCGCCGTGGTCATCATCCTTCTGCTGGTGCTGATCATCCGCTGCTTCTGGGTGGCCAGGCACTGCAATTATCCTCTCGGCATGCTGATCTGCAGCGGCATTGGAGCCATGTTCATCGCCCAGATGGTGGAGAACGTCGGCATGTGCCTCGGCCTGACGCCCGTCATCGGCCTGACACTGCCCTTCTTCAGCTACGGAGGTTCGTCCATACTCACGAATTTCATTGCGATCGGAATCGTGTCGGGCATCAAGATGCGCGCCAGAGCGCAGCGGATGAGCCGATACTGACGCCGGAAGGAAGGACGGGAACGCGTATGGACTGGTTGGAGGTCACCCTCGCGGCGCAGCCGGACCGGCTGGACGGGACCTGCGCCGACCTGGAGGAGGCGGGCGTTTCGGGACTGGTGATCCTGGACGAGGCCTCCGTCAGAGACTTTCTGGAAAAAAACAGGAAATACTGGGATTACGTGGACGATGACGTGCTCCGGCAGCTGTCCGGGGTGTGCGCCGTACGTTTCTATCTTGAAGACAGCGACGACGGACGCGGGGAACTGGAGAGGATCCGCCGGCGGGTGCCGGGGGAGTACTCCGTGGCCGCGGTCCGCGACGAGGACTGGGAGAATAACTGGAAACAGTACTACCGGCCCATAAGGATCGGGGAGAGACTGATCGTCGTTCCCGAGTGGCTGGACGTTCCGGAGGAGGGACGCGTCCCTCTGCGTATGGATCCCGGTCTGATCTTCGGCACTGGTTCCCATCCCACCACCCGCATGTGCCTGGAGCAGCTGCAGCGGCTGAAGCCGCGCAGAGTGCTGGATCTCGGCTGCGGGAGCGGCATCCTTGGGATCGCGGCCCTGCTTCTGGGGGCGGAGACGGCCGCCGGCGTGGATATCGACGAAAAGGCGCCCGGAGTGGTCATGGCCAATGCGGCGCTCAACGGCATATACGGGGACCGACTCACGGTGATCGCCGGGGACGTGACCGGCGACGAGGGCGTGCGGAGACGGCTGGCCGGGTCGTACGATCTGGTGCTTGCGAACATTGTGGCCGACGTGATTATTGCGATTGCCCCGTTCGTCCCGGAGTGGCTGGCGCCCGGGGGCACGTTCATATGCTCCGGCATCATTGAAGGCCGGCAGAACGAGGTGGTCCGTGCGCTGGAGAAGGCAGGCCTTACCGTTACGGAGCATCATAAGAGCGAAGAATGGCACTGCCTGACGGCGGTCGGAAAGGAAACACTGGGATGAAAACGGAAAGGGGCGCCATTGTTCTGGCAGCCGGCAAGGGGACCCGTCTTCGTACGGAGGGCTGCGATCTTCCCAAGGTGATGCGTCTGGCGGACGGGGAGCCGCTGCTCCACTATGTGCTAAATGGACTGAATTTTGTTCCCGTCGAGAACACCGTGATCGTCGTGGGATATAAAAAGGAAGAGGTCATAAAGGGCTTTCCGGAGTACCGGTTCGCCTTTCAGAAGGAACAGCTGGGCACCGGTCACGCTGTCATGAGCGCGGAACAGGCTCTGGCCGGATTCTCCGGGCCGGTGCTCGTGTGCTGCGGGGACATGCCCCTGATCACCGGGGAGACCTACCGCGCGATGGCGGAGACATGGGAGACCAGCGGCGCGGCCTGCGTCATCCTCACCGGCACCGCGGACGAGTATCTGCCGTACGGACGTATCGTCCGGGATGAAAACGGTGATTTTGTCTGTATGGTGGAGGAGAAGGACTGCACGGAGGAGCAGAAGAAGATCACGGAACTCAACAGCGGAGTTTACGTATTCGACTGCAGGAAACTGTTCGGGGCCCTGCGCCGCATCCGCAACGACAACGCCCAGGGCGAGTATTATCTGACGGACGTTCCTGCCATCCTCAGGGCGGACGGCGAAAAGATCGCCCTGTGCAAAAGAAAACTGGGCAGCCAGATCATCGGCGTCAATACGATTGAACAGCTGCAGCAGGTGGAGCGGATCCTACGGGAACGCAAATAGCGCTTGAAAGTTTGTGCGAGTCATAGTATAATCGCAGGCGTCGTGCCGGTGTGATGGAATTGGTAGACGTAGTGGACTCAAAATCCACCGCTGGCGACAGCGTGCCGGTTCGAGTCCGGCCACCGGCACCAGAAAAGTCTCTTTTGTCATTCGGACGAAAGAGACTTTTTCCTATGACACAAACAATTAAGGGGCGAGGATATGGCCGCTGCACTTGTGTTTCAGATCATTCTGTGGATATGGTTCCTGGGATGCGTCATCACCTGGAGGGCGGGACGGTACCTGCTCGTCGAGGGCATGGGCGTCAGAAGCGCGGAATTCGTCATGCTTTGCCTGTATACCGCCGGGATGGCCGCCGGGCTTTTTCTCCGCCCTGCCGGAAAATGGATCCTGCTGGGGATTCTGGCGGCATGGTTCGTCGTCCAGTTCTTCTGCCACTGGTACTATACTGTTTTCGGTGCGGGCGCGAAAAAGATCCGCGGCTACAATGAATGCTTTCGTGACACAGTACGCCTTTTTCCCATGAGGGAAGACCGGCTGATCCCGGACATGTACCATATCGTCCTGCATCTGTTGATCCTGCTGAATATCGTTCTCCTGCTGCTGGCCTGAACCGGGCCGGCATGATCCGTGACAAACCAACGGGAGGTATATTCCATGCGCTCAGACAGTAAGACACTTGCCTCCTCTGCGATGACGGAGGTGACGGAGTGAAAGACCTGATCATTCTTCAGGTGACCATCTTCGCCATGATAGCCGTGGGCTACTGCGTACGGAAGTGGAAACTGGTCTCCCGTTCGGGAAAGCAGGAGATCACCAATCTGGTGCTGTATCTGATCCTTCCCGCCAATATCGTCACCAGCTTTCTGATCGAGTTCTCGAGGGAACTGGTACGGGACTGCGTCATCATCCTGATCGTCTCCGTGCTCATACAGGCGTTCTGCGTCGTATACGGAAAACTGGTCTACCGGAGACAGCCCGAGGACCGGAAAAAGAATCTGGCATATGCCACGATCTGCCCGAATTCCGGCTTTCTGGGAAACCCGGTGGCCGAAGGTATTTACGGCGCGCCGGGGCTGATGCTGGCCAGCATCTATATGATCCCGCAGCGGATCATGATGTGGTCGGCGGGACTCTCCATCTACTCCGACAGCAGATCGGGTAAGGGACTGGCGAAGAGCGTTCTGACACACCCCTGCGTGATCGCCTGCATCGTTGGCATCGTGCTGCTCCTGACGCGCGTGAAGGTGCCCGATGTGATCCTCACGCCGCTGAAGACGCTGGGGCGCTGCAATACGGCAATGTCCATGATGGTCGTCGGGATGATCCTGGCGGATGCGGATCTGAAGACGATGTTCGACCGGACCATCCTGTGGTTCACCCTGAACCGGCTCGTCCTGATTCCGCTCATCATCTTCCTGGCCCTCCGGTTTCTTCCCGTGAGCGCGCTCGTCCGCGGGGACAGCGTCGTGCTGTCCGCCATGCCGGCCGGAGCCACGACCAGCATGCTGGCTGCCAAATATGACCGCGATCCTGAGTTCGCTGCCAAGCTTGTCGCCTTTTCCACGCTTCTGAGCCTTCCGGCGATCTGCCTGTGGACCTGGATCGTCAGTCTGTGAACAAGAATACAGTGACCGCCTGCCCGGAGATCCTCCGGGCAGTTTTTTTAAAAAATATGTTGACAGGCGACATATGTCGTGATACGATACAGTCGACAAGCGACATAACGGGAGGCGACATAGATGAAGCGGAGTGAACCGATGTCGGAGAGTTACTACTACATTCTGCTGTGCCTGGCGAAAGGCGCCAATCACGGATACGGCATCATGCAGATGACGGAGCAGCTGTCCGGCGGCGATGTGACGATCGGGTCCGGCACGATGTACGGAGCGACGGGCAACATGATGAAGAAAGGCTGGATCCGGGAGATCATGTCCGATGAGCCGGGTCTTGAGCGCCGGCGGCTGTATCAGCTGACGGAAGCGGGAAGGGAAGCCCTGCGGGCGGAGATCGCCCGCCTGCGGCGGATGCTGGAAAACGCGGAGGAGGTGTAAGGAATGGCACGGGAATACAGAACGTCCTTCCGGGCGTATTCGGCCTGGAATTACGAGAAAGAGATCGAGGATCTGAACGAGGCTTCGGAGAAGGGGTGGCAGCTGGTCAAGGGCGGCTGCTTCTCCAGCAGGTTCGTGAAGGAGACGGGCGTCCGTTACCGGTATCAACTGGACTACCGAAGGATCGAGGACATGGGACGGTATATCGAGACATTCCGGGAGCAGGGATGGGAGTACATCAACTCCACCTTCAACGGATGGCATTATTTCCGCAAAATGTACGATCCGGCGCTCCCGGAGGAAGCGTATGAGATATTCACTGACCGCGAGTCCCTGATGGAGATGAACGGCCGCTGGGCCCGTCTGGCGCTGGGCATCGGTATCGTCCTCGCCCTGTTCGCCGTGTTCTATGCTGTCCGCATGATCGCCCGGCCGAATCTCCCGACGCTGATCTACGTTCTGGTCTTCGCGATAGAGAGTGCGGTCCTGGTCCGGGGCTGCGCCATCATGCGGAGCAGCAGCGCCAGCCGCAGCAGACGGGGCAGCAGTGCATTCCTCGCGGTCTTCTTCGCGGTGATCATCCTCGGCGCGGCGGCGGGCGTTATGATGTCTTCGATGCGGCCGCAATTCACGACCTCCCCGCAGTCGGCCTCAATAGATCAGCCGTTCGAAGATGAGCAGCAGATGAGTTTCGAGATCCGCTATCCGGACAATTATTATTTCAATCTGGAGATGGAATCCGCGGAGCCGATGACCTTCCGGATCGTCAATGAGGACGGCGCGCCGGTGTACGAGGTAAAGCAGGCGAAGTTCAGTGAGGAGGATATACGCCTGAAGCTCCCCGCGGGTCAGTACCGGATCTTCCTGAGCTGCAGTACTGGATTCCGCATGGAGTGCGAATTTGAGTGAGCAGAGAAAAAATAAACATCCGCCCGCCTAGCGGGCGGTCTTTCACATGCGGGCATAGCCCTCTGTTCCTCGCGGACACGTCAAACGTGTAATACGGCCTGCCAGTTGCGCAAGGACTGTTACTTGCCGCCCTTAAAAGGGCCCGCTTCAC
>JAFYAU010000016.1 GCA_017540565.1 Oscillospiraceae bacterium
ATGTGCTGATCCTCTTTTCTAGATAGTCTCGCACGATTTTAACCTTTTCTTCTACAGTTATCTTTTGCTTTTGAGGCATAACAATGCTCCCCCTATGATCAACAGTGTTTTTTCACTGTCTCTCATAGAGGGAGCATATCAGGAAGCGCGGAGGTCTTTCTTTTGTTTATTGTTTCCGGCTTCCGACCTTCTCCCAGAGGGGGAAGGTGAGCGGCCAGACGGCGCCGGCGAACAGGACCATGACGAAATATCTGACGGCCGTGGCGGCGCCGGACCCGCCGAAAAGGCCGTTCAGCGGCTGCTTGAGCACGGTCCGGATGACCATCGTAAGAGCCAGACCGATCACCACTTTCAGGATCTGCCCCGGGAGAGGCGCATGCGTGCGGAACCGGAGACGGCGGTCGTCGGCGAACACGGCGGCCAGCATACCGGCACAGCTGCCCATCAGGGTCCAGCCGTTTTTCGTTCCGCTCGCCAGATTGGCCGCGTCGATATCCGCCGGCCAGGCGTGCAGTTCCAGATAGACGGTATACGCGACGGAGAGCGCCAGCATGACGCCCAGCATCAGATACCGGAAGCCGGTCCGGCCGCCGAAGCGGCGGAAAAGGATCCACATCACGAAGGCGGGCACGAGACCGACGATCAGGCCGACCGTCACGTCGGCAGGCGTGTGGACGCCCAGATACAGCCGGGAAAAACCCGAGATGACGATCAGCGCGATCCAGAGGACGCGCCACCAGGCCTTTTTCGCCGTCAGTGCCAGCGAGCCGTAGCAGCCGGCGGCCGTGGCTGTGTGGCCGCTGGGAAAGCTGTAGCCGCCGGCACCCTCCCGCGCCGATTCCACGATGGTAAAGGAAGGATCCTTCACCCAGGGGCGGGGAATACGGAAGGCGAGTTTGAGGAATTCATTGGCGAGCGTTCCGAAAAAGCCGACGCAGAGTACGGTCAGTCCATGTCTCTTGTCCGCGCACCAGTACAGGACCAGGGCGACGACCATGAAGGCGATCTCGCTGCCCAAATAGGTGAGGGCGGACATGACGGAGGACAGGGACGGCTGCCGGACGGATTCCAGCGCATAGAGAAATGACATACAGGATTCTCCTTACCGGAGGAGAGGACGGGTTCAGCCGAGAGCGGCCAGACTGTTCTCCAGGTTTTCGATCAGCGTGCGCGCCTTCGCCGCACGCTCCCGCTCCGCGTCCACGACGGCCGCGGGGGCGTTGGCCGTGAACTTCTCGTTGGCCAGCTTGCCCTCGATGCGCTTCAGGTTGTCCCTGGCTTTCTCCAGTTCCTTCCCGATGCGCTCCCGCTCCTTGTCCAGATCCACCAGCTCGGCCATGGGCATGTACAGGCGGGCATCGTCGGTCACGGCGCTCACCATGCCCTGCGTGTCGGCAGGGGCCGTATCCGTGATCTCCACGGCGCCGGCGAAGGCCAGCTTGCTCAGGTACACGCGGCCCTGCTCGAACACGTCGCCCCGGGAGGTGACGATGGTCAGGGTCGGCTTCTTGGAGGGCGGGACGTTCATCTCGGCGCGGCGGCTGCGCACGGCGCGCACGGCGTTCATGATCATCTCGAAGGCGGCCTCGTCCTCCGGCCAGCAGCGGTCCTCGCTGTACTCCGGATAGGGCTGGATCATCAGGGCCTCGCCCTCGTGGGGCAGCGCCTGGTAGATCTCCTCCGTGATGAAGGGCATGAAGGGATGCAGCAGCTTCAGGATCTCCGTGAGCACGTACAGCAGCACCTGCTGGGCGCGCACGGCGGCATCGGCGTCATCCCCGTTCAGGCGGGGCTTGGTCAGCTCGATGTACCAGTCGCAGAACGTGTCCCAGATGAAGTCGTAGATCTTGGTGGCGGCCACGCCCAGTTCGTACTTGTCGAAGTTGTCCGAGATCTCCCGGCACAGGTCGTTGAGCTTGGACAGGATCCAGCGGTCCTCCAGCTCAAGGCGGTCGGGCAGGCGGTTCTCCTCGATGGTCAGGTTCATCATGACGAAGCGGGAGGCGTTCCACAGCTTGTTGGCGAAATTGCGCATGGCCTCGGTGCGCTCCACATAGAAGCGCATGTCGTTGCCGGGGGAGTTGCCCGTGACCATGTTCATGCGCAGGGCGTCGGCTCCGTACTGCTCCACCATCTCCAGCGGGTCGATGCCGTTGCCCAGGGACTTGGACATCTTGCGGCCCTTGTCGTCGCGCACCAGCCCGTGGATCAGCACCGTGTGGAAGGGCGTCTGCCCCGTGTGCTCGCAGCCGGAGAAGATCATGCGGCTCACCCAGAAGGTGATGATGTCGTAGCCGGTGACGAGGACGTCCGTGGGATAGAAGTAGTCCAGATCCTCCGTCTTTTCCGGCCAGCCCAGCGTCTCGAAGGGCCAGAGGGCGCTGGAGAACCAGGTGTCCAGTACGTCGGGATCCCGCTCGATGTTCTTGCTGTGGCACTGCTCGCACTCCGTCGGATCCTCCATGGAGCAGGTCATGTGCCCGCAGTCGGCGCAGTACCACACGGGGATCTGGTGGCCCCACCAGAGCTGGCGGGAGATGCACCAGTCGTGCAGTCCTTCCATCCAGTTGATGTAGTTCTTGCTGAAGCGCGCGGGCACGAACTTCGTGCGGCCGCTCTTCACCGCTTCGACGGCGGGACCCACCAGGGGACCCATCTTCACGAACCACTGGGCGGAGATGATGGGCTCCACGTCGTTGTGGCAGCGGTAGCATGTGCCCACGTTGTGGTCATGGTCCTCGATCTTCACGAGCCAGCCGCCCGCCTCCAGGTCGGCGACGATCTGCTTCCTGGCCTCGTACCGGTCCATGCCCTCGTACTTTCCGCCCTCGGCGTTGACGCGGCCGTTGTCGTCCAGCACGCGGATGACCTCCAGGTTGTGGCGCAGACCGACCTCAAAGTCGTTGGGATCGTGGGCAGGCGTCATCTTCACGCAGCCGGTGCCGAATTCCATGTCCACGTAATCGTCGGCCACGATGGGCATCTCACGTCCGACCAGGGGCAGGATGCAGGTCTTGCCCACGATGTCCTTGTACCGCTCGTCGGCCGGGTTCACGGCCACGCCCGTGTCGCCCAGCATGGTCTCGGGTCTCGTGGTGGCCACCACCACGTACCCGCTGCCGTCGCTGAGAGGATAGCGGATGTGCCACAGATGGCCGGGCTTGTCCACGTATTCGACCTCCGCGTCGGACAGGGCGGTGGTGCAGTGGGGGCACCAGTTGATGATGCGGCTGCCGCGGTAGATGAGGCCCTTCTTGTACAGGTTCACGAAGACCGTGCGCACGGCGTTGCTGCAGCCTTCGTCCATGGTGAAGCGGTGGCGGTCCCAGTCGCAGGAGGAACCCAGGACCTGCTGCTGCAGGACGATCCGGTCCCCGTATCTCCGCTTCCAGTCCCAGACCTTCTCGAGGAATTTTTCACGGCCGAGGTCGTAGCGGGTCACGCCCTCCTTGCGCAGTTCCTCCTCCACCTTGATCTGGGTGGCGATGCCGGCGTGGTCCACGCCGGGCAGCCACAGGGCGGAGTAGCCCTGCATCCGCTTGAAGCGGATCAGGATGTCCTGCAGCGTGCAGTCCATGGCATGGCCCATGTGGAGCTGGCCGGTGACGTTGGGGGGCGGCATGACGATGGTGAACGGTTTTTTGTCCGGGTCCCTGCGGGCGCCGAACCAGCCGCCGTCCAGCCACATCTGGTAGATGCGCTTTTCCGTGGACTGCGGATCGTACACTTTGGGAAGCTGTTTCATATGGATCCTCCGTTTCTGTCTCTGGGGCAAAAAGAAAACGCCCCGGGTAATAATACTCAGGGCGTGACTGCACGCGGTACCACCTGAATTCCGCCCGCGGAAACGGACGGCGCTCATCTTCGCGATAACGGCGCGGGGGCCGCCGGCGCTTGCCCGATGGCTGGGCGCCGGAGCTCGGAAGCGACTTCCGTGCCGGCCGCCGGGGGCTTTCACCGACCGCCCTCTCTCTGCAGGCTCCTCAGCACGTACTGCTCTTCGTCATTGCTTTTAACCCCGTCATTATAGGCAGACGGGTAGGGTTTGTCAATGGTTAACTCTCCCCGAGGCCCTCTTCCGAGGCGGCGGCGAACTTCGCGTACACCTCCGGCAGATTGGCGGCCAGATCGTAACTCCGGTTGTCCGGCCCCGTCCAGATGTGGAAGGATCGGCAGGTGTTGATCACGCGGCCGGTCTCGTCCGACGTCTCGTACAGGAGTTCCAGCTTCTTCGGGGCGACGAAGCCCACGGAGGCGGTGACGGTCAGTTTCTGGGGATAGGTGGCCGTCGCCCTGTACTGAAGATGAAGGTCCACCATGGCGGGATTCACTCCCAGCCTGTTCATGTCCTCGAAGGAGAAGCCGACGGCGGCAAACAGGTCCATCCGGGCCATCTCGTACCAGACGGGATAGACGGCGTGGTGGACGATGCCCATGCGGTCGCAGTCGGGGTAGCGGGTCTCGATCACGGTCTCGGTCTTCATGGCGGTTCCTTTCTCAGAGCGCCGGGAAGGCGCCTGCGGGATAGTGTTCTGTGTGTATTGTATCATAAATGTTCGGCCGCGTCACCTCCTGGCGCGGGGACCGGGCCGGACGGAGAGGAAACGCCGGAGGGCGTTTTTTTGACATGGGGGTATTGCAAAAGTGAAACGCGAGGCATATAATCTACTTTGTATAATTTTCCGCTTTACATGAATAAAGTATGAACGGAATGCACGGCGCCGCGGCGCCTGCATGACATCGGGGGTCGAAACATGGAGTTGAACCGGGAACAGACGGTGGAGCGCCTGCTCTCCACGTACGGGCAGTGGTACGACCTGACCCGTGTGGAGGACGGAGGCCCGCTGGTGGCGACGGGAGAGTTCCATGAGCACGGCACCGGGTACATCCTGATCCGCAAGGCGGAGATGTGGAGCGCCGACTGTCACGAGTATCTGTACGTGTTCTCCGTCGAAACGCTGGACAGGGCCTGCTTCGAGCAGTGCCTGGCGAAGGCCAGAGAGCTGGGAGAACCGCTGGTTAAGCCCGCCGAGGGGCACAAGAGCACCTATATCACGGTGCTGATCATCTGCGGCACGGCAGACGAGGAGGGCCTGGCGGTCCTGAAGAAGTGCCGCATCCGGAAAAGTTTTCAATTATCCCTGAAGGGCTGGATGGAAGTCCACACGGCAGCGGTGGCGGTCAGGGGAAACGTCATCGCCTCCAATGGGGACGGCCGCCGGACGAGGGAATTTTTGAAAAATGTACTGCAGCCCCGTAAAAAGGACCTGCGGTACAGGCTGTTCAAGAAATAGAGAAAATCTGAAGGAGTGTAGAGAAACATGAATGGTCTTGTTCTGCTGATCATTGCTGTTGTTCTCTTGGTGCTCGGCTATCTCTTCTACGGGAAATGGCTGACGAAGACCTGGGGCGTCGGTGAAAGCACCGAGGAGACCCCGGCCCATACCATGGAAGACGGCATTGACTACGTACCTGCCAAGGCCCCCGTCCTCATGGGGCATCATTTTTCCTCCATCGCCGGCGCCGGACCGATCACAGGTCCCATCACCGCAGCTTCCCTGGGCTTCGGCTGGCTGGCATGCGTCATCTGGATCGTCATCGGCGGTATCTTCGTCGGCGGCGTCCACGACTACGGCGCGCTGTTCGCGTCCGTACGTCACGGCGGCAAATCCATTGGTGAGATCATTTCAGCCAATATGTCCCGCCGGGCAAAGCGCCTGTTCATCGTGTTCGCGTATCTGACCCTGATCCTGGTCGTCGCCGCCTTCGCCGCCATCGTGGCCGGCACGTTCGGCAACACCAACGCGGCCGGCGAGGCCGTCTCCGAGGCGGCTGCCTCCACGAATGCTCAGGTCGCCATGGTGTCGATCCTGTTCATCGTGATCGCCGTCATCTTCGGGTTCCTGGTATATCGCCGGAACCTGCCCATGGGCATTTCCACCATCATCGGCATCGTCGCGATCGTGGTCATCATGATCATCGGCATGAACTGGCATCCCATCTCCCTGAGCTACAACGCCTGGATGTGGATCGTAGGTGTCTACATCGCGGTAGCTTCGATCGCGCCTGTATGGATCCTCCTGCAGCCGCGTGACTATCTGTCGTCGTTCCTGCTCTACGCGATGCTGATCGTGGCCATCTTCGCCGTCATCGCGGCCCGTCCTTCTCTGGACAGCCTGCCGGTGTACAAATCCGCGGAGAGCACCAGCCCCGTATTCCCCGTGCTGTTCACCACCATCGCCTGCGGCGCCTGCTCCGGATTCCACTCCCTGGTATCCTCCGGCACGACGTCCAAGCAGCTGGACAAGGAAAAGGACGCCCGTCCGATCGCCTACGGCGGCATGCTTCTTGAGTGCGTGCTGGCTGTCCTGACGCTCTGCGCCGTGGCCTTTGCCTACACCTGGAACAAGAACAACCCCGACGCTGCCCTGACCGGTGCGACCGCGATCTTCGGCGGCGGCATCGCGCACATGGTCGACACTGCCATCCACGGCAGCTTCAACATCATGAACACGCTGCTCGTCCTGACCTATTCCGCCTTCTGCCTGACCTCGCTGGATACTGCGACCCGTCTGGCCAGATTCATGTTCCAGGAGTTCTGGATCGACGGCACCAAGGGCGAGACGCCCCAGAACGTGCACGGCGCCAAGAAGTTCCTGGCCAACCCCTATGTGGCGACCATCATCACCGTTGTCCTGGGCATCCTGCTCGGCCTGAAGGGCTATGCCAAGATCTGGGCCCTGTTCGGATCCGCCAACCAGCTGCTGGCCGCTCTTGGCCTGCTGGCTGTGGCAGCCTGGCTGGGCAACATCGGCAAGAAGAGAGCCATGGTCGTCATCCCCATGTTCTTCATGCTGTTCGTCACCATCGCTTCTCTGTGCATCAACACCATCAAGCAGTTCGGACTCATCTCCGCCGGCGGCGCCGACTGGGGTCCCTGGGTCCAGGCCATCATCGGCATCCTGCTGATCGTCCTGGCTGTCGTGCTTGCCATCGAGGGCATCATCACGATCGCCAAGCCCAAGCGGAAGCAGGCCGCCTGAGGCTGAAACTTCCATATTCCCCGATTAAGCAGAAACAGGCCCCGCGTCAGAGGACGCGGGGCCTGTTTTATGTGTGATGCCTTGCGGCGGAACGCTCAGTGGTTCTTGTACCAACTGCGTCCGTAGCTCTCGTATTCCTCGGCCAGCCAGCGGGTCTTGTTCAGACGGTCCGGATCGTTCTCCGGCCCGTAGATGCTGCCCCAGAAAACAAAGTTGCCGTTGGGGGCGAAGGTGTCGATGCACTTGCGTACCTCGCTGCGCACCAGCTCCTCCGTGGCGCCCGGCCATGCCGGGGGACCGGAGGAATCCCAGCATCCGACCAGGGTGAGCTTCCCGGCGTACTTTTTCTTGATGCCGGTCAGGTCGTTCATGACCTGGGCGGGGTTCCAGATGGACACGCCGAAATCGAACCAGTCCTCGATGAAGTCCTCGCACCGGCCGCAGTTGTGCATGTTGATGTAGCAGCCGTGGTCCAGGCCGATCTTTCCGAGCCTGGCGTGGTAGGGCTTCACGAGTTCCCGGTACATGTCCAGGGAGAAGAAGGGGTTGTTGGCTGTGGCGGTGTCGTCCACGATGGACAGGACGTCCGGCTTGTAGTACTCGGCGGCCTTCCGGTAGCAGTCGTCGTAGAAGTCCGCCATGTATTCGAACAGGGCAATGACCTCCTCCGGCTCCTCGTACATGGCGGTCAGGCCTTCGGAGAAGCCCATGAACTCCATCAGGTGCTGGAAATAGCCCACATGGGTCATCAGTTCGACGACGCTCTCCTCGCGGTTCACGTACTTCAGATCCTCCGCGGCCATCCGCTCCCAGTCCACGCCGGACAGGTCGGGCGCCTTGATCACGTCCCGCCATTTGGTGATGTCCGTCAGGATGAATTTGCCCGGGGTGGGCAGCGCCATGCCTCCGGTGCTCTCGGTGGGGGTGTACTCCACGCCCCATATGTCGACGTCCTTGCCGTTGACATGCTTGTGGCCGAGGACGGACGGCCCGACGGGGGCGCTGGCGGGGAAGCGGCCGGAGCCCGGCATCGCCGGCGCCAGGGAGTAGCGGGGCAGCCATTCGGGGATCTCGCCGCGGTACACCATCAGCAGGTTTTCTCGTTCGGTCATTCGTGACAGCTCCTCTCTGTATCTTTTTCTTTGATGCTTCCATTGTAGGGCACAAACTGCCTTTGCGCAAGTCCCCTCGGGAGAAGTGAAAAACGGGAGAAAGGTCCTGTTGACTGCTGTGGTATACTCAATATACTTATACTGCAACTGTCCGGCGCGGGCTCCGGCCGCGCCGCAGAGGAAACATCGGGAGGAATTGCGACATGAGAATAGCGGTAACCTATGATTACGGAGAGGTCTTTCAGCATTTCGGGCACACGGAGCAGTTCAAGCTCTACGAAGTCGAGGACGGAAAGGTGATCTCCGCGGAGATCACCGGCACAGACGGCTCCGGCCATGAGGCCATGGCAGGCTTCCTTGCCGGTAAGGGCGTGGACGTGCTGATCTGCGGCGGCATCGGCGACGGCGCGGCTGCGGCGCTGGCGGAGGCGGGCATCACGCTGTGCGCGGGCGCTTCCGGGGACGCCGACGAGGCCGTGGCGGCCTGGCTCCTCGGGAATCTGGAAAACAGCGGAGTGAACTGCGACCATCACGATCACGATGACGGCTGCTCCTGCGGGGATCATGACTGCGGCGAGCACGGCTGCGGCGGATGCGCCGGCTGCCATCACGGACCGGTGATCGAGGGGAAGAACGCCGGGAAGAAGTGCCTCGTCCACTACCGCGGGACCTTCAACGACGGGACCCAGTTCGACTCCTCCTACGACCGCGGGGAGCCGCTGGAATTCATCTGCGGCGTAGGCATGATGATCCCCGGCTTCGACGCCGCCGTGGCGGTGATGGACGTGGGAGAGACGCGCCAGATCCACCTGATGCCGGAGGAGGCCTACGGAGAATCCGATCCCAATGCCATCTTTACGGTCGAGACCGCCCAGCTTCCGGGCTCCGAGGATCTCCCTGTCGGGACGATGGTCTATCTGCAGAGCGTGTACGGAGACCAGGTGCCCGCCCGCGTCATCGCGACGGACGGGAAGACCGTCACCTTCGACACGAACCACGAGATGGCGGGGAAGGAACTGAATTTCACGATCGAGCTGACGGACGTCCGGGACGCCTGACGGCCGTACGGGGAAATACACTGCACAAAGCGGCGGAACGCGCCGGCCACGGCCGGACGTTCCGCCGTTTTCCGCTGCCTGCACGGGGGCGGATTTCATGAGATCGGCTCTTGTGAGCCGGCCGGGATTCGTGTATGATAAAGGCGGAAAAACACAGAACGGGAGGGGTCGCATATGGTGCAGGATCAGAAGCTGTGGATCGCGAGCGCGGAGGACAGGATATTCCTCGAACCGTCGCTGGCCAACCGCCACGGACTGATCGCCGGAGCCACCGGCACCGGCAAGACCGTCACGCTGAAGGTGATGGCGGAATCGTTCTCCGACATGGGCGTGCCCGTGTTCTTCTCCGACGTGAAGGGGGACCTGTCCGGCATGTGCCAGCCCGGCACCGACACGGAGGACATGCGGGAGAGGATCGCCCGGTTCGGCATCGAAAACTACGCGTTCCGCTCCTATCCCACCCGGTTCTGGGACCTGTTCGGCGAGGAGGGCGTCCCCGTCCGCATCACCGTCAGCGACATGGGACCGCTGCTCCTCAGCCGCCTGCTGGGGCTGACGGAGGTGCAGAGCGGCGTGCTGAATCTGGTGTTCCGCATCGCCGACGACCAGGGCCTGCTCCTGCTGGATCTGAAGGATCTGCGGAGCATGCTGGCCTACGTGGGAAAGAACCGGGCGGAGTACACCGTGACCTACGGGACCGTCTCCGCCGCAAGCATCGGAGCCATCCAGCGCGCGCTGCTGGCGTTCGAGACCGAAGGCGGCGAGCAGTTCTTCGGAGAGCCGGCGCTGGACATCGTGGACTGGATCCGGACCGACGCCTACGGCCGGGGATACGTCAACATCCTCAGCGCCAAGCGGCTGATCCAGAGCCCGACAGTGTATTCCACCTTCCTGCTGTGGATGCTGTCGGAGCTGTTCGAGAAGCTGCCGGAGGTGGGCGACCCGGAGAAGCCGAGGCTCGTCTTCTTCTTCGACGAGGCGCACCTGCTGTTCACGGACACCGGCAAGGCGCTGATGCAGAAGATCATACAGATCGTCAAGCTGATTCGGTCCAAGGGCGTGGGCATCTATTTCGTGACGCAGAGCCCGTCGGATATCCCGAACGAGGTGCTGGCCCAGCTGTCCAACCGGGTGCAGCATGCGCTGCGCGCCTACACGCCCGCCGAGCAGAAGGCGATCCGTGCGGTCGCCGACTCGTTCCGGACGAACCCCGCCTTCCGGACGGAGGACGTCATCCAGGAACTGGGCGTGGGCGAAGCCCTGGTCAGCTTCCTGGAGAAGGACGGCGTGCCGGCGGTGGTCCAGCGGGCGAAGATCCTGCCGCCCCAGAGCCGCATGGGAGAGGCGGACAGCGGCGCGGTGCGCCGCGTGATCAACACCGACGAGATGAGCTTGAAGTATGACGGCAACGTGGACCGCCGGTCCGCCTTCGAGATCCTGACGGAAGCCGGGCGGAAGCTGGAGCAGGAGGCTCTGGCGGCCGCCGAGGCCGAGAGGCTGGAAAAGGAACGCCTGAAGGAGGAGAAGGCCGCGCTCCGCGAGGCCGAGAAGCGGAGGAAGGTCGGCCAGCGCGCAGTCAACGCCGCCGCGTCCACCGTGGCCGGAGCCGTTGGGAAGAACATCGTCAACTCGCTGACGGGGGGAAAGATCACGAGCACGGCGACCATCGCCAAACGGGCGGCCAGCAACGCGCTGAGCTCCGTCATGCGCTCCGGATCCGCCGCCATCATCCGCGGCCTGTTCGGCACGAAGAAATACTGAGAATACGGGCCGGCACGGCCGGCGGAAAGAGAGACCGATCATGTACTGCACAAAAAAAGTAACGGAAGACGTCATCTGGCTGGGAGGAAACGACCGGAGGCTGGCCCTCTTCGAGGGCGTGTATCCCATCGACAGGGGCGTGGCCTACAATTCCTATCTCCTGCTGGATGAGAAGACGGCCCTGATGGACACCGCCGACAAGGCGGTCGCCGGGCTGTTCCTCGAGAATCTGGAGCACGCGCTGGGCGGCCGCCCGCTGGACTATATGGTCGTCCAGCACATGGAGCCGGACCATGCGGCCATGCTGGAGGCGGTGCTGACAAGGCATCGCGAGGCGACCGTGGTCTGCAGCGCCAAGGCGCTGACCTTCATCGGCCAGTTCTTCGGCCCGAAGCTGACGGAAAAGGCGAAGGTCATCAAGGAGGGGGACACGCTGGAACTGGGGCGCCATACCCTGAGCTTCATCGGCGCGCCCATGGTCCACTGGCCGGAGGTCATGATGACCTACGACGCGGCCGACCGCATCCTTTTCTCCGCCGACGGGTTCGGTACCTTCGGGTCCCAGGACGGCGCCCTGTTCGCCGACGAGGTGGACTTTGACCGGGACTATCTGGACGCCGCCCGCTGGTATTACACGAACATCGTGGGCAAGTACGGACCCCAGGTGCAGGCGGTGCTGAAGAAGGCCGCCGGCGCTGATATCGCCATGATCTGCCCGCTGCACGGCTTCGTCTGGCGGAAGAATCTGGGCTACATCCTGGACAAGTACGACAAATGGTCCTCCTACACCCCGGAGGAGGACGGCGTGCTCATCGCCTACGCCAGCATCTACGGCCACACGGAGAACGCTGCCGAGGTGCTCGCCGCCGCGCTCCGCCGGCGGGGCGTGAAGACGAGGCTGTACGACTGCAGCGTGAGCCACAAGAGCGTGGTCCTCAGCGAGTGCTTCCGGTACAGCAGGCTGGTGTTCGCGTCCGCGACCTACAACGCCGGCATCTACACGCCGATGAAGGAACTGCTGGAGGCGCTGGCCGAGCACAACCTGCAGAACAGGACCGTCGGCCTGATGGAGAACGGGAGCTGGGGTCCCATGGCCGCGAAGCAGATGGCCGGGATCCTCGAAGGCATGAAGAACATGACGGTGCTGGAGCCCGTGGTGACCATGAAATCCGCCCTGACGGAGGAGCAGCTGCCCCAGGTGGAGGCGCTGGCGGACGCTCTTTCCGCCGGCCTGCATATCGAAGCGAAAGAAGAGAAGACGGGATCCGTTCCGGAGAAAGGAGAAACCCCCATGATCGACACCAGCGTATACAGAGACCTCACCTACGGCCTGTTCATCCTGTCCGCCAACGACGGGACGAAGGACACCGGGTGCATCATCAACACGGTCTGCCAGGCGGCCTCCGATCCGCAGATCATCACGATCGCGGTGAACAAGGCCAACTACACGCACGACGTGATCGCGAAGACCGGGATCTTCAACGTGTCCATCCTGGCCGAGGACGCGCCGTTCGGCCTGTTCCAGCACTTCGGGTTCCAGAGCGGACGGGACGTGAACAAGTACGAGAACTGCACGATGAGCCGGACCAGCGCCAACGGCTGCCGGTATCATTTCGAGCACACCTGCGGCTTCATCTCCGGGAAGGTGATCAGCAGCATGGACCTCGGCAGCCACACGCTTTTCGTGGCGGAGGTGACCGAGGCCGGGAAGACCGGCAGCGGCGCGCCGATCACGTACGCGTACTACCACGCCAACACCAAGCCGAAGCCGAAGAAGGAGGAGCAGAAGAAAAAGGGATTCATCTGCAACATCTGCGGATACATCTACGAGGGCGACGAGCTCCCCGCGGACTTTATCTGCCCCATCTGCAAGCACCCCGCCTCGGATTTCAGCCCGCTGGAGTAAAAAAAGAAAAGAACAGGCGCCCCCACCGCGCGGCGGGGGCGCCTGTCTGTCAGAGGGAGTTTGTCAAACGAGCAGATCCTGCTGTTCGGGACGGTCCGCGAACCACTTCGCGGCGTAGCTGCAGGTCGGACGGACCTTCAGGCCGCAGGCGCGGACGGCATTGGCAGCGGCCGTCACCAGCTTCCCGGCGACGCCCTGGCCGCGCAGGCTGCCGTCCACAAAGGTATGGTCGATGACCGCGACCCCGTCCTCGATGGGGAAGGTGATCTCCGCGATCACCGCGCCTTCGGCGTCCGTCAGGAAGATGCGGCTCTTTTCGTACGTGAATTCCATGGTTTCTCCTCCGTTTCCGGTCCCGGTCCGCGCAAAACAGCGATTGCAGGGAGGCGGGCGTGCTGTTATAATGATTCTATCTGATATAAAACATAAACCATACGAGAAGGAGTGTCAAATATGTCTATGGAGATCAGGGACTTTTCCTTTGAGAGAGGCCAGCTGAAGGTCAAGGTATGCATCGCGGAGGAGTCCGGGTTCAACGTGGCCTCCGTCATCATCTACGGCGAGAAGGAAGCCATCGTGGTCGACACCCAGTGGACCCGGCCGAACGCCCTGCGCGTCGCCGCCGAGATCATGGACCTGAAGCGGGAGCTGACCCATATCTACGTGACCCACGCCCACCCCGACCACTACTGGGGCACGGCGTACATCGCCGAGCAGTTCCCCGGCGTGAAGTGCATCGCCCCGGCGGACGTGTGCCACACCATCAACACCCAGTTCTGTGACAAGCTGGAGCACTGGGAGGACATCATCGGCAAGACGAGGATGTGCTACAAGACGGTGGAGTACCAGCCCATCGAGGGCGACACGATCCTGGTGGACGGCCAGGAGGTCAAGATCTTCTTCAACCGCATGGGCGACCTGCGGTACAACACGCTGGTATGGATTCCCTCCATCCGCGTGGCCTACGGCAGCGACATCATCTTCAACGAGGCCCATCCCTTCACCTGCGAGGTGAGCAAGGCCGAGCGCGCCCTGTGGATGGAGGACATCGACTTCATCGAGGCGCTCAACCCGCTGGTGGTCATCCCCGGCCACGCCAAGCCCAACACGCCCTTCGACTACACCTGCCTGGACTTCATGCGCAAGTATCTCGAGGACACCGAGTGGTGCGTGGACAACGCGAAGACGGACGCCGAGTTCTTCTATGAGATGTGCAAGCGCACGCCCGACGCCAGCCTCGTGATGCTGTCCAACGACATGAACGCCAGCGTCTTCAAGGGCGGCCGCGAGTGGAACTGGGAGGATGATTCCGTGGCCTCCATCGAGGAGACCCGCGCGGACGACATCCGGTAAGGGAGCCCCGCCATGAAACACATTCTCTGCTACGGCGATTCCAATACCTACGGCCTGTCCCCGGAATGGGTGCACGGACAGTTCGGACGCCATGATATCTCCGTGCGGTGGACGGGACGCCTGCAGGCCCTGCTCGGCCCGGAATACGGGGTCATCGAGGAGGGACTGAACGGGCGAACCACCGTGTTCGACGACCCCACGTCCCCGAACCGCAGCGGCCTTGCCTATCTGCGGCCCTGCCTGGAGACGCACGCCCCGCTGGACCTGGTCATCCTCATGCTGGGGACCAACGACTGCCGCAATCTGTTCCACGCGAATCCTCCCGAGATCGCCATGGGACTGGGACGCCTGATCCAGGTGGTCAAGGATCCGACGGCCTACCTGGGCGTGCCCGTGCCGAAGGTGCTGGTGGCCGTGCCCGTTCCCGTCGGAGAGGCGGCCATGCGGCTTCCCGACGGCATCACCACGATGGAGAGCATCGAGAAGTCCCGCGCGCTGGCGGAGTGCTACCGGCGCACCGCGGACATGTACGGCTGCGAGTACATCGACCTGGGACAGGTGGCTTCCACCACGGACTACGAGGGCATCCATCTGGACGCCGCGGCCCACGCGGCCGTCGCGGAGGCCCTGGCGGAGAAGATCCGCGGGATACTGTAAGAGAAGAAACGATGCGGCGGGCGCGGGACAGGTCCCGCGTCCGCCGTCCGGAGAGAGGGATGACCCCATGCGACTGGAAAGGATCCAGCGGTTCCTGAAGGAAAAACAGATCCCGTACGAGTACACGGAAAACGACGGATGCGGCGGGATCGAGTTCATCCGCCGGGGACTGGCCTATCATATATGGGAATATCCTCCGGAGGACCCGGGCTGTTCCAGCAACGTGCGGACCTGGGGACGCATGGAGGATTTCGAGGGGGATTACGAAGCGGAGATCATCTCCGCCATGGCGGACTGGTGACCCGGTCCGCGTCTGAGAAAGGACCGACGAGGAGGAGACGCCCGTGTACAGCGTAATGAAGGAACCGCTGCCCGACCTGGCCGCCTATCTGCACAGGATCGGCATCGAAGAGGAGACACTGGAGCCGACGAAGGAGAATCTGGACCGGCTGATCCATGCCCAACTGACCCACGTGCCCTTCGAGGACATCACGGTGTACAGGGACAGGGCCTGTCCGGATCTGGCCATCCCCGCCCTGTTCGACAAGATCGTGACCCGGCGGAGAGGCGGATACTGCTTCGAACTCAACGGGCTGTTCTACGCGCTGCTGCAGGCGGTGGGATACGAGGTGTATCCGGTGGCCTGCCGCATCCGGTACGGATTCGACATGATCCGGCCGCTGTCCCACAGGGCGAGCATCGTGGTCATCGGCGGACGGAAGTTCTTCGCCGACGTCGGATACGGAGGTCCCTCCGCCCGGCACGCCGTTCCCTTCGACGGGGAGGCGGACGGGTTCTTCGTCGCGGAGGACGATATCTTTACGACCGTTTTCCGCCATGAGGAGGACGGGGACAAGCCGGTCATCTCCTTCGACGACAGGCCCTTCCTGCCGATGGACTTCATCCCGCTGAACTACCAGATCGCGATGGGCCCGGGAAGCTACTTCCAGATGATGCTGCTGGTGAACCTCAGCACGGATACCGGAAGCAAGAGCATCACCGGCGATGTTTACAAATGTCACGATAACGGTCAGGTGACGGAGAGAAAACTGGAATCTGACGAGGAACTGCTGCGGACGCTGAAGGATGAGTTCGGCATCTGCCTGTGATAAAAACCGAGGAAAGGAACGGTAACGTATGAAGATTTCTGATCTGGATTTCAGCCCCATCGACAGACTGGGACTGAAGCTGCCGGCCATCGGCGTGAAATTCGACCTCTTCCGCCCGACGGACTGCCCGCAGCTGCCCATGGACGCGAAGATGAGCCTGTGCGAGATGTTCCGCATGTGCCAGGACAAACAGGAGCCCTTCTATTTCGGGAAGGACAACGAGGAGACCTGCGTCGGCAAGTGCGTGCTGGGGATGGAGCAGTTCCCGGGCAGCGCCGTCAGCGGCCAGATCGGCCAGCGCCTCGGCGTGTGGCAGGATGCCCGCGGCAACCGCAACGTCTACCGCAACGTGAAGCTGCTGGCGAAGGACAGCTGCAATTTCGTCCGGTTCTGTCCCAGCGGGAAGCTGACCTTCCTGCCTGACGTGCTGGTGCTCACGGCGCCCATCTCCATCGGGGAGAAGATCATGCGGGCGACCACCTACGCCACCGGCATGCCGTACCGTTCCGTAAGCACGGCGGTCATGGGCTGCAGCTGGTTCCTGACCTATCCCTACGAGACGGGCGAGATCAACTTCATCCTGCCCGGCCTGGTGCACGGGCCCCACGGACGCCATCTGTGGGACGAGAACACGATGATCGTCTCCGTGCCGTTCCAGTGGATCCCAACCTTCCTGGCCAGCCTGGAGGAGATGCCGATGGAGCTGAGCGGGCACGAGAGCAAGGAAAAATACTACTCCGAGTTCGAAGGAATCCTCGCGGACCTCGCGGAGGAAATGAAGAACATCTGAGGATCGCATAACAGACAGCGGCGCGGCCGCTGCCCTTCAATGGGGATGACAAAAATGAGATATGAACGCCCGAAAGTGGGAGAAGGAAAAAAGAAAACGGTGACCTCGATGTTCGGCGGGACGATGGACCTGCCGGTCTTCGACTATCCGATCACGGTAAAGGAGAACTTCTACAGGAACGCGCGCAGGGAGGATCCCCTGTGGATCCCGGTCCCGGCCGCGGAGGTGCAGGAACTGCACATGTTCAACCTGTACGACAAGTGCCCGCCGGGATGCCAGCTCGGTCCGAATCTGCGCGCGGAGCAGGACAGATACGTCTATCATGACGCGTGGGGCAACAGCTGGACGTTCGACAGATTCGCCGGCGGCGCCTGCATGACGATCGGGACGCGCATCTGCGACGATATCCTGAAATGGGAGGAGCAGATCAAGTTCCCGGACCTGCACGAGTACAACCTGGACGAATACGCCGCGAAGTACATGGCATCGACCTACGATCCGGAACGGGTCCTGGCGTTGGACATCTACCACGGGCCGTTCCAGTCCCTGGCGGATTTCCTGGGCGGCTTCGCGGAGGCGCTGGAGGCGATGTTCGTCGAGCCGGAGGCGTGCGCGGCTTTCTTCGAGCGGTTCGCCGACTGGATGATCTGGCTGATAGACAAGCTCAGCGGACTGTATCCGGCGGACCTGTTCGTTATCCACGACGATTGGGGTACGGAAAAGGACGCCTTCTTCTCTCCCGCCATGATGGAGGAACTGCTGTACGATCCGACGAAGAGGATCATCGACCACGTCAACGGGCTGGGAAAGCTGTACACCTTCCACTGCTGCGGAAAGGTGGACCGGTTCCTGCCGTGGTTCTGCGACCTGAAGCCGGCGTTCATGCAGCTGCAGAGGAGGGTGAACGACGTCCCCGCCTACAAGAGGGAGTTCGGAGACCGCCTCGGCTTCAACGCCGGGCTGGAGGACTACGTTCCCGGAAAGCCGTACAGCGAAGAAGAGATTGCCGCGATCGTCGGAAACTCCCTGGAGCTCCTCGGCGCCGGCGGAGGATATCTGCCGATGGTCTACGGCGCGCCGGACACGGTGTGGAAGATCGCTGCGGAGATCTACTGCTGCAGCCGCGAGATGTTTGAGAAGGGCTGATAGATAGTTATCTATAGTATTGGAGGTGTGGACGTATGGTCGAATATCTTGACAGGTCTCAGATCACGCTGGAGAACATTGACAGGAAACTGGAATTCGAGAATGACTTTGAAAACAGCATCGGCGGCATCCACAGATCGATCCTTTACACGTCTCCCGAAGTGCTCTTCATGAGCTTTATATGCAACAGGGAGACGGACAAGGCCGTCAGACTGTTCGAGGACACAAAACTGTTCAACGGAGAGAAATCCGCCATAGACGCCCCGATGGGCCGGTATGAGGGACTGGAGGACATCCGGTTCTTTGCCGACGGATGGCTGGACTTCGTGCTGGCGGAACATGCCTGGATCACGCCGCTTGTTCAGACGAGAAGCGGCGGACGTTCCGTGACGGAGATGGTCGTGAACTTCAAGATCCGCGAGCGGGAGAAGATCCTGAAGATTCCGATGGCGGTGGTCGCGGATATACGGCCGCATAACATGATTGAAGAACTGCGCATCTATTTCTACTGGAACTGGATGCCCGGCCTTATTCCGTACAGACCGCGACAGTGGAAGCCACAGCACCAGACGGAGGCCGATCATAATCAGCTTCTGGGCGCAGTGAAGCAGTATTTTTCGAAACTGATGGATCCCACGCTGCCGTTCGATGACTGGAAGAAAGTGATCAGTCCCAAGTTCAAAAGCGGAGGAAACTACCGGCCGTCCAACGACCCGATGGCTCCGACGCCGGCGGTCGTCGCTGACGCTGCCGCGCTCCCGGGGAACGAGGCCTTCGCCAAGATCTTCAAGGACTCCCTCGGGGTGATGCCGTTCTGGAACGTGCTGCGCATCATCCACAGCATAGACGACGGGATCACGGGCTGTATGGAATGGATCTCCCTGCCGCAGCCGCAGGACTACGCGCTGGAGCACGGATACAAGCCGTATGTGGACTGGGACGCCAGGTCCTGGCAGTCCGGATTCTCCGCATATGAAAGGGACGAGAACGGCCTTCTGGTCAACGTCCGCATCTGTGATTACTACGGAACGGAATACGGCATGGAGCTGAAAGACATCCCCTTTCGCTGGTGATACGGAACGTATCCGGCGAAGGACGGACCCATAATGATTGAAAGAGAGCGCTGCAATATGACGGATTGCAGCGCTCTCAGTTCTATCATCTATTTCTGTATCTATTCTTGTTTATCTGCAGAACTTCCGGTACAGGACGAAGAACACGGCGGACAGGACCAGCATGATTCCGCCGGCCAGGAGGAAGGTCCTGAAGCGGTTGGGCAGTCTCTCCCGGGAGGAGATGTAGTCGTAATAGGTCATCGCTTCGACGTCGCGGTCTTTCTTGAAGATGCTCGCGATGTTCCGGGCAATGTAGAACAGGCCGTCCAGGCCGCCCTTGTACGTGGCGTACATCACGATGCCCCAGATGATGTAGAGAAGGCCGACGCCGAACAGGGCGTCGCACGCGGCCAGAAGCCATGGATGAGAGACGTTCACGTAGTTGTAGCGTGATATGAAGATCACGGTGCACAGGATCAGCGCGATGACGACGATGATCGCGTCCCGGGTCTTTTTGCTTGGCGGCGAGGTATGCATGAGGCACCTCCGATGCTGAAATCTGTCAGGTATTATACCACCCGGGCAGGGAAAAGCCAATGACGGCGTTCATTCCTCCTGCAGAAGTTTCATGTTCTCCAGCTGGGAGCGGCTGAACCTGGCGCGGTAATAGATGATGCAGGCGATCATTGAGGCCAGGGAGGCCAGAGGGGCGCCCATCCCGACGAAGAAGATGGTCGGATTCTTCAGCAGATGGAGCATCAGCCAGGTCACGGGGATGCGCACGAGGAAGGCGGACAGCGTCTCCTGCAGCATGGCGAACAGCGTCTTGCCGCATCCGTTGAAGAAGCCGTTGAAGCAGAAGACGAAGGAGACGAAAATGGCGTCCCAGCTCATGGGATACAGGTAGCGGACGCTCTCCACGAGCACCTTCGGGTCCTTGTTCAGGATGCCGGCGATGGCTTCCGGCCACAGGGCGCAAACGATGCAGAAGGGAATGGCGAACAGCAGGGAGATCCCGATGCCGTACCAGAGGGAGCGGACGGCCCTTTCGGGCTTCCGAGCTCCGATGTTCTGCGCGGTCATCGTGGCGATGGACGCCTGCAGCGACATGGGGATCATCAGGCAGAAGCTGGTGACGGAGCCGATGACGCTGGAGGCCGCGGAAACGTAGAGGCCCATGGTGTTGATCATGGCGCCGCTGATCATGAAGCTGACGTTGTTCATGGTGCTCTGCAGCGAGATGGGGATGCCCACCTTCAGAATCGTCAGCATGGTGTCCTTCTCGGGGATGCAGTCCCGCAGGGAGAAGGGGAACGTCAGGCCCTTTTTCCGGATGTACAGCAGGGAGAGGATGAAGCAGATCCCCTGCGAGGTGACGGTGGAGACGGCGGCACCGGTGGCGGCCATGTGCCACAGACCGACGGTGACGTAGTCGAAGACGATGTTCAGGAAGCTGGAGATGACGATGAAGATGAACGGCGCGCGGGAGTCTCCCATCGTGCGGAGCACGCTTCCGACGGTGCTGTACCCCATGACGAAGATCAGGCCGTAGGAACAGGTGCGCATGTAGTTCCAGGCTTCGCCGACGGCCTCCTTCGGGACCTGCATGACGGCGATGATGCCCCTGCCGAGGAGGAATACGATGATCATGGACAGGACCACGGAGAGGAAGGACAGCGTGATGAGGTTGCCGAGAGCCTTGGCGGCGCCGCGCTTGTTGTCCGCCCCGATATGCTGCCCGAGCAGGATCGTGCCGCCCGTGGCGATGCCGAAGAAGATGTAGGTGATCGTCCCGATCAGCCCCACGCCGGAGTAGGCGCCGGATACGGACGCCGTGCTCGCGAAATGCCCCATGAAATACACGTCCACGGAGGAGTAAAGCATCTGGAGCAGGGAGGAGAGGATGAACGGGATGGAGAACCGGATCAGAACGGGCAGCAGCTTTCCATCCGTCAGCGACATGTAGTTGCTTTTTTTCATACGGGACCACCTCCGGAAAGGCACATAACTCTTGAGGATATACTATCCGCTGGCGGGCCCGATTACAAACACCAGAAATCCGGAAAATGTTTCTTTTCCGACATATGGAACGGGAGCGGGGAGGAATTATTCCTCCGGCATTCTGTTATCCGCCCGAATGGCGGGTCTATACTGAAAGCGGAAAGAAGGAAGACGCGCGGAAGGCGCCGAGGCCTCCGCCGCGGAAAGACGGAGAAAGGGCAAGAGAATATGAGCTTTATAGACTACGCGGGCATGGCGGAGACGCGGGATCTCCGGACGGTGAAGACGAGAAGGGCGCTGCACGAGGCCCTTGTCCTCCTGATGGACGGGACGCAGGCGGGGGAGATCTCCGTCAAGGAACTGTGCAGGAGGGCGGACATCAACAGGAGCACGTTCTATCTGCATTTCCGGGGCGTGCACGACGTGTACATGTCATGGCTCCGGGACATGACCGACGAGTACCTCCTCCGCATGGAACGGGAGGGGATCATCGGGCCGAGAAGATTCGACGCCCGGCGCTTCATCCTCCATACGAACGAACTGGCGGAGAGATATCCCGCGGAGTTCCGGTGCCTGTACAGGGGCAGGGAGGAAGACGATCTGTTCCACATTCTGGGGATGAAGACCGGGGAGATGGCCAAGAGGCTGATGCTCGGACAGAACGCCGGGGTCGACGACTATTATACGTTCGCCCTGGTATTCACCGTTTCAGGACTGATCATCAGCTACATCGACTGGATCGATCTGGGGAGGCAGATCCCGCTGGAGTATCTCGCGGACCTGGCGGAAAAACTCTGCGCCAGCCCGATCGACAGCACCATCAACTCCATGGCGTCGGACGTGAGCGGAGACGCCCCCCCGGCGGACGCGCGGAATGACGGAAACTGAGAGAACTCCCTCCGCAGGCCGTCCGGCACGGAACAGCAGAGCGCCGCGGACCCGTTCGGGCCGCGGCGCTTCCGTATCTCCGATTCAGTTTTCGCTGCCGTCCGGTCCCGGCTGGTCCTCCGCGGCAGGTTCCGTCTCTTCCTGCCTGAACAGGTAGAAGCGCTGATTGATGTAGTTCAGCCCGATAAAGATGATCAGCCCCGTGGCCATGGCGATATTCTCCTGCACGGATTTTTCCGCGCCTGCCAGGATGCGCCGCATCAGCGGTTTCGCGATGCCGTAGCCCACGAGATAGCACCAGGCGATGTTCAGGATGAACTTCACGGTCAGGCGCCAGTCCTTGGTCTTGTTCCGGAAGGTCCAGTTCTTGTTCAGAAAGTATCCGGTGGTGGCGCCCGCGATGTGGTTGCAGGCGGCGGAGACCCAGTAGCTGACGTGGAACACGTTGTACAGCAGGAACATGATCCCCGCGCCGACGGCGGTGTTGACGCAGCCGACGACGGCATACTTCCAGAAGGTAGCGTCGAACAGCGTGCTGAAGAACTTTTTGAAGAACGACTTCATCGGGTGCCCGTCCACTCCCTTCCTGGAATTTCGCGCCCGTTTGGCAGGACCCTACGGTATCGCAGAGATAATACCATAAGGTATCCTCAGATGCAAAGAAAATTCAAAAGAAAAGATATTCCCTTTCGCTAGATTTGTTCCCGATCCTGTGAAGACTGGCTCCGGAATACGGAGACCGCGTGCTTATAAGAGAGAAGAATCGGCCCCGGAACCGGCGGCCCTCTTTCTATCCTGCTTCTTCTGTGATATGATTCAGAAGAAGGGAACCATATCCGGCAACCGCCGGAAAACAGAAAGGACGGGGAGGAAAAACAGATGGCACTGTACGAACTTGACATACCCTGGAAGCTGATCGAACCCGAAGACCCCATGGAGGCCGATATGGTGGATATCCGGGACGTGAAGAGGAAATGGCTGGACGTGCCCTATGCGGAGATTTCTCCCAGCCAGGTGCTGGATATCTATCTCCCGGAGGAAGGGGAAGGACCCTTCCCGACCTATATCTTCCTCCACGGAGGCGCCTTCATCGCCGGAGACAAGCAGGACCTTCAGTTCCTGCTTGCGGTCGACGGGATCAACCGCGGATACGCCGTCGTCTCCGTGGAGTACAGAAAGGCGTTCGAGAGCAAGGCACCCAACGCCCTGTACGACGTGAAGGCGGCCATCCGTTTTCTGCGCACGCACGCGGAGGAGTACAGGCTGGACCCCGGGCGCTTCGCCCTGGGCGGCGACAGCGCCGGAGCCTACTATGCGGTCTTTGCTGCGGCTACAGCCGGCATCCCGGCCTTCGACGGACCGGATCCGGTCCTGCCGGACGTGTGCGGAAAGGTGCAGGCCGTGGTCGCCCAGTGCGGATGCTACGATCTTCTCATCATGACCCCTCCGGAGGAGGAAATCCCGAAAGAAGGAGAGGGAGGGGGGCTGATCCCTCCCGACCTGACCACGATATTCATCGGAGCCAATCCCAGAAAGTTCCCGGATGCTGCCGCGCTGCTTGACCCTGTGACGTATATAACGGAGGGCTTTCCCCCGACGCTGGTTCAGGTGGGACGTAACGACGTCGTCGTGCCGTGTACGGAGTCGCAGCGACTGGCAGCGGTTCTGGAGAAGCGCTGCGGGCGTGACCGCGTGCGCTTCCAGATCTTCGACGGCTGGAACCACTGCGCGCTGAACCATATCGTCACGCCGGACTGGTTCATGAGAGAGAACATGGACCGCGTGTTCGGATTCCTGGACGGGATACTGAAACAGGCAGACGGAGAATGACTGCTGCCGACGGAGAAAGAAACCGGGGGTGACCTTTTCGGTCACCCCCGGTTTTCCGTGTCTATGCCCGGATCGTGAAAGCAGATTCGGGAGATAATCAGGGCATCAGAAAGCCCTCGGGCGGAAACGGAGAAACCGGCGGGGGAACGGTGACGTCGGAAGGCTTCGTGAACGGCGAAGACATCAGCATGATCGAGTACGAGATCAGCCGCGAGCCCGGCAACAAGCCCGGCGAGTACAAGATCACGGTAACCGGCGACACGCAGCAGGGGCACTACACGATCACGTTCGTGGACG
>JAFYAU010000017.1 GCA_017540565.1 Oscillospiraceae bacterium
GTGACAGCCCCCGAGTAGGGGGCTGCCAGAAATAATGGTGTGGTTGTCAGGCCTCCTCGGTGCCCCCTTAAGGGGGCAACCACAGGAGATAGGCCCTTATAGGGCCTGACCAAACCACGCGTTCAACGCGTGGTTATGATTCGTGTATTTAGAAAATAATAAATGAAAAGAATGTCTGATAATGGGGCCTACTCCCGCGAGCTTCCGCGGACGACAGAACGCAACCAAAGCCCGATGCAGACGACGGAGATTGCGAACATGACCGGAATGACATTTATAGGAGAGGGATGTCCCGCAGCATGTCCGGGCACAAAGAAAGAGATAAAGTTGGCAAGACAGGAGGCTAACGCTGCTGCAGCGGAAAGAAAGGTGAGAGGCAATGCAAGCCTTCCGCATAAAAACAGGGCTGTGGCCAGTAACGTCCATGCCAGGATCTGCCCCAAAGAGAAGACGGTATAAAGCAGAGACGAGGGGTCTTCTGGGATCTCCCCACGCAGCAGCTCCAGGATCTGAGGAAGAAAGTAGAGAACGACAAGCACAGCGGCAACAGTAACCAAAGAGGCAGCCGCCTTCGCTTTACGGCAAAAGAGGAGGACGGCCACAGCCAGGACGACAAAAGCAAAAAGACAGAGCCCAGAGATCTCAAGCTCCTTCAGGGAGCCGTTGACAACCATCAGGGCGGCAACAAATGCCAGAGGAATGTCATAGAACAGGAGGAAGACGCCTGCCAGGATTGACAAGACTGGGTCTCCACGGCACAAATTGTTCTTCTTCTCCATCTCCGGCCTCCATTCTTCCTATGCCAAGGCGACGGTCAACAGTTCTTCTGTACCTCTCGAACGTCATAGATGAATCCGGCCAGTTCCTTCTGTGTGCGATGGAACTCCGTCCTATACAGGGACACCGTATCGCCACCGTAATCCCCGTTCACGAGGTGGGCGCTTATCTCGTCGATGACGCGCCATATCCCGGCACGCAGCTGCTTGCCGGTCTCATACAGGGAACTGTTCCCTGCATCTGCCAGCATCTGCGCATGATAGACCCAGTCCATGCATACGGGATTCAGACCGCGAAACTCGTTCAGAAGAACGATCAGCTCGTCCTCCCAGGCTTTCCGCTGCTCCTCCCGGCGCCTTCTGCCGGCAGCGTCGAAATCTATGATCTGTGCCATGGGGCACGCTCCTTTACCATTTGTTGAAGACCTTCTCGGCAAACCCGAACAGATCTCTGAACTGCAGGACGGCGCCGTCGTCCAGGACGCAGCGGCCGCTGTACCGGCCGAAGACCTGGTGCTGATCGCTGCACAGGATCTTGAAGTCCGTGCGGCTGGCGCGGTCCAGTACCGGCGTGAAGGACATCTCGAACCGGCGGTCGTCGGAGGTGAACCGCCAGGGGGAGAGGAAGTCGTCCGTTCCGTCCGCTTTCTTCGGAATGATGAACTGGACACGGGAGAGCTTATGCAGTCTGCCGTCGAGGAACAGAGCGTTTTCGCTGGCCTTTTCCGTGTTTCCGAACCCGTACCCGATATTGAAGCCGAAGGGGACACCGGCTACAGTTCCTGAGGCGCTGCCCCAGTACCAGGTGTTTTTGTATGTCCATACGCCCCGGCCCCAGTCCAGCACGCCGAAACTGTTTTCCGGTGAGAAAGCATAGGTGTCCCTGCCGACGCGGACCGTGCCCTCGACGGGCAGGCAGTTGATCTTCTGATTATAATAGAAGGCCTTCCTGTCCCCGTCGAAGGGTGTGGCGATCACGATGCTGTCCGTTCCGGGATCGGACAGAGTCACGGCACCCTCAATGGGAGCGCCGTCCCTGAAATCCTCCATCTTGAATGTCAGGATACGATGGGAGCCAGATTTCCGGAAAGCGAGATAGTAGTCTTTTCCCGCGGAACGTACAGAACCGTCTCCGCTGGAGGGGGAAAGCGACTTCCTGCCCCGGGTGAGTATCTGCATGGGACTTTTTGTGATCTCCCAGCCCTCCTCGAAATCCAGGAAGGAGACACTGTCCAGCCCCATATATCCGTTGTCGGCTATGGTCAGGGCAAGTCCGAAGCGGTCTCCGCAGCCGATGTAATAATAATCCCACTCCTTGAGGCGGAGCGCGGAAGTCTTTACGCTGCCTCTGTCATAGGTCAGCAGCGGCCTTCTGGCCCAGCCGGGCTCCCGGAGGCGGCCCTTTCCATCCAGAAGAGGACCGGTGCGCGTGATCTCATGCTGCATAGGAAGTTCTCCTTTCCGGACAGGATATGGGTGCGTCAGTGGATCTGTACCGGCAGACCGTAGGCGAGCAGCTGGTCCCTGCGCGCCTCCATGAGCGCGTCAGACGGCGGCTCCGCCACAAAGATCTTCTCCTTCTTCATCAGCCGCTCATGCTTGCTGATGCCGAGTTTGTGGTAAGGCAGCAGCTGTACCACCTCGATGGCGTCCTTCAGAGGCTGCAGGAATTCCCCGTAACGGTCAAAGTGTTCCCGGCTGTCGTTGAACATAGGGATCGTGGGGATCCTGATCTGCATGCGCCCGCCGGCCTCGGCAATCTTCACGCAGTTTTCCAGGATCAGTTCGTTGGGGACGCCGATCACCTGTTTGTGGAGAGCGGAGTCCATGCACTTCAGATCGTAGAGGAACAGATCGGTATAGGGGAGCACCCGCTGGATGACCTCCCACCGTACGAAACCGGTGGTGTCCACCGCCGTGTGGATGCCTTCCTCCTTGCAGCGGCGAAGGACTTCAAAGGTGAAGTCCGGCTGGCACAGGCACTCGCCTCCGGAGATGGTCATGCCGCCGCCGGATTCCTCGAAGAAAGGCTTGTCTCTCAGCAGGCGGTACATGACCTCGTCCACCGTGGTGTCCGTGCCGCACATATACAGCGCCGTGGCCTTGCAGGCCTTCGCACAGGCGCCGCAGTCGTCGCAGACCGTCTTGTCCACGTCAGGGTAGCGGATGGGATCCCCCTTGGCGTCGGTGGCCTCCGGCCCGGCGGTGATGGCGTATTTCGGACAGACATTCAGACAGGCGCCGCAGGCATCCAGGCCGAGACAGCGGATCCTCATCCAGTTCAGCTCCGTGGGGAACTCCTGACTCTCCGGACTGTGGCACCAGGGGCAGCGCAGGGGGCAGCCCTTAAGGAAAACAGTGGTGCGGATCCCCGGCCCGTCCTGGACGGAAAAGCCCTGAATATCATATAGTTTGCCAGTAAGCATAACATCACTCCCGCCTGGTTGTTGATCTGTTTTTCATTATACAGAACGCACCGGAGGTTGTCCATCGGAAGCGGAGGTGCGGCTGATGCGGATTTGTCATTATTCGAGAAGGAAAACGTATCTCTGCATACGAAAATCAAATGGTTCTTTCGTTGTAAAAGGGCAGGGAATAAGATAGAATAATTATGAAAACAACGGCTGAGAGCTGTGACCACCATCTTTGAAAAGGGGTAATGAGACGATGTTTGAATTTGTTCCCATGACCGACCGCATCCGGGCGATCCGCGCCAAGCGCGACGTGTTCACCGGCGGCAAGTACATCACCATCAACGCAGAGCGCACCCGCCTGTATACGGAGTATTACAAGGCGCATGAAAACGAGTATCCAATGCTCAAACGCGCCGGTGCCATGCTGTACTGGGCACAGAACCGCGCCTATCACGTGTTTGACGACGATATCCTTGTGGGTAGTCCCGGACCGGACCAGCGCAGCATGTGCCCCTACGTCGAATGGAGCGTCGCATGGATCCCGCCCGTGGTCGACGACGATGACGAGACCTTCCGCCAGGCCTGGCAGAACGGGGAATCCGTCTACATGAGCGATGAGGACCGCGAGATATTCCGTGAGGCCTATGACTACTGGAAGGACAAGACCATCTCCAAGATGGCGGAGGGCATCATGACCGATGACTTCTGGAACGCAGCCGGCAACGGCATGTTCCTGAATGCCGGTTCCACGAACCCCAATTTCCGCGGCATCTGCACCCGTCCCCAGGGCCATTATGTGGCAAACTTCCGGGCGGCCATCAACAAGGGCTTCGGTGCCGTCAAGGCGGAAGCTCAGGCCAAGCTGGACGCCATGCGCGGCAAGGTGTTCGGAGACATGGCCAGCTCCCATGTGTTCTATCATGCGGTGATCCGGGTCTGTGACGCGGCTATCACCATGAGCAAAGGCTATGCGGCCGCATGCCGCGCCAAGGCGGAAGAGACAGCGGATGAGACCCGCAGAGCCGAACTCCTCAGGATGGCGGACAGCCTGGACTGGATCATGGAGCATCCGGCCCGCACCTACTGGGAGGGCCTGCAGGCGGCCGTCTTCTATCAGATCATGCAGTCTACCGACGCCCAGCAGCACGGCGCCAGCATGGGCCGTATCGACGAGTACGTCGGCCATCTGCTCCATAAGGAACTGGAATCCGGCGCCATCACCACGGAAGTGGCGCAGGAATATACGGACGCCTTCATCCTCCGCCTCAGCGACATCATCGTGCTGCCCGGCTTCATGCTCTCCAACAGGGATCTGATCGAGATCCAGAAGACCGGCAGGAACGTGTATTCCATGATCTACAACGGTCTGACGCCCACCAGCGGCCTGGCGCTCACGCTGGGCGGCCGCAACGCCGACGGCACGGATGCGAGCAACGAATGCACCCGCCTGTTCCTGCAGACCTACGGCCGCATGCGCTTCCCGGATCCTACCGTTGCCCTCCGCATCCATCCCGGTACGCCGGATGACGTGTGGCGCCTGGGCATCGAATCCTGCAAGCTCAACGGAGGCATCCCTCAGCTGCAGAACGACGAAGTGATCATCCCGCAGATGATGGATCTGGGCTTCTCCGCTGAGGACGCCGCGGACTATTCCATCGTCGGATGCGTGGAACCCGGCGGGACCGGCAACGAATGGACGGCGGCCGGCTGTACCGGTACCGAGAGCATGTGGAACACCGTTATCGTACTTCTGGTGGCTATCAACGGCGGCGTCAATCCCCAAACGGGAAAGATGGCCCTGCCCTGCAAGCCGCTGTATGAGTGCGAGACCTTTGAGGAGTTCAAGGAGAATTACGCGAAGGAACTGCAGTATCTGCTGGACTGGAACGTGTCCTTCTGCAACATGTTCGAGCTGATGTACGGTCACTACTTCCCCTGCATCGCGGCCTCCACGCTGATGGTGGGCTGCCTGGAATCCGGCAAGGACGTGCACCAGGGAGGAGCGAAGTACAACCGCACCGGCATCACCGCGGTGGGCACCGCCAACATCGCGGACAGCCTCATGGCCATCAAAAAGCTCTGTTTCGATGACAAGACCGTCACCACCCGTGAGATGTACGACGCGCTGAAAGCCAACTGGGAGGGCTATGAGGATCTGCGTCAGACCATCATCAACGAGGTGCCCCATTACGGCAACGACATCGATGAGGTGGATGAGCTGGCCCACTGGGTGCTTCTCCAGTTCGCTGAGGACTGCACGAACGCCACCGGCCCGCGCGGGCACTACTCCGGAGGCACCTTCACCATGACGGCCCACATCTATCAGGGCTCCATGACCCCGGCCACGCCGGACGGGCGCAAGGACTGGGAGCCTCTGGCAGACGCCATCAGCTCCCGCCAGGGCTTTGACAAGAACGGCCCCACCGCCTACCTGCGTTCCGCAGCCAAGCTGCCCCACCGGGAACTGACCAACGGCGACCAGCTGAACATCCGGTTCAGCCCCGGCAGCGTCGCCGGAGACGCCGGTGCCATGAAGCTGAAGTCCCTGATCAACACGTACTTCAGGCTCGGCGGCATGCAGGTGCAGTTCAATGTGGTAAGCACCGAGAACCTGCACAAAGCGCAGGAGGATCCTCACAACTACAAGGATCTGATCGTCCGCATCGCAGGCTTCTCCACCTACTTCGTCTCCCTGGACAAGAGGACGCAGGATGACTTCATCACCCGCACAGAGCAGATCGTATAACAATCCCGACCCTGTCTGAAAAGGAGGCCGGCAGCAGCGCTGCCGGCCTCCTTCATTCGTTCACGGGGATTCACGAAAAGTTCACAGAAGATATATTGACAATAATATTATATTCCGTATAATATGGGCAGCGCCGGAGATTTCAGGTCCGGCGGAGCAAATGAAAGGAAGGTGTCTTATGGCATTTCAGATCGGATCGGCCCTGCTGGACGCCTGCGTGTTGGCAGTAGTGGACAGCCGCGACGTGTACGGCTATGAGCTGACGGCACAGATGAAGAACGTCATCGACGTATCAGAGTCCACGCTGTACCCGGTGCTGCGCCGGCTGCAGAAGGAGGAGTATGTGCTGACATACGACAGCCCGATCAACGGGCGGAACCGCCGGTACTACACGATCACCGCCGCGGGCAAACAACAGCTGGACATCTTCCGCGCGGACTGGGAGACCTACCGCAGCGGGATCGACAGGTTGTTGAAAGGAGAAGTGACAGAGAATGCGTAAGGAAGAGTTTCTGAAGCGTCTGGAAGGGAATCTGGTCATGGACGAGCCGGAGAAGGAAGAGGTCCTCCGGTATTATGCCGAATATATCGAAGAAGCCGGACCGGAGAATGAAGAAAAGGTGATCGAAGAGATCGGAAGCCCTGAGGAAGTCGGGGCCCGTCTCTCTGCTGAGTTCAGCGAGTCAGATAACGGAAGCGACGGAAGCTGGACGGTCGATTTCAGCGAGATGATCCGGGACTTCAGTTCCGCCGTCGAACGGTTCGCGAAAAAGGCCTGGGAGTCCGCCGGAAGTGCGGTCAACGCATTCGGCGACCGCCTGGAAGAGGAATGGAAGAAGAGCGAGCCGGCAAGAAACGATGCCGCCATGGACTGGAACCGTACCATGGAGGAAGTGAAAAGGACGACGGACCGGGTCTTCCAGGAGACCAGGGAGACTGCGAAAAAGGGCATGGACGAGGCCAGAAAGGCGTTCGCGTCACTGAAGGATATCATGGAGGACGCCACCGTGCCCTATGAGTTTGCCGACTTCGACCTGACGCCGTTCCACAAGGTGAAGGTGTTCGTCAAGAACTGTCCGGTCACCCTGCATCCTGCCGTTGACGGCAGATACGGCGCCGACGTGAGACTGTATCTGCGCCGGGAGGATGAGATCAGTGTGACCGTGCAGGACGACACCCTAATCATCCACAGCACGGCGAGCTCCGGCGTGGGACGCCTGACAGGCGGGACCGCCGGTTTCGGCGGGCAGGCGGTGGAGCTCTATCTGCCGTCCGGAGTATATGAGACCATCGAGGTCACCACGACCAACGCCAGGATCGAGGCGGCCGGACTGAAGATGGAGGATGCCGAGGTGAAGCTGAAGACGGGGAATGCCAAGATCAAGCTGGTGAACTGCCGTTTCGGCGGCTCCCTGCAGGCGGAGACGGGCAATATGGCCATCGAACTGGAGGAGGTCTCCGTCCCCGCAGCTGTCCTGTATACCGTGAACGCACCGATCCATGTCAACGGAGGCGCTGTCGCGGCGCTGAATCTGGAGACTTCCAACGGAGCGGTAAACGTCGCGGACTGCGAAGTGGCTTCCAAACTGACGGCTGAAACGGCCAACGGGCCTGTAAGGCTGAAAATGACCGAGCCTGCGGAGGCGTACCGGGTCACTGCGGATACCAGCAACTCCGCGGTGTTTGTCGACGGCCGCCGGATGGGTTCCCATTACGAGGCGCCCGGCCGTATCCCGGTGCGGGCGAACACCGGCAACGCGCGTATCGAGCTGACCTTCCCTCAGCCTGAAGCCGGAGAAACGGCTGACGATACACAGACGGAAGAATAATTCAAAAACAGGGTGAAAGCCCCGGGACCCAGGCGGGTTCCGGGGCTGTTTTGCAGGTGAAGACCGTTTTTCATTCATTTTTTACAATTAATCGCTTTAAATTGATAAAGCATATACAGCCGTACCCTTTACAAGCGAAGGAAACGATGATAAAATTCTCGATTACAGGAAAAAATAAAAAGACCCGCTGATGCGGGTCTCAGCGTCGGAACGATGCTGCCGAAAGGTTGGGTTTGAATGGCGAGAAAATTCAAGACGATGGACGGCAACAACGCGGCGGCCCATGTGTCGTATGCGTTCACTGAGGTGGCGGGAATTTACCCCATCACCCCGTCCAGCCCCATGGCCGACTACGTGGACCAGTGGGCGGCGGCCGGAAGAGAGAATATCTTCGGCACGAAGGTAAAGGTCGTGGAGATGCAGTCGGAGGCTGGTGCCGCCGGTACCGTTCACGGTTCCCTCGGCGCGGGTGCTCTGACCACCACTTATACGGCTTCCCAGGGACTCCTGCTGATGATCCCGAACATGTACAAGATCGCGGCAGAACTTCTTCCTGCGGTATTTCATGTGTCCGCCCGGACGGTAGCCACACAGGCACTTTCCATTTTCGGCGATCATTCCGACATCTACGCCTGCCGGCAGACGGGCTTTGCGATGCTGGCCGAGACCAATCCCCAGGAGGTCATGGACCTGTCCGCCGTTGCGCATCTGGCCGCCATCGAAGGCCGTGTGCCTTTCATCAACTTCTTCGACGGCTTCCGCACCTCCCACGAGATCCAGAAGATCGCCGTCTGGGATTACGATGATCTGAAAGAGATGTGCAACATGGACGCCGTGGCCGCTTTCCGCGCCCGCGCCCTGAACCCCGAGCACCCCGTCATGAGGGGCAGCCATGAGAACGGGGACATCTTCTTCCAGCACAGAGAGGCTGTGAACAGCTACTACGACGCGGTGCCCGGCATCGTGGAGAAGTATATGGAGAAGGTCAATCTCCGCCTCGGCACGGATTACAAACTGTTCAACTATTACGGCGCTCCGGATGCCGAGCGCGTGATCGTCGCCATGGGTTCCATCTGCGATGTGGCGGAGGAAGTGATCGACTACCTCAACGCCCACGGAGAAAAGGTCGGCCTGATCAAGGTGCGCCTGTACCGTCCCTTTGCTGTGGAACGTTTCCTGGAAGCGATCCCCGAGACGGCCCGCACCATCGCCGTCCTCGACCGTACCAAGGAGCCCGGCGCCATCGGCGAGCCTCTCTATCTGGACGTGGTGGCGGCACTGGCAGGCACCGGCCGGACCGTGAACGTGATCGGCGGCCGCTACGGACTGGGCAGCAAGGATACGCCTCCGTCCAGCGTGTTCGCCGTATATGAAGAGATGAAGCGGGAACAGCCGAAGCGCCACTTTACCGTGGGTATCAGCGACGATGTGACGTATCTGTCTCTCGAGGAGAAGCCCGCTCCCAACACGGCGGCTCCCGGCACCATCGAAGTGAAGTTCTGGGGCCTGGGCGGCGACGGCACCGTTGGCGCCAACAAGAACAGCATCAAGATCATCGGCGACCACACAGATAAAAAGGTGCAGGCCTATTTCCAGTATGACTCGAAGAAGACCGGCGGCGTTACCATTTCCCACCTGCGTTTCGGTGACAGCCAGATCAAGAGCCCCTATTACATCAACAAGGCGGACTTCGTGGCCTGCCACAATCCCAGTTACGTGACCAAGGGCTTCAAGATGGTCAACGACGTGAAGCCCGGCGGCGTGTTCCTGATCAACTGCCAGTGGGATTTCGAGGAGCTGGAGCGCAACCTGAATGCGGAAGCCAAGCGCTATATCGCGAACAACAACATCCGCCTGTATACCATCAACGCCATCGACCTTGCCATCTCCATTGGTATGGGCAAGAGGACCAATACGATCCTGCAGTCCGCGTTCTTCTCCCTGGCGGATATCATGCCTGACGCGGAAGCGATCGGATACATGAAGGAAGCGGCCACCCGCAGCTACACCAAGAAAGGCGCCGACATCGTGGAGATGAACCACAAGGCAATCGATCTGGGCGCCACCGCCTATGTGAAGATCGACGTGCCCGAGAGCTGGAAGACGGCGGAAGACGCGCCGAAGGCAGAGGCGGCGGAAGGCCGTCCCGAGACTGTGGCCATGGTGACCTCGATCCTGGATCCCGTGGACAGGATGGACGGCGACAGCCTGCCGGTATCCGCTTTCACCAAATACGTTGACGGCACGTTCCAGCTGGGCGCTTCCGCCTATGAGAAGCGCGGCGTCGCCGTTACCGTGCCCGCCTGGGATGCCGGAAAGTGCATCCAGTGCAACCAGTGCGCTTTCGTATGCCCCCATGCCGCGATCCGTCCCTTCGGCCTTACCGAGGAAGAGAAAGCGGCCGCCCCGGCGGGGACCGTCACAGCGGACTTCAAAGCCGGAAAGGGCAAGGGGAAATACCAGTTCCTCATGGCGGTGTCTCCTCTGGACTGCATGGGCTGCGCAGTGTGCACGGGCGTCTGCAAGGTCGGCGCTCTGACGATGCAGCCGCTGGCCAGCCAGACCGAGAAGCAGCCGATCTTCGATTATGCTGTTTCCAAGATCGCGGACAAGCCGGAACTCGTCGACGCCACGGTAAAGGGCAGTCAGTTCCGTCAGCCGCTGCTTGAGTTCTCCGGGTCCTGCGCCGGCTGCGCGGAGACCTCCTACGCCAGACTGGTTACCCAGCTCTTCGGTGAGCGCATGATGGTGTCCAACGCCACCGGCTGTTCCTCCATCTGGGGCGGCCCCGCGGCGACGTCCCCCTACACCGTGAACAAGGAAGGAAAAGGGCCCGCATGGGCCAACTCCCTGTTTGAGGACAACGCTGAGCACGGCCTCGGCATGTATACCGGACAGAAAGTGATCCGGGCCCGCCTTGCGGACAAGACCAGGAAGCTGCTCACCTTCGATCACCTGTACGGTGATCTGCGCGAGGCGGCCCAGTACTGGCTGGAGACCATGAACGACGGCGTGGCCAATCAGGAAGCTACCGCGAGATACATCGAAGCCCTCGAAGAGGCGCTGGGAGACATCGATGACACGATCGCGTTTGCCGAGAGCGAAGCGGCGCGGCGTATCATGGGCGATGAAGCTGCGGCGGCCATGAGAGACGAGATGCTGAAGGCCAAGGAATCCGGCATCACCCACTGCGTGTGCCCCGCCTGCCAGACCGTGTGGGAGATCCTGCAGGAGAAGGATTACCTGAACAAGAAGAGCGTGTGGATCTTCGGCGGTGACGGCTGGGCGTACGATATCGGCTTCGGCGGCCTGGACCATGTGCTGGCCTCCGGAGAAGACGTCAACGTGTTCGTGTTCGACACCGAGGTCTATTCCAACACCGGCGGACAGGCGTCCAAATCCTCTCAGATCGGTCAGGTGGCCCAGTTCGCGGCCGCCGGCAAGGAGATCGCCAAGAAGAGTCTGGCGGACATCGCCATCAGTTACGGCTATGTGTATGTGGCCCAGGTGGCCATGGGCGCCAATCAGGCGCAGACGCTGAAGGCCATCACTGAGGCGGAAGCCTATCCCGGACCGTCTCTGATCATCGGCTACGCCCCGTGCGAGATGCACAGCATCAAGGGCGGTATGGCCAACTGCCAGAAAGAGATGAAGCGTGCGGTGGACTGCGGATACTGGAACATGTTCCGGTACGATCCTCGCCTGAAGGACGAAGGAAAGAATCCGTTCATGCTGGACAGCAAGGAACCCACGACGGATTATCAAGAGTTCATCATGGGCGAGGCCCGTTATTCCTCGCTTGCCACATCCTTCCCGGAGCGGGCGGAGAAACTGTTCGCGAAGGCGGAAGAGACCAGCAGAAAGCGCTATGCCACGCTGAAAGAGCGTGCGGAGCAGTAAAACACGCGGATTGCAGACGGACAGATCCCGGCCGATACCACGGCCGGGATCTGTTTTTGTCCTTCCGAATTGACTTTCGGGAATCGAGATTATATGATTATTGCAGAATGTCACCTTGCCTCGAAAGGGCGGGGAATGGTATGATAACGGCAGGGGAGAGTTTCCCAAGGGAATGCAGGAGGGATATAGCATGGGATTGTTTGACTTTTTGAAGAAGAAAACGAAGAGCGAAAACGAAACCGTCGAAAGGAGCATGCCCACGACCCTGGAGGGGTTCGATCCTTCCACCGTGGTTCCCCCGGATACCAGATTTACCCAGGAGTATCAGGATTTCCTGGCCGCTCAGGAGGCGGCGGGGCAGAACAGGGAACTGTCTGAAACGGCTGACGCTGCGGCAGAAGGAATGCCGGAAGGAGACAGCGGGGAGGGCGAGTCCTGCGGGGAATGCGTGAAAGACGCCGTGCCGGACGAGGTCCGTGAGTACTGTGACGCCGCGGAGGAAACGGCCGAGGAGGCGGCTCACGAGGAAGAGTCTCCGGCTGAAGTAATCGCTCCGGAGACCGATGATATCCTGAGCGACGAATAACGGAAACAGAGGACAGGACCTGACCGGATGCCCGGACAGGCCCTGTTTTTTTCTGCCGTGAATTGACTTTGAAGAGATGAAAAGGTATGATAACTACGTATTGTTGTACCTGTCAGTCTCACGAGGAGGTCAGGAAATGGAAGACAAGCCCAAAAGACCGAGAGGCCGGGAGAAAAACGTCACCGGCGAAGGGAAAAAAGTATACAAACGAGGCGAAGGCCTGAATACCGGACCGGTTGGAAAAGCGGACGGCTATCAGGGTCGCAGGGACGACGCATCAGCGCCGGAGGAAGAGAGAGAGTACAGCTCCGGCGGTACCCGTTCTCTGTTCGGCGGACGCGGCCGGCTGATCATCATCATTCTCATCCTGGTGCTCCTGCTCGGCGGAGGCGGCTCCTGCCTGGGCAGCGGCGGTTCACTGTTCGGCCTGGGTTCCAACACGGGAAGCACGACGCCTTCCGGCAACAGCAGCAGTTATAACTATAACGGCAACAGCAGCAACAACGGCAGCAGCTACAGCAACAACTCCGGCAGCACTGCCAACAACGGGTACAACAGCAATTCCGGAAACAGTGAAAGCAGCTACAACAATAACAGCGGCAGCAGTTACAGCAACAACTCCGGAAACAGCAGCAGTTACAGCAATAACGGTGGCAGCGCCTACGGCGGGATGGATCTGAGCAGCCTGTTCGGCGGTTACGGAAACACATCCACCGGATGGACCTATCCTTCCAATGTCGGCGTCCTAAATACCCGAGTCGCCTCCGGTGCCCGTGCCAAGAGGACGAACATCCTGGGCAACAATCAAGATACGGTCACCATCATGGTCTATATGTGCGGCACGGATCTGGAGTCCCGTTCCAGCATGGGAACGGCAGACCTGTCGGAGATGGCCAACGCCACGCTGTCGAGCAACGTCAATGTCATCGTCTACACCGGCGGCTGCCGGAGATGGAACAACCAGCTCGTCAGCAGCAGCGTCAACCAGGTCTATAAGATCGAAGGCGGGGGAAGGCTGAGCTGCGTCGTGCAGAATGCGGGTACGGACAGCATGGTGAATCCCAACACGCTGGCGGGCTTTATCCAGTTCTGCGCCAAGAACTATCCGGCCAACCGGAATGAGCTGATCTTCTGGGATCACGGCGGAGGATCCATCAGCGGTTACGGATACGATGAAAAATACGCTTCCGCAGGCTCCATGACCCTGAAGGGCATCAACGACGCGCTGAAGACCGGCGGAGTCACCTTCGATTTCATCGGTTTCGATGCCTGCCTGATGGCCACGATGGAAAACGCTCTGATGCTCACGGACTATGCGGACTATATGATCGCATCCGAGGAGACGGAACCCGGCGTCGGCTGGTACTACACCAACTGGCTCACGAAGCTTTCCGCCAACACCTCCATGTCCACCCTGGAGATCGGACAGAATATCGTGGACGATTTCGTCAGCGTATGCAATCAGAAATGCCCCGGCCAGAAGACGACGCTTTCCGTAGTGGATCTGGCTGAACTGGAAGTCACGGCGCCCGCCGTCTTCAACAGATTCTCCACCGGCACCTCGCAGCTGATCCAGGGCAATTCGTTCAAGACGGTCTCCACGGCCAGGAGCAAGGCCAGGGAGTTTGCCGCTTCCACCAAGATCGACCAGGTGGATCTGGTCAATCTGGCGTACAATCTGGGGACCAACGAGGGCAAGCAGCTGGCAGAAACGCTTCTCAGTGCCGTGAAGTACAACAGGACTTCGTCCTCCATAACGGATGCCTACGGCCTGTCCATCTATTTCCCGTATCAGAGGACCAGCCAGGTCAACAGCGCGATCTCCACGTATAACGCCATCGGCATCGACAGCGAGTATTCCCGCGTAATCCAGCAGTTCGCAAGCATGGGATATGCCGGTCAGAGCGCGGCAACGTCTTACGGCTCCGGCAGCGTGGGTTCGCCTCTGAGCAGCCTGCTGGGAGGACTGACCGGCATGACCGGTTCCTCCTCCGCCAGCGCGGCCAGTACGGACATGATCAGTGAGATGCTGTCCGGCCTCATGGGCGGTGGTTCCGGCTTCTTCGGGCGTTCCCTGGACGCCGATACGATGGCGGACTATATCAGCGAGAACCGGTTCGATGCGGGCAGCCTGGTATGGCTCCCCTCCGGCGGAAGTTATGCGCTGAATCTCAGTGAAGACCAGTGGAGTCTCGTCAACGACGTCGAGCTCAACGTGTTCCTGGACGACGGCGAGGGATTCATCGATCTCGGTCTGGACAACGTCTATGATTTCACCGACGACGGACAGCTGAAGGGCGAGTATGACGGCACCTGGCTGGCCATCGACGGACAGCCCGTGGCCTACTACCACACCGGAACGGTCGACGACGGCGAGAACTACACCATCACCGGCAGGGTACCCGTGATGATCAACGGAGAACGGGCCGACCTGCTCCTGATGTTCGACAACGAAAACCCCTACGGCTACATCGCGGGCGCCGTTTACACCTACGACGAGAGCGAGACCGAGACCGTCGGCAAGGCGGTGACCGAACTGCAGGACGGCGACAAGATTGACTTCCTGTGCGACTACTACAGCTACAGCGGCGAGTATCAGAACAGCTACTATCTGGGCGATCCCTATGTTTACCGTACCGACGCGGAGATCAGCAACGTCACGATCGACGCGGAAGCGGCCCTGGCAACATACCGGTTCACGGACATCTACTGCCAGGAATACTGGACGGCTCCGATCCCCTGAACAGCGGGCGTGGCTCGTTGACAGGCCGGACCGGCAGGAATATAATGAAGAACAGCAAAACCCAGTACTTTAGAAAGGAGTATCTTATCTATGGATCTTAAAGCATTGATGGAGACCATGCTCAGCACGGACAGTATCGAGAGCATGAGCAAGGCGGCAGAAGTATCTGAAGGCGAAGTCAAGAGCGTTCTGGCATCCGCTCTTCCGTCTCTCCTGGACGGCGTTCAGGAGCAGGCCAATGATGCGGAGACAGCTGAAGGCTTCCTCGGAGCGCTCGGTCAGCACGCGCAGGTCGACACCGGGGATATCGCCTCCTTCTTCTCCAACGTGGATGTAGAGGACGGCGGCAAGATCGTCGGACATCTGCTCGGCGCCAACACGGAAACAGCGACTCAGGAAGTCTCTGAGAGGGCCGGCCTGGGCTCCGGCAAGACTGCCCTGATCCTGGCTCTCGCGGCCCCCCTGCTGATGAGCCTTCTCGGCCAGCAGCAGCAACAGACGGCTCCTGCGACGACCAGCGCCAATATTGGCGGCCTTATGAGCGGCCTGCTGGGCGGCGCCGGATCCTCCAACGCCACCAGCCTGCTGGGCAGCCTGCTGGGCGGCGGCATGCAGCAGCCCCAGCAGCAGAGCGGCGGCCTTCTGAGCGGTCTGCTCAACCTGTTCCGCGGCTGAGAAACTGACGACTGACGGGAAAAGGACGGGAGGTGCTCACAGCGCCTCCCGTCCTTTGCTGACGTGCGGATAAGGTGCGGGAAAGAACGGGAGATTCTAAAGTGAAGGTCACGCACCCTGGAGGCTTGTCCATGGAAAAACAGATGAAGAAAAAGGGAAAAGGCGGAAAAATCGCTGTACTTGTCATCGGAATCCTGCTGATCCTGGCGGCCGGGGCGGGAGCCCTGTTCAATCTGTACTGGAACGAATGGGGCGTTACCGTCACGCTGCGGGGAGAGCAGACCGTTACCGTGGAATGCGGGGACGGGTATACCGATGCCGGCGCCGGCGCGGTGTATGGCGGACGCTGGCTGTTCCCTGAGAGAGCGGCTCCGGAGGTGGACTCGGTCAGCACCGTGGATACTGCCGTTCCGGGCACCTACACTGTGACCTATACCGCTGCTGCGGGAGCGCACGGACGCGAACATACCGGCACGGCGATCCGCATGGTGATCGTGCAGGATACGACGCCGCCTGTCATCCGTCTGGAGTGGATCGAAGGACACTATACGCTGCCCGGTCAGCCCTACGAGGAAGAGGGATACGCCGCGGAAGACATCGCTGACGGAGACGTGACCGACCGGGTACAGGCCAGGGAAGAGAATGGAAAGGTCTATTATACGGTGACGGACGCCGCGGGGAATACCGCCACAGCCGAACGGACGATCCATTATGATGATCCGATCCCTCCGGTACTGACGCTGCTGGGCGAGGAAACAGTCACCATCACAGCGGGAACGCTGTTCGAGGATCCCGGATGGACGGCGGAAGACAACGTGGACGGGGATCTGACGGACGCTGTTCAGGTCGAAGGGACCGTTGAGCGCTACCACAAGGGAGAATACGTCCTGACCTACACGGTGGAGGACGGCTATCACAACAAAGTGAGCGCGACCCGTACCGTCGTCGTGAAACCGATCCGGCAGCCCGACCGCGTGGATCCGGGAAGCAAGATCGTGTATCTGACCTTTGACGACGGACCGGGACAGTATACCGCCAAGCTCCTGGATGTCCTGGAGGAGCATAATGTAAAAGCCACGTTCTTCTGTGTGAACACCGGATACGACTCCCTGATCGCCCGCGAGGTGAGAGAGGGACACAGCGTCGGCATCCACTCGGCGACACACAATTACTCCGAGATTTACGCGAGCGAGGAGGCTTTCTTTGCCGATCTTGAGAAAATGCGGGGCATTATCAAAAACGCCTCCGGCGTGGATACCACGCTGATGCGCTTTCCCGGCGGCAGCAGCAATACAGTCAGCAGTTTCAATCCGGGGATCATGACCCGTCTGGTCGACGCCGTCACCTCCATGGGATACCAGTATTTCGACTGGAATGTCCTGAGCGGGGATGCGGGGGAGACCACGAGTACGGAGCAGGTGGTGAAGAACGTGATTGACGGCATCAGCTCCCACAACATCTCCATCGTGCTTCAGCACGATATCAAGGGGTTCAGTGTGGATGCGGTGGACGAGATCATCACCTGGGGCTTATGCAACGGGTATACCTTCCTTCCGCTGACGCCTTCCAGTCCCACGGCGCATCACGGGATCAACAACTGACAAAAAAGGAACCGGCAGGCTTACCTGCCGGTTCTGCTGTTTCTGTGATTCAATAACGCATGAGTTCTGCCTGCCCGTCATCCGTACCTTTGACGATGGAGCGGATGACTGCTTCGTAACTGTAATCGCTGCTGACCTCGATCAGGACCCTGTCTCCTGCCCGGCGGCCCAGGACGGCCTTCCCGGCAGGGGATTCCTTGCTTATAAAGCCTCTGGAGGGATCGCAGCGGACGGTAGTAACGATCCGGATGACCTGTTCCTCATCGTCCTCCGGGATATACAGCGTGATCTCATCAAACAGGCCGGCCTCGTCTTCCCGGGAATCGTCAATGATCACGCGGGCGGTGCTGATCATGCCCTGCAGATAACGGATCCGGCTCCTCGCGTGGTTCTGCGCCTGTTTGGCCGCCTTATACTCGTAGTTCTCGCTCAGATCGCCGAACGCCCGGGTCCGCTTCACCTCTTCTATGGCTGCCGGAAGGATCTTTGTCTGCAGCTCGTCCAGCTCCTGCTGCATCAGTTCGACGTCTTTTTTGGTGAGTTCGTTATGCATGGGACAGATGCCTCCAAAGGGGAATAATGAAAGATACCGCTCCCGGTATCTTTTTTAAGTATACCACATCGGAGAGAAAAATGCCAGCTGTGTCCGCGGGAGGATGATTCCGCACAGGAAAAGCGGCGCGGACTGCCCTCGGGATGTCTGCGACGCCGTTTTCTGTTTCCTGTTCTGCGGATCTCACGTTTCGCTTCCCAGCGCGGTGCCGAGAAGGTAGCCGAAGGTCATGCCGGAGCCGATGCTGTTGCCGGGCAGGATCATGGGATAGTCCACGCCGTAACGCCCGCCGGCCACGTTGCCGATGGCGAACAGACCGGGGATGGGTTCCTTATCCTCGTTCAGGACCCGCATATCTGGATCTACGGTGACACCTCCGACCACAGCGAGAAGGGCCGGCCCGATCTTGCGGGCGATATACGGGGGCTTGTCCACGGGGATCAGCAGTTCGGGACGCTTGCCGAACTCATCGTCGTGCCCGTTCCGGCACATCTCGTTGTAGCGGGTCAGCGTCGCAACAAAGCCTTCCCGGTCTACCCCCATCTTATCGGCCAGCTCCTCCGGTGTGTCCGCTGAGACGGTACTGCCGCTTTTCAGACCACGGTCGATCACGCCCTGCTCTTTTTCGACGGAGAACTGCTCCATGCCCAGGGGCATCTCCTGCCCCCAGAAGATGCCACCGCCGTAGGGCAGCGTCGCCGGTATCTTCTCCGGCCAGTCGGAGTCGAACACGGACCAGATGTATTTCTCGCCCTGTTGGATGATGTTCAGGCTCTTGGCCTGAAGGTAGGTGTCCTCGTTCATGAACCGCTTTCCGTCGGATCTGACGAAAAGGAAGCAGTAGCTGCAGTGGAAATAGAGCTGCGGATGGATCATGGTGGGGAAGGGCGTTTCCTCGAAAGCGGCGCCCGCCCATAAAGCGGCGCGGTGACCGTCTCCCGTGTCACTGCCTTTGGGAACGCTGACCTTGGCGGACGTCCGGTTGGCCAGCGGGCTCAGATCCGCACACATCTCGTCGTTTCCGCCGATGCCTCCGGTGGCCAGAACGACGCCGCGGGAGGCTTTCACGGCGACCAGACTGCCATCCTGTCTGACGGCGGCTGCGCCGGTGATGCGGCCGTTTTCCTTGATGAACTGCTCCATGGACGTGTCGAAGAGGAAACGGACACCCAGCTTCTGCATTTCCTGATACATGCACTCCAGTACCTCGGGAACGCCGGTCGGCCGTCCCTGACGCGCGGACGGACCGTCAAGGAAAAGATGAGCGCCGTAGATCTCCTGATACGTCTCGCCCATATAACGGCTGCCGGAGATGGCAGTGCGCACATTGTACTCGGGACGGGTGACCAGCTCGAGCAGCCATTCCATGAATTCCGGGCTGCGGTAGGCAAACAGACGGACCAGCCGCTCATCACAGCGGTTGCCGCAGCGCTTGATCCATTCCCGGACAAACGCGTCCGGGTCGTTGTGTACGCCGTGTTTCTCGAGCATAGAGGAGTTTACCACGCCGATGTTGAAACCGCGGGCAGTATACCGGGACAGTTTTTCCATTACTGTGACCTTTGCCCCGCACTGAGCGGCGCGGTAAGCGCAGCTCATACCGGCGACACCGGCCCCGATGACAAGGATCTCCGTTTCGATGATCTCGCTGTATTCATCCGGTTCATGAGTTTTCGGAGGCTCGGTCCAACGGCCCCACTTTGATTTGTCCATGTTCATATCTCCCTTATGCAGATGGCAGTTGAATAAAACAAATCAGCCCGGCATCATTCAGATGGCCGGGCTGTATATGATTTGCTGACGGTCGGCTGGCTTACCAGCTGACGTACACGTCCAGCGTGCCCGCGGTGGCGCAGTAGTCATAGACCTTGCCGTCCTTGCCGAGAGGCGTCGCTACGACGGTCCCCTTGGGAAGAGTGTGGGAGGCGATGACGATGTATCCGTCCTCATCGCACACATATCTGTTCTCGTCCACGTGACGGCCGGGGATCCTCAGTCCGCCGCCGGGCAGGACCTTCTCGGAGTACCACGTCCAGCGGTAGCCGTTCCAGCGGAACGTACCCATCCGCCTCAGGTCGGAAGCGGAATACAGCGCCACGCTGCCGGCGGCGCAGTCAGATGCCTTGCCCGAACCGGAAGAGGACGAACCGACGGCTGCAGCCCCGATTCTGATATAATCCGAGGCCATATACCCCGTGGAGCCGTTGTAGCTGACCTTGTACCAGCTGCCGGATTTGGCAAGGATCTTGACCTGAGTGTTCCTAGGAAGGGTAGTTATCACCTGATAGCCGGTGGAAGGACCGGTACGGACATTGACATAACTGCCAGTGACCGTTCCCGTCTCATCCATCGCGGTCTCTGATACGGTGGAAGAACCGGAAGAAGAGCTGCCCGAAGAAGAGGCAGCTGTGGACACATACTGGCTGCTCATATATCCTGTTGCCCCGCTGTGGATCAGTTTGCACCATCCGGAGGATTCCTCCAGGAGCGTTACGGAAGTACCCTTGCTCAGGACACGGATAACGGAAGAGGAAGTGGAAGGACCGGTGCGGAAATTCACATAGCTGCCGGTTACGGTTCCCGCTTTTCCGGCGGAAGAACTGCCGGAGCCGGACGAACTGCCGGAAGCGGACGAAGAGGAGCTTCCCGCGCCTGTGAGCGTGATGTAATCGGAACGCATGTACCCGGTGTGTCCCTCAGCGGAGATCCTGTACCATCCGTTGTCGATACCCGTAACGGAGACGGACGCGCCTTTGGACGCGGTGCCGAGGATGGGACCGGAGGTCGAGGCTCTGTCACGGATCCGGACGTCGCTTTCGTTTACGGTTCCCGACAGCTGCAGAGCAGCGGAGGCGGAGAAATTCTTCAGATAGTCGGCACTCACATAGCCGGTAGTGCCGTTGTAGTGGACGCGGTACCAGGAGGAGCTCTGTTTATCCAGGACCACAACTGTGGCGCCCCTGGGTATTGTGGTGAGTATGGACGTATCTGCCCCGGCTCCGGACCGCAGATTCAGAGCGGAAGCACTGACTTCGGCTGCGCCCTCGGCAATCACACCGGCGGCACCGGCGGTCAGCATGGGCAGCGAGGCCATCAGAAGCAGGGCCAACGCAAGGAAAACTGCCCGCTTGATTGTCTTCATAATGATTCCTCCAAAAAGGGAAATGTAACCGGATTGTAACACATTGTTACATCTAGGTCAACCCTTTTCACCTTTTGTAACCCTGAATTGCCGCTTTTCTGTGGTCGCGTTCCCCACTTTCGGGGAAAAACGGGAGAGGAGGAAGAGAGAAAAAGATCCCATCGGCGAAGACCGATGGGATCCTGTGGCAGCGGAAGAAGGATTCGAACCCTCACAGACGGAGTCAGAGTCCGGCGTGCTACCTTTACACAATTCCGCTAAACGCAAAGTAATTATAATGGGGCATATGTTCCTTGTCAAGTGTTTTTTATCAGATGAAGAGAGGAGCGTTTTTTACAGGCGGTATAGGTCCTTGACTAGGCCGGGATAAAACAAAGCGAAGACCTGCCGTCGATGCGGTCGGGTCTTCGCTTTGGTGCTCCAGCGGGGATTCGAACCCCGGACACCCTGCTTAAAAGGCAGGTGCTCTGCCGACTGAGCTACTGGGGCATGTGGCAGGGATGGCGGGACTCGAACCCACGAATGACGGAGTCAAAGTCCGTTGCCTTACCGCTTGGCTACACCCCTATGCGGAGGACGCGCTGAGTTTAGATAGATACCTGCAGTCCTTTCAGCGAAAAGGACTGCAGGTAATGGGGTGGGTAAAGGGACTCGAACCCTCGACACCCGGAACCACAATCCGGTGCTCTAACCAACTGAGCTACACCCACCATATGGCACGCCAAAAGGGATTCGAACCCCTGACCTACTGCTTAGAAGGCAGTTGCTCTATCCA
>JAFYAU010000018.1 GCA_017540565.1 Oscillospiraceae bacterium
ACAGCAACAGCAGCAGCAACAGCAGCAGGAGGAAGGAAACGGATTCAGTTTCCCCTTCCCCTTCGGCTTCGGCAACGGCAGCGGGAACGGGTTCGGCTATGGCTACGGTGACGGCACTCAGCCGGAAGGCGGCAGCCAGTCCGGCGTTGAAGGCTGACGATGCAAAGAACGCAGATATCCGAATGATACAAACGTCCTCCGACAATTGTCGGGGGACGTTCCTTTTCTATGAGTTTCCGGTGACAGCTTCACTCGCCCGCGGCGAACTGACGGACGATCTCGACGAGCAGATCGGTGCACTCGTCCATCTCCTCAGCCACTGCATGTTCGTAAGGACCGTGATGTCCGTAACTTCCCGTTGACAGGTTGGGACAGGGCAGCCCGCGGTATGACAGCTGGGCGCCGTCGGTGCCGCCCCGGATAGGCGCCGCCTTCAGCGGCGTTCCGCAGGCTTCTCCCGCGTCCATGGCCTTCTGTACCACTTCGAAGTGCGGACGCACCATCTCCAGCATGTTCCTGTACTGCTCTCTGATCGTCACCGTCACGGTTCCGGCGCCGTAGCGGCCGTTCAGCAGCTCCGCGTTGTGCAGCATCAGCTTTTTCCGCGCCTCGAACGTTCCGGCATCGTGATCCCGGATGATATAATCCAGCCTCGCCTGCTCCACAGTGCCTTCCATGTGCGTCAGGTGGTAGAATCCCTCGTAGCCCTGCGTGGTACGAGGCGTGTCCCCCGACGGAAGCATGGCGTTGAACTCCGCCGCCACCAGAGCGGCGTTGACCATGACGTCCTTCGCCGCACCGGGATGCACGTTGAATCCCCTGACCTCCACACGGGCTGCGGCGGCGTTGAAATTCTCATACTCTATCTCGCCGGGCGCACCTCCGTCCACCGTGTAGGCCAGTACCGCGCCGAAGCGGTCCAAGTCCAGCAGCTCGGCTCCGTGCCCGATCTCCTCATCGGGGCAGAACGCGACGGCTACCGGTCCGTGCAGCATGCCGCCGGCCAGCAGGCGCTCCGCCATGGTGACGATCTCTGCGGCGCCCGCCTTGTCGTCCGCTCCGAGGAGCGTCGTTCCGTCCGTCACTATCAGGGTCTTCCCCGTCATCCGCCGCAGGTGCGGGAATTCCGTCGGACTGAGCACCCGGCCGCTGTCCCCCAGAGGCACCTCGCCCCCGTCATAGTTTTCGATGACCCTCGGCCGCACGTTTTCTCCGCAGAAATCCGGAGCTGTATCCAGATGCGCCAGAAAGCCCACACACGGTCTGTTCTCGTATCCGGGAGCAGCCGGGATCCGCGCATAGACATAACAGTGCTCGTCCGTAAAGACGTCCTGCGCTCCCAGGGCCACCAGTTCCTCCGCCAGCAGGCCGGCCAGATCGAACTGCCGGGACGTGGAAGGGGTGTTCTCCCCCTGCTCGTCGCTCGCGGTATGCACGGCCGCGTAGCGGATCAGTCGTTCATAGGCTCGCATATCTGAGTTCCTCCCGTTTCCGTCATTCCGTTACGTCTTCGGCCAGCGCCCACATATGGCCGCCGCATACCATGCCGTTCTCTTCCGCTACCTCGTTGGTCATATTGATCTCGATGACCTCCCGGCCTCCGGTCCCGATCAGGCGGCGCGCTTTCGTCATGAGTTCCGCCTCGCTGCAGCCGCCCCCCACGGTTCCGTGGATGGCGCCAATGCGGTCGACCGTCATCATCGCTCCCGGTTTGGCCGGCGTGGAGCCCTCGGAGGAGAGCACCGTGATAACGGCGCAGGGATCCGTTCCCTCCGCCAGATACTGCAGAGTCTCCATATCCAGATCCGTCTGCAGCAGATAGCTGGCCGGGCCCTCCGGCATGGGACGGCGCTTCTCCTGCACCAGCTGTGCGACGATGGAGATCCCGATCTCCTCCCGGGTCAGGGCGCGGATCGGGAGCCCGATGGGCGCGTGAACGGAGGCGATCTTCTCCTCCGGATACCCTTCCTGCCGCAGGACCTCAAAGAACTCGCTCACCCGGTGTCTGGATCCGATCATGCCAAGATAGTACGGCTCTGCATGAGACAGGACGTACCGGACGCACAGGGCATCGTGCCGATGGCCGCGCGTCAGCGTGCACACATAATCCGCCGGAGTGATCTTCAGCTGCTCCAGTGCTTCGGTAAATCCGGTGCACAGGATCTCGTCGGCGTCCGGAAAACGCTCATAATTGGCGAAGTCCGGGCGGTCGTCCACCACCGTGACGGAAAATCCGACCATATGCGCCAGCTTCGCCGTTGCCTGAGACACGTGTCCGGCGCCGAGAAGGATCAGGCGCTCCTCCGGCAGAAACCGCCGCACATATTCCTTTCCGTCCACCGTCCGGGACATGGCCGCCGGCCGGCGCTCCGCCAGGGCATTCAGGACCTGACGTATCTCTTCTCTTTTCATGGCTGCTTTCCTCCTGTTTTCTTCGCAGGCTCCGTCGGGCGCCCGCGCATATATCTGTGCAGAAAGGCCCCGCTGCGCTGCAGCGGGGCCTTTGGAGCTTCTGGGCGGATTCGAACCGCCGACCTACTGATTACGAATCAGTTGCGCTGCCAGCTGCGCTACAGAAGCGAACAAGCGGATTATACCCCATTCCCCTGCTTCTGTCAATCGCCGTTTTCCGTTATTTTTTGCCGCCAGAACCGGAAGGCGGAGGGCAGTGCCACGCCCGTCCGGATCTGATCCGGGGCAAACCAGGAAAGCCCGTTTTCCGCGCCGCTGTCCCCGTCCCGGCACTGAATGTGCCAGCCCGTCATATTCCACTCCACGTGGGTGAACAGATGCCGGCTGCGGCCAGCAGCCCGGACAGATTCCGGTACAAGGCCGAGGCCGCCGACGGCGCGCAGGACTCCGTCCTTCGTCAGCGCACCGGGCACGTTGGGCAGCTGCCACAGACCGGCCAGCAGTCCGGACGCCGGCCGGCGGCACAGGGCGAACGTCCCCTGTTTCTCCAGCAGGAGGACCGTCAGTTCCTCTGTCCGTCGTTCCTTCTTCGCCGTACGCATGGGGTACAGGTCCTCCGTTCCGTGCGCATGACACAGGCACAGTTCCTTCCACGGGCAGAGAGGACACAGCGGCGTTCCGTTGGGGAGGCATACCGTCTCGCCCAGTTCCATCAGGCCTTCTGTCAGTAGTCCGGCCTCCCGGCCGGAGGGATATACCTTCCGCAGCTGCTCCGATACCTGTTTCTTCGTTTTCTCCTTCGTCACGTCGTCATCGGATTCCGTCAGACGCGCCAGCACCCGCAGCACGTTGCCGTCCACGGCCGGCTCCGGTGCTCCGCAGGCGATAGAGGCGATGGCCCCGGCGGTATAGTCTCCGATCCCGGGCAGCCGGCGGAGCGTCTCCGCCGTCCGGGGCAGTTCCCCGCCGTACTCCGCCATCACGATGCCGGCCGCCTTTTTCAGGTTTCTGGCCCGGCTGTAGTACCCCAGGCCCTCCCAGAGTTTCATCAGTTCGTCATCAGGCACTGCCGCCAGGCTGGCGACATCCGGCAGGTGACGGAGGAAGCGCTCGTAGTAGGGTACCACCGTTTCGACCCTCGTCTGCTGGAGCATGATCTCAGATATCCATACCCGATAAGGGGATAAGTCTTTCCTCCAGGGAAGATCCGTCCGTCGGTTGTTTGCGTACCATTCGATCAGCGGCGGTACCGCTGCCGCAAGGAGTTCCTCATACACCACGGTTGTTCCTCCCTTCCTTGTTCAATCCTCCTCATCTTACCACAGCCTTGCTCTTTGGGCAACGGGCGGAGCTTCGTTGACACTTCCCCGTCAGTCGTACTATAATCTCCGCACAGAACAAGATATTGAAAGAAGATCTGATATGTTCAACACTGCTCTTTTTGAGACCACGCTGATCAATGTGATCATCCTGCTGATCTGCATTATTCCCGGCTACTGTCTGGCAAAGGCCTCGCTGCTGAAGACCGATCATCTCCCCGCCTTCTCTGTCATTCTCGTCTACCTGTGCGGTCCCTGTCTGGTCATGTCTGCTTTCTTTTCTCTTCGGTACGACGCCACTGAGGCGCTGCGGATGATCCTTTTCTTTTTTGTTTCCCTTGGCCTGCAGCTTCTTTTCATCATAGTGCTTTATTTCCTTCTGAAAAGAAAGTACGAGGAGCCGAAATACCGTGTTCTCACCATCGGTGCAGTACTGGGAAATACAGGATTCTTCGGGCTCCCCGTCATCACCTCCCTGTTCCCCGGATACCCGGTGGTGGCCTGCTATTCCGTGGTGTTCACCGTCACGATGAACCTTCTGGTTTTCACCATCGGTGTATTCTGCCTGACAAATGACCGGAAATACATGTCCCTGAAACCGGCTATTATGAACCCGATGTCCATAGGCGTCGTTGTGGGAGTGGCTGTCTATCTTCTGGCACCTCACGTGCACCTGTCCGGTGCCGCCGCCTCGATTGCCGCCAGATTTGCCGATACGGTAGGCATTGTCTCCCGGATGTCGACCCCGCTCTGCATGACTGTTCTCGGCGTGAGACTGGCCAGTGTTTCCTTCCGCTCCCTGTTCACCCGCTCCTTCGTCTACATGACAACAGCGCTGAAACTTCTCGTCTTTCCCCTGTTCTGCTGGGCCATTCTGTTGCCGTTCCCTCTGGATCCGGTTTTTAAGGCCTCAGTCCTGGTGCTCGCGTCCGTTCCGAACGCGTCCGTCATGCTTTCCATGGCGGAACTCCATCACGGGGAGACGGAGCTGGCCGCGAACACGCTCCTGGTGACGACGCTTCTGTGCTTTGTCTCCATGCCGGTCCTGGCCTCTTTCCTCATATAATCATAACCACGCGTTGAACGCGTGGTTTGGTCAGGCCCTATAAGGGCCTATCTCCTGTGGTTGCCCCCTTAAGGGGGCACCGAGGAGGCCTGACAACCACACCATTATTTCTGGCAGCCCCCTACTCGGGGGCTGTCAC
>JAFYAU010000001.1 GCA_017540565.1 Oscillospiraceae bacterium
CCTGAAGGGAAAGAGCAGCATCATGATATTTGAGAGGCATGCGAATCTGAAGTACAGATACGGGAACAGGAAATTCTGGTGTACAGGATATTATGTGAGTACAGTTGGAAAAAACGAAAAGGCAATCAAGGAATATATCAGGAACCAACTGCAGGAAGATTATATGGAAGACCAGATAAGCCTGAAAGAATACATTGACCCGTTTACGGGTGAGCCAGTAGAGAAGGGCAAATAAAGAAGCCCCTCGAAAGAGGGGCGGCCGGTGAATGAATTGCGACTGGCAAACCTATTCACCGGCCTTTCAGGCCAGGCCAGTATTATCGCCTTATAGGCGTAGAGCAAACCACGGGCTGTGCCCGTGGTTATGATTATGCGGGTCCGCTCTTTATTCGGAGGTGTAGTTGTCGAAGTAACCCTGGATATAGACGATGGGAGTTCCCTTGTCGCCGGAGCCGGAGGTCAGATCGCACAGGGAGCCGATCAGGTCCGTCAGCTGCCGGGGCGTCGTACCCTCGGATACCATATTGCCCACCAGGCTCTCGCCCGTCTTGGCGCGGATGCGCTCTTCGATGGCGGCGCGCAGGTCGCTGCCCGTCAGATGACCGAAATCGTTGTCCGCCAGGTACTTCAGCTTGAGTTCGTTCGGGGTGCCGCTCAGACCCTGCGTATAGCCGGGAGAGACCACGGGATCCGCCAGTTCCCAGATCTTGCCGACGGGGTCCTTGAAGGCACCGTCGCCGTACACCATGGCCTCAATCTGCCTGCCCGAGGCTTTGCTGAGAATGGCACTAATCTTTTCAGCCACTTCGGTGCAGCCTCTGGGGAACAGCTTGACCGTATCCTCGGTAGCCTTGTTGGAGCCCAGCAGGCCGTAATCCGCGTTGTATCCGCTGCCGTTGACAGGAGCGGTAAGGAGGTCGTCAAGCCCGAGGACGATCTTCGCACCGGCTTCCTTCAGCAGGCGCTTGGAGCGGGCGCGGGTGTGGATGTCGCAGGTGATGACGGTGTCGGTATAGTCGAGGACCGTCTGTACGCGGTTGGAGAAGACGACAGTGATCTCCGCTCCCTCGCCGGCCATCAGTTCGGTATAGAACTCGATGTAATCGACCCCGGTGAAGGGATGTTCCACGCGGCCGAACAGCTCGCGGAAACGCTCCAGAGTCAAAACGTCGCTGTACGGATTGATTCCTGCCCTGTCCAGCAGATCCCAGTCGATCAGGGGATTGCCCACCTCATCCGAGGGGTAGGAGAGCAGAAGAATGACCTTTTTGCAGCCGGCCGCGATGCCGCGGAGCAGCAGGGAAAAGCGGTTCCGGCTGAGGATGGGGAAGCAGACGCCTACGGTCTCCCCGCCGGTCTTGGCGCGCACGTCCTGAGCGATCTGCTGCACGGTGGCGTAGTTGCCCTGCGCGCGGGCGACGACGGATTCCGTCACGGCGACGACATCCCGGTCACAGGGGGTGATGCCGGCCTCTTTCCAGGCTTCCATCACAGCGTCGGCCGCCACTCTGGCAATATCGTCTCCCTGACGGATGATGGGCGCTCGTACGCCGCGCACGACGGTTCCAATGGTTCTCATATGTTCAGGCTCCTTTTCATTCAGCGTGTTGCGGGAAGAAGAATTCTACTCCGTCAGTATACAGGATATGCCGTTTCATGGCAAGAAAAACAGCGGTCAGTCCCAGTCAAAGCCGGTCCATACAGGACGGCCTGCGTAGATATGGGCGGTCTCCTCCCCGGAAAGAACCCGGAGAACAGCGCCGGCCAGAGCCTCCTGTTCCATCTCCCCCGGATAAACGGAGACGGGGGCGATCCAGCCGCAGCGTTTCCGAACAGTATCCGCGATGTCGTCGAAGCGCATCAGTCCGCCGGTCAGCAGGATGCCGTCCACATGCCCGCTGAGAACGGCGCTCATGGCTCCGATCTGCTTGCATACGTTGTAGATCATGGCATCCCAGACAAGACGGGCTTTTTCATCGCCCTGTTCTGCCATCGCGCGGATACGGTCGGAATCCGAGGTGCCGAAATGGCTGACAAATCCGCCGGAGCGTGAGCACATCCGACGGACGTCCTCCGCGGAGTGGGTCTCCAGATAATCCAGAAGCACGAGAACGGGCACGCTGCCGAGGCGGGTCGGGGTAAAGGAGCCGTCACCGCCGGCGCCGACGTTCCCGTCTACCATCCGGCCGTGATCGTGGGCGCTGACGGTAACGCCCCCATCGATATGGCACACGATGAAGCGGCAGTCCTCATATTTCCGGCCGAGTGCTGCTGCATGAGCCCGCGCTACCGCTTTCTGGTTGAGCACATGGGACTGCGCGTTGCGGTATACGCCGCTGATGCCGGTGATCCGGGCCAGCTCGCAGTATTCGTCGACGTTGGTGGGGTCGGCGGTATACATGGGTTTTCCGTACCGGGTACCAAGGCGGTAGGCCAGCATCACGCCCAGCTTGGCCGGATGCTCGCTCCCGCCTACGGCGGCTTCCGTATCCCGGTACAGGCGTTCATCGATCACGGTGACGCCGGCGGGCTGCGGATAGGCGCTGCCGCCCCGGCCGACGAAAACGTCGATGGAGGCGGGGTCGATGCCCCGGCGGTCCAGCATGTCCAGAACTACCTTCTCCCGGAAAGGAATCTGATCATTCACCGTAGGAAAGGCCAGAAGCTCCGGCGCGTCGTGGAAAGGGCTTTCCTCAAAAACGAGTGTTCTGTCCTCGAACAGGCTCACTTTAGTAGAGGTGGAGCCGGGATTGATTACCAGTATTTTCACGGGAGATTCCTCTTTTCTGTGGGGTCGCGCGGATTGCGCACGGAAGGTATCATAGCACAGATGTCCGGAAAAAACCACAGGTATTATCCGGAGTGCCCCGCAGTTGTGACGGAGCGGCGTTTGTGGTATGATCCGGTACAGAAAAAACACGGAGGAAGCGCCATGAAGCAGCAGCGGACGTATCCCAAGATCATCATATCCCCCAAAGCGGAGAGAAGCGTAAAGAACGGGCACCCGTGGATCTACGGCGAGGAGATCCGCCATATGGAGGGAATCCCGGCCGACGGCGGGCTGACGGACGTTTTCGCCGGGAACGCCTATATGGGAACAGGGTTCTACAACAGCCGCTCCAGGATCGCCGTGCGGCTGATCTCCCGGAATGCCAACGACGCTTTCGATGCGGCTTTCTGGCGCCGCAGGATCGAATACGCGGTGCAGTATCGGCGCACGGTGATGCCGGGGGAGGATTTTTCGTGCTGCCGGCTGGTCCACGGGGAGGCCGACGGGATGCCGGGCCTGACGGTGGACAGATACGGAACCGTCCTTTCCGTGCAGACCGCCTGCCTGGGGATGGAACTCATCCGGGATACCGTGTTCCGGGAGCTGGTCTCCGTCCTGGAGGAGCATGGACAGGCGGTGACAGGACTGTTCGAGAGGAACGATCTTTCCCTGAGGGAGAAGGAATGCCTGGAGAAGAGAAAGGGCTGGTACCCGCTGGAGGGCAGGACGGTCCCGGAGTCCCCGGTGACGGAGATCGTCGAAAACGGCGTGCGGTATCTGGTGGACGTGGAGAACGGACAGAAAACGGGCTTTTTCCTGGATCAGAAGTATAACCGGCTGGCGGCGGGCCGCATCGCGGCTGGAAAACGCGTGCTGGACTGCTTCACGCACACCGGTTCCTTCGGCCTGAACGCCGCGAAAGCCGGAGCAGAGCGCGTGACCTGCGTGGACATCTCCGCCCAGGCGGTGGAGATGGCCCGCGCGAACGCGGAGAGGAACGGCCTGGCCGGCCGGATGGACTTTCTCTGTGAGGACGTGTTTGACCTGCTCACCCGCCTGACGGAGGAAAAAAGCCGGGATTACGACTATATCATTCTGGATCCGCCTGCTTTTACCAAGTCCAGGGATACGGCAGAAGCGGCAGCCCGGGGGTACAAGGAGATCAACCGGAGGGCGATGAAACTGCTGCCCCGGGGAGGATATCTGGCCACCTGCAGCTGCTCTCATTTCATGACGGACGAGATGTTCCGCCGCATGCTCGCTTCCGCGGCGCGGGATGCCGCGGTGTCCCTCCGCCAGATCGAGGCCAGACAGCAGGCGCCGGACCATCCGGTGCTCTGGAACGTGCCGGAGACGGAATATCTGAAATTCTACCTCTTCCAGGTGGTGTGAAAACTAGAAAAGGAGGCCGTGTCTTTGAAAGACACGGCCTCCGTCTGCTGTTCTTTATGAAGGGCGTCAGCCCAGAACGAGCTTGTCATCCGCCTCGGCGTTTCCGCTGCTGGCGTTGAACTTTTCCAGAAGGTCGCTGATGGTCAGCGCCTTTTTTTCTTCTCCGGAGATATCTAGCACGATCCGCCCGGCGTTCATCATGATCAGGCGGTTGCCATGGGCGATGGCGTCGCGCATGTTGTGAGTGATCATCAGGGTGGTGATATGGGTCTCATTGACGATCTTGTCGGAAAGCTCCAGCACTTTGGCAGCCGTTTTCGGATCCAGGGCGGCGGTGTGCTCGTCCAGAAGAAGCAGTTTCGGCTTCTTCAGGGAGGCCATCAGCAGGGTGACGGCCTGACGCTGTCCGCCGGACAGCAGACCTACCTTGGAATGCAGGCGGGTCTCAAGGCCCAGCTCCAGCTTTTTCAGTTCCTCCCGGTACAGCTCCCGCTCCTTCTTGCTGATGCCCCAGCCGAATCCGCGCCGCTTGCCGCGGCGGAGAGCCAGCGCAAGGTTTTCCTCCAGTTCCATGGTGGGCGCGGTGCCCATCATGGGATCCTGAAACACGCGGCCGAGAAAGGCAGCCCGGCGGTACTCCGGCAGGCCGGTGATGTCCTCTCCGTCGATCAGGATGGAGCCGGCATCGATCTTGAATACGCCGGCGATGGCGTTCAGCATCGTGGATTTTCCGGCGCCGTTGCCGCCGATGACGGTGACGAAGTCGCCGTCGTTCAGCGTGAGGGACAGATCGTCCAGAGCGACCTTGGCATTGATGGTCCCGGGATTGAAGATCTTCGTGACGTTCCTGAGCTCAAGCATTGGTCCGCGTCTCCTTTCCCATCACCTTTTTCGCCTTTCCTGAGCCGAGTTTCCCTTTGAAGTGGGGAATGGCCAGGAAGAGGGCCACGACCACAGCCGTCAGCAGCTTCAGGTCGTCGGTGGACAGGCCGAGTTTCAGGACGAACTGGATCACGATGTAGTAAATAACGGCGCCGAGAACGGCCGACAGGAGTTTCAGGGCGAAGTTCCGGAAGACTTTGGAGAAGATGACTTCGCCGATGATCACGGCCGCCAGGCCGATCACGATGGCGCCGCGCCCCATGTTGATATCCGAGAAGCCCTGATACTGGCTCAGCAGGGCGCCGGACAGGGCGACCAGACCGTTGGACAGCATCAGTCCAAGTACCTTGCTGAGGTTGGTGTTGATGCCCTGTGCCCGGGCCATATTCCCGTTGGCACCGGTGGCGCGCAGCGCGCAGCCCAGCTCAGTACCGAAGAAACAGTAGGTCACCGGGATCAGGATGATGAACAGGATGACCAGTATGACCAGGGGGTTCCGGAAGCTAAGCTCCCGGACAAAACGGGAAGACAGCAGCAGGTCGTATTTGTCCACGCTGATGGGAAGATTGGCCTTGCTTCCGTTGGCGGTCCCGAATCCCATGATGTGAAGGTTGATGGAATACAGCGCCAGCTGGGTGAGGATTCCGGACAGGATGGCCGGAATGCCGCAGGCAGTATGAAGAAGGCCGGTGACAAGGCCGGCGATCAGACCGGCAATGAACGCGCAGACGATGGCCACGCCGACGGGAACGCCGTTGAGCGTCATGATGACACAAACTGCGCCGCCGGTGCACAGCGAGCCGTCTACCGTAAGATCGGCCAGATCGAGAATGCGGTAGGTGATGTATACACCGATCGCCATAATGCCCCAGATCAGGCCCTGGGCGACAGCACCGGGCATGGCATTGAATAGTGAAGTGATAAAGCCCATTTCAGACAGTCCTCCGTGTGTAGTGGTCCTTTCCGGGAATACCCGGGCGGAAAGGACCGGTCCCCGCCCGGATCAGGTTTTTCTTATCCGCCGATAGCCACGTAATCCGAAGGAACGGTCACGCCCAGTTTCTCACAGTTGGCGGCGTTGAATTCCTTGGTCACCTGGGGAGCGTAGGCGACAGGCATCTTAGCGATGTCGGCCCCGCCGGAGAGAATCTCGGCGGCCATCTGGCCGGTGGCATAGCCCAGATCGTAGTAGTTGATGGAAAGGGTGGCAACGCCGCAGCCGGCGCAGATGCCTTCCTCACCGGCAATGACGGGAATCTTTGCGGGAAGGACGACGTTGGCGATGGCTTCCGTGTTGGAGGCGGCGGTGTTGTCGGTGGGGATGTAGAGAACGTCCACATTGTCGCAGGCATCCTGCGTAACGGAGGAGACGTCGTTGGTGTCGGTGAAAGCAAACCACTGCACCTCATATCCGAGTTCCTTGAGATAGCCCTCGATCACGGTGCACTGGTACACGGAGTTGGCTTCCGCGGAGCAGTACAGGAGACCGACTTTTTTCGCATCGGGGAAAAGTTCCTTCAGCATAGCGGCCTGCTGGTCCAGAGGAGCAAGGTCAGAGGTGCCGGAGATGTTGCCGCCCACGGTGCCGGACCAGTCTGCGATATCCAGGGCGCTCGCGTAATCGGTGACGGAGGTGCCCAGAATGGGGATCTCGCTGGTGGCTGCTGCGGCAGCCTGCAGGGGAGCGGTGGCGTTGCACATGATCAGATCCACTTTGTCGGAAACGAAACCGTTGACGATCACGGAGCAGTTGGCGCTGTCGCCGGAAGCATCCTGATAGTCGAAAGTGACGGCGTCGGCGCCGAGCTTTTCGGCCAGGGCATCTTTGAACCCCTGGGTGGCGGCATCAAGCGCCACATGCTGCACCAGCTGGCAGATACCGACCTTGTACTTGGCATCGGTTTTAGCAGGTTCCGAAGGGGTTTTTTCGCCGCCGGAGGAGCCGCAGGCGCACAGGCCAGCGATCATCAGTACGGCAAGCAGAATCGCAAGAAGTTTTTTCATGTCTTTTTCTCCTTTTTCTAAAAACGATGGGATATGCGGATGTGGTTTGTATTTATCTGAAAACCGGCGTCCGGCTTCACGGCCGTTCCGTCAGGTATTGCTTCAGAAAACGCAGGGCGTGAAGATATCCGTCGAAGCCAAGTCCCATATATGTTTTCACACAGGCCATGCCGGCATAGGAGATCTGGCGGAACGGTTCACGCTTGCTCACGTCCGAGATGTGTACCTCAACGGCAGGGAGGGAAACAGCTTTCAGCGCGTCCAGGATGGCAATGCTGGTGTGCGTATACGCTCCGGGATTCAGGATAAGACCGTCGTAGACCCCGTACGCCTGCTGTATGGCGTCCACCAGAGCGCCTTCATGGTTGGACTGAAAGAAGTCTGTTTCCACGCCCTCCTCTTCCGCCGTGCGGCGGATCAGGGCGACCAGATCATTGTAGGAGCCATTCCCGTAGACACCGGGTTCCCGGATCCCCAGCATGTTGAGGTTTGGCCCGTTGATCACTAATACCTTCATGGCAGAGCCTCCAAAATGCGAGCGGCGGTCTGTTCGGGGGGACCGTCATTCGATACGATCAGATCCGCGAAGCGGCGGTAGCGTGGTTCCCTTGCTCTGTACATGGCTTCCAGATCGGCTCCCTCCGAAAGGGGGCGGCCGTCCCTGGCCAGCCGGGACAGGTCACGGGTGATCCATATGATCACGGAGTTCTGGTGCAGCAGGCGGTAGTTCTCCTCCCGCAGGACGGCCCCGCCCCCGGTGGAGATGATCCTGCCGGACAGCGAGCCCAGCCTGGCCAGCGCCTGCGTCTCATATGTCCGAAAGGCGTCCTCGCCTTCCGATGAGAAGATCTCCGGAATGGATAATGACCTATTCTGCACTATTTCACAATCCGAGTCAAGCACGTCCCGGCCTGTTTTTTCGCCCAGCAGGGCGGCCACGGTGGTTTTTCCGCAACCGGGCATTCCAACAAGCGCCAGGTTCCGCGTCTCACCCGCCAGACGGGCGGTGATCTGACCGATCAGGCGGTCGGGGAGTTCCGTGCCGGTAAAGCGCTCGCTGCTCAGCTTGGCCTGAGCCACCAGCATGGTCAGCCCGCCGAAGGCCGGAACGCTCCGTTCCTCCGCGTCCATCATCAGCGCGGTCCTTTCCGGGTTGTAGATGATGTCGTACACGGCATCCAGCCTTTCAAAGACGTCCAGAGAGAGCGGGGAAGCCCCATTGTCCGGATACATGCCCACAGGAGTGGTGTTTACGATGGCGGCGGCATCCCGGTGGAGGGACAGATTGCCGTAGTTGTCCGGGCCGGTGCGGCTGATCACCACGGGCAGAGCGCCCATGGATGTCAGCGCGTACCGTACGGCGGCGCAGGCGCCTCCGCTGCCCAGGATCAGCACCTTTTTCCCGGAGAGATCAACGCCGGACCCCCGCACCATGCGGGCAAAGCCGAAACCGTCCGTGCTGTCTCCGTAAAGTGCTCCGTCCGGACGCCGCACCAGCGTGTTGACGCTGCCTGTGGCGGCAGCCACGTCGCTGAGCTCATCGCAGAAGGGGATCACGGACTTTTTGTAGGGAATGGTCACGTTCAGGCCTGTCCAGGGGCCATCCCGCAGGAAACTCTCAAGTTCCTCCGGCTGCTTTTCGTACAGGACATACTCATAGTCACCCAGAAGGGAGTGGATCCGGGGGGAGTAACTGTGCCCCAGCTTCCTTCCGAGGAGTCCGCAGGAGAGCATCAGATCACCTCACTGTAACTGCCGAGATAGGTGAATCTCTCGCACATGCCGCCCAGTTCGCCCAGCAGCTGAAGCAGGGAGGGGGAACTGACGGGCACATCGAGATCGAAGTAGAACATGAATTCGAAGTCCCTGTCCGGCAGCGGCCGGCTCTCAAGCTTGATCAGGTTGATATCCAGCGCATACAGACGGGACAGGACCTTGTACAGGCTTCCGGGCTCATGGGACAGGATCAGCATCAGGCTGGTGCGGTCCGCTCCCGGGTAGATCTCAAGATCCCGCGAGATGCAGGCGAAACGGGTGTAGTTGCTGTCCTGGTTCTGTATGTTTTCCGCCGCGCAGGAGAGGCCGTACAGCTTCGTACAGGCGAGCGAGCAGATTGCAGCCGTATCTTTCCGTCCGGATTCAGCCACCATTCTGGCGGCGACGGCGGTATTCGCGCAGGGAATCACCTCTGCATCCGGGAGACGCCTGAGGAACTCGCTGCACTGACTGATGGCCTGCTCGTGGGAGTAGACGCGGCGCACGTCGGAAAGAGCGGCGCCGGGCAGGGTCAGCAGGTTGTGGTCCACCTTCAGACGGACGCTGCGCACGATGCTGAAACTGTGCCGTTGCATGGCATCGTATACCTTGTTCACCGTTCCCGCTGTGCTGTTTTCCACGGGGAGCACCCCGTAACGGCAATCTCCGTTCTCGATCGCCTCGAAAACGGCGTCGAACGTGGGATAGTAGCGGATGTCCGCAAGTGGGAAGAGCCTGCCGCAGGCAAGCTGCGAGTAGGCGCCTTCGACACCCTGGCAGGCCACCGCAGCACGGGACGGGAAATCCAGGGGGGTAGTGCCGGCAACGGCCTCTATGCGGGCGGTCAGGGCGCTGCCCGTGCCGGTGAGGCGGGACTGGTAGGCGCGGCTGAGCTCCATGAGCAAGGAATACAGTTCCCTTGTATAGCCCGCCAGATCCTCCGGAGCCATGGATGCCACGGCATCCAGTTTCTCCTTCTCACGCCCGGCGTTCAGGACCGGCAGGCCGTGTTCTTTTTTATAAGCGCCGATCCCGGCGCTGATCCGCATGCGCTCGGTGAACAGATCCACCAGACGGGAATCAACATCGTCGATCTGTCTGCGGTACTCGGTCAGATCCATGGCTCACAGCTCCTTTTTTCTGCCCAGCAGCGCATCATAGACGGCGATGGCTGCCGCTGCCTCCACCACCGGGACGGCCCGGGGAACGAGACACGGATCATGGCGGCCGGCTACCGTCAGCTCCGTCGGTTCCATCCGTTCCAGATCCACGCTCTGCTGTGGCAGGGCGATGGAGGGCGTGGGCTTGAAGGCTGCGCGGAAAGTGAGGGGCATGCCGTCGGTGATGCCTCCGAGGATCCCGCCGGCATTGTTCGTGACGGTCCGCACCTGTCCGTCCTCAACGGTGAACGGATCGTTGTTCACGCTGCCGATAGAGCGGGCGGCTCCGAATCCGGCCCCGAATTCGACGCCCTTGACGGCGGGGATCCCGAAGACGATGGCGGCGATCCGGTTCTCCATCCCGCCGAACATGGGATCCCCCAGTCCTGCCGGAAGCCCGAGAACGGAGCATTCCACGATCCCGCCGGAGGAATCTCCCTGGGACCGCCGGAGGGCGATGCGCTCCAGCATCGCCTTGCCGCACTCGTCGCTGACGGCGGGAAAGTCCTTCCCGGCGGTGGAGGCGGTCAGGGGACCTTCATCCTCTACATCCTCTATGGAGGCAATGCGGGAGATGATCCGGATGCCCTCCTCCTCCAGCAGCTGCAGACAGACGCCGCCGGCCGCGCAGAGGGGAGCGGTGAGACGTCCCGAAAAATGGCCTCCTCCGGCATAGTCCTGGGCGCCTCCGTATTTGAGGGCGGCCGTCAGATCGGCGTGGCCGGGCCGGGGAACTCTTTTCAGTTGTTCATAATCTGCCGAACGTGTGTTCCCGTTGCGGATGACGATCGCAAGCGGAGCGCCGCAGGTGCGCCCCTGAAACAGTCCGCCGAGGACCTCCGGCTCATCGGCCTCCTGGCGGGGTGTAGCCCAGACCTGGCCGCGGGAGGCACGCCGGACCATGAAAGCCTTCAGACGCACAAGGTCGATGGCGTGTCCTGCCGGGATACCCTCCAGCGTGCAGCCGACGGCAGGGGAATGGGATTGTCCGAAGACAGTCAGGCGCAGGTTTTCTCCGTAATAGCTGCCCATAGTCAGCAAACCTCCAGTCGCTTCAGGTCTTCCCAGAAGCCGGGATAGGATTTCGCCACACATTCCGCGTCCGTCACGGTCACGGAACCGGCGCAGGCACATGCTGCGACGGCGGCCGCCATGGCGATACGGTGATCTCCGGCGGACCCGGCGGTCCCTCCGTCCAGAGAGGAAATCCCGCGGATAGTCAGTCCGTCTTCCGTCTCCAGGACGCTGCCTCCCAGGGAAGCGATCATGGCGGCGGTAGTGGCCAGGCGGTCGGATTCCTTCAGACGGAGCCGGCCGGCGTTGATGATATGCGTCACGCCCTCCGCACAGGCGGCCAGGGCTGCCACGGCGGGAATGAGATCGGGAATCATCCGGGCATCCACTGTCTGTCCTGTCAGATGGCCGCGGCGGACCGTAACGCCGCCATCCGACGGGTCGACGGCGGCGCCGAAGCTTTTCAGCACGTCGAGGATGGCCCTGTCGCCCTGGCGGGAGGAGAGGTCCAGTCCGGTGACAGTGACGCCGGAGGGACTCAGAGCGCCCATGCACAGGAAGAACGCGGCGCCCGACCAGTCTCCTTCAGTGACAGTCTCGCGGGGCATTGAGAAACGGCCGCTGGCTGGGATGAAATATCTGCTGCCGGAGATTTGTGGCGCAGCGCCTGCCAGAGACAGGGCGTCCAGCGTCATGTCGATATACCCCGAGGATTCCACAGGCCCGGTGACCTCCAGTTCCGAAGGAGTGCCCAGCAGGGGCAGGGCCATCAGGAGCCCGGAGATGTACTGAGAGGAAACGTTGCCGGGAAGGGAATAGCCGCCCGGCCGCAGCTGTCCGAAACAGAGCAGGTCGCTGCCCCTGTCCTCCAGACGCATTCCGTGCGCCGTCAGTTCCGCGTCCAGCGGGGCAAGCGGCCTCTGAGCCAGGCGCCCCTCCCGGCGGAACACGGCGTCCAGTCCGAGAGCGCCGGTCACGGGAAGAAGAAAGCGCAGCGTGCTGCCGCTCTCTCCGCAGAGCAGAAGTTTTTCTCCCGGCGAGGGGATCAGCGGAGTGACGCTCAGCCGGCCCTCCGGACCGATGTCGATCCCTGCGCCCAGTGTCCGCAGGCAGCGGATGGTCGCCAGGATGTCCTCGGAGAGGGTGCCGCACACCACCGTGCACGGTTCGGCGGAAAGAGCGGCGCAGATGAGAAGCCGGTGGGCACGGGATTTGGAAGCGGGCACGCGGACGAGGCCCGCCCGTGCACCAGGAGATACAACAGCGTTCATGAGACACCGCCGTCCCGGAGCCAGGACTCGAGATCCCCGACGGGGACCGTCTCCGTCCGGCACCGCCCGATGGCCTCGGGCACGATCAGTTTCAGCGTGTTTCCGCTCCGCTTCTTGTCGCGAAGCATCTCCCGGCGGAGTTCCGATGCGGAGAAGGGGATTTCTGTCGGAAGGCCGTACTTGTGCAGGAGCGCGATGATGCAATCCGCCGTTTCCGAGGAGCAGATGCCCCGGACGGCGGAGGCGCGGGCGATAGCGGAAAGGCCCATGGCTACAGCTTCCCCGTGCAGCAGGGAATAGCCGCTGCAGGCCTCGGCGGCGTGGCCGACGGTATGGCCGAGATTCAGCAGGGCGCGGCAGCCGCGGTCGAATTCGTCGGCGGAGACGTAGTCGTTCTTGATGGACACACAGCGGGCGATCACATCCTCCAGAGCCTCCCCGGAGGGAACGGGATCGAGAGCGGAAAACAGCCCTTCTTCCAGGACGGCGTATTTGATCACTTCGGCAAAGCCACTGGTCAGTTCCCGGTCGGGGAGTGTACGGAAGGTATCGGTATCGCACAGGACCAGAAGAGGCTGATGGAAGGCGCCGGCCAGATTCTTGCCGCCCTCAAGGTCAATGGCCGTCTTCCCCCCTACGGAGGAATCAACGGCGGCCAGCAGCGTGGTAGGCAACTGTACGAAATCGACTCCACGCTGGTACGCGGCGGCTGCGAAGCCGCCCATGTCGCCGGGGACACCGCCGCCCAGGGCTACGACCACGTCGGTACGGGTCAGCTGCGCGGTGCACATGGCCTCCAGGATGCTTCCCCAGGTCTTCAGGTTCTTGCTCTGCTCGCCGTGCCGGAAGACATAGTGATCCACAAGGAAACCGGCGCCCTGCAGACTTTCCATCACGGTCCGGCCGTAGGGAACGAACACGTTCTCGTCGGAGACGATGAACGCGGCGGAGGCTTCCGTCACGGAGCGGACGGCTCCGCCACAGTCCCGCAACAGCCCCTGCCCGATCCTCACGTCATATGCGCGCGACGCGTTTACGTGAACTGTTTTCATGACAGACCTCCCCAAACAGGTAAATAAAAAAGCGGCTCAGGGGTCAACCTGCGCCGCCGATCAGATCGTTCCGTCTGTTTCCGCAACACAAATCACCCTTACGAAAGACGCTTCGTAAAGGTAAAGATAAAGATGAAGGCGGAGGAATAAACGGATAGTTTCATAACAGCCGCTCCCGGAAACAGTTTAACGCTTTAAAGTGAAAAACACCCGTTGACGAGAGTGTAACAGACGGCAGGGGGAAAGTCAACAGAAAAGTTGGGGATTTCCGTCCTTCAGGGACGGCTCCGCTTCCTCCGCGGACCGCGCTGTGGTATACTGGCAGAAAAGGGGAGGGAGAGCCCGTGAACGTATCGCCGGAAAACAGCAGGATATTCACCGTCCATCAGGGAAGGATCCCCTATCTCAGCGTCGATCTGCTGGAGAAAACGGGGATGGTCCGCACCGCCGTCAGCCTGCGCCGGGACGGGGACGGGACGCCGGTCCGCCTGTACTGGCGGGAAGGAGACGATCTGCAGCAGGCGGAGGAAGCGACGCGGGTATTCACCGCCCAGCTGGGATCGGATCTGTCCCATATCGTCATGCCCCACCAGGAGCATACGGTCCGTGTACACGCAGTGACGGAGAAGGACTGGGGAAAAAGCGTCGACCGCAGTGCGTTCCCCGCCACCGACGGACTGATTACGGACGTTCCCGACACGTTGCTGATGGTCTATACCGCTGACTGTCTGCCTCTGTTTTTTCTGGATCCCGTGAAAAGGGCCGCAGGACTTTCCCACTCCGGCCGGAGAGGTACCGTCGGAGGGATCGGACCGGCAACAGTGAAAGCGATGGAAGAGGCCTACGGGAGCCGGCCGGAGGACATCCTGTGCGTGATCGGCCCATCCATCTGCGGCTCGTGCTACGAGGTGGGCGATGAGATACATGAAGAGATGACGGAAACGTGGGGGACAGCCCGCACGGACGAGGTCATGGCGCAGATCGGCGGAAGGTGGCATCTGGATCTGCACCGGGCGGCGGAAATGACGCTGCTGAAGGCGGGACTGAAACCGGAACATATCGCCGTGACGGACGTTTGCACGCGATGCAGCTGTGACAGCCTGTATTCCCTGCGCGGCGACGGCAGGATCGTGAATCAGATAGCCTCTGCGCTGCGTCTTCTGCCGTAACAGAGAAAAGGATCCCCGGCTCCTCAGCGGAGCCGGGGATATTGCGCACAGGGAAAAATGTTACGCCGGGACGGCCGGGTCACAGCAGCGGGATCCCCGCCTGACGGCAGGCCTCCACGGTCTGATCGTCCCACAGGGAGGACTGGACCTCGCCGATATGCGCGCACCCCAGGATCAGCATGCACATGCGGCTCTGGCCGATGCCGCCGCCGATGCTCAGAGGGAGCTGATCGTGGAGGAGCATGTCGTGGAAGGGGAGAGTCCTCCGGTCGTCGCAGCCGGAAACGGTCAGCTGACGGGACAGGGATTCCGCGTCCACGCGGATGCCCATGGAGGAGAGCTCCAGGGCACGCTGCAGGGGCTCGTGCCAGAAAAACAGATCGCCGTTGAGCTGCCAGTCGTCGTAGTCGGGCGCGCGTCCGTCATGGGGACGGCCGGAGCGGAGGGCGCCGCCGATCTGCATGATGAAAGCGGTGCGGTGCTCCCGGACGAACAGGTGTTCGCGCTCCGCGGGAGTCTTGTCCGGCCAGCGGTCCTCCAGTTCCTGGGAGGTAACAAAAGCCACCGAGGGATCCAGACGGACGGCCAAATGGGGATATCTGGCGCGCATGGCCTCCGCCGTAGCGCAGATGGCGCGGACGATGGCCCGTACCGTGAGCTGCAGGAACTCCAGCGTCCGGTCCTCACGGCTGATGATCTTTTCCCAGTCCCACTGGTCCACGTACAGGGAATGCACGTTGTCCAGATCTTCGTCCCTGCGGATGGCGTTCATGTCCGTATACAGTCCCTTGCCGGTCTCGAAGTTGTAGCGCTTCAAAGCGAGACGCTTCCATTTGGCCAGGGAGTGGACGACCTGGGCTTCCTTCCCGCCGAGAGCGGGGACGTCAAAGGTGACGGGACGCTCCACGCCGTTCAGATTGTCATTCAGGCCGGAATCACCGGAGACGAACAGCGGGGCGGACACACGCTTGAGATTCAGTTCGGAGGACAGTTCCGCCTGGAACGTGCGCTTGATGTGCTCAATGGCGCGCTGGGTGTCGTAGGCGTCGAGAGAGGGACGGTAATCCGGGGGGATGACGATCCTGTTCATTCAAAAGACCTCTTTTCCTGTCTGGTTCGTCGGATCATGTAACATAATGCGCCATTATAACAGGGAGACGGGCCGCTGTCACGCAAAAAATAGCTGATGTCGGCTGCACTTTGGCTTCAGACGTAGTCAGACGGAGGAAACTTCTGATATAATCCACTTGTAATCGACTCGGGAAAAGAGAGGGAGGTAGGAAAATGGAATTCAGCGCAAATGCGCCGGTACTGTTCGTGCTGGCGGGAATCATCATCGCGGCGGTGCTCGCGCAGTCCGTGTTCTTCCTGGTGAAGGCTTGGCGGCGCGCCAGGGAGATCGGCATGGACATGGGACGACTGAAGAAAACGGCCCGGACGGCTGCGATCTTCACGATCGCACCGGCGGTGGCCATCGTGATCAGCGTCATGACTCTGAGCAAGGACCTGGGGGTGGCCCTCCCGTGGCTGAGGCTCAGCGTCGTGGGATCCCTGTCCTATGAAACGGTGGCGGCGACCAATGCGGAAAGCGCCATGGGACTGGTGTTCGGAAGAGTGACGGCGCTGACGGCGGGGCAGTACGTGACGATCGCTTGGGTCATGACCATCAGTATCCTGGTTGGGATCTGGCTGGTGCCCCTGATCTCCAGAAGGATCCTCAACGGAATGATCACACTGGAAAACAGGGACCGGAAGTGGGCGGAGACGTTCTCCAACGCGCTCTTCATCGGTATGATCGCCGCGTTCCTCGGATATGTGTTCTGTGACGTTTCCACCGTTTTCAAAGGATCGGCCGCCGGGCTGATCCCCGTGTGCGTGATGCTTGTCTCCGCCGTCGTGATGGCGCTGGCGGGACTGGCCTCCAAACGCACGAAAAAGCGGTGGATCACCGACTACGCGCTGCCTGTGAGCCTGGTGGCCGGAATGATCGCGGCCATCCCGATCACGGCATGGCTGAGCTGAAGGAGGGAGAGACGATGAAGGATTACAGAGGATATGTGGATTCCGTCCACCGATCCGGCACCGTATGGAACCTTTCGGTCATGGTCCTTATGCTCCTGTTTCCCCTCTCCGTCGGGATCATATACGGAGTGGTCCCGGACGGGCACGGCCTGCTGATGGGGCTCGTGGCCACCATGCCCATGTACTGGGCGGTGGGCGTGATCGAGACCATCACCTACGTTCCGATGCTTGGAGCGGGAGGGAGCTACCTGTCTTTTGTGACCGGAAACATTTCCAATCTAAAACTTCCCTGCGCGCTGAATGCGCTGGAGCAGGCGGAGGTCAGGGCAAACTCCGAGGAGGGGGAGCTGGTCTCCACCATCGCCATCGCTGTCAGCAGCATCGTGACCACACTGATCATCGTGCTCGGTGTGATCCTGATCGTTCCTCTGACGCCGATTTTGGAGGCGCCCGTGCTGGCGCCTGCCTTTGCACAGCTGCTGCCCGCGCTGTTCGGAGCACTGGGGGTGGTGTTCATTTCCAAACAGTGGAAGATCGCCGTCGCCCCCGTGATCCTGATGCTGGTGCTGTTCATCGCCGTTCCGGCTCTGAACGCCGGCACCGTGGGGATCATGGTCCCGGTCAGCGTGCTGTTCACGCTGGCGGTTTCCCGCATCCTGTACAAAAAAGGTCTTCTGAACTGAGGAGGAGGCAGATATGATCGTACTGTACTGCATCCTGGTTCTCATCGCCGCATTTGCGGCCGTCATACTGATCCGGACCGCGCGGTTCCGGCCGGCGCCGGCTGCCGAAAGGAAGCCGGAACCGGTGGAATTCGACCGCGGCGCCGCAGTGGCCGCCCTGCAGAAGCTGGTGCGCTGCCGGACCGTGTCCTATACGGAAAGCGGAAAGGAGGACGATGCGGAATTCGAGAAGCTGATCGCCCTGCTGCCGGAGCTGTATCCCCGGGTGTTTTCGGCATGCACCATGCAGCGGATGGAGGATCGCGGCCTGCTGTTCCGCTGGCCGGGGAAGAGCCCGGAGAAACCCCGGGTATTCATGGCTCATTACGACGTCGTCCCCGTCACGGAGGAGGGATGGACAAAACCGCCCTTCGACGGACTTATCGAGGACGGTGTGATGTGGGGAAGAGGAACACTGGACACGAAGTCCACCTTCAACGGAGTACTGTTCGCGGCCGACCATCTGATCGGACAGGGCTTCGTACCGGAACATGATTGCTGGTTTGCCTTCTCCGGCGGAGAGGAAGTGAACGGACCGGGTGCGGAACACATCGTGAGATGGTTCGAAGACAACAGTGTCCGACCCGCCATGGTGCTGGACGAGGGAGGCGCTGTGGTCGAGGGCGTGTTCCCCGGAGTGAAGGAGCCCTGCTGTTTGATCGGCATCGCGGAAAAGGGGCAGGTGAATCTGCGGTTCAGCGTGCGGTCCGACGGCGGGCACGCCTCCGCACCGAAGCCCCATACGCCGATCGGCGTGCTGGCGAAAGCCTGCTGCCGGGTGGAGGACCGTCCGTTCAGAAGCCATGTGACACTGCCCGTCCGGGAAATGTTCGACACCCTGGGGCGCCATTCCTCCTTCCTGTACCGCATGATCTTTGCCAACCTCTGGTGCTTCCGGGGGGCGCTGGATCTGCTGTGCAGAAAGACGGGAGGAGAACTCAATGCTCTGATGCGGACGACGGTGGCCTTCACGCAGTTCTCCGGGAGCGAGGCAGCCAACGTGATCCCTCCGGAAGCCTCCATGACGGCCAATATCCGGCTGAATCCGGAGGATTCCGTCGCTTCTGCCGTGGAATATGTGCGAACTGTCGTTGGAAACGACGCCATCCAGCTGGAGCAGCTGAAGACAATGGAACCCAGCCCTGTCTCAGTGCCCTGGTGCGGTGAATGGGATCTGGTAGCCTCCGCTGCAGCGGATACGTGGCCCGGAAGCCTGGTGTCCCCGTACCTGATGATCCAGTGTTCGGACAGCCGTCATTACAGGGATCTCTCCGACAGGGTCTACCGCTTTTCGGCCATGGATCTGACGGCGGAGGAACGCCGAAGCATCCACGGGAACGATGAGCATATCCGGCTGGAGACGGCCGGGAGAGCGGTGGAGTTCTATATACGCCTGATGAGCAGCTGCTGAAACGCGATCAGACACGGAAAGAAAAAGACTGCCCGGCGGCAAGCCGGGCAGTCGCTGTTTCCTGGGAAGATTCTTTAGTCAGAGCATTTTGCCAGAAGCATCAGGCGGTCCATGATGTGGCCGGCGGCGTACCAGATCGTCTCGAAATGCATGAAGTCAAGAATGCGGCTGTCCACCAGCAGCGTCAGACTGGGAGGGAACTCCTCGTCGGCCTCCCAGAACTGGAGGATGACGGGAAGAAAATCGGTCATGGGAAGGCGCCAGGAGATATCTCCCTTGGTATCGGCGGGCACGCCCCCCATTTGCCGGCAGGCTGCATTAAGCGCGTCCTGATGATCGTTGAACCACCTGGCGTGGGAGCGGTAGAAATCACTGTTGGCCGAGGAGGTGAACACATTGTTCAGCTGGCCGATGGTGACGAATTCGCCCGATGCCCGGGCGTCCGGTCTGGAATAGCACAGCAGATCGTACACGGTCAGCGCGGCACTGAAACCCGCTTCCGTCCAGGTTCCGTCGGGCTGCTGCAGTTCAACTGTTCCCGTCTGTCTGCTGACGCGGCAGTTCTGCCCGGCAAACGCCGTGTAGAAGTATCTTTCGCCGAAAGAGATGAAGGGACGCGCCTCAACCTCGGACTGATCGAAGGTGAGGAAGTAGCGCCGGGCGTTTTCCTTGGCGATCTCGTAATTGTCTCTTGCCATACTGTCGTTCCGCCCGCCGCCGTCAGATGTCCAGCAGATTCTCGATCGCCCGGACGTAGATCTCCGTCTGCCGTTCCAGTTCGTCGATATCCAGAAATTCATTGGCGTCATGGATGTGGTTGTCTACCCCGGGGAAGCCGCACCCGAAGGCGATGATTCCGGGGACATGCTTGGCGTAGGTACCGCCCCCGATGACCATTGGCTTGTTTTCCGTGTCTCCGGTCACTTCGACGTAAGCCCGGTACAGGCACTGCACCAGGGGGGAATCGGCGGGATAGAACAGGGGCTTGCCGATAGCGCCGATCTCGATGCGGCCGCGGTCATCCTCCAGGAAGGGGGCGCAGGCGGCGCGGATCTGCTCCTCGGTCACAGTGACCGGCGTGCGGAGGTCCAGCGTGCAGGAGATGACCCCATCCTCCGTTTTTACGATGCCGTTGTTCAGCGTAAGTTCGCCCCAGTCATCGGCCATCTTCAGGCCGATACCGGACCCGTCGCACGATGTGCCGATACGCTCGTTGTAGAAATCCACGAAGTCATCCTTCATGCCGGCGTCAGCCAGTGCACGCATGGTGCAGCCTGCGGCATTCACGCCGGCCAGCGGCATGCTGGCGTGAGCGGCCGTCCCTCTGGCGTCGATCCGCAGAATGCCGTCCTGCTCTGTTACCGTGCTTCCGGCCAGGTCCGTCCGGGCCAGAGCGGTCCGCAGTGCTCCCTCGTCCACGGCCCCGGAGGGGATCTCCGTCACGCAGCGGCTGCACACGGCGTTGGTCACGAAGCCGCCGTTCATGGAGATGATGGCGGTGTGTTTGCTGAAGGCGGTCATGGAGGTGCCGCCCTTCTCTCCGTGGATGCCGGGGAAGGAGCCGTCAGGCGTGAAGCCGCAGGACACGGGCTCCCCGTGGGCGGCGTAGTATTCCATGCACTCCGAGCCGGTCTCCTCGGCCGTGCCCAGCAGCAGGCGGACGCGCTTGTTCAGCGGGCGGCCGGACTCCGCCAGACGCTTCATGGCGAAAAGGGAGGCGGTCACGCCGCCCTTGTCATCGGAAACGCCCCGGCCGTATACGCGGCCGCCCCTGCGCACCATGGTGAAGGGATCGGTGTCCCAGCCCTCTCCTGGAGGCACCACGTCCAGATGGGCGGCAATGCCGATGATCTCCTCCCCCTGGCCAATCTCAGCCCAGCCGCAGTAGTTCTCCATGTTGCGGGTGCGGAAGCCCATCTCCTCGGCGATGGCCAGCGCCTCCTCCAGAGCGGCGGCGGGGCCGGGGCCGAAGGGCTTGCCCTCTTCCGGGGCTGTGCGGACGGAATCGCGGCTTACCAGGCGCCCGAGGACATCCAGCATTTTTTCCAGTTCTGCAGTGATCATGGTATCATTCCTTTCCGGATCGGATCAGGGCGAGAAGGATCTCGCGCCCGTCGGGCAGGGAGGCCTGTACGGCGAGGCCGTCCGTGGTCTGCTGCCGGTAAAAGTTCAGCACGTTTCCTTCGTAGCAGGGAGAGCGGAAGAGCACATCCATGTCCCGGATGTGCATGCCGTTCCATTCTCCCGACGGGAACAGGCCGGCCAGAGCCCGCACGTAGGCGGCGTTGTTCATATGGCCGCCCAGATCGATGTCTGTGGAGCGGACGGTGTATGAAGCGAAGGGCTCGCCCGTGAAGGGACCGTCCACCCGTGCGAAGGGATCGGGAAGAGCCTGCTCGGAGCTCAGCGAAAGCCCCTCCGGATAGACGCCGGCTATGCTCTCCAGACAGCCGGAAACGGTGTTGACGATCGCCCACTGGGTCTTTCCGGCGACCAGGATCTCGTCATCGGAGCGGACGAGGTAGTCTCTCAGGCAGCGCATTGCACCGGGCTTTTCCGGCCAGGTGGAGGCGGTGACGGTCTCCGTCATCCGCGGCCGGCGGTAAAAGCGCAGTTTCGTCTTCACTGTGAGCCAGAACTTTCCCTGCGGCATCAGCGCGTTCAGACCGCATCCGAGTTCTTCCGCATGCTCGGTCGCGAGATCCATGCAAAGAGAGAAAGCGTCCGGAATTCCGAGGCGTGCGGTGCTGTCGCACATCCCCGGGAGGATCATGATCTGTTTTTCAAGAACTGCTCTCATGCTCTTCAACACCTTTCTTTTGGGAGACAGTCAAGAAGATTGTAGTAGGGAGGGAAGCGAATGTCAAGGAAACGGAGGGGCGGGAAAGCGGTTGATTTCAGCCACGGAAGAAGCTATAATCCGGTACAGGGAAAACGGATCGCGGCACGGCGACCGGAAAAACAGGAGGGACTGTAATGAGCGCATGGAACGAGAAGATCAAGGACATCTGCGGGATGCTCCAGTTGGAACTGCACCCGCAGGCGGTGAAGATGCTGACGGATGAAGACGAGATCCCGGCTTCCGCCATCAAGGCCGGGGAAAAGTACGGCCATTTGGCTTACTGTCAGGCACAGGCGCTGGCCAAGAGGGACGGCATGACCGTATACATGGGAAAGAACGACCACTGGTGCTGGGCCACTCTGGTCGGCTTCGGCATGGTGGACTGCAGCCCGGAAAGCCCCGCCTATGAGACGCTGATGCCGTTTCTCGGCCTGAAAGACGTGAGCAAGGCACCTGAATTCTTCGCGGAGTTTCCCATGTTTCCCTACGGAAAGTATTCCGGAACGGTGGTGGGGCCCGCCGAGACGGCGGACTTCGAGCCGGACGTGATCCTCATTAACTGCAACAACAACTTCCAGCTCCGCACCCTGTTCCGGGCGATCAAAAATCAGACGGGCAAGATGCTGGACGTGCAGTTCGAGGCGCTGGACTCCTGTGTTTATACTGTAGTTAAGTCCATCCTTACGGGCGAGTACACCGTGGCGATCCCGGATCCCGGCGATCAGGAAAGGGCGCTGGCCACCAACAACGAGATCATTCTGGGCGTGCCCTTCAGCAGGCTTGATGAACTGTACGACGGAATGCTGGAGATGGAGAAGGGGTTCGGATCCTACAAAAGCGCCAGAATCTGCATGGAATACGACTATCCCCGGCCTCCGTTCTACAACAGGCTGTTTGAACTGTGGGGACTGGAAAAGGGCCGCGACTGGAGTTTTTGAAGCCTCTCCCGGAATCGCAATTGCAAATAATGATATTATGAACTAAAACGGACAGTCCGGAAACTCCGGACTGTCCGTTTTCTATACGCTGTAATGAAAACTGGCGGATTCCCGGACGCCGAAATACGCCCGGTTTTCCGGTTTGTTCATGATCCGCATGATCTCCTTCATCGAGGCGGTGGACCGGGAATCGTTCTCATACTGGGTCAGCATGGCGGTGGTCAGGGGTCTGAGCATGACGTCCCCTTCGTAATTCCCGTTTCCGGAAAGCATCTTTTCATACTCCGAGCGCCTGGTCCGCCCGCCGAACAGGCTGGCGTCCTGCGGCCTGTCCAGATCGATGAACAGCGCGGACAGCACCTCGGTCTTCGTGTTCAGAGGTTCGAAGCCGAGCCCCAGGAAGACCGGGTCCAGGATCATGTCCAGCCGCTGGAGCAGATCCGAGGTGTTCAGGTCGAGAAACTCCTCGTAATCCAGGAGTTCCTCTCCGAACTCGCGCAGCACGGTGTTCTTCATGGTCTCGGCGAAGTGGTCGCTGTCCGTGTCCTCGCGTTCGGCGTATTCCCGCAGAGGCTGGTAGGAGCCTGCCGGCACGACATGATAGTTCCCCATGCCTTCAGCCACCCGGTTGCCTCTCTTGTGCAGAAGAAAAAAACTGGCTTTGGCGCCGCCGGCGTCCACGTCATCGACCATGTTCCTCAGGACAGTGACCGTATTGATGCCGATTCCCGGGAAACGGTTGCCGGTATCGAACAGCTCTCTCCTCCGGTGTCTCACCGGAAGCGTCCTGGCATTGAGTTCGTGCCGTCCCAGGATCCGGCGGCTGTAGGCCATCTCGAATCCCAGATATTCGCAGGTGTTGTAGAAATCGAAGTAGGACCCCGATGTGACCGTGATTTCGGGCCGTGATCCCGGCGCCGTTTTCATATCCTTCAGCGCGTACAGCGGTGCGTCAAACAGGTTCTTTCCGAGGTGGAACTTGCAATTCTCCGCGTAGCTCTCTTTCCTGTCCGGCAGCTTCGGGTTGTAAGGGATATCGTACTGCGTGGACGGATACTGTCCGTCGATCTCCGGGCAGAAATCCCTGAGAGGATAGTATCCGCCATCGGGCGTTTTGCAGTCCACCCAGCCGTTCCGGTAAACGAGATGGCCGCCCTGTCCGGCAAACTCAGCACAGTCGGGATCCTGCGCATACTGTTTCTTGTACAGTGCCAGCCCTTGTTCCATGAAGAGATTGCGGTCCGTGCTGATCGCGTCGACCGTCTTTTTCATATTGTTCAGCCGGGTATCGAAGCGTTCCCTGATCAGCTGGTTGCGGGTGATCGCCAGAAAACCGATGACCGTGAGCAGGATCTGCAGGATGCCGGCATTTACGTTGATGAAGTCCCAGATATCCTTGAAGATGCTGTTGAGCATGTTTTTCCGACCTTTCAGAGAGGATGCATCCGGTATGAGTTACGGAAAAAGTCCCGTGCTGCAGAACAGGACGTCTTTGCATCGGGCGACGATCTCCCGGATGTCGCGGAAGATCTGACCAGTATAGCGGACATCCGCCGCCGGGACTCCCACCGCGGCAAGGCCGAGGGCTTGAGCGAGATACAGCGCCCGGGACAGATGATACCGTTGTGTCACGATGATGATCTTCCGGTAGCCGAATTCATCCCGCGCGCGAAGGATGCTCTGAGACGTGGACAGGCCCAGCGTGTCCCCGACGATCCGTTCGGGATCGATGCCGGCGGCTTCCGCGGCCCTGCGCATGGGAGTGACCTCGTCGTACGCCAGGGAACGGCCGTCCCCGGTCATCAGCAGGCAGTCGGCGCACCCGGTCTGAAAGACGCGGATGCCCGTCTCCAGACGGTCCGCCAGCATCGGGGAGGGGGATCCGGAGGGGGTCACTCCGCAGCCGAGCACCAGCACGCAGTCCGCCTTTGAGAGAGACTCTAAGGCGTCGGATTCGATGATCCGGCCCCGCGAGGCTTCGGCGGTTATGCGGTTCAGAACGGCGGCGGCCGAGGCAGCGGCCAGGATCAGTATCAGCAGCAGACAGAGGAGGCATCTGCCGAGGCGGAATCCTTTCTTCATGAAAAACGCCCCTTTCTTTCCGGATGCAGGCATTATATCACCCAGCCACGGGGCATTCAAGGCGGAAACCGGGGGCAGAAGGCGCGTATAACAACGGAATGTTGTTAAAATTGTTTAAAAATATTTTAAGAAACGATATAGTTTTGTTGACATTTACCAGTTGCGGTTTTAAAATATGGGTGTATATTAGGTGGGTGCCATGACAGCATCCTGTTGTCATGGCTTTTGCTTTTTCTCACATGCGCGCGCGTTCTGTTGAGTATAAGCAACTCCTGCGCTCCAAGAGGAAACGGGGCAGGCCGGACTGCGGAGGCATGCGGGAAACGGTATGTTTTTCGAAAGTTCCAAGATCATCAATGCTGGTTCAATCTTTCCTGCATACAGTAGGATCGTAATACAGATATTTTTGATAGGAGGAATTTATCATGTTACTGAAAGACAAGATCGCTGTTGTCACCGGAGCGGGAAACGGCATCGGAAAGTCCATCGCGGACCTGTTCCTTGAGAACGGCGCGAAAGTGGTGGGCCTGGATATCGTGGACTGCGCGTCCGACAACCCGGATCTGACCATGCTGAAGGTGAACGTGTCTGATTTTAACGACTGTCAGCGCGTCGTGGAGGAGATCTTCAAGCTCTACGATCACGTGGACGTGCTCGTGAACTGCGCGGGCATCACGAGAGACGCCATGACAAAGAAGATGACGGAAGAGCAGTTTGATCAGGTCATCTCCGTCAACCTGAAGGGCGTATGGAACCTGACCAAAATGATCGGACCTGCCATGCAGGAGAGAGGTTACGGCTCCATCATCAGCATCTCCTCCGTCGTGGGCATCTACGGCAACATCGGCCAGTCCAACTATGCGGCCACCAAGGCCGGCGTGATCGGCATGACCAAGAGCTGGGCCAAGGAATTCGCCCGCAAGGGAGAGAACGTCCGCGTGAACGCGGTAGCGCCCGGCTACACCATGACCAACATGATGAAGACGGTCCCCGAGGATCTGCTGAACAAGTTCAAGGGCCTGACCATGCTGGGCCGTCTGGCGGAGCCCATCGAGATCGCCAATGCCGTTCTGTTCCTGGCATCCGACATGAGCAGCTACATTACAGGAGAAGTACTGAACGTCAACGGCGGCATGAGGCTGTAAGCAGCAAAAACAATTCCCCTGCCGGCGGCAGGAAGAATAGAAGAAAAGACGTAACTGGAGGAAATGAAAATGAGCAGCAATCCCTTTATGGACTATCAGCAGAAGATGTTCAGCATGTGGAAGGACAGCGTGGCGAAGATCCCCGGCGCCGAGGCCTACAAGGAAGCCGTCGAGAAGATGATGCCGGGCATGGAGCAGTACTGGAAATCCGCTGAAGAAGCCGTCAAGGATCCCATGGAATACTGGAAGAGCATGACGGCCATGCTCCCCGGACTGGACACCTACTGGAAGACTTTCACCGGCATGATGCCCGACGTGACCAGATTCGAGAACATGTGGCCCTACAAGATTCCCGGAATGGACACCTACGCCAAGGTGTTCGACATGTGGCGCGGCATGGCGAATCCGACCGCATTCGCCCAGGATTTCCAGGAGAAATACCTGGACCTGATGCAGGACCTGTTCAAGGGTATCCTGCCGGAAGGCGCCGCCGCCTTCATGCAGAAGCCCATGGAACTCATGGACACCTGTGTGAATTTCTACAAGCAGACCATGTCCCCCTGGATGACCATCGATCAGGGAATCCTGGACCGCATCGCGAAAGGTGATATGAATGCCTATACGGAATTCTTCCGTGAGGTAAACGCGAAATACGAAGAGACTTTCGACAAGTATTTCAATATGATGGGCATGGGCCTCAACCGCGAGTCCAACGAGGATGCCATGAAAGCCGTCAGCGCCTTCTATAAGGCCATGTTCGCGACAGGCGAACTGATGAGCCTGATCATGAAGACCGGCACCGACAGCATGAACCAGCTTGTCGAGAAATACCGGGAAGCTGTTACCGAAGGCAAGGTCATGACCACTTTCCGTGATTTCTATGATCTGTGGTATAACGTAACTGAGGGCGAACTGGTCAAGATGCTGGATACCGATGAGTTTGCCAGGACCTTCGACATGTTCTCCGACAAGTATTTCCAGTACATGTCCGCGATGAACAAGGAGTATGAGCGGATGCTGTCCGCGCTTCCCATCCCCACCAATACGGATATGAAGAGCCTGTACAAGACGGTGTACGATCTGCGGAAGGACGTCCGCGATCTGAAGAAGGAACTGGAAGCGCTGAAAGAAAAGAAGGAAGGCTGATAGGCAATGAGCGAGAATATTTTTGAGCAGACCATGCGGCAGTTCGGTGAGTTCCAGCAGAACCTGGTGAACAGCGCCACCGCCGCCGTACAGCAGTTCGATCCCCAGAAGTTCGTGGATCAGATGGTCACCATGCAGGACAACGTGATGAAGGGTATCGACATCCTGGCCAATATGAAGCCGGAAGACGCCGCTTCCGATCAGACCGAAAAGGAAGTCGTTCTCACCATCGGCAAGATGCAGCTGTTCCACTACAAGCCCGTGGTGTCCGCACGCAAGCTGGTCAAGGTGCCCCTGCTGATCACCTACGCGCTGGTGAACCGCCAGTACATGATGGACCTGCAGCCGGACCGCAGTGTCATCAAGGCCTATCTGGAAGCCGGACTGGACGTGTACGTCATCGACTGGGGCTATCCCACGGCCGAAGACATGTACATGACCATGGACGACTACATCAACTGGTACATGGACGACTGCGTGGACTATATCCGCAAGGTATCCAAGAAGGACAAGATCAACATCCTCGGTGTCTGCCAGGGCGGAACCTTCTCCACCATCTACTCTGCGCTGCATCCTGAGAAGGTGAAGAATCTGGTCACCATGGTGGTGCCCATCGACTTCTCCACCAACGACGGCCTGCTGTTCCGCTGGAGCAAGTACATGAACATCGACTCCCTGATCGACGCCTATGACGGCGTGGTGCCCGGAGACGTGATGAATGTGGCCTACCTGATCCTGAAGCCCCTGGAGCTGACCATGAACAAGTACGTCGACATGACGGACAAGATGGCCGACCCCGAATTTCTGCAGAACTTCATCCGCATGGAGAAGTGGGTGTTTGACAGCCCGGCACAGGTCGGCGCCACCCTGTCCCAGTTCGTGAAGGATCTGTATCAGGACAACAAGCTGGTCAAGGGCGAGCTGGAGATCGGCGGCAAGAAGGTCGATCTGAAGAACGTCACCATGCCTGTGCTGTGCGCCTGCGCCGAGAGAGACCATCTGGTTCCTCTGTCTGCGAGCAAGCCGCTGATGGACGTGATCGGCAGCGAAGACAAGCAGTTCGTTTCCTTCGCGACCGGACACATCGGCATGTACGTTTCCTCCAAGTCCCAGAAGATGATCGTTCCCCAGATCGTCGAGTGGATCAAGGCCAGATCCTGACGGACGGCTATCAGGCTCTGTACCGCGCCTAGCGCGGTACAGAGCCTTTTCTCTGCCGCGGATGGAGGTGACGCCATGGAATATACAAGGAAATATCTGGATACAGGCAGGCTCCGGGTGGCTTATCATGCAGCCGGCACGCCGGGGGCGAAGAAACTGTTGCTGCTCCATGGCAATCTGAGTTCGTCCGTGTTTTTCCTCCCCCTGTTTCCCCTGCTGGAGAAAGAGTACGAGATCGCCGCACCGGATCTCCGCGGGTTCGGTGATACGGAGGCGCTGCCGATCGACGCCACCCGGGGATACCGGGACTGGAGCGACGACGCCGCTGCTTTCGTGAAAGCGCTCGGCTGGAGATCTTTCTCCGTGCTCGGCTGGTCCATGGGGGGGAATGTGGCCATGCAGATGGCCACGGATCACGGAGGCCACATTCGAAAGCTGGCGCTGCTGGCGCCGGGATCCCCCTATGGATTCGGGGGGACCCGCGGAGCGGAGGGAACGCTTCTGCAGCCGCCCGGACTGGGTTCCGGCGGCGGCTGTGCCAATCCGACCCTGGTCGCCATGGCGGCGGCCGGAAGCCGGTTGTTTCTGAGGGACGTACTGAGAAAGTACTATTTCAGGGCCCCGTTCCGTCTGAGCTGGAGCTGGGAAAACCGTTTCATCGAGGAGATCGCGAAAACCAGGGTGGGAGTGGACGCCTACCCCGGAGATTATGCATATGCGGAGAAGTGGCCGCACGTCCTTCCCGGCACCCGGGGGGTCCTGAATGCGATGTCGCCGGTATACGGAGACCAAAGGGCATTTCTCGCACTCGAACGGAAGCCGCCTGTACTCTGGATCCGCGGAGAGGACGACATCATCGTGAGCGACCGGTCGCTGATGGAGTTCGGATACCTCGGACAGACGGGCATGGTAGGCGGATGGCCGGGAGAAGAGGAATACCCGCCGCAGCCCATGGTCACGCAGACCGCCGGATTCTTCGACCGTTATGCGGAAGCCGGAGGCAGTGTGGAACGGAAAGTGATGCCCGGCGGACACATGTGCGCGCTGGAGCATCCGGAAACTTTTGTGACTATCCTGAAGGAATTCCTGTGATCAACAGAGCGGAGAGACGCCGGATCCGGCACCTCTCCGCTCTTTACAGTTTCAACAACATATATTATAATGCCATCCGGTACTCACAATATATTGTCCCTGGAGGAAACGACTATGATTCAGAAACCGATTTTCACCGGCGCAGCCACCGCCCTTATCACACCCACGACTCCGGACGGGGTGGATTATGAGGCCATGGGGAGGCTGATCGACTGGCAGATCGAGAAGGGGATCGACGCCCTGGTGATCGCCGGCAGCACCGGCGAGGGGAAGACCCTGACCATCGCCGAACACCGGGAGGTGCTGAGATACAGTGCCGAACGCATCGCCGGACGAGTGCCCATGATCGCCGGGACTGGGTCCAACGAGACCAGCGTATCCATCAGCATGAGCAAATACGCCTGCGAAGTCGGAGCCGACGGGCTGCTGGTGGTGACCCCGTATTACATCAAGGCTACGCAGAATGGGCTCGTGAAAATGTATTCCATGATCGCGGACGCCGTCACGAAACCCGTGATCATCTATAACGTGCCCAGCCGCACCGGAGTGAACGTGGAGCCGGAGACGTACGCGCGTCTGGCAGACCACGGGAATATTGCCGGTATCAAGGAAGCCAACGGGGACATCTCGAAGATCGCCACGACTGCGGCGCTGGTCGCGGGGAAATTGGATATCTACTCCGGCAACGACGACCAGATTCTGCCGATCCTGTCCATGGGAGGCAAGGGCGTGATCAGCGTGCTGAGCAATCTGCTTCCGTCGGAGACTTCCCGGATGTGCCATCTGTATTTTGAGGGAGATACGGCCGGCGCCACCGCGCTGCAGCTGAAGTATATCCCCCTGATCCGCGCGCTGTTCAGCGAGGTGAACCCCATCCCGTGCAAAGCGGCCATGGCAGCCATGGGCTGGTGTGAGAATTTCCTGCGCCTGCCGCTGACGCCCATGGAGGACGCCCACAAAGAGAAACTGTTTGAACTGATGCGGGCGGAAGGATTGATCTGACCGGTTTCCCGTTACTGCAAAGACCCGGCCCCGGCACGCGGCAGCGCGCCGGGGCTTCTTGCAGTAAAGGACTTGAAATCCGCACCGAATGTGGTATGATGCGCGGGCGAGGTGATAGACATGAACAAGTTCATACCGTATGAAAAGCTCTCAAAGAAAAAGAAACGGGAGCTGGACGCGGCAAGGCGCACCACATGGGGAGCGCTGAATCCGGTGACCCGAAGGACTCCGAATCCCCGGGCATATGACAGACAGAAGGCACGCAGATGGAAACATCAGGACCATCCGGACGTGCCTTCTGTTTTTTAGTCTGCTTTGCTTTGACGCCCGTCTTTCGGACAATCAGTCTCAGACAGAATGGAGCTTCGGGGCCGTTTCCGGGAAGATTTGGAAACGGCAAAGAATAGCGTCCCTTCAGGGCATGTTGCCCGCTTTGGAGGGAGAGAAGTATGGTCGGTTTTGTGGATATGGCTGAAAAATCAGAAGCCGCTTGAAAACCGGAACGTTGCGGATATAATGAATATTAGTACAAGAAGCTCTTCAGTGCCTGCCGCAGAAGGTGGATAAAATTCCAGACTGCGGCAGGATAATTGGGAACCGGGTGCAAATCCCGGACGATCCGGTCACTGTGATCAGCTGTGTGAGCCTGCTGTAAGGCTCAGGAACACGGTCACCTCGGACATGCCATTGTACCGAAAGGTATGAGAAGGCCCGAGGAGACTCCGTCAGAATCTGGCGGGGCTGTAAGTCAGGAAACCAGCTGATCAGCGGCGTTTTGGCTTCCGAAGAAAGCTGGTTGCGCTAAGATCGAGTTCGTGCACTTTTGCGGCACTGCCTTCCGGCGGTGCCGGCGATGCTGTGCTATCTGGATTTTGTCATGCCCGCTTTCCGAGAGGAAAGCGGGCGTTTTTCATGTTCTCTATTCTATTCAGGAGGTACATAAATGGGGATCAGCACGGAGCAGGCAGGCCGTCTGAACGGCGTGATGAACGAGTACTGGGAACGGAGGGCGGACGCCTTTGGTTTTGATACGAAAAACGACACGATGGAAGAGATGAAAGCCCGGATCATGCCTCATCTGCCGAAGGAACGGAAAAAGGTGCTGGACATTGGGACCGGGACCGGCATGGTGGCAACTGCGGTCGCGTTGCTGGGGCATGACGTGACCGGGGCCGACTTCAGCCCGAACATGCTAAGAGAGGCGGAACGCAATTCCGCGAAATACGGCGTTGCGCCGGAATATGTACAGGCAAACGCCCTCGCGCTCCCTTTTACCGACGATAGTTTCGACGTAGTCATCTCACGGAACGTGCTGTGGGCGATCCCCCATCCGGAAGAGGCTCTGCTGGAATGGAGAAGGGTACTGAAGCCCGGCGGACTGCTCATCTACATGGACGGGAATCAGTATTATCACTATTTTGATGAGACAGCCCGGGAGGATCGTGAACTGTTTATCCGCCTGCGGGGAACCGGAACCGCGCACTGGATCGAAAAAGGGGAGAAGGACTTTGATTCCTCGGAGTGTGACGAAGCGGCATACGATCTTCCGCTGTCCCGTTTTGACCGTCCTCACGACTGGGATGAAAAGATCCTTCCCCAACTGAAGTTTCACATCGTAAGAGAGGATATTCTCAGGCCTCAGGCACTGCTCAGATTCGGCGTGGCGGAAGGCGCCTCTACCAGTTTCCTCATCTCGGCAGTCAATGGGAAAAATCTGTAGGGAGGCAGACCATGGAACGTATCGAAGACAGCAGAGATTACTGGGATCATCGGGCGCTGACATTCGCTCTGGATACCGACCAGGAGACCCGGGAAAAGGGAGACCGGATATGGGAAGATCTTTTCCGGGACTTGCTTCCCGAAAAAGCAAGCGTCCTTGATGATGGCTGCGGCCCGGGCTTTTTCTCTCTGATCCTTTCCCGCCTGGGGCATGCAGTGACAGCGGTTGACTTTTCACAGGAAATGATCCGGCAGGCGGTAGTCAGATGTGCAAAAGAAGGATTCCGGCTGGATGCACAGCAGATGGATGCTCAGGCGCTTTCCTTTGAAGACGCCGCCTTTGACGCCGTAGTCACAAGGAACATGATCTGGGCGCTGGATCATCCCGACCGGGGGTATGCCGAAATCTATCGAGTTCTGAGACCGGGCGGAACGCTTGTCGTGCAGGACGGCAATCAGTATCTATACATGTTTGACGAACAGTACGCGCTGGCTCAGAAGGAGAAGGAAAAGGAGGGAAAAGCGTGTTCCACCGTTGCTGAAAGATACGGGGCGCAGGAATACGACTTTTCCTATATCTACGATATTGCGAGGGATCTTCCCCTCAGCAGGACGCTGCGGCCGGCCTGGGATCTCGACTGCTTGATAGACCTGGGATTCGATGAGATCTGCATAAGCGTTGCCCGGGAGAGCAGGCTGCCTATGCAGTTCAGGATCATTGCCAGAAAAGGGATAGGGTCATAATGGGCAGGCAGATCGGTCAGAGGCTTATATCTCTCGTCATCATCCTGTTCGGCTTGTCGATCCTTACATTCGGGCTTACCTTTCTGCTGCCCTCAGGACCGGTCGAGCAGGTGATCGAGAAGATGGGGATCACGCCGGATCCCGAGGTAATAGCCGAACTGAAGCATGAGTACGGCTTCGATCAGCCATTCCTTGTTCAGTACATGAACTGGCTGAAAGGCGTTGTCAAGGGGGACCTTGGTTTTTCCGTTTTAAACAACGATTCGGTCAACGCAATCCTCAGCCGGAGGTTGCCAAATACCGTGCGGCTTGCTTCCGCATCGTTTGCTTTGATGGTGCTGATAGCTTTCCCCCTTGGGATCCTGTCGGCGGTGTTCAGAAACCGAACGGCTGACTATATCATACGGTTCATGTCTTTCATCGGGGTATCCATACCGAATTTCTGGTTCGGGATGATCCTGATCTGGGTGCTGGGAGTGAGGCTGAGACTCCTGCCTGTCTCCGGATCCATAGGCTGGAAGAGCCTGGTGATGCCGGCACTGACACTGGGTATTACAAACAGCGCCTATTACGTCCGCCGCATCCGCGCTGTGATGTCGGAGCAGCTCAGTGAGGAATACATCTCCGGCCTGCGTTCCCGCGGCCTGAGTGACAGAAGGATAATCATCGCTCATGTGCTGCCCAACTCCCTGCTGGCTGTGATAACCATGCTGGGAATGTCTTTCGGAAGCCTACTGGGGGGGACAATGATCGTCGAAACGATCTTCAGCTGGAACGGCATCGGCAAGGCGGCTATGGAAGCTGTTACGGGCAGAGATTACGCGCTGGTGCAGGGATACGTACTTTGGATGGGATGTATCTACGTGCTGGTGAATCTGCTGGTGGACATCATCGATCAGTTCCTGGATCCCAGGATCAGACGCGCAATGAGCAACAGGTGAGGAGAAATGAGAATGAGTTCTTACCGGAAAAAGGCTTGGATGAGATTCTCCCTGTTTATGTTTCTGGCTGTGCTCTTCGTGCTGTTTGCACTGCTTGCGGGATTCCTGGCGCCGAAAGATCCGCTGACCACGGATTACGGGCATATGCTGGAAAAGCCGGGAGCAGGACATCTTTTCGGAACGGATCAGCTGGGGAGGGATATTTTTTCAAGGATACTGCACGGGGGACGCTCCTCGCTGCTGATCGCATTCGCCGTAACGGGCATTGTTGCCGCTGTGGGCATTTTCCTTGGTACGGCGGCAGGCTATGCCGGCGGAATCCTGGACGGCGTTATCATGCGCATCTGCGACACGCTGATGGCGTTTCCCGGAATCATATTTACAGTTGCACTCGTCAGCTTTATAGGAACAGGACTGCCGAATCTTATTCTGGCAATGTCCCTGACCAGCTGGACCGGGTACGCCCGCATCAGCAGGGCACTCGTACTGTCAGTAAAAAACAACGTCTATATAGAACAGGCGCGACTCGGAGGCGCCTCCGGACTGAGAGTATTGGGCGTATACATCATACCCAATATCCTGCCATCGCTACTTGTCAATATCTCGCAGAGCATCGGCAGCAATCTTCTCACAATATCGGCACTGTCCCTTCTTGGACTTGGCTCTCCGCCGCCGACGCCGGAATGGGGACTGATGCTATCAGAAGGAAAAAACTTCATATATAACGCACCATGGATGCTCATATTCCCCGGCATGGTCATTCTGGTCTGCGTTGTGATATTCAATCTTCTCGGGGACAGCATACAGGATCTGATGAACCCGAGAGAAAACATTTACTGAGTGCGGCACGGGGACTGCAGCAATACCGAAATGGAGGGTAAAAAATGAAAAAACTGACAAGGGTACTGATGGCAGCGTTGCTCTGTGCGGCTCTGCTACTCACCGGCTGCGCCGGCGGTGCAAAACCTGCAGACGGGGGCGATAGTGAGGCGTCCACACCGAGCGAAAACGTGACCCAAGCCCCGGCTGATACACCCGATGCCTCCGCACCGGAGAACGAAGCAGAGCCAGTGGTGGAAGACGCGCATATCAGGGTCGCGAATCTTTACGGTCTTTCGAAGCTGGATCCGCACGACGGCTGGAACGGATGGTATTCCTGCCGGCTGGGTATCAGCGAATGTCTGACGACCGTTGACGAGAACGTCGTGCTTCAGCCACAACTGGCGGACAGTTGGGAACATCCCGATGATCTGACGTACAGATTCCATATCCGTCCGGGCGTTAAATTCTCCAATGGCAACGATCTTACGCCGGAGTTGGTCAAGGCGTCTTTCGAGCGTCTGCTGACGATCACATCCCGCGCTTCCGACCTCAAGCTTGCGTCTGTGGAAGTGGACGGCGAGTACGTCGTATTTACCAATACCGAGCCTTGTGCCGCGTTTCCCAACGTTCTCAGTGAGCCCATGTGTTCGATCGTGGATACTTCTGTGGACGATTCCAATTTCAACGAGATGCCCGTTTGCACCGGCCCCTATAAAGTCGTGGAATACGTGGCGGACGAAAAAGTGGAACTGGAAGCCAACGAGTTTTACTGGGACGGCATTCCCGCCATCCGTTATATTACCGCGCTGAATATCGGCGAGGATACCAAGGTGGACGCCATGTTGGCTGACCAGGTCGATGTGGGACAGGGAGCGAATGCCATCACGCTTTCCAAGCTGGAGGGACAGGACAGAGTGGAGGCAGTTGAAACCATGGGATCCCGTATCGGTTTGCTGCAGTTCAACTGCGACAGCACCCACGCCACCTCCGATCTGAACCTGCGCCTCGCGCTGTGCTATGCTCTGAATCGTGAGGTAATTGCGCAGATCGACGGCAACGGGTATTCTGTGCCGGCGGCAACCCTGTTCACCGCAAGCTATGGATCGGAAGGAATCACTTACCCGGAATACAGCCCGGAAAAAGCGGCTGAGATGCTTGCGAAGGCAGGATACTCCGATTCTGACGGCAACGGCTATGTGGACAAGGACGGACAGGAACTAATCCTTGACATGCCACTGAGCAGTACTGAAAGCACCGCCATTCAGGAAGCTATGCAGGACATGTGGAAAGCGGCCGGAATTCATGTGGAGCTCAGAATGGTGGAAGACAAGATGCCTGAACGTGACGAGGGGCGCTACGATATATACGATATGTTCTATCAGACGCTGAATGCTGGAGACGGACAGACCTTCTTGCGGAACAACTTCGCTTCTCCGGAGTATATCGGACGGAACAATTCGACAAACTATGCCAACGCTGCATTCGACGCGGTCCTTGCTGAACTGGACAAGACGACGGATCCTGCGGGACGGCTTGCGCTGTTCATGAAAGCCCAGCAGCTGCTGGCGGACGATGCCCCTTGGATGTTCCTTTATACAAGGGAAAATGTCTATATGGTGAATTCCGGTGCTGTGGATCCTGCCAGTGTCACGGCACATCCCATCGACTATTATTTCATCACAAACAAATGGCAGCCGGCTGCATGAGCGGATGAACATACTGGAGATCGAACACTGCACGGTATGCTACAAGAACGGGACTCCTGCCGTCTCTGACGTTACCTTTGCCGTGCGGGAAAGGGAGATCGTCAGCATTGTCGGAGAAAGCGGCAGCGGGAAGACAACGCTCATACGGGCGATACTCGGCCTGCTGCCGCCCGGCGGGCACGTCACGGAGGGGAAGATCGTGTTCAACGGAATGGATCTGGTGACCGCGGATGATCGCACCCTGAGAGATATCAGGGGGCGCAGTATCGCTATGATTTTTCAGGATGTGGGATCGTCTCTGGATCCGATCCGCCGCGTAGGAATCCAGTATAGAGAAGCTGTGTGCGCGCATGAAGATCTTACAAAAAAGAGCTTTTTCACGAGGGCCCGTGACATGCTCGCCCGTATGCATCTCTCTGATCCGGACCGCGTGATGGACGCGTATCCCTTTGAACTTTCCGGAGGCATGAAACAGCGTGTCGGTATCGCCATGGGAATGACTAGCGCACCGCGCCTTCTGCTGGCGGACGAACCCACTTCGGCGCTGGACGTGACGATCCAGGCACAGGTGGTCAGCCAGATGAAGGAACTGAGGGACAGATACGGAGCATCCATGATCCTGGTCACTCACAATATGGGGGTCGCATCCTATCTGTCCGACAGGATCGGAGTCATGAAGAGCAGCCGGATGGTCGAATTCGGCACCCGGGATGATATCATACTGCGTCCAAAAGATCCCTATACCGTCAGCCTGCTGGAGGCTGTCCCCAAGCTGGGAGGGAAGATGTATGAGCGGAACTGAACTCGACCGGAAGGGATCAGACAAGGATCAAGAAGGAGAGACCCTGCTTTGTGTGGAACACGTGAGTAAGGTGTTTCCTGTTAAGAAACGGCGCCTGACGGCAGTGGACGACGTGAGTCTGACTCTCTACAAAGGAGAGATGCTGGGTGTCGTCGGGGAGTCGGGATGCGGCAAAAGCACGCTGGCGAAGATCATCGCGGGCTCTTTGAAAGCCACATCTGGAAGGGTGACGCTGAACGGAATTGAATACCCAAAACTGAAGGGAACGGCGGCAAAGAACCATCGAAGGAACATCCAGATGGTGTTTCAGGATCCCCTCAGTTCATTCTCCCCTCGCATGAAAATAGGTACGTATCTTTCCGAGCCTCGCCGCAACTATGACCATCTTCCGCGCTCGGAGGCGTGGCGGGAGGCTGGCGCGCTGTTGGAGCAGGTGGGGCTTCCGGCCTCCTTTTTGGACCGTTTTCCCCATGAACTCTCTGGAGGTCAGCTGCAGCGGGTCGCGATAGCGAGGGCTATTGCCATCGACCCACCCCTTCTGATATGTGATGAAGCTACTGGCGCACTGGACGTTTCTATCCAGGATCAGATCGCGGCTCTTCTAGTCAGATTGATTAAAGAACGAAACATCGGCTGCCTTTTCATCGGCCACGATCCTGCGCTCGTGCGCAGCATTTCCAACCGTGTGGCCGTAATGTATCTTGGCCGCGTGGTGGAACTCATGCCGAGCCGTCTGCTGGAGAAGGAGCACCGCCATCCGTATACCGGGGCGCTGCTGGATTCGATATTTGACGTATATTGTGATCAATCCGCAGAAATCCGTCTGCTGGAAGGGGAGCCACCGAGTCCTCTGCGTCTTCAGAGCGGCTGTGCGTTCGCTCCACGCTGTCCTCAATGCACAGAACGGTGCAGGCGGACAGTACCGGAGCTGAAAGATATTGGCGGCGGACATTTTGTTGCCTGTGTGGAAACGTGAGAGAGATCACTTTTTCCTATCAAAGAAAACCCGTGGCGGAAACCAATCCGCCGCGGGTTTTTGAACAGATGCCAAACGTTCGGAAGAAACGGTTCTGTGCAACAGATACTTGCTTGACGGTGTAAGGTAAAGTCCATATGATGAAGCTGAGGTGAGGAACGATGACGATGGGCGATAATCTCCGGGCGCTCCGGCAGAGATGCAAAATGACTCAGCAGCAGGCGGCGGACCGGCTGGGGGTGACCCGGCAGGCACTGTCCGGATATGAATCGAACCGCACCCGCCCGGATATCGACAGGCTGCAGGCGCTGGCCGCCCTGTACGGAACGGATCTGGAAGGTGTCGTTTACGGCACGGCTCCCGCGCTGAAGGCACGAAAGACCGTCAGGATCGCTGCCGCGGGCTTTCTCATTATACTGACGATGATCCATATCGCCGGGGCAGCATGCCTTTGGGCGGCGAACCGCTTTTTTGCGCTTCCGGGAAATGGGGGAACCGTATCTGCGGAAACGCTGAAGCAACATATCTCTTTGATATCTGTCTGGGAAAAGACGGATGCTGTCGGCGCAGTCCTTGCAGCTGCAGGGGGGTTGCTTTTGCTGATTGCGCTTCTTTCTTTGCGGTGCAGGTTTTCCCTGAAGCAGGAACTGATCGGATTTGTTGTGCTGGCGGCAGGGCTCCTCCTTCCTGGCCTCTGTTTCGGATTGGCGGATCCCGTATTTCATGTGATCGATTATCTGATCATGCCCGGACGCGATGTGATCCGTTTCCTGGCCTTCCTGCTGATTCTGATCGCCGCTGAGGCGCTGATGCGCCGCAGGGAGGAGAAGCATCTCTGAGCGGGAAAACACAGCAGGCATCATGGATATTGAAAAAACCTCGTCGGCAGACGAGGTTTTTTCTGTGAACGGGCGAGGGAAGTCCGAAAGCTGCCGCTTACGGCTGTGAGGCGCAGCGCGCCTCCGTTTCTTCGATGAATCTGACCACAGTCCTGTAACAGTTTTCGAGGCCGGTTTCGTTCAGATTGTCGCAGGAATCTCTGCGAGTATGATAGTAGTCTTCCAGTTTGTGGCTGAGTCCGGTTATTCCGATGGAACGGAAACCGCCCTGTGTAAACGCCGCGCTGTCTGTCGATCCGCCCATGAGGGGGACGCATCCCTTCCTGCAGGGAACGTTCGCTTCTTTCGCGGCATGGAGGAACATGGAGGCCAGGGCCCGGTCGGACGGAACGGTGCTGTTGAGGTCTCTCATGTTAACCATGAGTTTGTCCGGATCGTGTATGGTATCAAAGCACAGGACGCAGGTGGGAACATCCTGGTAATCGCTTCTGTGCGCTGCGTACCATGCTTTTGCCCCGCGCAGACCGGCTTCCTCAGAACCCGTAAGAATCACGCCATTCTCCGTGTTTTCCAGTGTGACGTCGAGGCGTTCCATTTCCCGAAGGACCGTTATACCCATATAACAGCCGGACAGATTATCGTTGGCTCCATCCACGACACGCCTTGGATTGTAAGTGCAGCCGACCAGCAGAAAGAAGGGAACAAATAATAGCCCCCAGTATCCGACATCCCGCACCCATGCGCTGGCGTGGCACAGGGAACAGATCCCCAGCGTGATATAGAGCAGCACGCCGATCACAGCTGCCACGCCCGGAATTTCAAACACGATGCCGCCGAAACGGTAATTGAGCGGGAATTCCCAGGCGGCGTCGATGTGCCCGTTCAGGAGGATCCGCTGCCTGATCTCGCCGGAACAGGTCCGGAGAGCGGTTATGTTTATGCTCTCTTTTTCCGGGAAAAGAGGATCGATGACCTGCCGGTAAAGGACGAACTGAAAGATAAAGAGGAGCAGAGCGGCCATGCCGAACACGATACTTAGCCAGGGGCGGACAAAGAACGAGACCGCGCACAGGCAGTCGAAAGCCGCGGAAAAATAGAAATAACCGTAAAAAGCTGCGGGATGTTCCGTAAAGGTTTCGATCGTGACGCGGGTGCAGCCGCAGTCTTTCCGAAGGACGTCCGCCATATATTCTCCGGCTTCGCGTTCTCCCGTGCTTCCGGGAGCCCTCGTCTTCATATTGCGGCAGATATGTGTGATCTCTTTTATCATATAGGAAACAGCGCTTCTGCTGTCCTTATAAAGACTTGCCATTCTGTCCATAGCAGCTCTCCGGCATTAGGATGGTTTATTTGGATTATACCATAATGCCCGACGTATCTTACAGGGAATATAATGATCCGCCGCAGCCCCGACAGGCTGCGGCGGGTTTACGGCGGAGAAAATCTGTGATTCACACCTGACCGGATCAGTCGTCGAAATCCTCGGCGTAGTAGGCCTTTGTGATCTCCGCGACGGAGTCTGCGGCACCGGAAAGAATCACGCGGCAGTGTCCGTTGTCCCATCCGTAATTGAAGGTGATGTCCGAGGCATCGCTCATCCGGTCGCAGAAGAACGCCGAGATCCGGCTCCCTTTTTTTCTGGTGGCGGGGAGGTCCAGGATCACGCAGGTGCGCGCCGCATTTTTCCGTCTGTCGGCCAGGAAGTCGAATACGACGCCGCTTCGCTTGATCCGCAGGCCTTCCTTTACGAAAGGTTCGCTGAAAAAGCGGTCGACCTCTTCATCGGAGAACTGCCACATGCCATTTGCCTTCTCACCGTTCAGAAGGCCCTGGTTCAGATAGTTGCGCAGCGTCCTGGTGGTAAAACCGGTCATCAGTGCCAGATCATTCAGATTGTACTTTCTATCCATGATTTCTTTGCTCCTTTTTCTGTTGATAGATTGGCTTTCTGGTTCAAGGATAGCAAACAAGGACCGGCGAAGCAATTTGAAATACGGGGAGTTTTTCATAGCGGAACGATGCCCGAAGCACAGTGATCGGGAGCCGGAAGAAAAAACCGAATCGCTGTTCTGGCAAGGACAGTGATCCGGCTATGGTGGAGCTGGGGGGAGTCGGACCCCCGTCCGAAAGCACATCAGAAAGAACTTCTCCGGGCGCAGACTGTTATTTCGGCAGAGCCGGTTCCCGTCCCCGGACGCAAGCAGTCACGCGTTCCGGCTGGGTAGCTTCATGATGCATGGCACGGGCAAAGCTTACCGTACTCACGTTCACCACTGAGTGACGCCCCGGCCTCCGGCCGTGGTGCTCCGGAGCGGGACGGGTCAAGCCTTAAGCGGCGACCAGATCGTAAGAATCGTTGTTCTTTAATTTATAAAAGATGCCCTGTTTAAGGAGGTCGGACACCTCCGCCCGCTATTCCAGCCTCCGCACCCCCGTCGAAACCGGTACAGCCCCGTGACGGTGTTGTGAGGCCGTTCCGGCGGCATGCCGCCGGAACGGATACATGGTTACGATCTTCTCTGTTCTGTGAAGTGGCCCTTACGCCTTTTTCGGCTCGGGATAGGTCTCTCCGAAGGTATCCACCTTCACCTTCTTCATCTTCTGCTGCATGATGGGCATGTCGTTGGGATAACGCTTCTGATTGGCGATGGCATCAACGACCTCCATGCCGGAGGTCACGCAGCCGAAAGCGGCGTAGTCCCCGTCCAGAAAGTCCCCGTCCTCATGCATGATGAAGAACTGGCTGCCGGCAGAATCGGGGTGCTGGGACCGCGCCATGGAAATCACGCCCCGCTTGTGGCTCAGATCGTTCTTGAAGCCGTTGGAGGAGAATTCCCCGGGAATGCTGTAACCGGGACCTCCGAAACCGCGCCCCTCAGGGTCGCCGCCCTGGATCATGAAGCCGGGGATGACCCGGTGGAAGATCAGGCCATTGTAAAAGCCCTTGCTGACCAGGGAGATGAAATTGTTCACGGTGTTGGGCGCCACGTCGGGATAGAGTTCCACGGTGATGACGCCGCCGTTTTCCATGGTAATGGTGACTTCAGGATTTTTCATATGCCGGAATTCCTCTCTTTCATAGCCTTGTTCATTTCACGGCCGGCGTCCCGCCGGGCTTCGCTCTCGCGCTTGTCATAGAGCTTCTTGCCCTTGGCCAGGCCGAGCTCTACCTTCACGCGGCGGGCGTCGTTGAAATACAGCGACAGGGGGATCAGTGCCAGGCCCTCCTGCTTGATGCGGCCGTACAGCCGCATGATCTCACGCTTGTGCATCAGAAGGCGCTTGGGGCGCAGGGGTTCCCGGTTGAAGATATTGCCCTTCTCGTAGGGACTGATGTGGATGCCGTGGGCGAACAGTTCGCCGTCCTTGACGGTGCAGAAGCTGTCCTTCAGGTTCACGTGTCCCATCCGGATGGATTTGACTTCCGTGCCGAACAGCTCAATTCCCGCTTCGTAACGCTCCAGTATGAAATAGTCGTGCAGAGCCTTCCGGTTGGCGGCGGCCTGCTGGCCGTGGGAATACGGTTTGCCCACTGTTGGCACCCCCTTCCTATCCGTGTCGGAATTTGATTATACCATGTCTGTCAAGCGCCGGCCGGCGGATGCCGGACCGCGTCTCCGCACCGGCGGCGGGAATTGACGAAAGATACCGCCGGTGTTATAATACGCTATTATCTGTATCATGGGAGTAATGTGCGTATGTGGCGTGCCGATGATTGGCAGGACTATGAATTGCTGGACTGTTCCGACGGGGAAAAGCTGGAACGTTGGGGCACCCGTATCCTGGTCCGGCCGGATCCGCAGGCGATCTGGGAGACGCCCCGGCTCAATCCGGGCTGGAAAAACCCTGACGCCCGTTACATCCGTTCCCGGGAGGGAGGCGGCCAGTGGGAGAAGAAACGGCTGCCGGAGAGCTGGAAGATCCGTTACAGAGAGCTGACCTTTCAGGTCAAACCCATGAATTTCAAGCACACCGGGCTGTTTCCGGAACAGGCGGTGAACTGGGACTGGGCCATGAAGAAGATCCGCGGCTGCGGCAGGCCTGTGAAGGTCCTGAACCTGTTTGCCTACACCGGTGCCGCGACCCTGGCATGCGCCGCCGCTGGCGCGGAGGTGTGCCATGTGGACGCCGCAAAGGGCATGGTGGCCTGGGCAAAGGAAAACGCAGCTGTGAGCGGCCTTTCCGACCGCCCCGTCCGCTGGATCGTGGACGACTGCGCCAAGTTCGTCGAACGGGAGATCCGTCGCGGACGCAGATATGACGCCCTGATCATGGATCCCCCCAGTTACGGGCGCGGACCCGGCGGAGAGGTGTGGAAGCTGGAAACGAATCTGTTTCCCTTCGTGAAGCTTTGCTCCGGTGTGCTGTCTGACGATCCGCTGTTCGTCCTGATCAACTCCTACACGACGGGGCTTTCAGCCTCGACGCTCACTTATATTTCCGAAGCGGTGTTCAGCGCCAGGTTTGGTGGCCGGAGCGTCAGCGACGAGCTGGGACTGCCGGTGACGGAAACCGGACTGGCCCTGCCTTGCGGGGCTTCCTGCCGCTGGGAGAAGGAAGAAACATGAGTACTGTCATCCGGACCGAAGGGCTGACCTTCGCCTACGAAGCCGAGGAAGGAGCGGAGCCCGCTCCCGTCCTGAAAGGCGTCGACCTGACAATAGAAAAAGGAACATTCGTAGCTGTGATCGGTCACAACGGCTCCGGCAAGTCCACCCTTGCCAAGCAGTTCAACGGGATCCTTCTGCCTACAGGCGGCGTCGTGTATGTGGAGGGAATGGATACCGCTGACGAGGAACTGCTGATCGAGATCCGCCGCCGGGTAGGCATGGTATTCCAGAACCCGGACAACCAGATCGTCTCCAACATTGTGGAGGAGGATGTTGCTTTCGCCCCGGAGAACCTCGGATATCCCTCGGAGGAGATCCGGCACCGGGTGGACGAGGCACTGCGCATGGTTGGAATGTACGAATACCGTACGCACGCTCCGCACCTTCTGTCCGGCGGGCAGAAGCAGAGGATCGCCATCGCCGGCGTACTGGCGATGCGGCCGGAATGCATTGTTTTCGACGAGCCCACAGCCATGCTGGATCCCAGAGGCAGGAGAGATATCGTCTCCATCATAGAGAAGCTGCGGCAGGAGGGCACCACGGTGGTGCTGATCACCCACCATATGGACGAAACGGTCGGAGCCGACAGGATTGTTGTGATGGACGGCGGCCGTGTCGTGAAGGACGGGACTCCACGGGAGGTTTTTGCCGATGTGGAGGGTGTTCGGTCGCTGGGGATGGATGTTCCCGAGACAGTGAGCATCCTTTATGAACTGCGCCAGCGGGGCTGCGATCTGGATCTCGGAGCCCTGACCCCCGAAGCGTGTACGGAGGAACTGTACAGTTATTTTGCGTGATACGGTCCCGGACGGGAACGTGACCATAGATCGAAGTGTAAGGATGGCCTGACAGTGAAGCCAATCATCAGTACGGAAAACCTGACCCACGTATACAGCATGGGAACCCCCTTTGAGCATACCGCCATACGCGACGTGTGCTTTGAGGCATACGCCGGGGAGTATCTGTGCGTGATCGGGCATACAGGTTCCGGAAAATCCACCTTTATCCAGCACCTGAACGGACTGCTGAAACCCACCTCGGGCGTCGTGCGGTTCGAAGGAGAGGATATACACAAAAGCAAGGCGTTCACCAGAGACGTGCGGTTCCGGGTGGGGCTGGTCTTCCAGTATCCCGAGTACCAGCTGTTCGAGGAGACGTGCTATAAGGATATCGCCTTCGGGCCGAAGAACATGGGACTCGCGAAGGAGGAGATCGACCGGCGGGTGCACATGGCGGCTGCCATGGCAAACCTGGACGAGGAGCTTCTGGCAAGACAGCCGTTTGACCTGTCCGGCGGACAGAAACGGCGGGTGGCTATAGCTGGAGTGATGGCGATGCAGCCCAGCGTCCTGATCCTTGACGAGCCGACTGCCGGCCTGGATCCCGACAGCCGCGCAGAGGTCATGCGTAACGTGGAGAACTACCGCCGGACAATGAACGCCTGTGTCATCATGGTGTCCCACAGCATGGAGGACGCAGCGCGGAACGCCGACCGTCTGTTCGTGTTCCATGACGGACGGCTGGAGATCACCGGTGCCCCTGCCGAGGTGTTCAGGCACAGCAAGGAGCTTCAGGATATGGGCCTGACAGTGCCGCTGGCAGCCCAGGTGGCCATGGGACTCCGGGCCCGAGGCCTTCCCCTGCCGGAGGATATCTATACCAACGGACAGCTGATCGAAGCCCTGCTGGCAGTGAAAGGCGGTGAGCCGGATGCTTAAGGACATCACCATGGGTCAGTATTTCCCGGCTCCATCGGTCATCCACAGGCTGGATCCCAGAACGAAGATCATCGGGCTGATCCTGTACATTGCCGCACTGTTCACGGCGAAAAGTTACTGTTCCTATCTGCTCATGGCGCTGATGCTCGCCTGCATCATCGCATTGAGTACCCTGAGACTGAAGATGTTGATCAAGGGGTTGAAACCCCTGATCATCATCATCGTTTTCACGGCAGTGCTGAACCTTTTATTTACGGAAGGAGAGCATGTGCTGATCCAGGTCTGGAAACTGCGGCTGACGCTGGAGGGCGTCCGCACGGCCGGCTTCATGCTTGCGAGGCTCGTCATGCTGATCATGGGCTCGTTCATGCTCACCTATACCACGCCGCCGATGACGCTGACGGACGGGATCGAACGGCTGCTCAGTCCGCTGAAGAAGATCCGCGTGCCCGTGCATGAACTGGCGATGATGATGAGTATCGCTCTGCGCTTTATCCCAACGCTGGTGGAAGAGACGGACAAGATCATGAGTGCCCAGAAAGCCAGAGGCGCGGATTTCGAGACCGGCGGACTGATCCGCCGCGCAAAAGCACTGCTTCCGGTGCTGGTGCCGCTGTTCATCAGTGCTTTCCGCCGGGCCGACGAACTGGCGGTGGCCATGGAGAGCCGCTGCTACCACGGCGGAGAGGGCCGTACCCGGATGAACGTGCTGGTGATGAAGCGGCGGGACTGGATCGCTCTGGCGGTATGCCTGGCGGTGCTGGCCGCAGTGATCGCCTTGGCCGTGTTCGGCCTGTAAGGAGAAACGATGGAACGAAACGTTGCCCTGCGGCTGCGGTACGTAGGGACCCGCTACCACGGGTGGCAGGTGCAGAAGGACCAGGTCACCGTGTGCGGGACGCTGCAGAAGGCGCTGTCGTCACTGTGCGGGCATCCCGTCCACGTGACGGGATGCGGCCGGACGGACGCGGGTGTGCATGCCCTTCGCTACTGCGCCAATTTCCGGACGGACTGTTCAGTTCCCACGGAGAGGTTTCCCCTGGCGGTGAATCCGTTGCTGCCGCCGGACATCTCCGTGATGGATGCCTGCGAGGCGCCGGAAAGATTCAATGCAGTGCTCTCCTGTGAAAAAAAGGAATACATATACCGCATTTTCAACTCCCGCCTCCGGGATCCGTTCTTCGCAGACCGTGCCTGTTTCTACCCCTCTCCGCTGGACGAGAGCGTTATGAAGCGGGCGGCGGAAAACTTTGTAGGGACACATGATTTCGCCGCCGTGCGAAGTGTTGGGACAGAGACACGCACCACCGTACGCACCGTTTACTGGTACGAGGTGGAACGGGAGGGAGATCTGATCACCCTCCGGGTGTGCGCGGACGGATTTCTGTACAATATGGTCCGGGCAATGGCTGGAACCCTGATCTACGCGTCGGAGGGAAAACTCCGGCCGGAGGATATCCCTGCCCTGCTGGCGGGCCGGGACCGGCGAATGACAGGCCCCACCATGCCGCCCGGCGGTCTGTATATGAACCGGGTCTGGTATCCGGGGGAGGTGGGGGCCATGATGGCGGCCGATCTCCCGTGGGAGAGCGAATAGAGCCGGAGACGGAGAAGCATACGCTATGACCAGAGTGATTGAAAAAAAGAAAAGCAGACGCAGGAGCCTGATCGCCGCGGTGATCGTCATCCTGGTTGCGGCCGCGCTGGCCGCCGTCGCCCTGTGGCTGAACCGGTCCGGGCGCCTGACGCCCTCAGGAGACAGAACGGAAGTATACAACTTTGCCTCTGACACCGCTACCGTGACCTGCGGTGTAGGTGATGGACTTGCCGTCGCCTCCTCTTCCGGACTGAAGGTATTCGACCGCACCGGTATGCAGACGGTCGGAGAGACCTATGTGGCCTCGCAGCCTGTACTGACGTCGGCGGGAGGTTACGGGGCTGCCTACGATATCGGAGGGGAACAGGTGCGGATCTTCACCGCGGGCGGACCGGTGCGAAACCTGAAAGCAGACGGCGGCGTGACTGCGGTCCGGCTGAACGGGAAAGGGTGGTGCGCCGTATGTGCGGAAGAGAGCGGTTACAAGGGCGCCGTCACCGTTTACCGGCCTTCCGGAGCCGTGGCTTACAAGTGGCTGTCCGGAGAGGGATATGTGCTGACCGCAGTTGTCTCCCGTGACGGGAAGTATCTCTCCGTGCTGACCCTGACGGATTCGGGAAGCAGGGTGGTCTTTCTGAGGACGGACCGCGAGGCACCGCTGGGCGAGGCGGTTCTCCCGGGAGAGCTTCTCCTGGACATCGGCTACACGGAGAAGGGCGTTCTTTACGGGATCTCCGGCGACGTGCTGTACCGGCTGGACGAACACAAGGGAGCCGAGGAGGTTTACCGCTACGAGGAATCCACTCTCAGCGGATGGAGCTTCAGCGGGGGACCGGTGCTTGCGCTCAGCGCCTACCGGACGGGCGGTGCCTGCAGGGTGCTGGATATCACCGGACAGGAGCCTGAGGAACTGGGCAGTTTCAAGGAAGGCATTACGTCGCTGGCAGCGGACAAAAACACCGTAGCGGTGCTGACGTCTGCAGGACTCATCATTTATGACCGGGCAGACTGCGAACTGTCAGCTGAATACAAGGAAGCGGCCTCCGGGCTCAGCGTGAGCCTGACGGAGGACGATCGGGCCATCGTGGCGGAAAGGAATACGGCAGTCGTCTATTCCCTGAAAACCGCCGGATAGGAGGAACCATTATGATCAGATTCATTATCACTCTCTGCCTGCTGCTGATCGTTGCCTACTGCACGTGGCGGGGCTACAAGAACGGCATCGTACGAGGCGTCTGCGGCATCGTGGCGATCCTACTGGCGCTGTACGGTGCAGGAGTGGCGGCCAATATGTTCAGCGAGGAATTCAAAGGGGTACTGATGCCCTTCGTATCCGGTATGATCGACGGTGCTGCGGACAAGGTGAAAAGCAACGACGAGAGCGCTGTTGTGCAACTGAGCAAGGCAGAGAAGACCGACGCCTATATGTTCAGTTACGCCTGTGCCAGGCAGGTGGGGCTTGTGGACCGGGCAGCAAAGCTGGTGGCGGAGGAGACGGCGAAGGAGAACAACGTCGTCGGTCAGCAGCTGTATGAGGATCTGTCCGACAATCTGGTGGGCCGGTTTGCCCATGTGGCGGTGTTCTGTATTGCCTTCGCGATCATAGCCATCGTGTTCGGGGTAATCGGGAACGTGATCAACGTATCCCTCCTGATACCGAAACTGGGGGTGGCGGAGCCGGTGATCGGAGCGGTGCTCGGTCTCCTCAAGGGTGTACTGCTGATGTATGCCGTCGCCATGTTCCTGCGGTATCTGGGACTGGTACTGCCAAAGGATCTGCTGAACGAGTCGGGATTGCTGTTCAAACTGATCAATGACAACCCCGTGGCTGGCCGAGTAGGGCTGTGATCCCATTATCTGATATCTGAAGACGGAGGAATCGTAAACATATGAGACCGAGGATGTGCACCCGGTGCAAAAAGAACGTGGCGGTCATCTACGTTACCAAAGTGGAGAACGGTGTGACTACCAACGAAGGACTGTGCCTCAAGTGCGCCAGGGAGCTTAATATAGGACCGGTTCAGGATCTGATGGACCGCCTGAATCTGACTGATGAAGATTTGGACACCATCTCCGAGGAGATGGTGGAGGCCATGAACGGCATGGAGCACCTGATCCCCCATGAGCCGGAGGACGGGGAGAATGACGGCGCGGATGAAGGACGCACCGCCACATTTCCCTTTATGAACCGCCTGTTCGGTGGGCCGAACGGACCCGGAACAGGGAACGCCCCCGGGCAGGAGCAGGGTGGCGCCGACGGTGCAGGTGCAGCCCGCAGAGGCAAAGACAAAAAAACGAAATTTCTTGACACCTATTCCATCTGCCTGACAGACCAGGCTAGAGAAGGAAAACTGGACCGCCTTGTGGGGCGCGAGAAGGAGATCGAACGCACCGTTCAGATCCTGAACCGGCGGCAGAAGAACAACCCCTGCCTGATCGGAGAGCCGGGTGTCGGGAAGACGGCTATTGCCGAGGGGCTTGCCCGACGCATCGCGGAGGGAAAAGTCCCCTATAAGCTGCTGGGCAAAGAGGTCCATCTGCTGGATCTCACGGCTCTGGTGGCCGGCACACAGTTCCGCGGACAGTTCGAGAGCCGCATGAAAGGCCTGGTCGAGGAAGTCAAGAAAAAGGGCAATGTGATCCTTGTCATCGACGAGGTGCACAATCTGGTCGGTGCCGGTGATTCGGAAGGCAGCATGAACGCTGCAAACATCCTCAAGCCTGCCCTCTCCCGCGGAGAGATCCAGGTGATCGGTGCCACCACCTTCAATGAGTACCGCAGGAGCATAGAAAAAGACTCCGCGCTGGAGCGCCGGTTTCAGCCGGTTACGGTGGAGGAGCCGTCCATCGCGGACAGCATCGCCATCATGAAGGGAATCAAGGACTACTATGAGAACTACCACTGCGTGAAGATCTCCGATGAGATCGCGCGCCAGTGCGTGCTGCTCAGCGAGCGGTACATCACCGACCGCTTCCTGCCGGACAAGGCCATCCACCTGATGGACGAGGCATGCTCGGACATGAACCTGAAAAGCGAATTCATCGCCCGCCGGTCTGCTCTGCTGAAGGAGAAGGACGATGTGACCAAGGAGCGGGAGATGATCCTTGGACGCGCCGTGACGGGAGACGATTACGCCCGGCTGGCGGAACTTCGCAGCGCGGATATACGCGTGACGGAGGAACTGGCGAAAATGGATGCCCAGGGCATGCCGGAACTGACCATAGACAATCTGGCCAGAGTCATCGAACTGTGGACGGGTATTCCCGCAAGCAGTATCAAAGAGGACGAATTCAAGCGCCTGGTGGATCTCGACAAGCGGCTGAAAAGACATATCGTGGGGCAGGACCAGGCGGTGGACGCCATATGCGCCGCCATTCGGAGGAACCGTGTGGGCATCTCTCCCAAGCGTAAACCGGCATCTTTCATCTTCGTTGGGCCGACCGGTGTGGGCAAGACCGAACTGGTGAAGCGTCTGGCGGAGGATATGTTCGATTCCCCGGACGCCCTGATCCGGCTGGACATGTCCGAATTCATGGAAAAGCACACCGTCTCCCGCCTGGTAGGTTCTCCTCCGGGCTACGTGGGATATGACGAGGCGGGACAGCTGACGGAGAAGATCCGCCGCAAGCCCTACAGCGTAGTCCTCTTCGATGAGATCGAGAAGGCCCATCCGGACGTGATGAACATCCTGCTGCAGATCCTGGACGACGGACACGTGACGGATGCTCATGGACGGCGTGTAAACTTTGAAAACACCGTTATCGTTATGACCACCAACGCCGGAAGCAACCGGAAGGACAGCACCGTGGGATTCAACCACACCCCGGAACAGATAAGCCGTGAGAAGAGCATGAAGGCTCTCAATGAGTTCCTTCGTCCGGAGTTTATCAACCGTGTGGATGCCGTGGTGCAGTTCAACAGCCTGACGGAAGAGAACTTCAAAGACATCGCCGTGCTGATGCTGACGGAACTGAAGGAGAGCATGGCCGACCGGGCTATGAATCTGACATGGACGGAGCAGGTGCCGGAATGGCTGTGCGCGAAGGCTTTCTCTCCTGCCTATGGCGCCAGAAATCTGCGCCGTACCATCGAAACCGAGATAGAAGACCGGATCGCGGCTGCTATCCTGCAGGATTATGAACGCGGAATCTCCCAGGTGGGGGTGTACGTGGAGGAGGATCAGATCCTGGTCAGGACTCTGTAAATGATCATGTGAAAACGCCCGCAGAGCGCGGAGGGATCTCCGGCGTTCCGCGGGCGTCTGGTTAATCTCATAATTGACAGTCTGAGACGCACAGGAGAGGAAGAGAGATATGGGGTACTGCACGTGGGCGGACGTAAACGAGGCCAACAGACGCTATCATGACAATGAATGGGGCGTTCCCGTACATGATGACCGTAAGATGTTCGAACATCTTACGCTGGAATGCCTGCAGTGCGGGCTGAGCTGGGATCTGATGCTGAAAAAGCGCGAGATATTCAGACGGTGTTTCGACAACTTTGATTATGACAGGATCGCCGCCTTTGACGAGGAGGATGTGGAACGTATTCTGCGTACGGAGGGAATGATCCGTTCCCCGAGGAAGATCCGGGCAGTGATCGGCAACGCCCGCTGCTGTGTGAAGATACGGGAAGAGTTCGGCAGCCTCTGCGCTTATATCTGGTCCTGGTCCGGCGGAAAGACCATCCTTTACCGGGGACATGATGACGGTCCGGTCCCGGTCAGCAACGGCCTGTCAGCAAGGCTGAGCAGAGATATGAAAAGACGGGGCTTCCGGTATGTGGGACCAGTCACGGTCTATTCGCATCTGCAGGCCTGCGGAATTATCAACGACCACGGCGGAGACTGTCCGTGCCGATGCAGGCTCATTGCCGGGAACCCAACGGCGGAGGCGGACCGGGACGAAGAAGTGATGTGAAAGAGAACAGCCTGCGGACCCCGGGAAAACACCGAGCACCGCAGGCTGTTATTATAATGCAACTATTGTAGATTTGATCCCAGCTGCAGACGGTCCGTCTCCTGCCCGTCGGAAAGATCCTTCCAGAGGAAGAGCCCGTTCTCCAGCGTCATGTATCCATGGCGGGTGCCGCCCTTGGGTATGGCGGCGGAACCGGGGTTGAGGACGAGGATCCCGTCCGCCTCGCGGCGCTCCTGAATGTGGGTGTGTCCGTGCAGCAGGACGTCCCCTGTCTGCAGAGGGGGAAGACTGCCGGCATTCCATCGATGGCCGTGAGTCATAAACAGAAGCCTTCCGTCAAGTTCCAGCAGGGCATAGTTGGCCATGATGGGGAAATCCAGCACCATCTGATCCACCTCGGTGTCGCAGTTGCCGCGGACGCAGAGAATACGGTTTTTTTCGGCGTTCAACATCCCGATCACCTGTTTCGGATCATATTCCCCGGGCAGATCGTTCCGGGGACCGTGATACAGCAGGTCGCCCAGCAGGATCAGCCGGTCGGCTTCCTCATAGCGAAAGGCATCCATCGCCCGGCGGCACCAGAGCGCTGAACCGTGCAGGTCGGAAAGGATCATGTATTTCATGATGGACCTCCTTGTGGCTTGTACCGGTATCCTACACGGTTTCATTGGAAAACACAAGAGGGGGCGCGGTTGACAGCGCGCCTGTTTTGGCTTATGCTGAAACCAGTCCGGCGAAGGCCGGAAATCAGTTGAAGCGAGGAGGATATGCAGATGTTCTGTACGAAATGCGGGGCGGATATCGGTGACAATCCCGTCTGTCTGCAGTGCGGGCAGCCGGCGGAAGGAGAGCTCTCCGTCTATCATGTGCCGAAGTCAGATCCGATGGTGCAGACGGAGGAAACTACGGAGGAGTCCGTTCACCGACATGCTGTTAGACTGACCCTTGCCGGAGCCATGAGTTCTCCTCTCCTGATTGCGGCGGGGATACTCGTGATCGTGACGGCCGTGCTCAGTGTTGTCCTTACGGGAAAGGACGGGCGGGCAGCTGCATCGCTGTCAACGATCATATCCATTCTCATGGGCGCCGGACTTCTGGTAACGGCTTTTACCGCAAAGAGCAGGATGGATGACTACACAGGGGAGGGCAGCGGCCTTCTCCGGGTGATGCTGATGATCGATTATGTGATCGGTTGGGTAGTGTTCGGATTCATCTGTCTGGCACTGCTGCTGCTTCTGGTTTTCCGTTCCACGTTCTCCGCGCTGTTTGACTGGATCGTCACCTACGGAAGGATGAACGGAGTGCCCGGATTTACTCCGACTGCTTATGGAGGAGTGACGCCGACGATGATGCTGGTCATGTACTGGACGGTCATCGCTGTGCTTGCTGCCGCAGCCGTTGTCATGTTCCTGTATACTCTCTTCTACCTGCGGGGACGGGTCGCAATGGGAAGGGATATCATGACCAGCCTGAATGAGGGCCACTTCTACGTTTCCCATGTCCGGGCGGTGCGGGGATGGAGTCTTGCACTTGCCATTGTCTCGCTGGCCAGCGGTGTTTCAACGACAGCGGCCGGAAGCCTCTCCTTCGGAGGACTTTCCCCGGCTTACGGAATCGCAACGATTGCCGCAGCGGCAGCCCATTTTCTCATCTTTCTTTGGGTGGGAAACTATTTCATACCGAAGAGATAACGGTATATGCAAAGATAAAAAGGGCCGCGGACAGGAGTTTCCTGTCCGCGGCCTTTGCTGCTTATTTGTCTTCCGCTTCCCACTGCTTCCACACATCGGGACAGTAACCGACGGTCGCCCTCTTTCCGTTCCGCACGACGGGCGTGCGGATAAGAGAGGGATCCTCCAGCAGTTTCTCCAGCCTGTCGGCGTCATAGGCCAGATAACGAAGAACTTCGCTGCCGGGGGCCTTGTCGTTGATCAGGGCATCCAGCCCCACGCAGGCCTTCACGCTCTCCAGTTCCCGCCGGCTCATACCGTAGCGGAGGAGATCGATACTCTGAAACTTCACGCGGCGTTCCTTGAACCAGCGCTCCGCTTTCTTCGTATCAAAACATTTGCTCTTTCCGAATATCTGAATGTTCATTGTCAGATCTCACTGATGACCGGCAGGATCATGGGCACCCGCTTCACTCTGCGGTTCAGGCAGGCGGTCAGGCCGGATTTGACGGCGCTGCGGATGGTGGCCCAGTCGGTAATGTGCTGCTGCTGGCAGTCGTACATGACGTCGGCAACGGCTTCCTTCATCTCTTTCATCAGTTCCTCCGACTCCTTGACATAGACGAAGCCTCTGGTAATGATGTCCGGAGGAGCCATCAGGGAACCGTCTTCGGAGGAGATGTTTACGATGACTACGAGCATGCCGTCAGTTGCCAGATGCCTGCGGTCGCGGAGGACGGCGGCGCCTACGTCGCCCAGGCCGGTACCATCTACAAGGACGGCTCCGGAGGGAACTGTGCCATTGAGCCGGATGCTGCGGGACGTCAGCTCGATCACGCTGCCGTTTTCCGCTACCACCACGTGATTGTCCGGAAGACCCATCTCCTTGGCCAGACCGGCGTGGGTCTGAAGATGGCGGACCTCGCCGTGAAGAGGAACGAAGAATTTGGGCTTGATGAGAGCAAGCATGAGCTTCAGGTCCTCGCGGTCGGCGTGACCGGATACGTGGATGTTGTCGATCTTGTCATAGATCACATTGGCGCCAAGACGGTACAACTCATTGATGACCCGGGTCACAGTCTTTTCGTTGCCGGGTACGGCGGAGGCAGAAATGATGACCCGGTCGCCCGGCTGGATCTCCAGCTGGCGGTGACCGGAGAAGGTCATGCGGTACAGGGCACTCATGGGCTCACCCTGACTGCCCGTGGTGATGATGACCACCCTGTCGGGCGGCAGCTTCTTGATCTGCGGCAGTTCCATAAGGATGCCCTTCGGGGGCGTGATATAACCCAGTTCGATGGCCGTTCTTAGGTTGTTCTCCATGCTGCGGCCTGTGACGGCCACCTTGCGCCCGTATTTGGCGGCGCAGTCGATGACCTGCTTGATGCGGTCCACGTTGGAGGCGAAAGTGGTCACGATAATGCGCTGCGGCCAGTCGTTGAACAGCTGGTCCAGACGGAGACCAACGCGGCGCTCAGAGGGGCAGTGTCCGGGAACCATCACGTTGGTAGAGTCGGACAGAAGGGCCAGCACGCCCTTTTTTCCCAGTTCTCCCAGCCGAGTCAGATCGATCATCTCACCGGTGACGGGGGTGGGGTCGATCTTGAAGTCACCGGTATGGATCAGGGTACCGACGGGGGTCTTGATCGCCATGGCGACGGAATCGGAGATGCTGTGGTTGGTGTGGATGAACTCCACCTTGAAGCAGCCGGCGGTGAAGGATTTGCCGGCGTCCAGTTCCATAAGTTTCGTCTTTTCCAGCAGACCGTGTTCCGCCAGTTTGCCCTTGATCAGGCCGATGGTGAGCCTGGTGGCATAGATGGGGGCCTTCAACTCCTGCATCAGATAGGGGAGACCGCCGATGTGGTCTTCGTGCCCGTGGGTGATGGCGATGGCCCGGACCTTCGCTGCATTTTTTACTATGTAGGAGAAGTCGGGGATCACGCAGTCCACGCCGAGCATCTCGTCATCGGGGAAACCGAGGCCGCAGTCCACGATGAGAATGTCGTCCCCGTATTCGTAAGCGGTCATATTCTTGCCGATCTCGTTCAGACCGCCAAGAGGTATGATCTTCAGTTTTCCTGCCATAAGTTCAGGATAGCTCCTTTCAAAGGGCACAGCACAGCCCGCCCTCCGCGCATCAGCTGTGGAAAGGCGCTGGCCCTGCCCGTATTCAATAATAGTGGGTATATGCCGGATATCGTCAGTACAGCTCAAGTGTACCGAAAAGCCGAAAAGAAGGGGGCATATATAACCCCAAAAATATATTATACGTCACAACCAAAAAAATGTCAACTTGCTGTTTCGCATCGACAGTGTCAAGTTGTTCTCGGACTTTTTAGAAAACTTCAAAATGGTCTAAGGGCATTAAAGAGCGGAGTGACCTTGTATTGCCTGGCCGGGAAGGTCACAGAATGGTCAGGATTGGCCAGCCCCAGAGTGTTCGGAAGGA
>JAFYAU010000019.1 GCA_017540565.1 Oscillospiraceae bacterium
ACGCTGCCATGAACCTGAAAAAGCTGGCAGAATGGAGTTGGAAAAACTCCTTTTTGCTTCGCTATTTACTTGTTTTTTCTACTGTTTATGCCAAACCCCTTGTTTTCGCCACTTGAAAACAAGGGGTTCTTTGACAGACTGGAACGATCCCCGCCCAACCGGGCGGGGATCGTTTTTTCTCAGTCGTCGATTTCCTCGTAATCGGCGTCGTCCGGCGAGGCAGGGCCTTCACCAATCAGAACGCCTTCCTGTCCGCAGCGGGGGCAGCGGCCGAACCTGTCTCCGAGCGCCGCAATGGCGCCGGTCTCGCTTTTGAACCGTTGACCGCAGTCCGGACACCGGTAATACATCCAGCAGGGACCCCAGCTCACTTGGCCAGCCCCAGGATCTCACGGGCTTCGTCGCTGTTAGCGACCTCTCCGCCGTATTCCCTGACGACACGGACGGCACGTTCCACGAACTGACGGTTGCTTGAGGCGGGCTGTCCCTTGGCGTACAGCACGTTATCCTCCATGCCGACACGGATGTGGCCGCCCAGGGCCACCGCTCCGTACAGCATCTCCATAGCAGACCGGCCGACCCCGAAGCAGCTCCAGGTGGATCCGGGACACAGAGCGTCCATCGTCTCCTTCATGAACAGGAGGTTCTTCATGCTGCCGGGGATCCCGTTGGCACAGCCCATGCAGAACTGGAAATGCAGCGGTGCCTTCAGCACACCTTTCTTCAGGTAGTACGCGGCGTTGGCGATCATGCCCGGGTCGAACGCCTCGATCTCCGGCTTGACGCCCCATGCCTGCATGTTCATACCCAGTTCCTCAAGGAACGCGGGGCTGTTGAGGAATAGCGAAGTGTTCATCCAGTTCATGGAGCCACAGTCGTAGGAAGCCATTTCGGGACGCAGTTCCTTCAGGTGAATCTGGCGGGTCTCATCGGTGGCGTTCAGATCTCCGGAGGTGGTCAGATTCAGGATTACATTGCAGTCGGGATGGCGCGAGCGGAGAAGTTCCACGGTCTGACGGAATTTCTCCTTGTCCATGGTGCCGTTTCCGGCATCGTCCCGCATATGCAGATGGGCTACAGCTGCGCCGCCCAGCCAGCAGTCGTACACATCCTCGGCAATCTCCTCAGGGGTGAGGGGAACGTTGGGGTTGTTTTCCTTTTTCGGCCATGCACCTGTCACAGCCGCGGTGATGATGGTCTTCTTAGCCATATCTGACTCCGTTTCCGGCCCTTACTTTTTCTTGTTGCGGCTGAAAAGCCTCTGCATGTACTCAAGACCGCTGTCCCCATTGCCCTCGGGGAAGCCGTACCCGGTGCCACCGTAGGCATAGGTACGGTCGGGTACGCCCTTGACCAGCAGGTCCTCGTCGATCTCCGCGGTGCAGCGGGCCATGGAGCCGTCACCCATGTACCAGCGCAGCGGGAAGCAGTTGAAGCGGAAGAACACGCCGTCCGGGATTTTGTCCAGATCGCCGCCCAGGTTCTCGACGCCGACGATGCCGTGGCCGAGCATGGTCTTGTGGCATGGTTCCCAGGTGCCCCAGCAGCCGATGGCTTCCAGTTCGCCGAACTTCGCGTCATAGGCCTCCTGGCCGTGGATGCGGATGTACTCGAACTTGTCGAATTCAGCCAGTGCTTCCTCACCGAAGAGTTCTCTGTACTCTTCAATCAGCGTCTTGCCCGTGGCACCCAGCAGATCCATGCGGGTCATGCCGTTGCGGCTCATGGCGGTGTGCATCGGATGGTCCAGAGCCTGGGAGTCCATGGCCACGCACTTCACGCCCTGACGGACGAACCATTTGCCGGCTTCCACGCCGGTGCCAGCCGCATAGTGATAGTAGGCCTTCGTGTCGTCGAACAGGCGGTGCATGCCGGTGTTCAGGCAGATGATCTTGCCCTTCAGGTCGCCGTCCTTCAGGCCGTACTTCTTCATGCATTCATCCAGATGCTTGTCCGTGATCAGGCCCCAGGGCTCGATGTCGATCTTGAAGACGATCGCCTGTCCGGTATAGGCATCTACCGGCATCTCATGGGTGTAGCGGGCACGGCGGCCGTCAAACTCATACTCCATCACGTGACGAGGAGCGTCGCAGTGAGTGCCGGTGTGCATGGTGCACTTGATGCTCTGTGTCAGCACGCCACCCTTGGCCATGGTGTGTGTGTTGTCGATCACCGGCTTGTCAAAATAGGGCCAGCGGGGGATCTCGGCGCTGAAGGGGTGCGTCAGGTCTACAAATACGGTCTTTCCCATTGATTGAATACTCCTTTCGGTAGCTTGAAAATGTTCGTTTTACTTTCCGTACAGCATACGGATCAGATACTCGTTCAGCGCGGCGGCACTGGCCGCCGTCTCCTCAGGCGTCCATTTCCGGAAGCCCTCTCCGGTCTTGAATCCTAGCTTGCCCTCTTCCTTCAGTTCCGTCAGAAGAGGAGAGGGGCGGTGGGAATCCTCCAGCGCGCCGAGGATATAGTCGTGGATGTTCCAGGTGAGATCTGTTCCCACCATATCGGCGTTCTCCAGCGGGCCGAGCTGAGGCAGCCGCAGGCCAAAGCTGTAGCGGACCGCCATGTCTACCGTCTCTGCGTCGGCGATGCCGTTCTCCACGATGGAGATGGCTTCGCGCCACAGGGCGTGCTGCATGCGGTTGGCGATGAATCCGGGCACGTCCTTTTTGCAGAGCACGGGTTTTTTGCCGGCGTCCCGCAGAACCTCCATCACCGTCTGTGCCGTCTCCTCGGAGGTGGCGTCGGATTTGACCACCTCGACCAGGGGGATCAGGTGTCCCGGATTCCAGAAATGGGTGCCGACGAACCGTTCACGGTATGTCAGTTCCCGGCTGATCTCCGAGGGACTCATCACGCTGGTGTTGGTGCAGAAGATCGTGTCCGGACGGCAGCGGGCTTCCAGTTTCGCGAAGGTCTCCCTCTTGACGGCCATGTCCTCAAAAACAGCTTCCACGACGAGGTCCGCGTTTCTGACGGCTTCGGAGTCGAGGTCCTCCGTGAAATCTATCCGGGACAGCCGTTCCTCCAGTTCCTCCGGACGGAGGACGCCTTTTTCCAGGAGCTGGGCACAGTTGAGGCGGATACCGGCCCGGACGTCCGTCGGGAGGATATCATAGACCGTGATCCTGAATTCAGGCACGGAGGAGAACACGAGGGCGATATTCTTGCCCATCATGCCGCCGCCGGCGATGAGGATGTTTTTGATTTCGCTGCGCTTCATGTGCCGCGCCTCTTCTTACACCACCAGATATCCGCCGGAGCAGTCGCAGTTGGCACCGGTGATATAGTTGGAGGCATCGGAGGACAGGAAGATCGCATAGCCGACGAAATCGCTGGGCTCGGCGAGACGTCCAATGGGCTCGCGGTTCAGGAAGTTCTTGTACACCTGGGATTCAGGATCGAACATCCACTCCGTCAGATCGCTGCGGAACACGGTCGGGCACAGGGAGTTCACATTGATGCCGTATTTGGCCGTCAGATCACAGGCCAGGCAGTTGACCATCAGATCTGCGCCACCCTTGCTGGTGCAGTAGCCGGTGTAACCCGCCATGCCGCGCTTGGAGCGCTGAGAGGTAACTACGACCATTTTGCCGCCCTTGCCCTGGGCGACCATCTGCTCGGCCACGAACTTGGTCACGATATAGACGCTCTTGCAGTCGGCGTCCATGATCTTCTGCCAGTCTTCGACGGACTGGTCGAGCACGTTCTGCACCTTGTTAACTCCGTGGCAGACAGCCAGAATGTTGATCTCACCGTACTTCTCCACGCAGGCGCGGATAACGGCCTTGACGTCCTCCTCGATGGCCGGATCCCCGACACAGTACGCACAGTCGATGCCCTCGGCGAGGAACTCCTCCTCCAGAGCCTTGAGCTTGGCTTCGTTCCGGCCGGTCATGAAGACCTTGCAGCCGGCGTAGCCGTATCCCTTGCTGAGCACGCTGCCCAGGGCGCCTGTGGCGCCGGTGACGAGGGCGACCTTGCCCTCAACGGAGAACATGTTGTTGACGAAGTTTTTTTCTACAGGTACCATGACTGTCTCTCCTCCCATTATTTCTCAGGATAGTTGATGATGACCAGCATCTTCGCGGGCTTGTCGGTCTCGTTCTTCAGACCGCGGCCTTCGTTGGGCGGGAAGCTGATGGATTCCATCGGACCCATGACATATTTGTTCCCGTCCTTGTCTGTAACGGTCATGTGGCCCTCCAGGATGAAGTATACCTTCTCCAGCGGATTGTCATCGTAGGCCCAGTCTGCGCCTCCGCCCGGCTCGAATTCCGAGATGCCGATCCAGAATTTCTCCGCCCCGGTTTCCGCTGCACCGTGATAGCGCTTGCATGTCACGCCGAAGTGACCGGCGGGGAAATAGGGCTCCAGTTCCTCATACGTGCGTTTGATCATGAAGGACGACCTCCCTAAAATATGATGATACTAATATTATAAGAGATAGTCAGCATGCTAACAATGAGGCACTTTAAACACAGTAACTTACCAAATGGTAACTATTTTGGTTTCCGCCCCTTTTCATACGCTCCGCGGCGTGCTACACTGGCAGACAGGAGGGATTCGTATGGCAAGAGTAGACTTTACGGAACCGACCAATCCGTATCATTACGCGCTGCACTGCCTGGGAGGAAAATGGAAGATGACGATTCTGCATGAGATCCATACCTACGGGACTATCCATTTTAATCAGACGCTGAAGGTGCTTCCTCTGTCGGAAAAGGTCCTCAGTCAGCAACTCAAGGAACTGGTGCGTGACGGGCTCGTACGGCGGACGGTGAATCCCGACGCCTATCCGCCCACCACGGATTACGAGCTGACGGAGGAAGGGGAGAGGCTGATCCCTGCCCTGGACATGCTGTACGTATGGAGCATGCGGCAGATGAGCGACCGCAATATCCCCATCGACGCGGATGCGTTCGTCGTACACGCGGCGGAGAAATACGTGCGCGAACTGAAGGATATCATGCCGCCGGATGAACTGCTCCATGGGAGGAAGAGGAAAGGATCCCGGAAGGGGAAATGAGAGAGGAACTCCCGCCGGAGCGATACGGAAATAACAGGACCGCCCCCGCGCAAACTGCGCAGGGGCGGCCATTTGCTATGCCGTAAGGGCTTCACGCACGGATGATGCCGATAAGAATCCAGGCGAACAGGCCTGCCAGGATCAGATCGATCACCGCCACGACGAGGATCCGGACCATGCGGTTACTGATCTTCTGCAGGCCGAGATACTTCTGGAAGTCCAGATAGTTGCCGGAGAAGAAGACGAGGAACAGAAACATCAGAAGGGCGAGAATCCGGACTGTCCAGAGACGGCCGGGTGCGGCACCGGGAACGCGGAGCGTCAGGGCAACATTGAAGACGATGATATAGATTGCGGTGAACAAAAGCATATACAGTGGATGCTCTCTTCGGTATCCGGGCGGGAGAAAACGTCGGAAGCGGCTGGGACCGCTGTTTTCCACGTCCTGTCCGAGGTGCAGCGTGTCCGCAATGGCTGCTGCCGACTGATACCGGTAATTGGGATCCACCTGGGTGCATTTCCAGGCTACGTTCTCAAGGAAGACGAATCCGGGGTCGTCCGGCTGCGTTCTTTCCTCCAGCATCCTTTTTATAACGGTGCCGACCGAGTAGATGTCCGACAGGATGGTGGACTCCCCATAGGTATACTGCTCGGGAGCACCGTATTTCTTCCTGTTTTTCATGGAGGCGTCGATCTCAGGTTTTCCTAGATACCAGCGCGCGGCATTCATTTCCAGAAGTTTGACTGTTCCGTCCGGGGTGATCAGAATGTTGGATGGCCTTACCGCCCGGTGAATGATGGGAGGAGCGGCCCGGTGAAGATCGGACAGGATGCGGCACAGCTGTTCGGCTGTATCCCGGATGGCACCGGCGGTGAACACGGTGCCATTATCCAGCAGTTCCTGAAGAGTGGAGCCGGCGAAATACTCCTCGATGACGATCAGTTTGCCGTCATCCTCAATCAGTTCATAGATGAAGGGAGTGTTCTTCACCGGATTCATCATCAGCCACTCGATCACGCCATAATTGTAGGAGGACATCTCCTTTTTCAGATAAAGACGGCGGTCAGAGATGTTCTGCATCAGCGAGACCTTGTGAGAGTCGTCCAGTACGGATATGAACTTGTACTGCGCCAGTACGGCAGATTGTTCATCTGTCATGGAGGTCCCTCCTTCCCGCTGGCCTTTGTGTGCAGTATATCACAGGCAGGGGAAAAAAACGATAGCAGACAGTTATATTTTTGCGGGGACCTCAGAAAAACGCGGCCGGAAAACCTTCCCGGCCGCGCAGATGTTGTGGGGCAGAATGCTATTCCTCTTCCGGTACCGTACGGGTCACCAGCACTTTGTTCACCCGGTGAGGTCCCGTTTCCAGTACACGGACAGTGAGATCCTCAAACTGAAAACTGTCCCCGGGTTCCGGAAAACCGTCGAACCGTTCCATGGTCCAGCCCCCGACGGTGACGGATTCCGTCTCGAACAGGTCCTCGTCCCGGCCGATCAGCTCACAGAACTCGCCGATGGTCAGGTCTCCGTCGATTTCCCACTCGCTGTCGCCGTGGGGGACCACTTCATCGACGACCTCGTCAGTCTCGTCCCAAATCTCACCGACCAGCTGCTCCAGCACGTCCTCCATGGTGAGGATACCCAATGTTCCTCCGTAATCATCAGTCACGACGGCCATGTGAGTGTGGCTGACGCGCAGGGTCTCGAGTACTGCGGGAAGCTTTGTGGTCTTGTATACGTAAGCGGGAGTGATCAGAAGCCGGAGGATATCCGGACCCGGTTCGCTGAGCAGGGCACGGTAATAGCGGTTCAGCGGAAGGATGCCCAGAATGTGATCCAGGTCCTCCTCGAAGACCGGCAGACGTGAGAAGGTCTCCCGGTCGATCCTGTCGGTAAGCGGCTCCGAATCATCGCCGAGATCCAGGGCGGAGATGTCAACTCTGGGGGTCATGACTTCCTGTGCGGAAATCTCGGAAAAATCCAGCGCGTTCTGGAGAAGCTCGGAAACGTCCTCGTCGATCACGCCACTGTCCTCTGAGGTCTCGATCAGGGTCACGAGTTCCTCCTCGGCAACTTCCGCCTGTTCTTCCTCATCGGTCTGTTCGCCCCGGAATGGAAGCGTCAGCAGACGGACCAGCAGTCCGGTCAGCTTTGTCAGGGGGAGAAGCAGCGTCATGAGGATGCGGAGAGGATAGGCGGCCAGAAGACTGAAGGTTAGGGCACGGTCCTTCGCAGCAATCTTGGGGATGCTCTCCCCGAATACCAGCACAAGCACGGCCAGCAGTATGGCCGCGACGGTGGTGTACAGATCCTGGCGGGACAGAGAAGCGGAAGGCCCGACCAGCGCCAGCGCCAGCATGGTCGCGGCACTGGAGGCAAACAGGTTCACCAGGTTGTTGCCGATCAGGATGGTGGAAAGCGCGTCCTCGTAGCGGTCGTGCACGGCAAGTGCCCATGCAGCGGAGCGGCGTCTGTCTGCCGAAGTTTCCAGACGGATACGGTTGACGGAGGAATAGGCGATCTCCGATCCGGAAAAGAAAGCGCTGAGAATCAGAAGACCGACGATCGCGGCAGCGTAGGAAAGGATGGTCATTCCTGCGTCACCTCCTCCGGAGCGGCCGGAACAGCACGAAGCGTCAGGATGCGCTGGCGGCGCATCTTTTCCACTGTGAAGGTCATGCCGGCGTAATCAAAGGAATCACCCTCAGCGGGGATCTTTTCCAGAAGGATGAAGGCGAGACTGCCGATGGTTCTGTGGGCGGTCTCCTGTTCCTGCTCCTCCGTGAGGGGACAGGACATCTCCTCCAGGCATTCCTGGGCGGCCATGCCAGCGTCGATCAGGAAACCGCCACCGTCGTCGGCCTGAAGACTCTCAACAGCAACGTCATCCTCGTCCCAGATCTCGCCCACCAGTTCCTCCAGAATATCCTCCACCGTGACGATGCCTTCCACACCGCCGTAGTCGTCGGTGACGACGGCCATATTCTGCTTGCGGTGGTTCAGTTCGGCGAGAAGGCTGTCGATGGGCATGCTGCCGTGAACGAAGAGCGGTGCATCCAGCAGCGAACGAAGGTCGTTGGCCGCACCCTTGCGGTAGGCGCGGATATAATTCCGGCAGGAGAGGATGCCGACAATGGTATCCACCGTGCCATGATAGACGGGGAGACGGGACAGACGGGCTTTTTTTACCGTTTCCAGGATCTCGGAGCTGTCCCAGCTGTCACTGACAGCGACCATGTCCACCCGGGCGGTAAGAATGTCTCCGGCGGTCCTGTCGCTGAAATGGAGGGCGGACTGCACCAGCTCGCCCTTTTCCTCATCAAGGGCACTCTCCTCCGTCATAGTCTCCACCATGTCATGGAACTCATCCTCCGTGACGGAGGCTTCATCGCCGGTGGCACGGGAGACAAGACGTCCGAGAGAGGACAAAAGCCAGGAAAAAGGCGTGCAGAGCACACAGAAAGCGTTCAGGAGACCCGAGCACGCGCAGGAAAAACCGACGGCATATTTTTTCGCAAGGTTCTTCGGAAGCAGTTCCGCAAAGAAAAACACTACCAGCGTCAGGATCAGCGTGGCCACGGCGGCGGAAGCGCTGCCGAAACGGCGCACCGCCCACACAGTGGTCACGGAGCTGGCCAGGATGTGGGCCAGATTGTTGCCGATGAGCAAGGAGGACAATGTCCGGTCGAAACGGTCCAGCAGACGGTCTGCCCGCGCAGCCCGCCGGTCGCCACGCTCGGTCATAAGACGGATGCGGGTCCGGTTGGCGGAACTCAGCGCGGTCTCACAGGCGGCGAACCAGCCGCTGATCACCAGCAGTATAAGTACAAGCAACAGGGACAACCAACTGTCCGGGTCCATGAAATGATCACCTTTTTCTTTCCATACGAATGTCCGTATATTATAATATAACAGCTTATCATTATAATGAGACCCCGCCGTATTTGTCAATATGACGGGGCAGGGGAGAGAGTGGACCATGCCGCAGATCGTGGAGATAACAGATTTCGGCGCTCCGGAGCTGGATGTATACGCCCGCCTGACGGAGGCGCAGCTGCTGAACCGTCAGAATCTGAAAGAAGGGCTGTTCATCGCGGAGAGCCCGCTGGTGATCGGCCGCGCGCTGGACGCCGGATACGAGCCAGTGTCTCTGCTGATGGAGCGGAAGCATGTGGAGACCGCCGCGAAAGAGGTGATCGCCCGGTGCGGCGATGTGCCGGTCTTCACGGCGGAGATGCCCGTCTTGATCCAGCTCACGGGCTTCGCCCTCACGAGAGGCGTGCTGTGCGCCATGCGCCGCCGGCCGCTCCCAGCGCCGGAGGAGATCTGCCGGGATGCCCGAAGGATCGCCGTGCTGGAGAACGTGATGAACCCCACGAACGTGGGGGCCGTGTTCCGCAGCGCCGCCGCGCTCGGCATGGACGCGGTGCTGCTGACCCCGTCCTGCAGCGACCCGCTGTACCGCCGGTCGGCAAGAGTCAGCATGGGGACCGTATTCCAGATCCCCTGGACGTATCTGTCGGACCGGGCGGAGGACTGGCCGGAAAAGGGACTGGCCGCACTGCATGCCATGGGCTTCGAGACAGTAGCCATGGCCCTGAGGGACGACGCCCTTTCCATAGACGACCCGAAACTGGCCGCCTGCGGGAAACTGGCCGTCCTGCTGGGGACCGAGGGGGACGGCCTGTCCGACGGGACGATCGCTTCGTGCGACCATACCGTGCGCATCCCCATGTCGCACGGCGTGGATTCCCTGAACGTGGCAGCTGCCAGCGCGGTGGCCTTCTGGGAACTGGGGAAAAGGCAGAACGGGTGACCGGAAAGAGCGGAAAAGTGACGACGGAGAGAGGCTACTGCAAAAGGCATGATCGGGGATGATGCCAATGAATGATCCGATCATCATGATCCCGATCAAAGGCAGTCTTTGAATCCTTATCTTCCTTCCTTTGTCCTGTCCTTAGAGACTCTGCTCCCAGCACCGCACGATCCCTGAGACGGCACCTTTGCCGTGATCTGCGCGTCATCCTGCTGAGGAGAGAGGATAGTTATAGCGCCACTCATCATAATCGTCCCTGCTGATCTTCCCGGCCCGGTACTTCTCCGAAACATCGGCCCAGGCACGGACCAGTTGGGAGATCCGGGCGGCATCCTTCCCTTTCCGGGGATCGATGCGGAAAAGGACTTCTCCTTCCCTGACCTCAATGGTCAGGCCGTAGCGGTCCTCTAAAGCAAACAGGGTGTGCATCAGCCCGCAGCAGCTGTCGATGTCGGGAACATCGAGAGCGAGCGGAGAGACCTCAAGCACGCCGGCCAGGGATCTTGTGAGCTCCTCTTTCGGGGTGCGGGCTCCAGCCTCGTATTGGGCTATGCGAGCTTCAGCCGTCTTCTCCGTGAAGCCGGCCAACAGACCAAGATATTTCTGCGTCATGCCCCTCAGACTGCGGATGAAGCGTATTCTTTCGCCAATCGCCATTGGAAAAACCTCCTTTCTGTAGACTTGCTTATTTTTCAGCGAAAACGCTGAAGGATATCGGAAAAAGAAATACCAGCCGGATCCCTGATGATCCTGGCTGGTATTTCTGCTCAGTCTGGCTTCTGTGTTACGGGAGAATGGCGCCTCCGCGCAGCAGTTCCTTCTTCAGTTCCTCGTAGGGGACCTGGCGGAGATCCGTTCCCAGGCGTACGGCCAGCGCGGCAGCGATGCCCGCCGCCTGTCCCAGGCACATGCAGTGCGGGATCAGATTGAAGAACTCCTGGAACTCGTAGTCCGAAGAAAAGGCACGGCAGGCCACCAGAAGCCCGTCGATCCCGGCGGGGATGAGAGAACGGTAGGGGATGAAGGTGTGGGTGTGCGTGACCGAAGAGTCGCCCCTGTCGTTGTCCGCGAAGACGGCGATGGTATCCTCATAGGGCTCGGTGCGGTCCAGCTCGTTTTCCGACAGGTAGTATTCCCCGATGATCCTGCGGCCGCCCGAGGTGCCCAGCTGCGGGGCCGACAGCATGATAAAGCTGTTCTCAAAGCCCGGGACGTATTTCTTCAGCAGTTCCCAGGAGCGCACGGCGGTATGACGGGCCGTCGTGTCTATATAGGTCATCTCCTCGGGCTCGGTCTGGTGCATGGAACCCACCAGCCGGTGAATCCAGACGACGCCCTTCTGGTGTTCCAGCAGGCCCCGGCTGAAGAAGGGACGGCCGCCCTCCTCCATGATCTTCTTCATCAGGGACGGCCACAGCTCTGGATTCTTTGCCGTCGCCTCGTCGAAAGCGTCCAGATCCACGTTGGCGAGCCAGTAGACCCAGCCGAACTGGGCGATGCGGGAACCGGGGCGCATGTACTCATCGAGCGGAGTATCCAGGCCACGCAGCAGGTCCCCGTCTCCGGTGCTGTCGATCACGACCTTCGCAAGGACGCCCTGAGGGCCGGATTTGGTCTCGAGCACCACACCCTTCACGGTGTTTCCCTCCAGAATCGGGCCGGTGCACAGCGTGTGAAGGAGCAGGTCGCAGCCGGATTCCTCCACCATGACGTTCAGCTCGTCCTTGGCCACCTCCGGATCGATGACGGCGGTGTACAGGACGATCTTCCTGCCCTCCGCGTTCTTCCGGATGTAGAAGTGGGTCATGCCGGCGCGCTCATATTTCCGCACGAGGTCCGGATCGCCGCGGCCCCACTGGTCCGCGGGAGGATAATCCGCAGACCCGCGGTCCTTCAGGCGGGTGATCAGCTCCTGGCAGAAGCCGCCGATCCACTGACGGCCTTCGATGTCCGCCAGATTGGGGATGATGTTCACGAGGCCTCCGGTGGCCATGCCGCCGAGATGACCGTAGCGCTCGATCAGGAGCGTTTTCGCTCCGGTCCTGGCCGCGGAGACCGCGGCGGCAGTGCCGCCGGGACCGCCGCCGATCACGCAGACGTCGACCTCCCGCGCCACGGGGATCGTCCGGCCGCCGACCGTCACCGTCCGGCCGCTCAGGGTCTTATGCTCGAATTCCTCGTCGTGGGGCATGTCGTAGACGGAGATCACGCCCTCGCAGTATTTCGCCATGATCTTACCTCCTTGTGAAAAAGCGCCGGAGAGGCTCCGGCGCTTTCGCATTGTTTACAGGGTACAGGAAAAACCGCCGTCGATCTTGATGTCGGCGCCGTTGAGGTAATCCGAGGCCGGGGAGGCCAGGAAGACCATGCAGCCCATCAGATCGTCCAGGTTGCCCCAGCGGCCCTGGGGGATCCGGTCGGTGATCTTCTTGTAGTACTCGGGATTATCGCTGACGTCGCTGTTCACGCTCGTGGCCAGGAAGCCCGGGCAGATGGCATTGCACTGGATGTTGTACTTGCCCAGTTCATTGGCGAAGCTGCGGGTGATGCCAATGACACCGTGCTTGGCGGTCACATAGGCGGGGCACATGGCGTCCGCGGTATAGGAGAGAGCGGACCCGATGTTGATGATCTTACCGCCGCCCTGCTTGATCATCACCTTGGCGACTTCGTGGCCGAGATAGTAGACCGCCATCATGTTCAGGTCCACCACGCGCTTGAACTCGCTGTCGGGGAACTCGGGGAAATCACGGAAGCAGTTGGTGCCGGAGTTGTTGACCAGGATGTCGATGCGGCCGTACTCCGCCATGCAGGCGTCCACGATCTCCTTGATGTGCTCGTGCTTCGTCATGTCTCCGCGGATGAAGGCGACCTTACGGCCTTCCGCCTCCACCATGCGCTTCACGTCGGAGACGTCCTCGGTGAAGTGGGGGATGAACAGGTCGGCGCCGGCCTTGGCGAACGCGACGGCGTAGCCCATGCCCAGATTCTGGTTGGCACCGGTGACCATGGCCACCTTGCCCTTCAGGCTGAAGCGGTCCATGGAGAAGCTGTTGATGCTCTCAATCATATCCATGGCGGCAGTCTCCTTATTTCTTCAGCAACTCAGCGGTCGTTCTGGCGATGCCGTCGGGATCCATGCCGTAATAGCGGTAGATGGCGTCCGTTTCGCCCAAGACGGCGAACTCGTCAGGCAGGCCGATGCGTTTGAACTTTCCGGCAAAGCCGTTCTCCAGCAGGCACTCCGCCACGGCGCTTCCGAGACCGCCGTTGATGCTGTGCTCTTCCACCGTCACGATGTTGCCCGTCTGGGCGGCGCATTTCAGGATCATCTCGGTATCCAGCGGCTTGATGGTGTGCATGTCGATGAGCTGCGCGCTGATGCCGTACTCCTCCTTCAGTTTCTTGGCGCCCATCATGGACCAGTAGACCGGGGAGCCGGCGGAGATGATGGTCACATCGGTGCCGGGCAGCACTTCGATGGCCTTGCCGAATTCGAACTCATAGTCGTTGTCCGCGTAGACGGCGGGGGATCCGGCGCGGTCGATGCGGATGACCATGGGCCCCTGGAAGGTCAGGGACTGGCGGACCGCCTTGCAGCACTGGGCCGCGTCGGCGGGAACGACGACTGTCAGGTTGGGGATGGCGCGGTACAGCGCCAGGTCGGCGATGCAGTTGTGGGTGGGACCGCCGCCGGCCGTAACGCCGGCGTGGGTGCCGATCAGGCGCACGTTCACGTCATTGTACGCGATGTCCGTGTGGATCTGGTCGGCGCTGCGCAGGCTCAGGAAGGGACCCATCACCTGGCTGTAGACCACCTCTCCGGCGAGCGCCAGACCGCAGGAGGCGCCCACCTGACCGGGCTCGGCGATGCCGAAGTTGAAGCAGCGCTCCGGGTACTTGGCGATCAGCTTGCCGGCGGAGGAGGAGGGGGCTACGTTGTCCGAATAGGTGAATACGAAATCCAGACCGTCGTCCGCCATACGAAGAAGCTCTTCACCATAGGCTTCCCTGGCGTTGGACAGCATCTGATCAAAGTCAAAAGTGGTGTTTACTGCCATTTGCTCTGTCTCTCCTTCCAGTTCTTCTCCAGGGAAGCGATGGCTTCCTCATACTGGGCCTTGGCGATACCGCCGCCGTGCCATTTCACATTGCCGGCCATGAAGTCCACGTCATGGCCTTTTTCCGTGCAGGCGATGACGGCGATGGGCTTGCGGCGGGTCTGGCTGTCAGGAGCGGGGATGCCGTCCAGCACCTTGCAGACCTGCATCATGTCGTTGCCGTCCTCGATCACGCGCACGTCCCATCCGAAAGCCTCCAGTTTCTTGTCCAGAGGATCGATGTTCATGACGGTGGCGGTGGGGCCGGTCATCTGCAGCATGTTGCGGTCAACGAACAGGCGCAGATTGCCAAGCTGATAGTGTCCGGCGGACATGAGGGCCTCCCAGTTGCTGCCCTCTTCCAGTTCACCGTCACCGGTCAGCACGTTGACGCTCCAGTCAGCCTTCTGTTTGCGGCCGGCCAGCGCCATGCCCACGGAGATCGGAAGCCCGTGGCCCAGGGAGCCTGCGGAAACTTCAATCTGGGGGCAGTACTTGCGGTTGGTGTGCATGCCGAACTTGGACTTGTCCAGACACTCGAAATTCTCGATCATGTACTCGAGACTGTAGGCGCCGAGGTCGGAGAAGATGGAATACAGCGTCTCGCTGCAGTGGCCCTTGCTGAGGATGAAACGGTCGCGCTCGGGATTGTGGGGATCCAGAACGTTGAAGTTCAGGTAGCGGTAGTACATGGCCACGGCCACTTCCACCATGGAGAGCTCGCCTCCCAGATGGCCGAGGCCTATGTTGTATACCAAAGTGAGGAGCTTGTGACGGACTCGGTAGCAGGTCTCCTCCAGCTGGTGTACGGTGGCGGTGTCGATCGGTTCGATCACTTTACGATTCATGCGGTACACTCCTTTGTCCGGTATTTATTCGCCTTCGATCTTGTTGCAGCGGATCAGGATCTTCGGATACTTGCCGGTGACCTGGGCGTCGAACGCTGCTACGGCATCGTCCAGCTCGAACACCTTGGTGGTGAAATCATCCAGCTGGAAGCGGTGCAGCAGCTGAGCGGCCCTGGGATAGGCGTAGGGCGCCACATACAGACCGGTGATGGTCAGCTCGTTGTAATAGCAGTACTTGTAAAGATTTAGGGGCATCTCCCAGTCGTTGGGATACATGGCGGCGTAGATCAGCTTGCCGCCTTTAGCCGTGATCTGGGGAAGGGGATAGGCGGCGCGGGGATTGCCGGAGCAGTCAATCACCACGTCATAGCCCAGACCGCCGGTGAGTTCCAGACCGCGCTGGACGACGTCCTCGGTGATGGGGTCGATCACATTGTCCGCCCCGTACTTGATGGCCAGGTCACGCCGGTCGGCGATGGGCTCGATCAGGGTGAGGGAGGCGGCGCCGAACATGTGGATGGCCTGCAGGGAGAGGAGCCCAATGGGGCCGCCGCCGCAGATGGCCACACGCTGGCCGACCTTCATGTCGATCTTGTCCATCAGACGCACGGCGATCGAGATGGGCTCGAGCAGGCAGCCCTGCTTCAGGGACACGTCATCGGGAAGCTTGTAGACCTGGCTCTCGTGCCACACGATGGTCTCGCTGAAGCCAGGGTTATTGGATTCATTGGCGTGTTCGCAGAACTGCTGCTGACCGTTCTGGCAGTAGTAGCAGGTGCCGCAGAAATGGAGGAAGTTGCCGGCGACCCGGTCGCCGACCTTCAGGCCCTTCTTTGTGGCTTTGGGACCCACTTCGGTGATGACGCCGGACAGCTCATGGCCCATGCCGTAGGGGGGATCCCAGCCGAAGATGTTTTCCACAAGGTGGGGGTCGGAACCGCAGATGGCGCAGTATGCCACTTTGATGCGGACGTCCTCGTCTCCCAGCACCTGTTCGGGAATGTCCACGACCTTCACCTGGCCCCTGGTCTCGGGGTTGGGATCCCGGAGACTGCCCACTTTGACTACCTGGATGGATTTCATGTGTGTTAACCTCCTGTTCTTGAATTCCGAGGGTATTTTTATGGGATCATTGTACCATATTATCCCCCGGATGAAAAGAAAGAATGCGCCGCAGCGGGCCCGGAAAAGGAAAGAAAAAACGTGCAGGAACGGGTTTCGTTCCTGCACGTGATGCGCGGGGGGACAGATCAGACCAGCGTCTCGCCCATATCCTTTCCGGCGAGGATGTGGAAATGCAGATGCGGCACGGTCTGGCCGGCATCCTTTCCGCAGTTGGAGATCAGGCGGAATCCTCCGTCCAGATGCTCCTGGACCGCGATCTTCGCGGCTGCCTCCAGACAGGCGGCGGCAACCCCGCTGTTTTCCGGAGTCACGGCGCCCACGGAGGGGATATGCTGCTTCGGGATGACCAGGATGTGGACCGGGGCCTGCGGGGCGATATCCCGGAACGCGAGGACCTGATCGTCCTCATACACCTTGCTGCTGGGGATCTCCCCGGCGGCGATCTTACAGAACAGGCAGTTATCCATGAGAAAGCTCCTTTCAGCTCATCTTTCCTGCGATGAAGGGCTTCACGGCGGCCAGCGCCTCCGCGGCCTTGGCCGGATCGCTTCCTCCGCCCATGGCGGAATCGGGTTTGCCGCCGCCCCTGCCGCCGACGATGGGGGCGATGGCCTTGATGATGTCGCCGGCGCGGATGCCGTCGGCCACGGCCTGCTTCCCGCAGACGGCCTGCAGGGTCACCTTGCCGTCCGTGACCAGAGCGATTACGGCGGCGATGCGCTCGTCCTTGTCACGCAGGGCGTCGCCCAGTTTCCGCAGCGCGTTCACGTCGCCCTCGGTCAGCAGGGTGGTCACCACGTGGATGCCGGATACGTCCTCCGCATTCTTCACCAGATCCGCGGCGCCGCCAGCGCTCTCGCGGTCCTTGTACTGGCGGATGACGCGATCGTTCTCCTTCAGTTCCTCCATCACCTGGGCCGCGCGCTTCGTCAGGTCTGCGCCGTGCCCGGCCTTCAGGATCTCAGCGAGACGCGCCAGGGTCTCCTCATCCTGATCCTGCAGCTTCGTTGCCTCGCGGCCGGTGACCATCTCGATGCGGCGCACACCGGAGGCGATGCTCGTCTCGCTGACAATGCGGAAGCTGCCCACCTTGGCCGTGTTGCTCAGATGGGTGCCGCCGCAGAATTCCAGGGAGACCTTGCCCATTTTCACCACGCGGACGGTGTCACCGTATTTCTCGCCGAACAGGGCGGTCGCGCCGAGCTTTTTGGCCTCCTCCAGAGGAAGGACCATGGTCTCAATGGGATAGCCGGCCAGGATGGAGGTTTCCAGCAGGTCACGCACCTGCTTCAGTTCCTCCGGTGTGACGGCGGAGAAGTGGGTGAAGTCGAAGCGGAGATGATCGGGCTCCACCAGAGAGCCCGCCTGATGCACATGGTCGCCCAGGACATTTTCCAGCGCTGCCTGCAGCAGGTGGGTCGCGCTGTGGGCGCGGCGGATCGCCGCCCTGCGGGTGGGATCCACGTTGGCCTCCACATGATCGCCCACGCGGATCATGCCGGACTTCAGCACGCCGTAGTGCATGTATTTGCCGCCCTTGTTCTTCTGAACGTCGGTGACCTCGAACAGCATGTCGCTTCCGGACAGCGTACCGTGGTCGGCCACCTGGCCGCCCATCTCGGCATAGAACGGGGTCTGGTCCAAAACGATGATGGCTTCGGCACCGGCGGTGACGGCGTCGCGCAGCTCACCGTCGGTGACGATGGCCAGCACGTGGCTGTCGGCCTGGATCACGGAGTAGCCCACGAACTCGGTGGCGGGCACGTCCTTGCCGAATTCCACGCCGGCCCAGCCGAGATCGCCCAGCGCCTTCCTGGCCTCTCTGGCCCGCTCCTTCTGCTCCTGCATCAGCTGACGGAAACTCTCCTCGTCAACGGTCAGGCCCTCGTCGGCCGCCATCTCGACGGTCAGGTCGATGGGGAAGCCGAAGGTGTCGTACAGGCGGAACGCGTCGGCGCCGGAGAACACCTGCTCGCCCTTGGCCTTGTGCTCCGCCAGCAGATCGGAGAAGATCTTCATGCCGCCGTCGATGGTGCGGGCAAAGTTCTCCTCCTCGGTGCGGACGACCTTGGTGATATAGCTCTGTTTCTCACGCACATCCGGGTATTCGCCCTCATTGACCTGCACGACGGTATCCACCACCTGATAAAGGAAGGGGTCGTTCACGCCCAGGAGCTTGCCGTGCCGGGCAGCCCGCCGCAGCAGGCGGCGCAGGACATAGCCGCGCCCCTCGTTGGAGGGCAGGACGCCGTCGCAGATCATGAAGACGGCGGACCGGATATGGTCGGTGATCACGCGCAGGGAGACGTCGCGCTTCTCGCTCTGTCCGTAATAGGCGCCGGTGAGTTCGGACACCTTGTGGGTGATGTGCATGACGGTGTCGGTATCAAAGAGGCTGTCCACGTTCTGAACGACGACCGCCAGACGCTCCAGGCCCATGCCGGTGTCGATGTTCTTCTGCTTCAGTTCGGTGTAGTTGTTGTTCCCGTCGTTGTTGAACTGAGAGAACACGTCGTTCCAGACCTCCATGTAACGGTCGCAGTCGCAACCGACCTTGCAGTCGGGCCTGCCGCAGCCGTACTCCTCGCCCCGGTCGTAGTAGATCTCACTGCAGGGGCCGCAGGGGCCGGAGCCGTGCTCCCAGAAATTGTCCTCCTTGCCGAAGCGGGAGATGCGGTCGGCGGGGATGCCGATGACCTTGTTCCAGATCCGGAAGGCCTCGTCGTCATCCACATAGACGGAGGGATACAGACGGTCGGGCTCCAGACCGACCACTTCGGTCAGGAACTCCCAGCTCCACTTCAGGGCGTCCTCCTTGAAGTAGTCGCCGAAGGAGAAGTTGCCCAGCATCTCGAAGTAGGTGCCGTGGCGGGCCGTCTTTCCCACGTTCTCGATGTCGCCGGTGCGGATGCACTTCTGGCAGGTGGTGACCCGGCGGCAGGGGGGCTCCTCCTCGCCGGTGAACCAGGGTTTCATGGGCGTCATGCCGGCATTGATCAGCAGGACGGATTTGTCGTTCTGGGGAACGAGGCTGAAGCTGGGCAGACGGAGATGGCCCTTGCTCTCGAAAAAGCTGAGGAACATCTCGCGCAGCTCGTTCAGGGTATAGTACGGATGGGACATGATGAATGGCTCCTTTACATGTATTTCTGGGAAAAAGAAACGCCCCGCCCCGCAGATAGGGGCGAAGCGACGCTTCGCGGTACCACCCTACTTACCGCCCGTAAAGGCGGCATCTCGGTCGTCCGTTAACAGGGACGGGCCGTTCCGGTCGTCCCGGACAGCTCAAAAGCGGCGCGCCGTACGGATGCTTCAGGCGGCTCTCACCGTCCCGCCTTCGCTGGGAAGACCCTGTACAGCTGACTTTTTCACAGCAGTTCACTCACGCTATTTTATCATCTATTTTGCTTATGTCAACAAAAAAAGAGAAAAGAAAACCGGACCGGGCGCAGACGCGTCCGGTCCGGATGGATGCAAAGGGATCAGTGGATCATAACGTTCAGGCCCATGGCCTCCAGCTGTTCCTTCCTGGCCTGCACCAGCTCGTCCTTCGGGGGCTCGGCCTCCAGGATGATGTGCTTTCTCTGCAGGCGCTCCCACTTGACGGTGCCCAGCTTGTGGTAGGGCAGCAACTGCACGACCTCAACGGCGTCGCCCAGCTCGCAGATGAACTTGCCGACCGCGTCGAAGCTGGCCACGCTGTCGTTGAACATCGGGATGATGGGGATACGGATCTGAAACTTGCCGCCGTGCTCGGCGATCTTCTTCGCGTTCTCCAGGATCAGTTCGTTGGGAACGCCGATCACCTTCTTGTGCAGATCGGAATCCATCTGCTTGAGGTCATACAGGAACAGATCCGTGTAGGGCAGGATGGGCTCAATGTTCTTCCAGGGGGCGAAGCCGGTGGTATCCACGGCCGTGTGTATGCCCTCCTCCTTGCAGCGCTTCAGCATGGCCAGCAGGAAATCGGGCTGGCACAGGCACTCGCCGCCGGAGATGGTCACGCCGCCGCCGGATCTCTTGAAGAAAGGCACGTCGCGGTGCACGCGCTCCATGACCTCGTCCACAGTATAGTCGGTGCCGCACATGTACAGGGCCTTGCTCGTGCAGGCCTCCGCGCACTTGCCGCAGTTGTCGCACAGATCGCGGTCGACGGTGACCAGCTGGATCTCCTCGTCGCCGGTGGCGGACATCTTCTTTTCACCAAGGGAAATGGCGTTGTGGGGGCAGACGTTCAGGCAGTTGCCGCATTTCTCCGTTCCCACACACTTGATCGCCATCCAGTTCAGTTCCGTGTAGAACTCCTGGGACTCAGGGCTGTGGCACCAGGGGCAGCGCAGGGGGCAGCCCTTCAGAAACAGGGTCAGGCGGATACCGGGGCCGTCATGGACAGAAAAGCCCTGGATATCATAAAACTTGCCGGTGAGTTCTTTTTTCTCTTCCATAATCATTCTCCGTAACGTTTCTTATTTGCGCGCCATGCCGCCGGGCGCAGTATTTCACAACTCATAATATAGACAATGCCGGGAAAAGTAAAGTGCGGAAATCATATGTATCAATGAAAAAAAGGTATGCGCTACTGTTCAGAACTGATCGCAGAACATTGGGATCATCGGGTTCTTGCTGTTTTTGTTCCATACGACGACCTCAATGGAATCCGGCAGGCCGGGGATGTCCTTGAATACCAGGTTCGGGTTGTTGCGCAGAGAGTGGTTCTCATTCAGCGGGAAGATCCCGTATCCTGCCTCGAGCCACAGAGCCAGGGAACCGATGTCCGGGGCCTCCAGCGTGCGCTCGGAGCGGGTGCCGTTGCGGGAGATCTGAGGGCTCTCATTGGCGGGAAGCGTAAGAAACAGGTCGTTTCTGAAATCATCCAGAGTCAGGCCCTCTTTATCAGCCAGCGGGTGGCGCTTCGGGATGACGAGGAACGTCTTCGCCCGGCCTACCTCCTTGTATTCCAGATCGTCGATGCCCTCCACATTGAAAGAGGCGCAGAAGCCGATGTCCACGGAGCCGTCCTGCAGGGCGCGGACCAGACCGCCGATGGAGTGGGAACTGAGATTGCAGCGCACGCTGGGATGCTCGTCGTGGAAGGAGGCCAGAGCACCCGAGTACGGAGCACAGATCAGTTGGCCTTCGATCATGCCTATGTTCAGCGTGCCGGCGAATCCTTTGTGCAGGGCGGATGCCTTCTCCACCAGATCGGAATAGTCACCGGCCAGTTTCCGGAGGCCTTCCGCCATCACTTCGCCAGCGGCGGTCAGACGCACCGTCTTCTTCTCGCGGATGAAGAGCTCGATGCCGAGCTCATCCTCCATGGCGGCGATCTGCCGGCTCAGGACAGGCTGGGACAGATACAGCCGCTCGGCGGCTTTCGTGAAGTTCAGGCATTCCGATGCGGCGAGAAAACACTTGATCTGAGAGAAATTCATACAGCTCCTCCTTTCCGCTTTCCGGAACAATCAGGTTCCATATTAATCCTTATATATTATAGTCGGAAGGAAGCGAAAAAGCAACCGGGAAACAGGGACGGGAAAGCCCCGCCGGAAGCTGTCCGGCGGGGCTTCGATGGATGTCTGCGCTTATTTGAAGTAGGCGACGGCGGAGGCGAACAGCCCCATGTCGTACTTTCCGGGGACGTTCCGGTAGAGGTTGGAGCCGATGCGCTCGCTGTGCCCCATCTTGCCGAGCACGCGGCCGTCGGGGGAGAGGATGCCCTCCACGGCAAACGCGGAGCCGTTGGGGTTGCAGCGGATGTCTGTCGTGGGGCATCCGTCCGCGTCCACATACTGCGTGGCAATCTGCCCGTTGGCGGCAAGCTGCATGATCTGCTCCTCGGAGGCAAGGAAGCGTCCCTCCCCGTGGGAGATGGGGACTGTGTAGATCTCGCCGGGCTTCGTGTTGGCCAGCCAGGGGGACCGGGAGGAGCACACGCGGGTGCGCACCAGACGGGACTGGTGGCGGCCGATGGTATTGAAGGTCAGCGTCGGCGCCTCGGGATCGGCGTCACGGATCTCGCCGTAGGGAACCAGGCCCAGCTTGATGAGCGCCTGGAAGCCGTTGCAGATGCCGCCCATCAGGCCGTCCCGCTGCCGGAGCAGACGGTGCACGGCCTCCTTGATGCCGGGACTGCGGAAGAAGGCGGTGATGAACTTGCCGGAGCCGTCCGGCTCGTCGCCGCCGGAGAAGCCGCCGGGGATGAAGATGATCTGAGCGTCGCCGATCCTTTCCGCGAAGCGCTCGGCGGACGCCCGGATGGCATCGGCCGTCAGGTTGCGCACGATGAAGATCTCGGGTTCCGCGCCGGCGTCGGCAAAGGCCTTCGCCGTGTCGTATTCACAGTTGGTGCCCGGGAACACGGGGATCAGCACCCGGGGCTTCGCGCAGGAGAACGTGCTGTGAGTGAGTACGGCAGGGACTGGGCTGTCCAGCACGGGCAGGGTGTCCGTACGTCCGTCGGTGACGGCGTGGTATACGCCTTCCAGCCGGCACTCATACCGTTCGTTCAGTTCGCACAGAGCCACACGCTGACCGTCCAGAGAAAGGTTGCCTGTATCGGTGGTGGTGCCCAGCAGGACGCCGGTGTCTGCATCCTGATCCAGTTCCAGAATGAAGGAACCGTACCGGTAACCGAACACCGTCTCCAGATTCATCCCGTCTGCGAACGCGAAGCCGATGCCGTTTCCGAGGCCCATCTTGTAGACGGCCTCCGCTGCACCGCCGTATCCGGGAGTATAGGCGGCAAGCACACGGCCACTGCGCATCAGAGCGCTTACCGTTTCAAAGACCTTCAGCAGGCTTCCTGCTTCCGGGAGTCCGGAGGCGGTATAGACAGGACTGACCAGGCGGACGGGGTGTCCGGCGCCTTTGAATTCCGGTGTGACGATCCGGTCGGACTGAGCGGTGGTCACAGCGAAAGAGATGAGTGTTGGGGGTACATCCAGATCCTCAAAGGTCCCGCTCATGGAATCCTTTCCTCCGATGGCCGCGATCCCGAGGTCCATCTGGGCGCGGAAGGCGCCAAGCAGAGCACTCACGGGCAGACCCCAGCGGTCCGGTTCCCTGCGGAGCTTGCCGAAATACTCCTGGAAGCTGAGGTAGACCTCACTGAACTCCGCTCCGGCGGCCACCAGTTTGGCGGCGGATTCCACCACGGCGAGATACGCGCCGTGATAGGGACTCTTTTCGGAAATCCAGGGATTGAAGCCGAAGGACATGACGGAGCAGGTGTCGGTGTGTCCTTTCTCCACGGAGATCTTGTGGATCATCGCCTGGATGGGGGTGAGCTGCCTTGCTCCGCCGAAAGGCATAACGACGGTGCCGGCGCCGATCGTGGAGTCAAAGGTCTCGCTCAGACCGCGCTGAGAGCACACGTTCAGGTCGGATACCAGAGCGGTCATGCCGTCGGCAAAGTTCTCCGGCAGGGGTTTCGCAAAGGAGGCAGGGGCTTTGACAAGGGCAGACATGTGCTTCTCCGCACCGTTGCTGTCGAGGAACTCGCGGGAGATATCTACGATGGTGACGCCGTTCCAGGTCATGGTCAGGCGGGGTTCTTCGGTCACAGTGGCCACCAGGGTAGCCTCGAGATTCTCACCGGCTGCCAGTTCCATGAATCGAGGTGCATCAGAGTCAGCTACCACCACAGCCATGCGTTCCTGCGATTCGGAAATGGCCAGTTCGGTGCCGTCCAGACCGTCGTATTTTTTGGGTACGGCATTCAGGTCAATGGTCAGCCCGTCGGCCAGTTCGCCGATGGCGACGGAAACGCCGCCCGCACCGAAGTCGTTGCAGCGCTTGATCAGCAGGGACGCCTCCGGATTCCGGAACAGCCGCTGCAGTTTACGCTCTTCGGGGGCATTGCCTTTCTGGACCTCCGCCCCGCAGGTGACGAGCGATTCCACCGTGTGGGATTTGGAGGAGCCGGTGGCGCCGCCGCAGCCGTCACGGCCGGTGCGGCCGCCCAGCAGGATGACCACGTCGCCTGGCGCCGGACGTTCTCTGCGTACACAGGCGGCGGGAGCCGCGGCGATTACCGCACCGACTTCCATTCTCTTGGCGGCGTATCCGGGATGATACAGCTCCGTGACCTGGCCGGTGGCCAGACCGATCTGGTTGCCGTAACTGCTGTAGCCGGAGGCCGCCTTGGTGACGATGGTGCGCTGGGGCAGTTTTCCGGGGATCGTCTCAGAGACGGGGACGGTGGGATCGGCGGCGCCGGTCACGCGCATGGCGCCGTAGACGTAGCTGCGGCCGGAGAGAGGATCGCGGATGGCACCGCCGATGCAGGTGGCGGCTCCGCCGAAGGGCTCGATCTCCGTGGGATGATTGTGCGTCTCGTTCTTGAACAGCAGGAGCCACTCCTGTTCCTCGCCGTCGACGGTGACGGTGGTCTTCACGGTGCAGGCGTTGATCTCCTCCGATTCGTCCAGCCGGTCCAGTTTTCCTGCCTTGCGCAGGCACTTGACGGCCAGGGTGCCCATATCCATCAGGCACACCGGCTTGGTGCGGCCGAGATCTTTCCGGGCGTCCAGATAGCTCCGGTAGGCAGCCTCGACCTCAGGATCCTCGAAGCGGATATCGTCGAGGATGGTATTGAAGGTGGTGTGGCGGCAGTGATCGGACCAGTAGGTATCGATCATGCGGATCTCAGTGATGGTGGGATCCCGCCCCTCCTTCCGGAAATACTCCCGGCAAAAGGTGACGTCGCCCAGATCCATGGCCAGACCGTATTCCTCAAGGAAGCGGGTCATGCCGGCTTCATCAAGATCGCGGAAGCCGTCGAGCACGGCGACGGAGGTGGGAATCTCATAGACGGCGGTCAGCGTTTCAGGAAGCTCGAGCGAGGCCTCGCAGCTTTCCACGGGGTTGATGACGTGGTTCCGGATTGCCTGAAGATCGTCGCCGGTGATCGGCCCTTTCAGCAGATAGATCTTCGCCGCCTTCACGGTGGGACGTTCCCCCTGCGTGAGGATCTGTATGCACTGGGCGGCGGAGTCCGCCCGCTGGTCGAACTGTCCTGGCAGAGGTTCCACGGCGAAGACCGTATAGCCATCCCAGTCCGGCCCGTAGGTGACGACATCCAGCTGAGGCTCGGAGAACACATTGGCCACACTGTATTCGAAGGCGTCACGGTCCAGATTCTCCACGTCGTAGCGGTTCAGGATCCGGACTTCCTCCACGCGGGGGATCTGCAGCTGTCCGCGGATCTCCGCAGCCAGCGCGGCAGCCTCGTTGGCCAGTTCCTTTTTCTTTTCAACGTATACGCGGTATACCATAGATCAGCACATCCTTATCTGAGGGGTAGGGTTCAATCGGCCTGCAGCGCGCGCTGCCCGATATCTCTGCGGCAGTAGGCGTTGGCAAAGGTGACCCGGTCGGCGTTGGCATAGGCCCTGTCGATGGCCTCGCGCAGCGTGGGAGCTGTAGCCGTCACGCCAAGCACGCGGCCGCCGGAGGTGACCAGCTTGCCGTCGTTCAGTTTTGCTCCGGCCACGAAGACCTCGGCATCCAGATCCTCCGGAATGGTGATCTCGAAGCCGGTCTCATAACTCTGAGGGTAGCCCTCGGAGGCCTTGACCACGCAACATGCGCACCCGTCGGCGATCTCAACGTCCGTCTCCGCCAGAGTGCCGTCCGTGACGGCCCGCATGACGGTGAACAGGTCGCTCTTCAGCAGAGGGAGGACCACCTGGGTCTCCGGATCGCCGAAGCGGCAGTTGTACTCAATGACCTTCGGCCCGTCGGGGGTGAGCATCAGACCGAAATACAGGCACCCTTTGAAGGTGCGCCCTTCGGTGTTCATGGCCGCAACAGTGGGCAGGAAGATGGTACGCATGCATATGTCTGCAATCTCCGGCGTATAGTAGGGGTTGGGGGCTATCGTCCCCATCCCGCCGGTGTTCAGGCCCTGATCCCCGTCAAGGGCTCTTTTGTGGTCCATGGAGGAGACCATGGGACGGACGCAGTTGCCGTCGGTAAAGGCCAGGACGGACACCTCGGGGCCGGTGAGGAATTCCTCGATGACCACTTTGCTTCCGCTCTCGCCGAAGCGCTTGTCCTGCATCATGGAGATCACGGCCTCCCGTGCCTCTTCCCGGGTCTGGGCGATGATCACGCCCTTGCCCAGGGCCAGACCGTCCGCCTTGACGACCGTGGGGATCTTCGCCGTCTCCAGATAGGCCAGCGCATCCTCCATATGGCTGAAGGTCTCATAGGCGGCGGTGGGAATGCCGTATTTCTTCATCAGGTTTTTGGAAAAGACCTTGCTTCCCTCAATGATGGCGGCGTTCTTCCGGGGACCGAAGCAGGCAACACCGGCCTCCTCCAGCGCGTCCACCATGCCGAGGACCAGAGGATCGTCCGGCGCGACGACAGCGTAGTCGATCTTCTCCTCCCGGGCGAAGCGGACAGCGCCCTCGATATCTTTCGCGCCGATATTCACGCAGACCGCGTCGGCGGCAATGCCGCCGTTTCCGGGCAGCGCATACAGGGCGGTAATCTCGGGGCTTTTTTTCAGAGCTTTGATGATGGTGTGCTCCCGGCCGCCGCTGCCGATAACCATAACTTTCATCGAATCGTTCTCCTTCCGCAGGCCGGCTTTTCCGCCGGTTCATTCAGAGTCTGTCAGTGGTGGAACAGGCGCATGCCGGTGAAGGCCATGACCATGCCGAGCCGGTCGCAGGTCTCGATCACCTGGCTGTCCCGTACGCTGCCGCCGGGCTGGGCCACATAGGTGACGCCGCTGCGGCTGGCGCGCTCGATGTTGTCCCCGAAGGGGAAGAAGGCGTCGCTGCCGAGGCTGGCGCCGGAGATCTTCGCGAGACACGCTCTCTTCTCCTCGCGCGTAAAGGGACGGGGACGCTCCGTGAACAGCGTCTGCCATACGCCGTCCGCGAGCAGATCCTCGCTGTCCTCACCCAGATACAGGTCGACGGCATTGTCGCGTTCCGCGCGTCCGACGGAATCCAGGAAGGGAAGTTCCAGGACGCGCTGGGTCTGGCGCAGGAACCAGTTGTCTGCCTTGCTGCCCGCCAGGCGGGTGCAGTGGATGCGGCTCTGCTGGCCGGCGCCGACGCCGATGGCCTGGCCGTCATAGCAGAAGCACACGGAGTTGGACTGCGTGTATTTCAGCGTGACGAGGCTGACGATCAGGTCCCGGACGGCCGTCTCAGGCAGATCCTTCCTGGCCGTCACGATATTCTCCAGCAGATGGCGTCCGATGGAAAAATCGTTGCGCCGCTGCCGGAACGTCACGCCGAACACCTGCTTGGATTCCTCTTCGGCCGGAACATAGTCCGGGTCGATCTGCACGATGTTGTATCCGCCCTTTTTCTTTTCCTTCAGCAGGGCGAGGGCCTCCGGCGTAAAACCCGGGGCGATGATGCCGTCGGACACCTCGCGTCGGATGATGGAGGCGGTGACGGCGTCGCAGACATCGCTCAGGGCGACCCAGTCGCCAAAGCTGCTCATGCGGTCGGCGCCTCTGGCGCGGGCGTAGGCGCACGCGACGGGGCTGTCGTCGAGGCCGGGGATGTCATCCACGAAGCAGGCACGTTTGAGTTCGTCGGACAGGGGCGTGCCGAGGCTGGCGGAGGTGGGGCTCACATGCTTGAAGCTTGCCGCCGCCGGCTGGCCGAGCGCCTGCTTCAGTTCCTTCACAAGCTGCCAGCTGTTCAGGGCGTCCAGGAAGTTGATGTAACCCGGACGTCCGTTCAGGATCGTAAAGGGGAGCTCACGGCCGCCCTCCATGGTGAGTCTGGCCGGCTTCTGATTGGGGTTGCACCCGTATTTCAGTTCGAATTCAGTCATGCCCGCTCTCCTTATTCATGTTTGTTGAGGATCAGCTGCTGGACCGTGCCCGTCTCCAGATTCAGCTCGCAGCCGTACAGGGATACCTTGTTGTCTTCATTCAGCGCGTTCCACACGCCGTTGGCGAAATCGTCCAGCGAGCCGGAGATCCCGATCCGGCGGGGCTCGCCCCGGAAGCTGGGAAGAGGATCGCCGTCGTCCTCATATGTGCTGATAAAGCGGCCTTCGCCCGGCAGAGGATCTGCGTAATCAAAGAGGAAACGCTGGCAGGAGGAGGGATCGCCCTCACAGCTTTTCAGGATGGACAGGCTGTAGCTCCCGTCGTGATAGACGATGCCGGAGATCCTGGGGGTGTAGTTGGGCGTATCAGGCTCGAATTGTCTCGTGTTCAGAGCCTGGCGGAAGTTGCCGTCCTTCAGCAGAAAGTCCCGGATCGTATCGGTCTGGTCGCCGTTCGTGACGACGATCTTGTCGCCGACCATGCGGACGGGATGATAGATGATCAGGCTGGGGTCTTTCATCAGAGCGGGGTCATAGGCATCCGTGCGGATGCCGTCCCCGGTATAGGTGAAGATCCTGTTGCGGCTGTTTTCGCTGCGTCCCATGATGAAATAGATCACGTAGACGGTATTGCCCAGGGCACTTTTTCCGATCACAATGCCCCTGCCGGGATATGTCTTCCCGCGCAGCAGTTCAAATACATTTTCCTTCATTGGTTCTCCTTCCCGATGATCTCGCGGCTCATCAGCTCCGCCGCCCGCGGCAGCAGGATCCATTCCGCCTGTTCCATTACTCTTCTCTGCAGGATCTCCGGTGTGTCGCCGTCCTGCACGTCCACCGCCTTCTGCAGGAGGATGCGTCCTCCGTCGGGGATCTCATTCACCAGATGGACGGTGGCGCCCGTCACCTTCACTCCGTAGGCCAGCGCCTCTTCGTGCACCTTCAGTCCGTAGAAGCCCTGTCCGCAGAAGGACGGGATCAGGGAGGGATGCACGTTGATGATCCGGTCACGGAACCGCGCGGTGAAAGCGGCGGACAGGATCGTCATGAATCCCGCCAGAACGATGAGATCGATCTTCTTTTCCTCCAGAAGGGCGGCCAGCCGCCCCTCGAAATCCCCGTCTCTCTTCAGGATCACGGCACTTTCAACACCGGCCGCAGCCGCCCGCTGAAGGGCGTAGGCGTCAGGATTGTTGGAAACCACCAGCACGATGTCCCCGCTCTGCAGCACGGTGCCACGGGCATCCAGCAGAGCCTGCAGGTTGGTGCCTCCGCCGGAGACGAGGACGGCTATCCTTGCCTTCAGCACAGGTCGACCCCCTCGCTGCCTGTCACTTCGCCCATAACGTAGGCGTCCACGCCGTTCTCACGCAGGACGGAGACCGCCGTGTCGGCGTCTTCGCTGGCGACGATGACACTCATGCCCACGCCCATGTTGAAGGTATTGAACATGTCGCGCTCGGGGATATTGCCCGTCTTCTGCAGCAGACCGAAGATCGGGGGGATCTTCAGAGCGGCCTTGGGGATGCGCACGCCGGTCCCGTCGGGGAGGCTGCGCGGGATGTTCTCATAGAAACCGCCGCCGGTGATGTGCGAGATGCTCTTGACGCGCACCCGGTCCAGAAGGGCGAGCACGGGCTTCACGTACAGCCGGGTCGGAGTCAGCAGGGTCTCTCCCAGCGTGGCTCCGAGCTCGTCCACGTAGGCGTTCAGATCGGCGTTCTCCACGTCGAACACCTTGCGCACCAGAGAGAAGCCGTTGGAATGTAGGCCGCTGGAGGGGAGGGCGATGAGCGCATCCCCCGGAGCGACGGTGTTTTTGTCCAGGATGCGGGCGCGGTCGACGATGCCGACGGCGAAACCGGCCAGATCGTATTCATCCTCCGGCATCATGCCCGGATGCTCCGCCGTCTCGCCGCCGATCAGGGCGCATCCGGACTGGACGCAGCCCTCGGCGACGCCGGCGACGATGGACGCGATCTTCTCAGGCACGTTCCGGCCGCAGGCGATGTAGTCGAGGAAGAACAGCGGCTTTGCGCCGCAGCAGATGATGTCGTTGACGCACATGGCGACACAGTCGATGCCGATGGTGTCGTGCCGGTCCATCAGGAGGGCGATCTTCAGCTTCGTGCCCACGCCGTCGGTGCCGGACACGAGGACAGGGTCGGAGATCCCGGTCAGGTCCGGGGCGAACAGGCCGCCAAACCCCCCGATATCTGTGACGACTCCGGGGATCATGGTGCGGGCCACATGCTTTTTCATCAGTTCTACGGAGGCGTATCCTGCGGTGATGTCCACGCCCGCCTCGGCGTAGCTGGCGGAGAAGGATTCTTTCATAGCGGGTTCCTTTCTGTTACGGTTGGGTTGGTTTTACGGCCGTCAGTCGGCGGCCAGCTTTTCCTGAAGGGCGGCGTCCTTGGCAAGCACGCCTGCAGCGTTCTCTGCCCGCGCGGCATCCAGCTTCGCGGCCAGTTCGCCGTCGGAGACGGCGAGGATCTGAAGGGCCAGCCACGCGGCGTTGGCGGCGCCGTCGGCGGCCACGGTGGCCACGGGGATCCCTTTGGGCATCTGCACCGTGCTCAGCAGGG
>JAFYAU010000020.1 GCA_017540565.1 Oscillospiraceae bacterium
GAGGGAGCGGCGGCAGAAGCCGTCCCGGGAATCTGTGTCACCGTGAGCGCGGAGGAGAGATTCCTCTCCAGGCGGATCGTCACGTTGTCCTCGCGGATCTCGAGACCGGTCAGATCCATCTCCTGCATGATGCGGGCGTAATTTCTGATATCGTTGTCGACCATAGTGATGCACCTGCCTTATATGGCGATTCCGCCGTCGACCCTGAGCACTTCTCCGGTGATGTATTCGGAACGCAGCAGGAACCAGACGGCGTCCGCAATCTCCTCCGGAGCGGCGAAGCGCCCGAGGGGAATCGCAGAAATGAGCTGTTCTTTTTTGGATTCGAGACCTGCGGTCATGTCGGTCTCGACGAAACCGGGAGCGACGGCGTTGCAGGTGATTCCTTTCGCGGCGAGTTCTTTCGCCGCGGTTTTCGTGAGCGCGATGACGCCGGCCTTGGAGGCCGAATAATTGGCCTGCCCCGGGTTGCCCGTGATCCCCGATACGGAGGAGACGTTGACGATCCTGCCGAATCTTCCGCGCATCATTATGCCGGAGAAGTGCCGGATCATATTGAATGTTCCCTTCAGATTGGTATCAATCACGGCGTCAAAGTCCGACTCCTTCATGACGGGAATAAGACCGTCCCGGGTGATCCCGGCGTTGTTGACAAGACAGTGCACGGAGCCGAAGTCCTTTTTCACTTCCGCGCACAGATCCTTTACAGCCTGGAAGTCCGATACGTCGCACCGGTAAGCCCGGGCGTCGACGCCGAAAGCATCCCGGCATTCGTCACAAAGAGATTCCGCCGCTTCACGGCTGCCGGCGTAGATGATGGCGACGTTGAGCCCTTCCTCCGCCAGCTTCCTGACGATCGCGGCTCCGATGCCTCTGCCGCCTCCGGTAACTACCGCTGTCTTTCCTTTCAGCATGACGGCACCTCCCTGCAGATGAGTTCGATGTCCGCCGCGGACGAAGCGCAGAACGTTCGGACCGACGGGTCCGTCTTCTGGATCAGGCCGCAGAGCGTTTTGCCGGGGCCAAGTTCGATGAAGGTATCCGCGCCGGCGCAGATCATGGCCCTGACCGTCTTTTCCCAGAGAACGGGATGACAGATCTGGGCGGAAAGCGTCTGCGCCGGATCGTTCCCGTACGGTTCCGCGGTAAGATTGGCGTACAGCGGGATACGGAAGGGACGGAAGGAGATCTTCCGCAGTTCTTCTCTGAATCGGAGGGACGCGCGCTCCATGAACGGGGAGTGAAATCCGCCGCGGACTTTCAGGGGAAGGGCTCTGCCGCCCGCAGACTTGACGGCCGCTGAGAAGGCGGCCATTGCCTCCTGATTTCCGGAGACGGAGATCTGGCCGGGACAGTTGAAGTTGACGGGATAGACCCCGTGCTCGCTGCACAGGGAAGTGACGGTCCGCTCGTCAAGCTTCAGCACGGCTGCCATGGAGGAGGGAACCGCTTCCGCGTCCTCCTGCATCAGCCGTCCGCGCAGGCAGACGAGACGGAACCCGGTCTCAAGATCCACCCCTCCGCAGTAGGCGACGGCTGCGACTTCCCCGAGGGAAAAGCCGGCGGCCATATCCGCACGTAGTCCTTTCGCTTCGAGAACGGCGGCCGCCGCGGACTCCGCGGCGAACAGGCAGGGCTGGGTGTTCACGGTCTCCGCGAGAAGAGAGTCTGGCCCCTCGAAACACTGAGCGGAAGTCCCGGGGCGGAGTTCGTCGGCGAGGGAAAAGACCTGGCGGGCTTCGGCGAACGCATCGCACAGATCGCGGCCCATCCCGGCCTTCTGCGCTCCCTGTCCGGAGAATACGAATGCTATCTTACCCAAGAGGAGGCCCCCTTCAGCACCGGCTCGGCGGATTCCATGATATCCCGCACGATATCCGCCGCCGGCTCGATCTTGCTGACCATGGCGGCGATCTGGCCGCTGAGGAAACAGCCGTTCTCAAGGTCGCCTTCCTGTACCGCCAGGCGGAGCGCGCCGGTGCCGAGCTTTTCCAGTTCCTCGTCCGGCATGCTGCTGTATTCGCATTTAGCATAGTTTCTTGCGAATTTCGTGCGGAGGCTCCTGACGGGGTGTCCCAGACGCTTTCCGGTGACCATGGTGGCCAGATCGTTGGCCTTCAGGATCTTCTCCTTGTAGACCGGATGGATCGGGCATTCCTCCGCGCTGAGGAAGCGGGTGCCGACCTGGACGCCGCAGGCGCCCAGCATGAAAGCCGCGGCAACGCCCCGCCCATCAGCGATCCCGCCCGCAGCGATCACGGGCAGGTCGGTGGCGTCACGGACCAGCGGGACGAGGACCATGGTGGTCAGTTCCCCGACATGTCCGCCGCTCTCGCCGCCTTCGGCGATCACCGCGGAAGCGCCCACGCGCGTCATCAGTTTGGCCATGCCCACGGAGGCGACCACGGGGATGACTCTGATTCCTGCCGCCAGCCAGCTGTCCATGTATTTGGAAGGGTTGCCGGCTCCCGTCGTTATGACGGAGACTTTCTCCTCGGAAGCTACCCGAGCGACGTCGTCGGCGAACGGACTCATGAGCATGATGTTCAGGCCGAACGGCCTGTCCGTCAGCGAGCGGGCAATATGGATCTGTTCGCGGACATAATCCGCCGGCGCGTTTCCGGCGGCAACGATCCCGAGCGCACCGGCCTCCGAGACGGCGGCAGCCAGGCGGCCGTCCGCGATCCAGGCCATGCCGCCCTGGAACAGGGGATATTTGATCCCCAGAAGGTCACATAAGGGTGAAGTGATCATGGATAGCGCTCAGCCGTTGATCTTGCTGTCTACGAAATCGACGAACTGTCCCACCGTTTCGACCTTCTCTTCCAGTTCGATCTCCACGCCGAGTTCGTCTTCCAGATCCATCAGAAGTTCTACGGTATCAAGGGAGTCAATGCCGACCTCTTCAAAAGTTGTCTCACGGGTGATATTCTCCAACGGGGTGTCGGTCCTGTCGGCGATCAGAGCGGCGATCTTGTCAAAAGTCATAGTTGTAATCCTCCAGTTATGAATTGTCTCGCAATATAGAACATCGCGAGTGACAGATTTGATGAACTAATCTGCTGGATTAGTATAACAATTAGAAGGGATTAAGTCAAGCCGGATGCCGCATTAGTTTGTGACCTTCATTGGATTATTTGGAGAATCGATGAAAAAAGCGCGTACCGCATTGCGGCACGCGCTTTTTCATCATGGGAAGCACGGATCAGTCGGCTTCTTCCTGCTCCTTCTGGATTTCCGGAATGGCGGAATAGATGGGAGCGACATCCTTGCCGTGGAAGGTGCGGTCTACGTAGTTCTTCGTCACTCTGAAGACGAGAGGCGAGAGAGCGAGAACACCGATCAGGTTGGGGATCATCATGAGGCCGTTGAAGGTATCCGAGATGTCCCAGGCCAGCTGCGCCTTCATGACGGAGCCGGCGATGACGATGATGATGAAGATGATCCGGTAGGGGAGGACGGATTTCTCGCCGAGCAGGTAGCGGATGGCGGTGGTTCCGTAATGTGTCCAGCCGAGGACGGTGGAGTAGGCAAACAGCAGGATGGCGATGGCAACGAAGCCGGAGCCGACCGCGCCGAAGACCTGGGAGAAGGAGTACGCCATGAGAGAACTGGAGCCCACGGCCTCGCCGGCTGAGGTGAGCATGCCGGTGGAGAGGTCGACAGCGTTGGAGCCCAGCAGTACGAGCGCCGTGATGGTGCAGACGATGATGGTATCCGCAAACACCTCGAAGATGCCCCACATGCCCTGGCGCACAGGCTCCTTGACGTTGGAGCTGGAGTGGACCATAACGGAGGAGCCGAGGCCGGCCTCGTTGGAAAACACGCCGCGCTTGAAGCCCATCTTCATGGCCTGCGCGATGCCGGCGCCGACGGCGCCGCCGACTCCGGCGCGGATCGTGAACGCACCTTTGAAAATGGAGACGAAGATGGCGGGAATGGACGTGATGTGGACGAAGATGATCACCAGGGCGCCGATGAGGTAGAGGATGACCATGAAGGGCACGAGCTTCTCGGTGACGGTAGCGATGCGCTTCAGGCCGCCGATGATGACGGCGCCGACCGCTACGGCGAGAACGATGCCGGTGATCCAGACGGGAATGCCGAAGGCTGTATTGACGTTGGCGACCATGGAGTTGACCTGGCTCATGTTGCCGATGCCGAAGGAGGCGAGCACGCAGAAGATGGAGAACAGAACGGCCAGAACGGCACCGATCGTCTTGCAGTTCTTCTTGCCGCCGAGGCCTTCCTTAAGGTAATACATGGCGCCGCCGTGCCATTCGCCGTCCTTGCCCTTGCGGCGGTAGAGGATACCGAGCACGTTTTCGGAGAAATTGGTCATCATGCCGAAGAAAGCGATGACCCACATCCAGAAGACGGCGCCGGGACCGCCGGTGGCGATGGCGCCAGCGACGCCGACGATATTGCCGGTGCCGACCGTAGCGGCCAGAGCGGTGCAGAGGGACTGGAACTGGCTGATGGTCTTGTTCCCGGTGTGGGCGGTGACATGGCGTTCTCTGAAAATGGCGCCGAGGGTGTTCTTGAACCAGTGGCCGATGCGGCCGATCTGGAAGAACCTGGTCAGTATGGTCATGATCACGCCGGTGATGCCCAGCAGGATCAGGGCGGGCCAGCCCCAGACAACGCCGTTGACGGCATCATTGATCTTGGTTACGGTCTCTACAAACATTTTCTCCTCTTTCCTTCCTTTCTGCCGCGCCGCTGTCACGGGACGAAAAAGGCGGAGGGCTGCACCGATGCAGCTCTCCGCACAAAAAGACGTAGCTCTGAACTCTGTCCTTTTGCCTGAGAGATTCGGTCCAGTCACGGTCCTTGCCCCTTCGGCCTCCGATTCAACGGATGTCTCCAGAGTGCGATCGGACAGCGGTCTCAGCCGGTTCCCGGATACGGGGAGCGTGCCGCCTCTGCTGCCTTCCATTCGCACCTGCCGCGATCACGCGGCAGTTAAGATTTTTAATATGCACGAACTATAACAGATGTATGCACGAATTGCAAGTGAAAAGTGCAAAAATTTCAAAAAACATGGTGTGCATTGTCTCACGGGGCCTGTTCCAGCTGCAGAAGCACCGGCCGGACACCGTCGGGGCAGGCGACGAGATGCCGGTCAAAGTCGTAGACCCTGCCGCCGGAGGCATACTCGCAGGCGAATGAGAAGACGGCCCGCCACGCCGCCGGACAGAAGCCCTCCGGCATGTCGACCCCGTAGGGACCTCCGGTATAAAAAACGTCCCCCTCCTTCATCGCCTGGCAGCAGCCGGTCTCATAAGGGGGATACTGAGCCGCCAGGTCGGGATAATACGTCGTTCGGATAACTGTGATCTTGCAGCGTCCCATTCTGCATCTGACCTCCTGTCACGGTTGCAGGAACGGGCGCTGCGGACACCGGCGCCCGTTCCTGCCGGAATAACTTGTATAATGTATTTTACATCCGCGGAATCCATTTGAAAAGATGGAATGGCGTAGTGACAAGAGACCGCATCCTGTGGTATCATGTCTTTTATGAAATGAGGAGTGATACGCGTGAGCGAAACGAACAACACGGCCGCAGCGGAAGAACACGTCCTTTCCCCCGAGGAACGGAAACTGGCTTCCGCCCCGATATCCAGACTGATCGTCACCTATGCGGTGCCGGGGATCATCTCCATGGTGGTCATGTCCATATACAATATCGTCGACCAGATCTTTATTGGAAACGGCGTGGGCTATCTCGGCAACGGAGCCACCAATGTGGTGTATCCGATCATGATGGCCTCCATGGCCCTGACGATTCTGTTCGCGAACGGAGGCGGAGCGCTGTTCAGCCTCCGGCTCGGGGAGAAACAGTATGAACAGGCGAGAAAGTGCGTGGGCGGGTCCACGGTCATGGTCGTCATCGTCGTGACGATCCTGTCCATCTGTGCCGCCATCTGGCTGGAGCCCATCTGCCGGCTGTTCGGCTGTACGGACGAGATCCTGCCGTACGCGCTGGAGTACGGGAAGTGGATCATTCCCGGCCTGGTTCCGGTCTGTGTGGTCATGGTGCTCAACGCGTTTATCCGTGCGGACGGCAGTCCGCGGGTCGCCATGGTCGCGATGCTGGCAGGAGCGGTATTCAACACGATCCTGGATCCCGTCTTCATCTTCGTTTTCCACTGGGGCGTAGCCGGCGCGGGCGCCGCGACGACCCTGAGCGAGATCCTCGGCTTCTTCATCGCGATCTCCTATATTCCAAGATTCAAGACGATCAAGCTCACGGCCAGAGATTTCATACCGGATTTCCGCATCATGCGCAGAGTGTGCGCGCTCGGCATCTCCAGTTTCGTATCGCAGGCTGCCATGCTCTTCCTGATGGGGCTGATGAACCGCTCCTATGTGAAATACGGGGCGCTGTCGAAATACGGATCCTCCATCCCGCTGACGGCGATGGGGATCACGGCGAAATGCAGCCAGATCGTCATAGCGTTCGCCAATGGAACGACGTCCGGCGCGCAGCCGATCATCGGCTACAATTACGGGGCGGGGAACATCCGCAGGGTAAAGCAGACGTATCTCACGGCTACCGGGGTGACGATTGTTTTCATGCTCATCGGCACGATCGTTTTCGAGATCTTCACGCAGCAGATCATCAATCTGTTCGGTTCGGAATCGGATCTGTACAACGAGTTCGCCGTACACTGCCTCCGGGTGTTCATGATGGTCCTCGTTTTCGGCGGGGTCCAGATGGGCATCATGAATTTCTTCCAGGCGATCGGGAGACCGTTGTACTCCCTGATCCTGTCCAGCCTCAGGCAGATCGTCCTGCTCCTTCCCGCCATACTCATCCTTCCCCGCTTCCTCGGCCTGGAGGGGGTCATCTGGTCGAGTCCTGTGGCTGATTTCACGGCGTTCCTCATCTCTGTGACCTTCATGATCGTTCAGTGGAGGAAACTGGGTTCGGGCGAGAGAACCGCGGAGACCGCGGCCAAGGCGTAACGGTCCCGGGAATTCGGACGTAACCGTGTTTTCCGGACAGCCTCACCGGTACCGACAATACTGAAAAAGAAAGAATCCCCGGCTTCGCAGCCGGGGATTTTCATATACAGGAAGTATCCGCGGACGGCATCCCGGACGTACGGCCGGGAGGCAGGAGGCAATTACACTTTCCTGCAGTCCCTCTTCACGCTGTCGAATGTGGAGACGACGGAGGAGGAGGGAGCGGACGTGGCGAGGGAGACGACAACGTTCACGATGAGAGCCACGACGAACGCCGGAAGGAGCTCGTAGATCGCCAGCACGCCGCCCAGGGGGGCGATGAGGAATTTCCAGATGAACACCATGGCGCCTCCGGCCACCATGCCGCAGACGGCGCCGGCGCGGTTGCTGCGCTTCCAGAACAGGGCCAGCAGCATCACGGGGCCGAACGCCGCGCCGAACCCGGCCCATGCGAACGAGACCACGCGGAACACGCTGCTGTTGGGATTCCAGGCGAGGATGACACCGACCACGGCGACTCCGACGACCGTAAGACGTGCGATCAGCATGGAGACCTTCTGGCTGACTTTGATGCCGAAGAAGTCGTGCAGCATATCCTCGGACATGCTGCTGGCGGCGGCAAGCAGCTGGGAGTCGGCAGTGGACATCGTGGCGGCGAGGATGCCAGCCATGATGAGACCGGCGACGATCGCAAAGAACACGCCGTTTTTGCTCATCAGGTCCGCAAGCTTGATGATGATCGTCTCGGATTCGGAACTGCCCTGCAGTACGGGAATCTTTCCGGAGACGGAAACGCTGTAGCCGATGATGCCGATGAATACCGCGATGGCCATGGAGATGACGACCCAGACGGAAGCGATGCGGCGGGAGACCTTGATCTCCGAAGGATTCCGGATCGCCATGAACCGCAGGAGGATGTGGGGCATTCCGAAGTATCCGAGGCCCCAGGCCAGTGTGGAGGCGATCGGGAAGGCGCCGAAGACGCCTGCGGCACCGCTGCCGGGATCGTATCCCTGAGTCAGGTTCAGGTAGCCGGGCAGCGCTTTCGCGTTGGCCCATACGGCGGACATCCCGCCGGCCTGGCTGATGCCGAAGAAGATGATGATGACGAGGGCCGCGGTCATGACGATGGACTGGATCAGGTCGGTGGTGGATACGGCGAGGAAGCCGCCCAGGACCGTGTAGCCGATGATGACGGCGGCACCGACGATCATGGAGAGATGATAGTCCCAGCCGAACAAGCTGTTGAACAGCGTGCCGACGGCCTTGAATCCGGACGCGGTATACGGGATGAAGAAGACCAGAATGATCAGCGCGGCGATGAAGGACAGGATGTGCTTCTTGTCTTCATAGCGCTTTGCGAAGAACTCCGGGACTGTGCCGGCGCCGATCGAATTGGAGTAGACGCGCAGCCGCTTTGCCACGAACAGGAAGTTCAGATAGGTGCCGATGGCAAGGCCAATGACGGTCCATCCGACCTCCGCCACGCCGCACAGATAGGCGAGCCCGGGAAGGCCCATCAGCAGATAGGAGCTCATATCCGAGGCTTCAGCGCTCATGGCGGTGACGATGGGATGCAGGCGGCGGCCACCCAAATAGAATTCGGACGTGCCGGAACCGGCGCCCCTGCGGCTGTATACGACCCCGACGACGATGGTGATGATCAGGTAGACGACAATGGCCGCCAGAATCCAGTAACTGTTGCTGCTCATAGTGTGATTCCTCTTTTCAGACTGGAATGTGTTTTCTGCGATTTTTAGATTCTACCTTCTGTCATGCCGAAGCACAATACAAATATTCAATTATAGATGAAATAATTTCATTTTAATGTTGCGATGCTCAAAGTTTCATGATATGGTCATCGGAGAGGTGACGGCATATGAGCCTGAAGAAATTCGAAGCCGCCGAGGCGGCCTGGCGTCTCGGCAGCCTGAAAAAGGCAGCGGCGGAACTGGGGTATACGCAGTCGGGGGTCAGCCATATGATCTCCGGCCTGGAACAGGAGCTGGGGGTGCCCCTGCTCGTCAGGAGCAAGGGCGGGGTGACACTGACGCAGGCGGGCGAGCGTCTGATGCCACTGATCACGGACATGCTGAAACGCTACCATGAGATACTGCAGTCGGCGTCGGAAGTGTCCCGCGGAGGCGTCGTGAAGATCGGCGCGTTCACCAGCGTTGCGGTGAACTGGCTGCCGGGGATCATACGCCTGTACAGGGAGAAGCATCCGGAGTTCCGGATCAATCTGATGAACGGGGATTACAACGACGTGAACATCTGGCTGAGAGACGGCGAGATCGATCTCGGATTCATTGCGCTTCCCGGACCGGAGGACTGCCGCTGCGTCCCGCTGGCCGAGGACCCGCTGTCCGTCGTGCTGCCTTCCGGACACCCTCTGTGCGGGATGGACCCGGTGCCGATAGAGGAGGTCGCGAAGGAGCCGCTCATCAGCCTGCTCCAGACATCCTCCCAGGACGTCCATCGCGCGCTGGACAGGGCGGGCGTCCGTCCGGAGATCCGGTACACCACGAAGGACGACTATGCCATCATCGCCATGGTGCGCGAGGGACTGGGCGTGAGCATCATGCCTGAACTCCTTCTGAAGGGGCAGATGACCGGCGTGGCGGTGAGAAGGCTGTCGCCGCCGGCATTCCGGACCATCGCACTGGCAGTGCCCGAGGGCAGGGAGAAGACGCCGGCCGTCAGATGCTTCGAGGAGTGCGTGACACAGTGGCTGTCCGGGCAGGGACTGCGGTGAACGCCGTTCATCCAAGGAAACGGTTGACCGAGGAAAGCAGATAGACTATAATAACGAAATTAACCGCATAAAAGCGGAAGATCTCAGGAAACAGGAGAGGAAAGCAGAAATGAGTGAATGCAGCCATGACTGCTCATCCTGTGGGGAGAGCTGTTCCAGCCGGACAGCTCCGCAGGTGGAAGCGGCCAATTCACGTTCGGAAATAGGAAAAGTAATCGCCGTCGTCAGCGGAAAGGGCGGTGTCGGAAAATCCCTGGTCACGTCCATGCTCGCCGTGAACGCGCGCAGGAGCGGAAAGCGTTCCGCCGTCCTGGACGCCGACGTGACGGGACCGTCAATACCTTCCGCCTTCGGAATCGGAGAGCGGGCGGTGAGCGACGGGGAGAGCATCATCCCGTGTACTTCGGGTACGGGAATCCCCGTGATGTCCGTGAATCTCCTCCTTGACAACGCGACGGACCCCGTGGTCTGGCGCGGCCCCGTCATCGCCGGCGTGGTGAAGCAGTTCTGGACCGATGTCGCCTGGGGGAAGGTGGACTGCCTGTTCATAGACATGCCTCCCGGAACGGGAGACGTACCGCTCACCGTATTCCAGTCCCTCCCCGTGGACGGGATCATCATCGTCACAAGTCCTCAGGATCTGGTCTCCATGATCGTGGAGAAAGCGGTGAACATGGCGGAACTCATGAAGGTCCCCGTCCTGGGGATCGTGGAAAACATGTCGTATTTCGTCTGCCCGTCCTGCGGTGAGAAGCATGAGATCTTCGGACACAGCAGGCTGGAGGAGATCGCCGCGCGCCATGGGATCGAAAAGACCGCCCGGATCCCCATGGCACCCGAACTCGCCGCGCTCTGCGACGAGGGCAGGATCGAAGAATACGAAGGAGACTGGCTGGACGGATTCGGCGACGTCTTCGGATGACGGACGGGGCGTGTCAGACAGGTTCAGATAATCCAGACAAATGGGATGTGATCATATGCATTACGCTGCAATTCTTGGGTTCGGGACCGTTGGTTCCGGCGTCGCGGAGGCGCTGTCCATCGATGCGGACGCCCTGAACAGGAAGACCGACGGTATCACCCTGAAATATATCGTCGACGTGCGTGATTTCCCGGACAGTCCCTTCGCGGGACTGATGACGAAGGACTTCAGCACCGTCGAGAACGACCCCGATGTGGACATGGTTGTCGAGACGATTGGAGGCGTCGGGATCGCCAGGGAATTCACGAGGCGCGCGCTAGCCGCGGGGAAGAGCGTGATCACCTCCAACAAGGAGCTGGTCGCTACCCACGGATGCGAGCTGATGGCCCTGGCGGAGGAACACGGCGTCAGCTATCTGTTCGAAGCCAGCGTCGGAGGCGGAATCCCCATGCTCCGCACCATTGCGTACAATCTGGGTGCGGAGAAGATCACGGAGTTCTTCGGCATCCTGAACGGAACCACGAACTATATTCTCACACAGATGTTCCGGAACGGGATGTCCTTCTCGGCCGCCCTGGCCAGAGCCAAGGAACTCGGCTACAGCGAGGCCGATCCGACCGCGGACATCGACGGGATCGACGCCTGCCGGAAGGTCGCCATCCTCTGTTCCATCATCACAGGCTGGCAGATGCCTCCCGAGAAGATCTCGGTTGAGGGCATCAGCGGCGTGTCGGTGGAGGACGTGGAGTTTGCCGCGTCCATGGGATGCACGATCCGCCTGCTGGGGCACGCCTTTTTCGAAAGGGACGGCAGGGTGCGCGCCTGCGTGGCGCCGCATCTCATTCCCGCAAAGTATCTGCTCAGCGGCGTCGAGGACGTGATGAACGGGCTTCATGTCAGAGCGGAGGCTCTGGGCGACATGATGCTGTACGGAGCGGGAGCGGGAAAACTTCCCACCGCCAGCGCCATCGTTTCGGACATGTTCTGCCTGGCCGGAGACAGACGGGACGGAGCGGCGTTCGCCTGGGGACCGACCGAGGAGGAGCGCTGCGGAAGCGCCTCCGATCTGCCGTTTGCCTGGTATGTGAGAATGGCTCCGGCCGAAGGCTGGGAGGAAAAGCAGACCGGTCTGCACCTGTTTGCCCAGAAAGACGGGAAGTACGGGTATTACACGGACGAGATGACGGAGGAGGCCCTCCTGTACAAGTTTGCCGGACAGGTGATCCTCTCCAGATTCAGGATCATCAGATAACCATACCATCACTATCACAGGACAGAGGGACGACCGAGATGCTGGACAGAAAGCTTCTGGAAGAACAGATGTGTGAGCTTCCTATCTTCGAGTACCATTATATAGATGTGTCCCGGCTGACGTTTACGCAGAGAGTGCGGGACATCTGCCGGACAGAATGCCCGATGTACGGAAAAAGCTGGGCGTGCCCCCCGGGCACCGGGACCGTGGAGGAATGCCGGCAGCGGTGCCTTGCCTATAAGAAGGCGCTGCTGATCGCAACGGTCACGGAAGTCAGCGACATCGCCAATATCCGTGAGACGCTGGACACGCGTGCGGATCACGAGGAGGTCACCCGCCAGGTGGCGGAGCTCGTGCGGCAGCAGACGGAGGATGTCTACGTTCTGTCTTCGGAAGCGTGCGACGAGTGCGAGACGTGCGCGTATCCGGACGCCCCCTGCCGCTTCCCGGACCGCATGAATCCCTGCATAGAGAGCCACGGCATCCTGCTGACGGACACTCTGGAGCAGCTGGGGATCGAGTTCCAGTACGGCGGAAACATCGTGACATGGTTTTCCCTGATCTTCTATAACGAATGAGGAACGACATGAACGAGTACGGCAGTGATTATCTGAATCTTGTGGACGAGGACGGGAACGAGTACGAACTCGAACGGCTCTTTGACTTCGAATTCGAAGGAGAGGAATACGCCGTTTTCGTCCCTGCGGGTGAACTCGCGGAGAAGGATCAGGACATGATCCTGTTCCATGTGGTATACGAGGATCAAGAGGAACAGTTCGAGGATATCGACGAGTCTGTGTATGACCGCGTCTATGAACATTTCATTGATACGCTGTTCGAAGCATGAAGAAAGTCAGGCCCGACGGTTGCAAACCGTCGGGCCTGATGATATAATTCGAAGTGCCTCGTGAATGTTGCGGCAGTCATATTTAAACTGACACCTACTATATGGGATTCCGAATCTCTTTTTGCCGATTGCAGGCCTCCCGGTCATCCGGACGTTGGAAGCAGTAGACGCAAGAAGGAAGAAACCCACCTGCTCATACTGCGCAGGGTATAAATCGGCTGCCGCCTGTGCGGGGCTTTTTTGCCCCCTTTTGACGGAACGCGGCGCAGCCGCGGGACGGACGGTGCCATCGGAAGGCCTCCGCCCGATTCCGTTCAGGACGATTATCTATCTGGGAGATGGAATGTAACCATGAGCAGTTCCAACAAGACGGTTCCTGGAAGCAAAGCGGAAGGACCGAAGAACAGAAGGGAACAGGCCAGAAAGCAGGAGGCGGCGAAGAGGAAAAGGACAAGACTCATCGTCATCATCGTCATCGCCGTATGCATCGTGCTACTCGCCACCGCTCTGTTCATGAATTCCAATGCGGTCCGAAGGATCGGCACTGCCTACGAGGTCGGCGACATGCGTTTCTCTCCGGCGGAATTCACTTTCCATTACAATAATTACTATTATGATTATGTGGAATACGTCTACACGGATGCCTATCAATACGCCAACGTGCTGCTGCCTGACACGACGCAGCCGCTCGACGGGCAGATGTACAACGAATCCATTACCTGGAAGCAGCATTTCCAGGAATACTGCGAGGAATGCCTGACAAGAGACGTGGCGCTCTACAGGGAAGGCAGGGAAGTCGGCTTCGAAATGACTGCGGAGGATATGCAGAAATATCAGGACGAGGTCGACGGGATCGAGTCTTCCGCCACCGCTCTCGGATACTCCAACGTGGACAAGTACCTGGCCAGGTATTACGGCCCCGCGTGCACCTATGACATCCTGAAGGAACAGTTGCTGTTCCTTTACTATGCCGACGGCTACGAGAAGTATTTCAACGAGAATCTCAGCTTCTCGGACGAAGAGATCCTCGCCAAATACGAGGAGAAGAAGGACATTTACGACTCCTTTACTTTCCGGTATTATCTCGTTTACGGGGAAAAAGTGGATGAATCCCAGTATGAGTCCGACGAAGAGTTCAAGGCTGCTGAGGAAAAAGCACTGGCCGATGCCCGCGCCAGAGCGGAGGCGGAAGCGGCCGGCATCCATTCCGAACAGGATATGATCGAAGCGGCCAGAGCGGAGAACAGCGAGACCTATGCGGAAGACGATTCGACGCGCCGGGTCTATGACGGCCAGCTGCTGGGAAGCACGTACGGACCTTGGCTCCGCGAAGCGGATCGGAAACCGCTGGACGTGGGACTGTTCGATGTCTCTGTGGGCACCTACGTGGTCATGTTCCTGGACCGGAACGACAACGGCTACGCCACCAGAAACGCACGCACGATACGCATCAACCCCACGCCTGTTAACCAGGAGGACTACGCCGACGACGCCGACAACACCGCGTATGATGCCGCCGTCGCGGCGGCCAGAGAGGACGCCCGCAGCGAGGCGGAGGAGCTTCTGAAGAGATTCAGAGAGAATCCGACGGAGGAAAACTTCGCTCAGCTCGCTATGGAAAACAGCGACGGGACGGACGCGCCGGAAGGCGGCCTGATGGCCCTGGCAGGCAGAGATACTCTCGCAGGGGAGCCCGGCGAGTGGCTGTTCGACGCGGCCAGAAAACCCGGAGATGCGGAAGTGATCTGGGCCGAAAATGCCAACGCCTACTTCATCGTCTATTACATCGGGGAGGATATGCCGTACAATCTGCATCTTGCCGATGAGCAGCTGAAGACAGACGCGATCAACGCCTGGGAGGACCAGCTTACGGTGGGGATCACGACAAAAAAGACCTGGATGTACGCACTGACCTGATAACGCTCTCTAAAAAAGGAAGCCGGTCTACGGCTTCCTTTTTTGATGTGCTCCTGGCGCCCAATACCGCGGAATTCATAGTAAATTTACAGAATAGATAACAATTATTGACACGATATGGTAAAATAAGAAAACTTTGTATGGCAGGTGAGAGCTTTGTCCAAAAGAGGCATGCGAATAGCAAAAGAGGTGGCGGAAGCCGGTGCGCATACAGTGAGCACCGTCGTTTCTCTTGCGCTTAAAATTGCCGGAACCGTCCTGCTCGTGGCTCTGACCACGCTGCTGGTATTTGCCTGCATCTTCTGCATCTACTGCAAAACGAATTACTCGAAGGGCCTGGATGTGGAATATGATGAGTTTTCGCTCGCGCTCTCCAGCGTTATCTATACCGAAAACAAGCAGACCGGAAATCTTGAGGAACTGATCACGCTGACGGGCAGCGAATACCGCAGCTGGGTCGATTATGACGAGATTCCCGACTGCGTGGAGAAGGCCGTGGTCTCCATCGAGGACCAGCGCTTTTACAAGCACAAGGGCGTAGACTGGTACAGGACGAGCGGCGCGTTCGTCAACATGTTCCTCAGCATGAGCAATACATTCGGCGGTTCAACCATCACACAGCAGCTGATCAAGAACATCAAGCACGAGGACGACGTTACGGTCTCCCGAAAGTTCCTGGAGATCTTCCGCGCACTGGAATACGAGAAACACCACAGCAAGGAAGAGATCATAGAACTGTATCTGAACGTGATCTATTTCGGCCACGGATGCTACGGGATCGGCGCGGCTTCCCGGTATTATTTCGGCAAGGAGGTCAGCGAACTCACGCTGGCCGAGGCGGCCTGCATCGTGGGCATCACCAACAATCCGTCGATGTACAGTCCGTTCATCGACAGAGAGAGCAACAAGAACCGTCAGGAACTGATCCTCGGGAAGATGCTCGAACTGGAGTATATCACCCAGGAGGAATATGACGCGGCCGTCAGCCAGCCGCTCGTTTTCGACGCCAGCGAAGACGTGATGAACGACACCGTCTACACGTGGTTCGAGGAAGCGCTGCGCGACGATCTCATCAAGGATCTGGCCGAACTCAAGAACGTCTCCGAGGGAACTGCGGAACTGCTGCTCCTTACCGGAGGCTACAAGATCGTTGCGACGGTGGACCCGGAGATCCAGGCGATCATCGATTCTGTGTACGGGGATCCGGACAATATATCCGGCGTATCCGGCTCCAGTCAGCAGGCGCAGTCCGCAATCGTGGTCGAGGATCCCTATACCGGAGACATCGTCGGAATGAGCGGAGGGATCGGAGAAAAGACCGGAAATCTCTGGTGGAACAGAGCGACCAGCAGCAGACGGCAGCCGGGGTCCTCCTTCAAGCCCATAGCGTCCTACGGACCGGCCATCGAGTATTCCATCGTAACGCCGAACACGAAGATCGAGGACGGGCAGGACGTCAAGCTCAACGGAACGTCCTGGATGACCCTGAACTTCGACTATTCCTATATGGGAGTCATCACGATCGAGACGGCGCTGAAATACTCCATCAATACCGTCGCAGCCCAGCTGGTGGACAAGCTCACGCCCGCCGTCAGCTTCGAGTTCGTGAGAAGCAAGGCCGGCATATCCACGCTGACCATCGAGGACATGGACTACGCGCCCATGTCGATCGGCGCCCTGAGCTACGGCGTGACCGTCAGGGACATGACGTCCGCCTATACGATGTTCGTGAACGACGGTGTCCGGTCGAAGGGGCGCACCTACAAATACATTTACGACAACAACGACAAGCTGATCTACGAAAATCAGACGGAACAGGTACAGGCCATCAGCGACAAGACCGCCTACTGGATGACCTACATGATGAAGCAGTCCGCTTCCTACGGCACGGGCGGCGTCTCGAATCTGGACAACATGCCTGTTGCAGGAAAGACGGGCACCACTCAGGACAGATACGACCGCTGGTTCGTGGGATATACGCCGTATTACGTCGCGGCGGTCTGGGTCGGCTACGACAATCCCGCCAGAATCTCCTATAACGGCAACCCGGCGGCCACGATGTGGAAAAAGGTGATGTCGCAGATCCACGCGGGGCTGGAATACCGTTCCTTCAACGTTCCGGATGACACATATCTGACGCCGATCCCCGGCGTTATCCCCATCACGATCTGGATCCGGGGCGTCGACGAATCGGGGGCCGTTCTCTATGAGGAGCAGACGTACGGAGGCAAGTCGACGGTGGAGGGCAGAGAGATCGAGGTCACGGCCAAGAAGGTGACCGATTACGAGCTCATCGGCTCCTCCTACACGATCAGTCACACCGTGGTCTATGACGGCAGCGGAAAAGACGTCGTAGAGTTCAAGTACCGTTCCACCCTTCCGCCACCGGAGCCGGAGCCGGA
>JAFYAU010000002.1 GCA_017540565.1 Oscillospiraceae bacterium
CCTGAAGGGAAAGAGCAGCATCATGATATTTGAGAGGCATGCGAATCTGAAGTACAGATACGGGAACAGGAAATTCTGGTGTACAGGATATTATGTGAGTACAGTTGGAAAAAACGAAAAGGCAATCAAGGAATATATCAGAAACCAACTGCAGGAAGATAGTGTGAAAGAGTCTACTAGGGCAGTACCAAGCCAAAAAGCCGCACAAAGCCAAGCCCCGCTGAAACAGGAGATTTCCGGGGCATCGGCAATTAAGGAGAGCTTGCTAACTGACCTTTAGACCTTGTGCCTCAAGGAAACGTATAGCCTGCTTAACAGCCTTGGCAAGTTGTTTTTCCTTCAGATGTTCAGGCATATCTACCTTGTAGAGATCGAGCGGATTCCAGACCTCACCGGTAGAAAACATTTCGTAGATGGCAGTCAGGATCATTCTGGCGATGGCAATGATCGCACGTTTCTTCCCTCTGCGCTTTGCAATGCGCTCATATTTCAGAGTGTAGTAAGGATTGGCCTTGTCCTTCACGGCAGCATGGGCGACTTCCACCAATGCCGGTTTGAGATACACTCCAGCACGTGAAATGCGGACAGACTTTTTCTTTCCGGCGGACTCATTGTTTCCGGGAGTCAAGCCGGCCCAACAGCAAAGACGCTTGGAGGAACCGAACTGCGACATATCAACGCCAATCTCCGAGACAATCGTAATGGCGGTATCTCTCCGCACACCGGGGATGGTGCAAAGCAGATTGATCTGGCTTTCATAACCAGAAACCAGCGTGTTAATGCAGACGTCTACCTTGTCGATCAGACCAACGATGTGATCCAAATGCTCACGGATAATACCGATACGCAGCTTCTGCTCATCAGTAATGGAGTAGCCCTCGATGGATTCGAGGACAGCATCAGCTTTCTTTTTCAGTGAACGCTGTAAAAGGGAAACACAATGCTTCGCGTCAAAGGGCTCATTGGATGCCAGGTAATCCGTAATTGCAGTTGCGGATTTACCAAACATATCAGACACAACGGAGTCCAACGCGACATTGCAGACAGTAAAAGCATTCTGAAAGCGGTTCTTCTCGCTGCTTCTCATAGACATGAGCTTGTAGCGATAGCGGGTAAACTCCCGCAGGATGCGGATGTTTTTGTCTGGGATGAAGCTGCTTTTCACAAGCCCAATGCGAAACAGATCCCCAATCCACTTGGAGTCTTTCGTATCATCCTTGTTTCCCTTTACAGCCTTCACCCATTTTGGATTTGCAATCACGACCCGAATGCCGCGCATTTCAAGAATGTTAAACACGGGAACCCAATATTTCCCGGTGGACTCCATGCAAACGTCCAGACACGCATTCTCATGCAGCCAATCAGCAAATCGGTTCAGATCGGAATTGAAGGTGGAAAATCGTTTCTTCTGATAGTGTGGCTGTAAGCTATCAGTCGGCGTGGTAATGATGGTAGCGACCAAGAATCGCTTGTGCACATCAACTCCACAACAAGTCGGAAATACAACTTTCACAATGCTGACCTCCTCGTATAGGAATGGCGAGGAGTACGCAGTGACTGGATCACCAAGCATTTAACAGGCGTTAAAACAATCCTTAGTGTACGGACTCAAGGTGCCACTTATTTGTGCTTGAAAAGGTGATCCCAACACTGATTTATATACTGGCTTGAGCATCAAGAGCAATCTACGACTCCTCCTATCGTGCGTTGTAGTGTGCGTTCCCCTCAAGCCTATCTTACAAGAAAGGCAGCCGCTTGTCTGCACATCTTTCATTCCTATTTGTGCCAGACGCTTAGCGGCTGGAATGGTTGATTTATATGGAAGACCAGATAAGCCTGAAAGAATACATTGACCCGTTTACGGGTGAGCCAGTAGAAAAGGGCAAATAAAGAAGCCCCTCGAAAGAGGGGCGGCCGGTGAATGAATTGCGACTGGCAAACCTATTCACCGGCCTTTCAGGCCAGGCCAGTATTATCGCCTTATAGGCGTAGAGCAAACCATGGGCTGTGCCCGTGGTTATGATTGATGAACTCATATAGAAAGTCCCATTTCCCCATTGGTTTCATTCTCCCTTGAAAAACCTATAACTTCAACTCAGGCTTGATCGACCAACGTTACTATCTCCACATATGTCGATTTCTTATTCAATAATATCACAAGCCCACTGAATCATGAACTCAGTGGGCTTGTAAAACACTATAAAACTGCGATTTTGCACCCTGCGGCTTATGCGTGGCTTATATTGGCATACGCTCTGGCATACGGCACTTGAAGCGCTGCACGTATTCTAAAGTTCCTTGCAGAAATCAGTACATTTTCGCGCTGGAACCGTCGTCCAGCATGTACTTCGTTAGCTTTTTGGACTTCGGCACAGCCTCACAGTCCAGGACCTTGGATGGCGCGGAAATCACTCTTCGAGAAGGTCTCGAAATCCACCTGATTCTCGAACGGTCCCGTTACGTTCGATCCGCAATCACGAATCCTGTCTCGCATTTATAGCAGAAGGTGCGGTTAGCCTGCTGTCTCGCTCTGCAGGCGGGGCAGACGATCAGTCCGTCGCTTCCGGGTACAACCGTGAGCATCCCCCTGACCGTTCCGTCCCCAGGGATTGTCTTTTGCGCTGGTGCAACGGCAGCTTCCTGCCGTCCGATGTTTTCCTTTTCCATGTTGAATACTTCCTTTCATGTTTTCATGCTCTGTGAGCATTCTCTGTTATTCAATATTTGCCTGCCGTGTCCCCCGAACTGTACGGAGGCCGTCTCTCGTTCTACAGATCTTGCTGCGGCGTTGCGTTGACACGGTTTATTGATGAGAAATTGACGATCCTTGTACAGAGTTTCTCCGCGAGGATGGGGTTGTGTGTTACCACAATCATTCCAAGGCCGCGAGCCGTCGCTTCTTCCAGAACAAAGTTCCAGACCTGCGCCTGTGTGATAACATCCAGCATCGTTGTCATCTCATCAGCTATCAGGAATTCTGTTTTAGGACTCAGTGCCCGCGCTATGCAGAAGCGCTGCAGTTCGCCTCCGGACAACTCGATTGGCCACCGGTTCATCCACTCCGATTCAATACCTATCTTATTTCATAGTTTTTACCTCCTGGTTATTTCAACGGCTTCGCCGATGATCACACTGTTCATTCCTTGATCCCGATAATGATGATCCTGTGATACGGGTTCAGCAGTCTTGCCCGAAGCGGCATCGCCCGTTTCTCCGCAGCCTCAATTTCCTCCGCCCCCCTGACAGTCACCCGAAATCCGGCCTTTCGCACCATATCCGGCGCTTTCTTTGCATTCTCCGGTTTTGTCATAGGCAGTCTTCCCGCGGTCTCGGAACGATACTTCCTGAACATGTTTTTCCGCTCTGAAACGAGGGTCAGAAACTTCCCGCAGAATATCTTCACATTGTTCTTTAACGAGTTGTAGTGCCAGTCGCCGTCGATGAGGATCAGCTTTCCCCCCGGTTTTAAGACACGGCGCCATTCCGTGATGGCCCTGTCAGGATCCGGCATTGCCCACAGCAGGTGTCTGTTGACCACAACGTCATACATGCTGTCCGGTTCAGCCAGGTTTTCCGCATCGCCTATGGCGAAGGTGATCTTGTCGATCAGTCCGGCATCCTGCGCTTTTTCCTCCGCTTTCTCCAGCATCCCCGGTGACAGATCCACCGCTTTGATCCAGTGACCCTGTTCCGCCAGAAGGAGGCTCAGAAAGCCCGTGCCGGCGCCGACATCCAGGATCATCTGCCCCTTTTCCGGGATTAGGCTGCCAAGCAGCCGGAGCCAGGCGGCTTTTTCCTCTTCGCTGTGAAGGCCGTGCTGATACTGGGCATCGTATCTCGACGCATTTTTGTTCCAGTTCTGCTGCATGATCGTTTTGATCTCTTCCATCTGAAAAACCACCTTCATCTGTTCTGTCGGAACTCCGTGCCGGCCATGCTCTTTCTGATTCCATGACGGCACGGAGCGCCGAACAAAAAAACGGGCAGCGACGCATTGAAAAATGCATCTGCTGTCCGTTTTTGTGCGCAGGAATACAAACAAAACCCCATTCCCGAAAGTCCGCAGGAGAGGAAAGACACTGATCAGGCAAGTCTTCTGGCTCATGGGTCATCGCTTTGACATGTCTTCCCGGCCGTGACCAGTGACGTAATATGTCTCAGCTCTCCAAATACAGCGGCGGCTCCGTACGAGATTCTCACTCGTTTCCTTTTTCAGGTCTCCAATAGGGAGACACACCTGGGTGTTTCGTTCTATTAAGATAAATATTAAAACATTATTCACCAATCTAATGATTTTACCTATATTCTATCTGTCATTGCCTATAATGTCAATAGATACTCCGTCAGCATTTTGTATATAATTCGTTGCTGTTTTTTGGGTTTCTTGGTGCTAATTTGCATTGAATCCGACGATGCAGGCCATAGTGTTTTCTTCATCATAGTTGTTGTAATATCCTTCAAGACAACTCATGCCTTCTTCTCCACAAATATCGAGTTGCTGTAGTCTTTTTTTATAACACAAGCCCACTGAATCATGAATTCAGTGGGCTTGTAAACACTATAAATCTGCAATTTTGCACCCTGCGGCATATGCGTGGCTTATATTGGCATACGCTCTGGCATACGGCACTTGAAGCGCTGCACGTATTCTAAAGTTCCTTGCAGAAATCAGTACATTTTCGCGCCGGCAGGGATGTGCGGATCCACCATCAGAAGATGGAGTTTCTCATCTTCGCCTTCCTTGTGAACGGCACTGATCAGCATACCGCAGGACTCGATTCCCATCATCTTCCTCGGGGGCAGATTCACGATGGCGATGCAGGTCTTCCCGATCAGCTGTTCAGGCTCGTAATAGGCGTGGATACCGCTCAGAATGGCCCTTTCTGCGCCAGATCCGTCGTCCAGAGTGAATATCAGAAGCTTTTTGGACTTCGGAACGGCCTCGCAGGCCAGGACCTTAACAGCCCGAAAATCGCTCTTGGAGAAGGTCTCAAAGTCGACCTGATCCTCGAACAGAGGCTCGATCACGACGTTGGAAAAGTCGATCTTTTCCTCGACGACAGGCGCCGTTTCGACTGCCGATTCGACCGGGTTTTCTTCCTTTTTCGGCATGTCGAGGGGCTTCATTGTCGGGAATTTAACCCCAAACTGGCATGACCCTGCATAATATGGCATAACTGGGCATTCGCTTTTTTCAAGCACCAGCTCTGCGGCATATAACGGCATAACCGTGGTATTAATCAGCCTTACCGTGGCATACGTTTTGGCATACGAGGTATACACCCTTGAGGTTCAATGCAATATTGTATCATCCATTTTTTGTTCTCCATTATGCTTTATGCCTCGCATATCTGTTTGTACCAATCCCTGCTAGTTGCTCCTTACTCATAGCTGACACCACGCAAGAGTAGCAAGTTACCGGCAAGTTAAATATTTGCTATATCTTGTATTTTCTCGCGGTAATAAGCATATATATTGTGATTATAAATAAATAATTACCTTCTCAACAGTACTATAGCAAGTTACCTGCAAGTTAAATCAGGCCCAAATGGGTATATATTTCATATATCTCGGAGCAGTATTTGGATCCAGCGGTTTTATCAGTTTAATTCTCACGGCTTCTTTGATTAACCGAGATATTGATCCGGAAGCCGATTCCCCTAATGGGTCCTTCTCCCCTGTTCGGTAGATGTTGCCGTCCTATCACCTCTTTGCATCTTGACAAAACAGTTGCGTTTTATTACAATAATTTTGTTAACAGTGTTAGTTACAAATGCTATTCGGGAATTTTACTATTTGATTCATTATTGATAAATGCGGCGATGGTTCGCCGCATAATGGAGGCTAATAATAATCATGGTACAGACGGACACAGAAATAAAAGAGAGTCTTCTAAGTTGTATCCGGCAGCTGATTAGCTGTGAAGAGGGGCGTATCAGTCTGGCAGCCTATCAGGGAGAGTTGGTTCTGTTGTGTTATGTGCAGCATCGCGGTGGTCTGGTGCTGCCCAGTGAAATCAGCGAGGCGATGTCTGTCAGCTCGTCTCGGATTGCCCGATTGCTCAAGACACTGGAGGCAAAAGGGCTTGTTTACCGCAGCCACGATACAGTAGACCACAGGAAAGTCTTTGTCACACTGACGGACGAGGGGGTTCGCTATACGGAAGAAGCGTTTGATCGCATTCACAAGCGAATCTCCGCAATTATAGATGCGCTAGGGGAAGAGGATACAGAAGAATTTATCCGCATTTCAAAAAAAATCATCTCCATATCCCTGGCGCTCAGTTCTGCATAAGGAGGATCGTCATGTCTTTGGCACTTCCTTCGGAAATCCTTTTGAACCACAGAAGCGGCGCGCAGCGTGTTTTTACACTAATGCGCTGTAGGACCGACCATCTTGAGGTAATTGAAAGACTTCAGGATCGCGTTCTGACATGTATGCATGACAGTTCGCTGTTCGTTCCGGAGACGCGGGAAGAGCTCATGGAATCGTTGGAATCTGACTACTGTCTCGGCGCGTTTTTTGAGGGAGAACTGGCAATGTTCACCCTGATGATTACGAACCGGCCAACTGAGCGGAATCTCGGCCATGCATTGGGATGGTCGGACGATTATCTGAAGAAGGTGGTCACCTATGACAGCACTTTTGTCGCGCCGGAATTCCGGGGATATGGACTGCAGCGGCTTTCGTATCCGTACAAAAAAGCGGAAGCTCTTCGCCTTGATGCAAAGGAAGCGCTGGCATCGGTCGCTCCGGAGAATTCTCACAGTCTGAATAATCTGTTGTCCCAAGGCTTTGATATTCTCGACAGGCGCCTGTTGTATGGTGGTCGAGACCGTTTCATACTCAACAAACATCTGGGAAAGGAGCGTTTGTTATGACAGTACATGGCACACATTTGTTCGTGGACTTGAGGCGCATCACAGAGAATACGCGAAGGATCGTCGAAATGTGTGCGCAGCACGAAATTGAAGTAATCGGTGTGACTAAAGGATTCAGTGCCGAGCCGAATATCGTCTCGGCAATGTTGGCCGGTGGAATCACGAAGCTGGCGGACGCCCGGCTGGAAAATGTGCTCCGTCTGCGGCGGCATGGCTTCACACAGCATATTACACTCCTTCGTATCCCAATGCTTAGTCAGGCAGAGGATGTGGTTGCTGCCTGTGAATGCAGCCTGAACTCTGAGATTGAAGTCATCAGCGCGCTGTCGGAAGCAGCTTTGAAGCAGGGCCGCTGTCATGACGTCATCCTGATGATTGACGTAGGCGATCTTCGTGAGGGTGTGTTCCCTGAAGAAGCTGCAGAAATGCTGAGGACTGTCCTCCCGATGAAAGGCGTTCATGTTGCCGGAATCGGCACAAACATGGGTTGCTACGGTGGCATTCTCCCAACAAAGCAGAATCTGTCACTTCTTTGTGAGATCGCTGAAGATCTGGAGAAGATTGCCGGGGAACCGATGGAAGTCATCTCTGGCGGCGGTACATCCTCGCTTATGGTAGTGGCGGCTGGAGAGATGCCTGAAGCCGTAAATCAAATCCGCGTTGGAGAGGGCATCCTTTTGGGAACGGATGCGACCTTTGCCCGGCCCATCCCCTGGCTAAATCAGAACACGTTTATTCTCCGTGCAGAGATTGTAGAGTTGAAAAGCAAGCCCACTGTTCCCATCGGTGAGCGCGGGGCTCCAGCCTTCGCCGAGGCGCCCATCATAGAAGATCATGGCACAAGGCTCCGAGCCATCGTGGCACTGGGGCAGCAGGATGTCTCCCCGAGCGGTGTCATTCCTTCTGATCCTGCTATTAAGATCCTCGGAGCAAGCAGTGACCATATGATTCTTGACATTGAGGACTGTGACAGAACCTATGTCGTAGGTGACATGATTGACCTTCATCTGAATTACGAAGGTCTGTTGTTAGCATGTTCCTCCGCATACATTCCGCATATGTACTTGCGTGGACAATTATAAGCTCGCTGTTTTATCTATTCAGTTTTCAACTAATCAATAGTATTCATATTGAAACAACATGTCTTTATTCATTCCTGTCACCCGCTGAACGCTCCTGTATGATCCTGTTCTTCTCTTAGAGCACTTCGATCAACTGTCTGACAGCATCAACGTCATCTTCGTTCAGACCGGAGATATCCAGAGCCTGCTCGTTTGCAACGCCAAGGAGAAAATCCGTGCTTACTCTGTATATCACGGCGAGCCGGATCAGTGTCTCAAAAGATGGTTGTCTCGACCCGTTTTCATAAGTAGAGATTGCGTTCTTTGTTACGTTGGCCATTCTGGCGACCTGCGCCTGACCAAGCTCGTATCTCAGGCGCAGTTCTTTGAGTCTTCTGGCAAAACTCGAGGCCATAACGTCATCTACAAAGGCTGCAACCAAATTTGCGCATAACTCTTGACACTACCTCTGCTGATTATCATAAAAACCTTTAATTCTATTTTTGTTTCACAGCACTTAACTTAGAACGCTTTAAGTATAAAGCACGAGACCGCCTATATGGCAGTCTCGTGCTTTAAAAAACACATAAAAAAGAAAGCTATCTGCGATTTTGCACCCTGTGGCATACACCTGGCTTATATTGGCATACGCTTTGGCATACGGCCCTCAGAAAAATGAATTCTGAGATTGCAGGCCTTGCACAAATCAGTACATTTTCGCGCCGGCCGGGATGTGCGGATTCACCATCAAAAGATGGAGTTTCTCCTCCTCGCCTTCCTTGTGAACGGCGCTGATCAGCATGCCGCAGGACTCGATTCCCATCATCTTCCGCGGGGGCAGATTCACGATGGCGATGCAGGTCTTCCCGAGCAGCTGCTCCGGCTCATAATAGGCGTGGATACCGCTCAGAATAGTCCTTTCTGCGCCGGATCCGTCGTCAAGCGTGAACTTCAGGAGCTTTTTGGACTTCGGCACGGCCTCGCAGGCCAGGACCTTAACAGCCCGAAAATCGCTCTTAGAAAAGGTCTCGAAATCTACCTGATCCTCGAACAGCGGCTCGACGATGACGTTGGAGAAGTCGATTTTTCCTCCGCAGCGGGAACCGCGGGAACGGCTTCAGCGACAGGCGCCTGTTCTGCAGGGGTCTCTCCGGAATCCTGCTTTTCCAGGCCGATTGGCTTCATGGTGGGGAATTAAATAGCACTTGGAGCAAAAATTGGCAAAACCAGGCATAACCCGGCAGTTTTAACGAGCAAGAATCATGCTACCTAGCAAAAGTCGGCATTCCTGTGCCAAACGTGCGCTGTGAATTGGCATACATTTTGGCATATGCGGCATTTTCTGAACTGACAAATTGAAAGACTGTGTCAAGCAAAATACAGGCTTATACTACCAGCTTCTATCATACATCTCCTTATATGGAGACCGTCAACCTGCCAGAGTTCGGAGTGATGGCCCTGGGGCTCATCGGAAGGAACGTAAGGCAATCCGTTACAAACCAGACCTTTATAAAACATGCTACCGTGTTTTCCCCTTACGGATGCGGAATAGTTGGGTTCCTCAAAGCAAATTCATACTCTTCAATTTTAGCTATTCAATTTGGGCTTTTATCCGCCGTATCTGTCGTAGTGCCTGCCGCCCCAATAAGGCCTCTGATTGACTTCGGCTTTCGGGCCGAGTTCCACTCCGTCAAAGAGCCATTTTTTAAACTCTTCGAAACCCGTACGGTCCACGATATATCCTATATGCTCCTTGTGTTCCACGGCGTCCGGATCGATGTACTCCTCGATATAGGCGTATGTGTTCTTCACCATCTTCAGGATGCTTTCTTCATCCGCCCACTTGATAAAGTCTTCCGCCAGCCTTGGATTCTTTTTGCCTGTCCGCCCGAGAAGGACAAGTCTGAAATAATGTTCTTTGCTCCTTGTCCAGGCTCTTGTAGGGCAGTAGACCACACATACGCCGCATCCTATGCATTTGGCGGCATCTCTTACGATTTTGCCGTTTACGAGCTCAAGGGCTCCCACAGAACGCCGCCTGCAATAGTTTACACAGGCTCCGCAGGCAACGCATCTGTCTTTATCATACTGAGGCTCTGTCATTCCTATGATGCCGAAATCCGCCAGTCTCACCTTGGCGCAGTCGTTGGAACAGCCGGTAAAGGCGATCTTAACGTGCCTGTCGTTCGGATATATGCTGTTTTCCATTTTCTGCGCGAACGCGGTGGTATCGTAGCAGCCGAAAGGACACAGGCGGGCTCCGGGACAGGCGATCACGTTCCGCGTACCCGACGAAGGATAGCCTTTCCCCTTCTCGGTCTGGTTTATCCTCAGGGAATCGATGATCTTCTGGATCTCTTCATTCACCTTATCCATATCCGCAAGGCTTATGCCCGGGATCTCGATCCCCTGTCTGTTGGTGATATTGATCACGCCTGTACCGTATTTTTCCGCGATCTCGACGACCCGGCTCATGGACGAGGCGTCGATGACGCCTCCCGGAATCCTGATTCTGGAGGCGGTCTCCCCGCGGACTTTGGAGTATCGAAAAGCGTTTTTCTTCAGTTTTCCGACGTTAACATCGAGATTAGCCATCTGCTGCCTCCTTCTTCAGTCCACAAAATCCCTGGCAAACTCGTAGTTGAATACCGGTCCGTCCAGGCAGATGTACGTATCGTTTACCCTGCAGTGACCGCATTTTCCGAGCCCGCAGCACATCTTTCGTTCATGAGATACCGTTATGTTGCAGTCCTGAAACCCTTTTTTCTGCAGTTCAATGATGGTGAACTTCATCATTGGCGGCGGTCCGACCACGATGGCCCTGGCACTCGCGGGATCCTTGAGCGGAAGTCCTTCGATATACTTTGTCACCAGCCCGATGTTGCCGGCATAGCCCTCCGGAGCTCCGTCAACGGTAAGCGTAAGCTGCAGTTTCTCAGCCCACGCTTTCAGATCTTCCCTGAAAAGCATGTCATCCGGGGACCGGAATCCCACAACGACATGCTTGTCCCGGGCGTCAGGCATCTCGCTCAATGCCTGGATCACTCCTCTTACGGGAGACACTCCGGTCCCGCCCGCGACGACAACGACTTCCCCGTCCCTGTACAGGCCGATATCAAAGCCGTTGCCATACGGTCCGCGAAGGAGCAGGCTCTGGCCCTTGTATCTCTCAAACACTTCGTTTGTGACCCTTCCGACCTTCCGGATGGTCAGATCCACGATGCCGTCGCCGATGCCGCTTACAGAGATGGGCGCTTCGCCGAATTTGGGGATCGATACCTCAAAGAACTGGCCCGGCCTGACTTCGCCGTCAAACGCCATTCGGAAGGTGTATTCTTTCCCGGTATGTCTGATCACGTCAAGTATTTCGGACGCAAAGGGAAGATACGGATTCCCGTTCATCATGCCTGCACCTCCCTGCTTGCTGCATTCACCTTGTTGATTATGTTGCTGAAGGAAATGTATTCGGGACAGATGTCGTCGCATCTTCCGCAGCCGACGCACATCTGGTATCCGAATCTCTTCTTGAAATCGGATATCTTATGCAGCACCTTGAACCGCATGCGCTCGCCGTTTTTCCTCCGGTACTGTCCGCCCCCCGCGACGTCGGTGTATCCGTCGACCATGCAGGAAGCGCCGACTCTACGTCTCTCGCCCGCCCTGCCGTTGTCCGAATAAAAAACGTCCTGCATGGTATAACAGGTACAGGTCGGGCATACGAAGTTGCATCTTCCGCAGTTGATGCACCTGGAAGTGTATTCGTCCCAAAGCCCGCTTCTGACGATTTCCCGGGGAACCTCCTCCGGGATTTCGACTTTCACATCGTTCTCGGTGACGAAGCGGGGCAGTACGTCTTTTTCTTCTGCACCGGGCACTTCGGAAAAGAACTTTATGAAGCTGCCGTCCAGGACGTTTGAATGGATCCTGTCATCGATCAGATCCACCGAAAAAACATATCCGTCGTCGCATCTGTTGGATCCCATCGAAACGCAGAAGCAGTTGTCGTACGAATGGCCGCATCCGATCAGCACGCACCTGACAGCTTTCCTTCTTCTCTCATAAAAAGGATCCCTGGCAGGTCCGTTGTTCAGATAGATCTGATCGAGCCTCCTGAGCGAATGCAGATCGCAGCTGCGTCCGAAGAGCAGCACCGGTCTTTCGTCAAAGTCCGACTCCTTCACTTCATCCTCGGTGAAGTACAGAAGCGTCTCAGACAGCGGCGTGAGAAACTCCTTCGGAGCGTAGTCGGATTTCAGCTCCAGTTCGATCTCTCCGGCATCCCTGATCTCATCGTAGATGACCGCGTCAACGTCCGTGAACCTGCCCGCTCCCTTTTTCCTTACAGGAGCAAAGATCCTGTAATCCTTCAAGAGTGCCGCGATAACTTCAGCAAATCCGGCCCGGTCCATCACATACCCCATAAGAACCTCCTTCTTGTCATCGAAACGCGTGCTGTAAAAATGATCCTTCTCCACTATTCGCCGAAACAATGTGCGGATCGGGTCATTTTATAATAGTATCATATCACAGGAAATGCTTATATTGTGTTGTTATAACCACATCGTTCCCATAAAAACCCGGGATATCGATGCAGTTTTCGGGCATACTTCCCCCCATTTTCCAATCATCTTGCGTTCCTTCTTCTCTTCTGTTTCTCCAGGTGGGCACGGCAGGGCCCCGGCGCCTTGATGATGTATTCATCCGTCTTGCTGTACGGAACACAGGATGGGATATCTTCCGGCATCCCCGCATGAAAACAGCAGTCCTTGTGAGGGCTGCTGTTGAATGATAAATATCGGTTTTTCTGCTTACTTGGTTTTGAACTCTATCCATTCATTATCGATTAACACTACTATCCTCATTATTTAGATTGAAGTGTTTTGACAGTTGGCATAATTATTTCTCTATGTTTGTCTTATCAACAAAACTAAATTTTTTTATTATACCACAAGCCCACTGATTCATGAACTCAGTGGGCTTGTAAAACACTATAAATCTGCGATTTTGCACCTCGTGGCATACGCTTGGCATAAATTGGCATACGTTCTGGCATACGCTCCCGAGGTTATGCAAGTTTTAGATGAAGTTTCTTGCAGGAATCAGTACATTTTTGCGCCAGCCGGGATGTGAGGATCCACCATCAGAAGGTGGAGCTTCTCCTCCTCGCCTTCCTTGTGCACGGCACTGATCAGCATGCCGCAGGACTCGATCCCCATCATCTTCCGCGGAGGCAGATTGACGATGGCGATGCAGGTCTTCCCAATCAGCTGCTCAGGCTCGTAGTAGGCGTGGATACCGCTCAGGATGGTCCTTTCCGTACCGGATCCGTCGTCCAGCGTGAACTTCAGCAGCTTTTTGGACTTCGGCACGGCCTCGCAGGCCAGGACCTTGACGGCGCGGAAATCGCTCTTCGAGAAGGTCTCGAAATCCACCTGGTCCTCGAACAGCGGCTCGATTTGCACATTTGAGAAATCTATTTTTTCCTCTACAATGGGAGCAACGGGAGCCGCCTCAGCGGCGGGCGCCTGTTCTGCAGGGGCTTCAGCGGAATCCTGCTTTTCCAGGCCGATTGGCTTCATTGTCGGGAACAGGATCACATCGCGGATGCTGCTGCATCCCGTCAGCAGCATCACGCACCGGTCGATGCCTATGCCGAGGCCGCCGGTGGGAGGCATGCCGTACTCCAGCGCGTTGATGTAGTCGGTGTCCATCATGCCTGCTTCCTCGTCACCTTTTGCGCGCATCTCCACCTGTTTCTGGAAACGCTGCTTCTGGTCGATGGGGTCGTTCAGCTCAGAGAAGGCGTTGCCCATCTCGCTGCGGCAGACGAAGAGTTCGAAACGCTCGGTCAGCCTGGGATCGGACGGGCTGCGCTTGGCCAGCGGGGAGACGTCCACGGGATGCATGGTGATGAAGGTGGGCTGTACCATCTTCTCCTCCACCTTCTGGTCGAAGCACTCGTACAGGGCGTGGCCCCAGGTGGGCTCGACCTTGCTCATGTCCACGCCGACGCTCTTCGCCGCTTCCACGGCCTCCGCGTCGTCCGTGATCGCCATGAAGTCCACGCCCAGATGCTCTTTGACCGCCTCCGCCATGGTCATGCGGCGGAACCCGGGAGCGAGGGAGATATGCTCGCCCTGCCACTCCACTTCATAGGTGCCGAGAAGCTCCTTCGCGGCGCCGGAGAGCAGGTCCTCGAACAGGTCCATCATGTCGTTGAAATCGGCGTACGCCTGATAAAGCTCCACCGTGGTGAACTCGGGATTGTGCTTGGTGTCCATTCCCTCGTTGCGGAAGATGCGCCCGATCTCATACACGCGCTCCATGCCGCCCACGATCAGGCGCTTCAGATGGAGCTCCGTGGCGATGCGGAGATACATGGTGAGGTCCAGCGTGTTGTGGTGCGTGATGAAGGGCCGCGCCGTGGCGCCGCCGGAGATGGTGTTCAGGACCGGCGTCTCGACCTCGAGGTAGCCGCGGCCGTCCAGGAACCTGCGCAGGTAGCTGACGAACCGGGAACGGATCTCGAAGGTGCGGCGGCTGTCGGCATCCATGATCAGATCCACGTAGCGCTGCCGGTATTTCAGTTCCGTATTGGTCATGCCGTGGAACTTCTCGGGCAGGGGCCGCAGGGACTTGCTCAGCAGCTTCACGGAACGGCAGTGGACGGAGATCTCCCCCATCTTCGTGCGGAAGACGAAGCCCTCGATGCCCACGATGTCGCCGATGTCCACCCTGCGGAAATCCGCGAAGGTCTGCTCATCCACGTCGTTCTTGCGCACGTAGATCTGGATCCGGCCCTCGTTGTCCTGGATATCCGCGAAGATGGCCTTGCCCATGCCGCGCTTGGCCATGATGCGCCCGGCCATGGCGACGTCCGTGTTCTCCAGGGCGTCGAAATCCTCCTTGACCTGGCGGGAGAAATGGGTGCGGAGGAAACGGGTCTCCGTGAAGGGATCTCTTCCCTCCTCCTGCAGCGCCCGCAGCTTCTCGCGGCGTACCTGCAGGATCTCGGAAAGATCCTGTTCCTGCTCCGTTATGATCTGATCGTTGTTCTCTGCCATGACTGCCTCACTTACGGGAAATCTTCAGTATCTTCAGTTCCGTCTTCCCTTCACTGGTCTCCGCGTAGACGGTGTCGCCCTTGCGGTGGCCCATCAGCGCCTTTCCCACGGGGGAATCGTCGGAGATCTTCCCCTCGGCCGGATTGGCCTCCTGGGAGCCCACGATACGGTACGTGCACTTCTCGTCATATTCGACGTCGAGGATCGTGACGAAGCTGCCGATGCCGACCTGGTCCGCTCTCGTGGTGTTCTCCACGATCTCCGCGTTCTCGATCAGCCGCTTCACCTCCGCGATACGGGAGTAGAGCCGGCCCTGCTCATTCTTCGCCTCGTCGTATTCGCTGTTCTCGGACAGATCGCCGTAGGAACGGGCCACCTTCAGCTGCTCGGCGACCTCTTTCTCCCTCACGTTCTCGAGGTAATCCAGTTCCTGCTTCAGCTCTTCGAGCCGTTCGGCGCTCATTTTCTGTCTGGCATCACTAGCCATGGTTAAACACCCTTTCGTTCAAGTATTGGACAATGCCATGCTTGGAAACTCGCAATATTATAGAAGATATCCGGCCCCGTGTCAACTGCCGGACCCTCCCTGTCGCAGAAACCGGCCGGCCCTTCCGGGGCCGGCCGGCGTCGTATTCAGATACGCGGTATCAATAGAAGAAGTATCCGGTGAAATAGTCCTTCGGATCGCAGTAATTGCCGTCGTACCGGATCTCGAAATGGCAGTGCGGCGCGGTGGACTGTCCGGTGGAGCCGACGTAGCCGACCACCTGTCCCTTGGACACGCTCTGCCCCGTGGAGACGGCGAAGGAGCTCATGTGCGCGTACAGCGTGGTGTAGCCGTTGCCGTGGCTGATCATGACCATGTTGCCGTAGCTCCAGTGATAGTACGAGGCAGTGACCACTCCGCTGTCCGCCGCCAGGATGGCCGAGCCGTAGGTCGCGCCGATGTCGATGCCGGCGTGCAGGCGGTAGGCGCCCGAGATCGGGTGCACGCGGTAGCCGTAGTCCGAGGTGATGCCCCAGCAGCTGGGCGTGGGCCAGCTGAACGAACCGGTGCCGGTGACGCCGGAACTGTAGGAAGAACCGGACGAGGAGGATCCGGACGAGGAGGAACTGCTGCCGGAGGCGGCCGCGGCCTGACGGGCCGCTTCCTCTTCTCTCTTTCTCCGCTCTTCCTCGAGCCGTCTCTGTTCGGCCAGTTCGGCTTCCTTCTGGCGGATCTGCGCGTTCAGTTCCGCCTCGGCGGCGTCGACCTGCGCGTAGTAGGCCGCCTGCGTGTCGATGTTGTTCTGCAGTTCCGCCACATAGGCTTCGGCCTGGCGCACCTGTTCCTCGAGTTCCGCCTTTTTCTCCTCTTCCAGAGCCTTGGCGGCCTCCTCCTGGGCCAGCGCCTCCTCCAGGGCCTCCTTGGCCCGGATGGTCGCCTCCTTGGCGGCGATGTAGTCGTTGTAGAGCTGCTCGTCATAGATCATGACCTCGTGGACGAAGTCCAGGCGGGACAGGAAATCCGAGAAGCTGTCGGCCTCGAACAGGACGGCGAGGTAGGAGATGTTGCCGTTCTCCTCCATGCTCTGCACGCGGTCGCGGTACTTCTGCAGCTGCTCGTCCTCCGCCTTCTGCGCGGCCTCCACCTCGAGTTCCTTCTGGTGGATCAGCTGATGGTAGACCTCGATCTGCGCTTCGAGATTGGCGATCTCCTGCTCCGTGAGCATGATCTGCTCGTCCAGGGCGGCCTTCTTTGCCAGCGTCTCGTCCTTGTCCGCCTCCAGGGCGTTGATTTTCTTCTGGACCTCCGCCTTCTGCGCGGCGAGGCTGTCCGCCTCCTCCTTGAGCTCGTCGATCTCCGCCTGGCTGACGGCCAGGGCCCGGGTCCCCGGGACGAGGCCGGCGGCGGCGACCGCTGCCGTCATGAGGATGGCCAGAAGAAAGGCCGTCACCCGTTTTTTCGTGATAGTAAGCATAGGAAGATCCTCCCCGTCAGGCGGCCGGCTCCTCTGTCGTCAGAAAACGCATCGGATTCACGGCCGTATTCTCATACCGCAGTTCGAAGTGGAGCATCGCGACCGAAGCCGCTCCGGTGGATCCCACCGAGCCGATCACATCTCCCTGCAGCACCTCGCTGCCGACTTCCGTGTCTATGTGCCCCAGATGGGCATAGACCGTCTTATAGGTACTGCCGTGGGCGATCACCACGTAATTGCCCATGGCCAGCGTATATCCCGTTTTTGTCACCGTTCCGTCGTCCGCCGCCAGCACGTCCGCGCCGTAGTCGGACTGAAAATCCGTGCCGCTGTGCATCCGGTAGTAGTGGAACTCCTCGTTCAGCAGGCTGCCGAACGGGTCGAGCACCGTCAGGCCGCCCTTCAGGGGGGCGGCGAACGTCCCCGTGCCGGGGGCGATGGAGCGCTGCGTGATCCGGGTGTATTCCGCGTCGCTGGAGGAGATCTCCCTGTCCAGGGCCTCCTGCTCGGACTCCGCGTCGGCGCACACCTGGATGAATCTGTCCGCGACCGCCATGTCCGCCGCGAACGCCGAGGCTGCGAATGCCTCCTGGTCCAGCAGGGACGCCCGGGCTTCGGCTTCCGCCGCCCGGATCTCCTCCCTGGTGACGTCCAGGGCCTCCAGGTCGGACCGGAGACGCTCCGCGTCCATCTTCGCCTTCAGATATTCCGCGTACACCTGCTCGTCGTACTGCAGCATCTGCTGCAGGAAATCGAAACGGGAGAGCAGGTCAAAGAAGCTCGACGCCCGGAACAGCAGGGAGAAATAGGAGATGACCCCGTTCTCCTCCGTGCTGCGCACCCGGTCGCCCAGCGCCGCCCGCTTTTCGGCGAGCACGCGCCCGGCCTCCTCCAGACGGCTCTCGAGGTCCGCCTGCACGAGGTCGCAGGTCTCCAGCTGCTTTTCGCAGTTGCTGATCACCTCCTCGGTGATCACGACCCGTTGGTCCAGCACTTCCTTTTTCTCGAGCACGCGGAGCTGCTCGTATTCTATCGCGTTGATCCGCGCCTCCGCTTCCTCTTCCTTCCGCCGGAGGGTCTCCGCTTCCTGCCGCAGCCGTTCCAGCTCCGACTCGGGCGAAGCGCCCAGGGCGACGTAGCTGATCACCGTTACGAGCAGCGACAGGGCCAGCACGGCCGCCAGGATCACCGCGATGAGGCGCACCAGTTTTCTGTTGTTCATATTCCCTCCGAACCGGGCAGCCTCTGGCCGGGGATCGCCCGGATCAGACTTTCAGGTAGTTCTTGATCGCCAGGGAGCTTCCGCCGATGCCCACGCACAGGCCGATGATGATGAAGATCAGCAGCAGGGGCACGGCCACCGCGGAGAACGGCACCAGCGTGATGAAGCTGACGGAGTAGTTGGCCAGCAGCACGTCGGTCAGCAGCTCGTAGATGCCCCACTGCACCACGAACGCCACCAGGGCGCCGATCAGGCCGAGGATGAAGCCCTGCAGGATGAACGGCCAGCGTATGAAGCTGTTGGTCGCGCCGACGATCTTCATGATGCCGATCTCGTCCTTCCTGTCCACCGTCGTCAGCTTGACGGTGTTGGACATGATGAACAGGGAGATGACGATGAGCACGACGACCAGGGCGACGGACACCGCGCTGATGATGTTCCTGGCCGTCAGGAAGCCCTTGGCCACCTTCAGGTTGGCGTTGACCTTGGCGATGCCGTTGATGTCCTTCAGCTGCTGCTGCACCTGGGAGATGTACGCCACGTCGTCCAGATAGACGGCGTAACGGTCCGCCAGGATGCTGGGATCCAGGTCGTCGAACATGGTGTTGTCTTCATACTTGCCGACGAAGCTGTCGAAGGCCTGCTCGCGGGACACGTATTCCACGGACTCCACATGCTCCACGGCCTTGACCGCCTCCATGAGGGTGTCTCCCCCCATCTCCTCCGAGTAGGCCTTGTCCACGAACGCGACGACCACGTTCTCGTTCTCGAAATCGTCCACGATGCTGTTCACGTTCAGCGCGAGCAGCGAAAAGCTTCCCATGACGATCAGGCAGGCCACCGTGATGGCCACGGAAGCGAAGGACATGAATCCGTGCGAGAAGATGCTGGACACGCCCTCCTTGATATAGTAACCGATCCTGTTAGACTTCTTCATAGTCGTAATACCCATCCATGCCGTCAGAGATGACGTGGCCGCCGTCGATGGCGATCACGCGCTGGGAGAACTCGTCCACGACGCCCTTCTCGTGGGTGACCACGAGCACCGTCGTGCCCAGTTCGTTGATCTTCTGCAGAAGCATCAGGATCTCCAGGCTCCTCGCCGGGTCCAGATTGCCGGTCGGCTCGTCCGCGATGATGGTGCTGGGGTCGTTTACCAGCGCCCGGGCGATGGCCACGCGCTGCTGCTCGCCGCCGGACAGCTCGTTCGGGAACATCTTCGCCTTGTCCTCCAGGCCCACCAGGCCGAGGACGTACGGCACGCGGCTGCGGATCTCCCTGTTGGGGGCCCCGACCACGCGCATCGCGAAGGCGACGTTCTCGTACACGGTCTTCTTGTCGATCAGGCGGAAGTCCTGGAAGACCACGCCCAGCGTCCTGCGGACGTAGGGCAGCTTGCGCATGCGGATGCGCTCCATCATGTATCCGTTCACCAGGATGCTCCCCGAGGTGGGAGAGATCTCTCCGGTGATCAGCTTGATCAGCGTGGATTTGCCGGAGCCGGACGGCCCGACCAGGAAGGCGAACTCGCCGTCCCGCAGCGTGAAGCTCACGCCCTTCAGGGCCTTGGTCCCGGTGGGATATTCCTTGAATACGTCTTTGAACTGAATCATACGTGCTTCCTTACTTTACTCAGTAGTTGTTCTCCTGGGAATCCAGGTACTGGCGGACCATCATCGCCACCTTGAAGACGATGGCGGAGTCGAACTCCCGCAGGTCCAGGCCGGTCAGTTTCTTGATCTTCTCGAGGCGGTACACCAGCGTGTTGCGGTGCACGAACAGCTTGCGGGAGGTCTCGGACACGTTCAGGTTGTTCTCGAAGAACTTGTTGATCGTGAACAGCGTCTCCTCGTCGAGCGTCTCGATGGGGTTCTTCTGGAAGATCTCCGACAGGAACATCTCGCACAGCGTGGTGGGCAGCTGGTAGATCAGTCGCCCGATGCCCAGCGTCTCGTAGTCGATGACGGTCTTCTCGGTCTCGAACACCTTGCCGACCTCGATGGCCACCTGGGCCTCCTTGTACCGGTCGCTCAGCTCGCGCAGGTGGTGGGCCGGCGTGCCGACGCCGATGATGGTCTTCAGGCCCAGCTCGGACGCCATCTGGCTCTCGATGCTGTGCGCCACGGCGTCGATCTGCTCCACCTCTCCGGGCATGGAGCAGAGCTTGATCACCGCGATGTCCGTCTCCGTGACGGAGAACACAAAGTCGCTCTGCCGGTTCGGGAACATGCCCTGGATCAGCTCCAGCGCGGCGGGATCCGTCTTGCCCTCCATGCGGACGAGCATCACCATGCGCGTCGCCTCGGACGGGAAGTGCAGTTCCTTGGCGCGGACGTAGATGTCGCCGGGCAGCATGTTGTTCGAGATGATGTTCTTGATGAACGTCGCGTTGTCGTGGTTCTCCTCGTAGTTGGCCTTGGCCTCGCAGATGGCGATGTAGGCGAGGATGCACACCGTCTTCGCGTAATCGTCCTCGCCGTCCACGAACACGGCGTAGTCGAACCGGGGTCCGTTGCCCCCGATGAAGCGGAAGGTGCGTCCGTAGCTGCGGATCGTCTTCTCGCCGGGTTCCTCCCCGGCGTTGACGAACACGCCGATGTAGGAGCCGATCATGGAAAGCTCGTTGCTGGCGATGACCGTCCCGTTGGCGTCGATCACGCCCATCGGGCGGGTCGTCGCCTCTTTCATCTGGATCAGTACGCTCTGAAAAATCCTGCTGGACATAGATCTCTGCCTCCGTAAATGGCCGCGGTTCAGCCTTTTTGTGATTGTGACGATAACATAATATCGGATTGTTCCCGTCAGCGCAAGGGGCTTTTCCCGTGAAATCTATAAAAATCAGCTAATTTGCCGGATTTTTTGACTATTGTTTTTGTATTTATTGAACATGACGTCAAAAAATTAGTTCCGGATTTGTGGATTTTCACTTGTTCAAATTGCCTACAGTGCCGGCTTCCTCCGCGGCATCCGGCCGGAACACCAGGTCCGCCTCCTCCCGCGTCAGTTCCCTCCACTGTCCCGGCGCGAGGCTCCCGTCCAGCCTCAGGCCGCCGATGGCGTTCCGCTTCAGGAACGTGACCGGGCAGCCCAGGGAGGCCATCATGCGCTTGACCTGGTGGAACTTCCCCTCGCGGACGAAGACGAGCGCCTTCCCGGTCCCTCCGGACGGAGGATCTCCAGCCTGGCCGGGAGGCACTCCATACCGCTCAGCCGGAGCCCCCGCTCCATCTCCGCGCGGAAGGCGGGCAGGAGCGTTCCCTCCGTCTCCACGTAGTATTCCTTCCACACGTGCGTCTTCGGGGAGATCACCCGGTGGGCGTAGTCCCCGTCGTCCGTCAGGAGCAGCAGCCCCACGGCGTCCCTGTCGAGGCGCCCGGCGGGAAACAGCCCCATCCGGCGGTACTCCTCCGGAAGGAGGTCCAGCGCGGTCCGGTCCCTGCCGTCCTCGGTGGCGGAGAGGACGCCGGCCGGCTTGTTCAGCATGACCCAGCGCGCAGCCTTCCATTCCACCGTCTCGCCGGCCACCGTGACGACGTCCCTCTCCGGGTCCGCCTTCTCCGCGGCCGACTTCGCCGGGATGCCGTTGACCAGCACCTCTCCCCGGCGCACGCGCTCGGAGACCTGCCGGCGGGAATACCGTCCGGCCGACGCTATGATCTTGTCCAGCCTCTGCAGCGCCATGGCGACCTCCGTGCGTTCCTGACGTTCACTGCCCGTGATTGTAACCCTTTTGTTACTTTTTGTCAACCTCGTCCGCCCTCTTTTTCCCGTTTTTCCGCTCCCCCGCATCTCCTTATTCCGTCTGCTTTCCCATTGACGAAACGGGGCAAATAAGATAAGGTAGGATCGGAAGAACAACGAAACCCCGCAAGGAGGGATCCCCATGTATGAGATCGACCGCAGCCTGCTCAGCCGCATCGACGCGCTGGATCTGAGCGAGCGCAACAAAAAATGGAGGGCCGCCATGAAGGCCGCCCCCTGGCGCGTCTACGTGGACAGGGAGCGCCTGGCCGTGGAGTCGTGGAAGGAGACCGAGGGCGAGGACCTCGAGATCCGCACCGCGAAGATGCTGAAGAAGGTGATGGACAACGTCCCGATCCGCATCCACGATTTCGACGAGATCGTCGGCCGTCCCACGCCGGGCGTCATCGGATGCCAGACCGCCATCAACACCTGCGGGGACTACATCCATGACATCTGGAACGACGACGGCGTGATCGGCGTCACGCTGGACGCGTCCGCCGTGCTGAATCAGGAGGAGCTGGAGGTCCTGCGCGAGGCCGTCCGGATCTTCGAGCCCAACTGCATGCCCCGCCGCACCTACGAGGCCTGGCGCGAGCTGGTCGGCGACTGGGCCGAGCAGGCCGAGGCGGCCAAACTGAAGGATCCCGGGCTGCAGAACGGCATCACCGGGCAGAGCACGTCCACCCTGGACTGGCCCAACATCCTGCCCGCCGGCCTGAAGGAGTACATCCGTCGCTGTCAGGAGCATATCGACGCCTATATCGCCGAAGGCGGGACCGACGTCAACAAGGTGTATTTCTGGCGCGCGTCGATGATCGTCCTCCAGACCGTGATCGACCACTCCCGGCGCTACGCCGCGCTGGCCCGCGAGATGGCGGAGGGAACGCAGGATGCCTCGGAAAAGGCCCGCCTGCTCCGGATCGCGGAGACCTGCGAATACGTTCCGGAGAACCCGCCGCGCACCTTCCACGAAGCCCTGCAGTTCATGGAAATGTGCTCCCTGGGCAAGATGTTCGAGAACCCCATGCAGAACAACAGCCACTGGGGCCGCGCCGACCAGTACCTGTACGGGTATTTCAGGAACGACCTCGCCAACGGCGTGCCGCTGGAGGAGATCGCCTCGGACCTGGCGGACATGATCGGCCGCTGGGGCACCCAGACCTTCGTCTCCGACGACATGAACAAGGAGACCCACCAGATCAACTTCGGCATCAACAACGTGATGGTCGGCGGCCTCGGCCAGGATCACACCGACATGAGCAACGAGCTGAGCTACCTGATCCTGCATGTGGTCGGGCTGCTGAAGCTGTCCTCCCCCACCGTCGGCCTGCGCTGGAACAGCCAGACGCCCGACTACATGATGGAGAAGGCCATCCGCACCAACCTCGCGACCCGCGGCGGCATCCCGCTGTTCCAGAATGACGAGATCATGATCGCCCGCTACGTGGAGTCAGGCATCCCCTATGAGGAGGCCTGCGAGTGGCGCGGCCTCGGCTGCGTGTACCCCTGCCTGCCCAACCGCGCCGAGCACTACGGTGCCGAGGGCGTGGCCGCCTACAACCTGGCGGGCGTGCTGCACATGACGCTGCACGACGGGCTGGACATCAACGGGAAGCAGACCGGCCTCAAAACGGGGGATCCCCGCTCCTTCGCCACCTTCGACGAGCTGTACGAGGCCTTCTTCGCCCAGCACAAAGCCCTGGTCTACCGGGGGCTCTGGCTCGGCGCCGTGGCCCGGGACATCGCCCACGAGTTCATCCGCACCCCCCTGCTGTCCATCCTCGGCATCGAGGCCAGCATGGACCTGGGGCAGGATCTGACCAAAGCCCACCCGGACTACTCCATGTTCGGCGTCTCCGACCGCGCGATCATCGACGTGGCCGACTCCTTCACCGCGGTGAAGAATCTCGTGTATGACCGGAAGGTCCTGACCATGGACGAACTGATGGAGGCTCTGGACAGCAACTTCGCCGGGGAGCGCGGAGAGGAGATCCGCCGGCTGTGCCTGAAGGAGCCGAAATACGGCAACGACATCCCGGAGGCCGACGAGATGGTGAAGCGCGTCTCCGACCGCTCGGCGGAGATCATCTACGCCTACGACAACGCCCCCTTCCGGAACATGATCATCTCCCGCGAGGGGCTGGCCTGGCACTACTTCGGCGGTCTGGGCGCCGGCGCGCTGCCCAACGGGCGCCCCGCCCTGGAGCCCCTGAACGACGGATCGCTGAGCCCGATGCGCGGGGCCGACAGGAACGGGCCCACCGCCGTGCTGCGCTCCGCGATGGCCTCCGGCTACAGCCGCGTGTGCTGCGCCGCCGTGCTGAACCAGAAGTTCAACTCCTCCCTGCTCGCCTCCGACGCGAGCATCGCCAAGCTGGCGGCCTACACGAACGCCTACATGAGCGCCGGCGGCAGCCACATCCAGTACAACATCCTCGACTCCGAGCAGCTGAAGGACGCGAAGGCCAATCCGGAGAACTACCAGGATCTGATCGTCCGCATCGGCGGCTTCTCCGCATATTTCGTGCAGCTGTCCAAGGGCATCCAGGACGACGTGATCTACCGCAGCGAGTTCGACATCTGAGAGATCCGGGCGCGGAACAGTCAGATGCGCAGAGAGACCGGGGACCCGAATCGGGTCCCCGGCCTCTTTTCGTTTTCTCCGGCCCCCGAGGGGCGCCGGCTCTTACATCCTGTTCTCGTTTCTCGCGATGATGTCGTTCTGCAGATCCCTGCCCAGTTCGATGAAGTAGGCCGAGTAGCCCGCGATGCGGACCACGAGGTCGCGGTAGGAGGAGGGCTCCGCCTGGGCCGCCCGCAGGGTGTTGGTGTCCACCACATTGTACTGGACCTCCAGGCCGCCCTGGTCGAAGTAGGCCTTGGACACGTCGCGCAGCTTGTTGATGCCGTCCTGGTTGGCCAGCACCGAGGGGTGCATCCTCAGGTTCAGGGCGATGCCGTCCATGAACCGGCTGTGGTCGTAGCACAGCGCGGAGGTGAACACGGCGGTCGGGCCGTTCCTGTCGCGTCCCTGGGCGGGAGAGGCGGCGTCCGCGATGGGCTCGCCGGTCCGGCGTCCGTCGGGGGTCGCCCACGTGTGGTAGCCCTGGGCGATGTGGTCCGCGGCGCCGTACAGGCCGGACTTGTACACGCGGCTCCGGGCGCTGTAGACGTTGTGGCACTGGTCGACGTAGGTGTCGATGCACCATTTCATCTCCATGTCCGCGTACGGGTCGGCGTTGCCGAAGTGCGGCACCTCGGCCAGGATCTGCTGGCGCAGGGGCTCGTAGCCCTCCCAGTTGGCCATGACGGCGTCGTACAGTTCCCTCGTCGTGCACAGCTTCTTGTCGAAGCACATGTACTTGATGGTGGTGAAGGAGTCGGCGATGGTGGCAAGGCCGGTGGCCGTGCCGCCGAAGCTGTTGTGCTTGGCGCCGCCGGCGACGATGTCCTTCCCCTGCTCCATGCATCCGTCGATGGAGATGGACAGGCCGGGCTGCGGCCAGAAGTAGGGCAGGAACAGTTCGGAGAAGTTGTTCAGCGTCACGTGCCAGTCGAACACGTACTCGCTGATCTTCCGGTAGGCCTCGCGGACCTCCTCGATCGTGGTCATCTCATACAGGAAGCCGGTGTGGATCGGGCACTGCTCCCCGTTGAACGGGTTCTTTCCGTCGTTGAGCGCCATGGCCAGCGCCACGCCGTAGTGCATCGAGGCGTGGGGCGCGGGCATGCCGTTGCCGCAGGGGTAGTCGTTGCCGCAGCCCACGATCTCCTGGCAGCCGATGATGCCGTAGTCGCGCGCGTCGACGATGTCCCAGCCCAGCTCGCGCATCAGGCTCGGGATGATCACCTCGTCGTTCTGGAACAGGGGCAGGCCGCCGACCAGCTTGCTGGTCTCCAGAGCGCAGTCCCAGAGCCTGTCCGGGCTGTTTTTGTTGATGCGCAGGGAGATGGTGGGGTCGTGCAGCAGCAGGCGGCCCACGGTCTCCAGCACCATGTAGGTGACGGGGTTGGTGGCGTCCTCGCCGGTCTCGGGGATCACGCCGCCCAGCGTCGTGTGCTGGTAGGTGTTGCCGATGCCGGTGGTCGTGGCCAGGCGGCCCTTGCCGCCCTGGTAGAAGCAGTTGGCCTTCAGGAAGAACGCGTCGCAGATCTCCTGCGCGTACTCCTCCGTGATGGTCCCCTCCTCGAGGTCCTTCTTCAGGAACGGCCAGGTGTACTGGTCGAAGCGTCCCAGCGAGGGGGACGGATAGGCTTCGAACAGCTGGATGAAGGTCTGGTACATCATCGTGCCCTGGACCGCCTCGTAGAAGTTGCGGGCGGGGTTCCGGGACAGCCAGCGCAGGCTGTCCTCCATCATCTCCAGCTCCCTGCGGCGGGTCTCGTCTTCGGTGGCCTCCCGGCGGCGTGCCGCGGCCTCGGCGTAGCGCAGGCACAGCTCGGTGCAGGCCTGGCACACGAGGGAGGCGGCCTTGTAGAAGGGATACTTCTCGGCGTCCTCGCCCATCAGGCGTCCCTTATGCTCCTCGAGCCAGTCGTCGGCGACCTTCTGGATGGCGGCGTAGCCCTGGTTGATGATCTTGGGATAGCCGGCGATCAGGTGGCCGGCGGGCAGCATGAGGATCGGCAGTTCGCCGTAGTCCGAGGCGTTGAGCCTGCGGAACTCCTCGTAGCCGTCTGGCGCGGAGGCCTGGGCGACGGCGCCGATGAATTTGTCTTCCCAGTACGGCGCGTGCTCACGGAACAGCTCCACGTCCTCCGGGGCCACGCTCATCTGGATCTCGTCGGTCTCGGGCGTGTGGTACAGCCCGTCCTCCCGGAGCGTCCACTCGCCGGACTCCACGGCGTTGAGCACGAAGCCGATCCCGTGATAGCGGGGATCCACGGTGCTGCCGCAGAAATGCTTGCCGGCGGAGCCGACGATCAGCTCGAAGTCTTCGATCTCCACCGTCATGCGCTGGGTGATGTACAGATCCGTCAGGCCCTTCTTGATGATGGGCATCACGTGCCGGTACAGCTTGTCCGCCTCCGTGTACAGCGGAAGCAGCTGCGCATCCTTCTGGATCACGCGGTCGCGGATCAGCTGGCGCTCGTGCAGGATGCGGTCCGTTGCCGGTTTGAAGGTATACATGTCTTTTCCCCCTTGTATCTTTTCCCGTTCTTTATCTTTGTTCCTCTGCTCCGGCGCGCTCTTCCGGCGCGCCCATTTTCACATATACATTTTACACCGCGAAGTCCCTTCCTGTCCACTCAAATGCGGTATGAACTCATGCGATTTGCGCGGCCGCCCCGTATTGGCAACGGGCGCCGCCGATGGTATAATATCCGGGAAATCCATACGATCGGAAGGTCAGAACATGAGACAGATACCCGATCTTTTCCTCACGTTCGCCCGGGTGGGCGTGACCACCTTCGGCGGGGGCTACGCCATGCTCCCCGTCCTGCAGCGCGAAGTCGTCGAGGCGAAGCAGTGGGCCACGGAGGAGGAACTGGCGGACATCTACGCTATCGGCCAGTGCACCCCCGGCGTTATCGCCGTCAACGTGTCCACCTACATAGGCTACAAGAAGGGGCGGCTGCCCGGGGCCGTCGCGGCGACGTTCGGCGTCGTGTTTCCCTCCCTCGTCATCATCACGCTCATCACCGCGCTGATCCGGAACTTCTCCGGGATCGCGTGGGTGCAGCACGCCCTGGCCGGGATCCGCGCCTGCGTGTGCGCCCTGGTCTTCAGTTCCGTCATCAAGCTGGCGAAAAAGGCGGTCCCCGACCTGCCGGCCTTCCTGGTCTTCGCCGCCGTGTTCCTGCTGAGCCTGTTCACCGACGTCTCCAACGTGGTCTGGGTGGTGGCCGCCGGCGCCGCCGGCGTCATGATCCGGAGGCTGGCCGCGCTGCGGAAGAAGAAGGGCGGTGACGGCACGTGATCTATCTTCGGCTGTTCTGGGAGTTCTTCAAGACCGGCCTGTTCTCCGTCGGAGGCGGTCTCGCCACGCTCCCCTTCCTGTACCAGATGCAGGCGAAGACCGGCTGGTTCACCGTGGCCGACCTGTCCAACATGATCGCCGTCTCGGAATCCACGCCCGGCCCGATGGGCATCAACATGGCCACCTACACCGGCTACACCGTGGCCGGGATCCCGGGCGCGCTCATCGCCGTCGCCGGGGAGATCCTCCCGGCGTTCCTCATCATCCTGATCGTCTACCGCCTGCTGGACCGGTTCAAGACGAACCGGTATGTGCAGGACGTCCTGTACGGCCTGCGGGCCGCCTCCGCCGCCATGATCCTCATGGCCGGGCTGAGGGTTGCGCAGACGGCCCTGCTGGACGTGCCCGCGTGGCGCGTGTCCGGTGCGTTCTTCGAGCTGTTCCGCCCGCTGCCCATCCTGCTGGCCGCCGCCGTCTTCATCCTCTACCGGAAGGTCGGGAAGCATCCGCTGTGGTACATCCTCGCCTCCGGCCTGATCGGCGTGCTGCTGAAGCTGTGAGTCCGGAACGTCCCTCCGGGATATTGAAATAAGCGAAAGATTATACTATAATTTACAAAAATACCATTTCAGGAGGATTCCAAGATGTCCATTCCCTTTGATCCCAAGGAACTCGAGATCGCGAGGAGGGCGCCGAGCTTCAGGGCCGGCCAGCCCGGCAAGCCGCTGTTCACCTTCCCGGTGAGCGAGCGCGAGGCGATGCTCTCCCTCTTCCGCGGCGGCGAGGCCGTCTGGATGCCCTACGGCGTCGAGACCTCCCTGTTCTGCCCGCACATCATCCCCGACAATATCGCCCGCGGCTTCGTCTTCGAGGCCACGCCCTGGCCGGATCCCTACACCACCTGGGACGACATGTTCGGCGTCAACTGGACGTACGTCCCCCAGGTCGGCGGCTCCATGGAGACGCCGGGCTTTCCCCACCTGTTCGAGGACGTCAACGACTGGAAGGAAAACGTGAAGATGCCCGATCCCTACGCCTGGGACTGGGACCAGAGCGGCCGCGACAACTATGACTTCCTCCGGAAGAACGGCAAGGCCAACATGTTCTGGTTCCTCAACGGCTTCACCTTCGAGCGCCTGATCTCCTTCATGGGCTTCGAGGCCGCCGCCATGGCGCTGCTCGACGAGGACCAGGAGGACGCCCTGCACGAGATGCTCGAGGCGCTGGGCGACCTGGGCGTCACGATCATGGATCTCGCCATCAAGACCTACGGCGACGGGATCTCCGGCTTCAACTACCACGACGACTGGGGCTCCCAGAAGTCCCCGTTCTTCTCCTTCGCCGCCGGGCAGGAGTTCTTCGTGCCCGTGTGGCAGAAGCTGACCAGCTTCGCCAAGGGCAAGGGCAAGATCGCCGACCTGCACTCCTGCGGACACAACGAGATGCAGATCGAGAACTACATCGCCGGCGGCTGGGACAGCTGGACCCCGATGGCGATGAACGACACCCACGAGCTGTACGAGAAGTACGGCGACAGGATCTGCATCGGCGTCGTCGCCGACGAGCTCCCCGAGAACGCCACCGAGGAGGAGCAGTACGAGGCGGGCAAGGCCTTCGCCGAAAAGTTCTGCAGGCCCGGCAAGGTGGCCTCCTTCAGCCTGTACTCTCCCCCGGTCATGACCGACGCCTACGCCAGGGGCCTGTACGAGACGAGCCGCAGGATCCTCGGCTGAGGACGTTTCCCTCCATAAATGAACATCCGGCCCCGGCCTTCTTCTCGAAGGCCGGGGCCGGTCTCTTTTTTCCGATGTCTCCTCCGGGAGGGGCTCAGGCCCTCTCCGCCAGGCACCGGGCCACGTACACGCCGCTGGCGGACGCGTGGGACAGGGAGTGGGTCACGCCGCTGCCGTCCCCGATGACAAACAGCCCCGGATAGTTGGTCTCCAGGTCGCTGCTGAGCTGGACCTCCATGTTGTAGAACTTGACCTCCACGCCGTACAGCAGGGTGTCGTCGTTGGCTGTGCCGGGGGCGATCTTGTCCAGGGCGTAGATCATCTCGATGATGCCGTCCAGGATGCGCTTGGGGAGCACCAGGCTCAGGTCTCCCGGAGTGGCGTCCAGAGTCGGACGCACCGTGCTCTCCCGGATGCGCTTCTCGTTGCTCCGCCGGCCGCGCTCCAGGTCGCCGAAGCGCTGCACGATGACGCCGCCGCCGAGCATGTTCGACAGCCGCGCGATGCTCTCGCCGTAGCCGTTGCTGTCCCGGAACGGGATGGAGAAGTGCTTGGACACGAGCAGGGCGAAGTTCGTGTTCTCCGTCTTCCTGGCGGGGTCCTCGAAGCTGTGCCCGTTGACCGTGACGATGCCGTTCGTGTTCTCGTTGACGACGATCCCGTTGGGGTTCATGCAGAAGGTCCGCACGTTGTCCTCGAACTTCTCCGTGCGGTAGACGATCTTGCTCTCGTAGAGCTCGTCCGTCAGGTGGGAGAAGATCACGGCGGGCAGTTCCACGCGCACGCCGATGTCCACGCGGTTCGAACAGGTGGGGATGTCCATCTCCCCGCACACGTGCTCCATCCACTTGCTGCCGCTGCGCCCGACGGACACGATGCAGTACCGGCAGTCCTCGTGGCCGCCCTTGAAGGACACGCGGTAGCCGCCGTCCGCGGCCTCGATGTCCTCCACCGGCGTCATGAACCGGAACTCGACCCTGTCCTTCAGTTCCTCGTAGAGATTGCCGAGCACCACGTAGTTGATGTCCGTCCCCAGGTGGCGGACGGAGGCGTCGAGCAGGGTCAGCTTGTTCTGCATGCAGATCTTCTTGAACTCGCTGCCCGCAGTGGTGTACCGCTTCGTACCCGCGCCGCCGTGGGACACGTTGATGCCGTCCACATATTCCATCAGCTCCAGGGCCTTCTCCTTGCCGATGTACTCGTAGAGCGTGCCGCCGAAGTCGTTGGTGATGTTGTACTTGCCGTCGGAGAAGGCGCCGGCTCCGCCGAAGCCCTTCATGATGGCGCACGTGGCGCAGTGGATGCAGGACTTGACCTTGACGCCGTCGATCGGGCAGCGCCGCTTCTCCAGGGGATAGCCCGCCTCGAATACGACGACCTTCAGGTCGGGCCTCGTCTTCATCAGCTCATATGCGGAAAAGATGCCGCCGGGGCCGGCCCCGATAATGATCACATCGTATTTCATAACTAAAGATCACTCCTTGCCGGCGTACAGCGCCGGATCGTCGTAAATGGTGTGAAAGCGCAGGGGATTCAGCAGACGGAACAGGGTGCGCCTCTGACCGCCGATGTCCTCCCGGTTCATCATGGAAAAGCCGCGGAAGGGCGGCATGTACGTCACGATGTCGTTGCCGATGGCGAAGTTGCGGCACTCGACGTACAGGGAGGCCAGGTACTTTTTCAGGCGTTCCTCCCCGCCTTTCCTCGCCTGGAAGGGGCGCACGCTGCCGAAGGTGAACACGTGGGAGCGCAGGCCGAAGTTGTAGTTCAGGTCCTGGCAGCACAGCATGGCCTGCCCGGAGCCCAGGGACCAGCCGACGATCTCCGTCTCGGCCGTCGGATGCGCCTCCATCAGCGCGCTCCAGCCGTCCCGGATCTCGTGTTTGATGCTCTTGTACATGTTCCCCCAGCCGTGGTGCACGTACAGGGTCAGGGGCGCCCCGTCGAAATCGAAGGCGTCGTAGTACTTGCTGGAGAACTCCGCCACGTTGGAGAACCAGTCCGAGCCTCCGTTCGTCTTCTGGAAGTTGATCTGGATCACGTTCCGGTCCGGCTCGAAGTGCATCTCGTAGTTGACCTCGTTGCGGATACCCAGGAACCGGGCCAGCTTACCGGACTCGTAGGTCTTGGCCGTGTACCGGATCGGCCGCCTGGCCTTCCCCGTATGGTTGTAGTCCTCGCTGGTGTCGATGAAATACTGCTGGTAGTCCAGCCGGCGGTACGCCACTTGCTCATCCCCTTCCGCCTGTCGTGTCTTTGTCAATTATGCCACACCCGCGCCGCGATGGCAAGGGCGGGCGGGAATTGACGGTGTGCCGCCCCCGCTGATATAATATCCCCGGCGCGGCCGGGCCGGCCGCGCCGCGATCCTTTCGGAGAGGGGGAACGGCCATGAAGGACCGGCGTCTGCGCAGAGCGGACCTCATACTGATCGCCATACTGCTCGCCGCGGGCGTCCTGATGTCGCTCGGGGCCGTGCTCCTGAGCCGGGACGGCGGGACCGTCGTCGTCCGCGTCGACGGCGAGGTCGTCGCCTCCTATCCTCTGTCCGAGGACCGCGAAGCGGAGATCGCCGGCGTGAACGGCGGTGTCAACCGTCTCGTGATCCGGGACGGGAGCGCCAGGATTGAGGAGGCCTCCTGCCCCGACAGGCTGTGCGTCGGGATGGGCGTGATCCGCCGGGCGGGACAGAGCATCATCTGCCTGCCCAACCGGGTGGTCATCGAGATCGCGGGCTCCGGGGCGCCGGAGACCGACGCCGTTTCGGAATGAGGTGGCCGCCATGAAGAATCCTGCAAAAACCGTCGCACTGTACGGCCTTCTCACCGCCCTTGCCCTGATCCTCAGCTGGCTCGAGGCGCAGATCCCCGCCTTCTTCGCCGTGCCCGGCGTGAAGCTGGGCCTGGCCAATCTGGCCGTGGTCACCGCCCTGTATCTGGCGGGTGCCCCGTGCGCCTGTGCGGTCAGCCTGCTGCGGATCGTCCTGGTCTCCGTCCTTTTCGGCAATTCCGCCGCCTTCGCCTACAGCCTGGCGGGCGGCGTATTCAGCCTTCTCGTCATGATCCTCCTGAAGAAGGCCGGGCGCTTCGGCACCGTCGCCGTCAGCGTCTGCGGAGGCGTCGCGCACGTCACCGCCCAGCTGGCAGCCGCCGCAGTCCTCACGGGCACGTCGGCTCTGGGCTGGTACCTGCCCGTTCTCTGGTTCTCCGGCATCGCGGCCGGCGCGGTCATCGGCCTGATCGGCGGCGAACTCTGCCGCGCGCTGACCCGGGCGGGGCGGAAGGGGGAAAAGCTGTGAGACGTTTCCTCTGTGCAGCTCTGGCCGTCCTTCTGCTGTTCCTGTCCGCCGGCTGTTCCGGTCCTTCCGCGAAAGACGCCCCCGCCGTACGGGAGCTGTTCGCCATGGACACCTATATGACCCTCACCTGTTACGGAGAGAACGCGGAGGAGGCGCTGGACGCCGCCGAGGCGGAGATCCGGAGGCTGGACGCGCTCCTCAGCACCGGAAGCCCCGACAGCGAGGTCTCCCGGCTGAACCGGGACGGCGGCGGAGAACTGTCCGAAGATACCCTGGCGCTCGTAAAGGCCGCACTCGCCGCGTATGAGGATACCGGCGGCGCCTTCGATATCACGGTCCTGCCCCTGATGGAGCTCTGGGGCTTCCCCTCCGGGGCGCTCCATGTGCCCTCCGATGAGGAACTGGCGCAGGCCCTGGCCGTCACCGGGTCCGGCAGGCTCTCCCTGGGCGGGAACATCCTTTCCCTGGAGCCCGGGACGGAGATCGACCTGGGCGGCATCGCCAAGGGCTACGCCTCCGCCCGCCTGATGGACCTCTTCCGCTCCTTCGGCGTCGAACACGCGATCGTCTCCCTGGGCGGCAACGTCCAGTGCCTCGGGGCCAAGCCGGACGGCAGCCTCTGGCGGTGCGGGATCCGGGATCCGGAAGCGGAAAAGGCCGATGAGCTCGCGGGGATCCTCACCGTCCGCGACACTGCGGTGATCACCTCCGGTCCGTACGAGCGGAAGCTCACCGATCCGGACACGGGACAGGCCTATCATCACATCCTCGACCCATCCACGGGCCGTCCGGCGGATACCGGCCTGGCCTCCGTCACCATCGTGAGCGCGGACGGCGCGCTGGCCGACGCCCTGTCCACCGCCTGCTTCGTCATGGGTCCGGAGAAAGCGGAGGCCTTTTGGCGGGAGCGTCCGGAGACGTTCGACATGATCCTCATCCTGGCCGACGGCAGCATGCTCGTCACCGAGGGGATCGCCGGCGCGTTCTCCTCCTCCCGTTCCTTTACCGTGATCCGGGAATAACCCCCCTGCAGTTCATCACCCCCGTCCATGTCCGGACGGGGGTGATTTTTACAGCGCTTTCCTCTTCTGCCGGCGCACCCGGCTGATATGCCGCTCGAAGTCCCCTCCACGCAGCAGTTCGGCCAGCACGTACTGCTCGAACAGGGGCACGGTGCAGGAGTAGAAGCCCAGCTTCTCCTCGTATCTCTCCGCGAGGCGCTCCGGGAGCAGCATGTAACCCACGCGCACCGAGGGCGCGATCGTCTTCGAGAATGTATTTATGTAAACTGTTCGGGATCCCCGGTCCATCGCGAACAGGGAGTCCTCCGGCTTCTGGCTGACGGCCAGTTCGGAATCGTAGTTGTCCTCCACCAGCACGGCGTCCCTGGCTTCCGCCCACCGGATGTACTCGTGCTTCTTCGAGGCGCCAGCCGTGACCCCGCTGGGATAGCTGTTGAAGGGCGTGACGTGCAGGAGACCCGCCTCCGACCGCTCCAGCGCCTCCGTCGGGATCCCCTCCGGGCCGAGCCGGAGAAGCTCGCACTTCACGCCGAACGACGCGTACACCTTCCTGATCTTGGAATAGGAAGGGTCCTCCAGGGCGAACACGCGGTCACGGCCGAACAGCTGGGCGATCAGGCCGTACAGGTATTCCGCGCCGGATCCGACGACGATCCTGTCCGACGGCACCTCGATGCCGCGGCTCCGGATCAGGTACCTGCTGATCTCCTCCCTCAGCTCCGCGCACCCGCGGTTCGGGGACTTGACGAGGATCCTGTCCCCCTGGTCCAGCAGGACCTTGCGCAAGGTCCGGGCCAGCACGGAATACGGGAACTCCCCCGCCATGTGGGCTTCCGGCTCCCGCGGCGCGGGCGCCGGCCCGGCGCTGCCCGGCACGCGGACGTCCCCCGCCTGCCGGTAGGCGACGAAGCATCCGCTCCTCTCGCGGGATTCCACGTATCCCTCCTCCTCCAGCAGGTCCAGCGCGTGCTGCACCGTGATCACGCTGACCCCGGTCTCCTCCGCCGTCACCCGCTTGGAAGGGAGCTTGCTCCCCGGGGGATATACCCCCGCTACGATGTCCCGCACCAGGTGCCGGTACAGCTGGATGTACGCCGGGACCGCCGTCTCTCTGTCGATCTGGTAATTCATCTGGTTATATAAAACACTCCTGAACTGGGTATTTCTATATGATCAAAACGATCATATACTTGCCACATCCAAAAGTCAAGAAGAAACGAGGGACCGCATATGTCGCACGCAAAAAGCGGCAGAGCCGTCACCGTCCGTCTGACCGTGACCGCCCTGCTGATGGCCATGAATATCGCATTGAGCTCCTTCGGTGTCCCCGTGCCCGGCGGACACCTGTATCTGAACGACGTCGTCATCTGCCTGGCGGCGCTCCTGCTGAATCCGGTGGAAGCGTTCGTCGTGGGCGGCATCGGCGCCTTCCTGGGGGACTTTTTCTTCTATCCCGCCCCCATGTTCGTCTCCCTGGTGACCCACGGTCTCCAGGCGGTCGTGATCTCCCTGATCGCCCGCCAGACGCTGGGCCGGAAGCCCCGTCTGGAATCCGTGATTGGCGTCGCCGTCGGCGCCGTGATCATGGTGGCCGGCTACTCCCTGGGCCGGGCCTATGTCTACAGCACGCCCGAATACGCGCTGCTGAAGCTCCCGTTCCAGATCCTGCAGGCCGCCGTGGGCGCCGTGCTCGGCACGCTGCTGTGCTGGAGGTTCGGCGTGCGGAAGCTGTTCTTCCGGACCCTGGGCGAGCCGCTCCCCTGACCTACAGCTCGATGTAATAGACGCAGATGTCCTCGTAGTGTCCGTCCTTCATCAGGAAGCCGCCGGGGATCGTCCCCAGAAGGCGGAACCCGACCCGCTCGTACAGATGGCGGGCATGGACGTTGGACGCCACGACGGCGTTGAACTGGAGCAGGCGGAAGCCGTGCTCCCTGCCCTTCGCGACGCTGTCCAGCACCAGTTTCTCCCCGATGTGCTCGCCGCGGCAGGCGCGGTCCACCGCGTAGCTGGCGTTGGCGATGTGCCCGCAGCGCCCCTCGTTGTTGGGGTGCAGGATGTACAGGCCCCGCACGCGGTCCTCCCCGTCCACGGCCACCGCCGAGACGGTCTGGCGCGCGAAGAACTCCGCGCCTTTCCGTTCGTCCAGGCAGTCCAGCTGGGGATAGGCGACGCCGTCCTCCACGATCTGGTTCCAGATCTCCACCATGCGGGGGATGTCCTTCTCCGTATATTCTCTGACAGTCATGGCTGTTCTCCTTTCGTCTCCGCGGCCCGCCGGCCGCGGAGATCTTTTCTTCTCCGAAACGCCGTTTTCCGTTTACAAGCCTCTCCGCCTGTGGTAAAACCTTCTTGTATATTGTATACATATCATATCACAAGAAATGAAACCGTAAAGGAGTTCCCTCCATGAACAGACTTTCCTTCGCCTCGGACTACGCGTCCGGGTGCCATCCCGAGGTCCTGCGCCGCCTGACGGAGACCAATCTCAGCCGCTCCGCCGGATACGGGCTCGACGAATACTCCGAAGACGCCCGGGAGAAGATCCGGCAGGCCTGCCGGGCCCCGGAGGCCGACGTCTTCTTTCTGGCCGGCGGCACGCAGGCCAACGCCGTCGTGATCGGATGTCTGCTGAACCCTTGGCAGGGCGTGATCTCCGCGGAGACCGGGCACGTCTGCGGCCACGAGGCCGGCGCGGTCGAAGCCGGCGGCCACAAGGTCCTGACGCTCCCCCAGCGGGAGGGCCGTCTGTCGGCGGAGGACGTCCGCCGGCTGCTGGAGCGCTTCCGCGCCGACGAGGCCCGGGACCACCTGGTGGAGCCGGGCATGGTCTATATCTCCCAGCCCACCGAATCCGGGACCCTGTACTCCCTCGCGGAGCTGGCGGAGCTCAGCGCCGTCTGCCGGGAATACGGCATCCCGCTGTACGCCGACGGGGCCCGGCTGGCCTACGCCCTGGGCGCGCCGGAGAACGACGTGACGCTGCCGGACCTGGCCCGTCTGTGCGACGCCTTCTATATCGGGGGGACCAAGTGCGGCGCCCTGTTCGGCGAGGCCGTGGTCTTTCCCCGGCACGGTACCGTACCTCATTTCTTTACGATGATCAAGCAGCGCGGCGCGCTGCTGGCCAAGGGCTTCGCCGCCGGCGTCCAGTTCGGCGCCCTGTTCACGGACGGCCTGTATGAGCGGATCGGCCGTCACGGGACCGAGGCCGCCGCGCGCATCCGCGCCGGCCTTGCCGCCTGCGGATACCCGCTGCTCATCGACGCTCCGACCAACCAGGTCTTCCCGGTCCTCACTCCGGCCCAGGAGGAGGCGCTGCGGAAGGAGGTCGACATGACCTTCTGGGAGACGCTGGACGACGGCCGGTCCGTCATGCGCCTGGCCGCCGACTGGGCGACCCGGGAGGAGGACGTCGGCCGGCTGCTGGAGGCCTTCCGCCGCTGCGCGGATCTGAGATGAATATCTTCCACCATTCGGACCGAATGACCAGGATTATCTTTCTCAATTCGGACCGAATAATCAGGAAAAACCGCAATAGATAAGACTGCGGCGGAACGCATGTTCCTCCGCAGTCCTTTTCTTTTCCGTATGTTCCGCCGGACCGCCGTCAGTCCGAGAGGATCAGTTCCACCGGGCAGTGGTCCGAGCCCTCCACGGAGCTGTGGATCGACGCGCCGGCGATGCGGTCCTTCAGCTTCTCCGACACGAGGAAGTAGTCGATGCGCCATCCGGCGTTGTTCTGCCTGGCGTGGAAGCGGTAGGACCACCAGGAGTAGGCGCCGGTCTCGTCCGGATGCAGGAACCGGAAGGAGTCCACGAACCCGGCCTCCAGCAGCCGCGTCATCTTCTCCCGCTCCTCGTCGGTGAATCCGGCGTTGGTGCGGTTGGTCTTCGGGTTCTTCAGGTCGATCTCCTGATGGGCCACGTTCAGGTCCCCGCAGAGGACCGCGGGCTTGGTCCCGTCGAGCTCCGTCAGATACCGGCGGAGGTCGTCCTCCCACCGCATCCGGTAGTCCAGCCTTTTCAGGCCGTCCTGGGAGTTGGGCACGTAGGCGTCGACCAGGAAGAAGTCCGCGAACTCGGCCGTGATGAGCCGGCCCTCGTGGTCGTGCTCGTCCACGCCCATGCCGTACGTCACGCGCAGGGGCGGCACTCTCGTATAGACCGCCGTGCCCGAATATCCCTTCTTCTCCGCGTAGTTCCAGAAGGATTCGTATCCGTCGAAGGCCAGATCCAGCTGGCCGGCCTGCAGCTTCGTCTCCTGCAGGCAGAACACGTCCGCGTCCAGCGCCTGAAAGACGCCGGCAAAGCCCTTGCCCGCGGCCGCCCGCAGTCCGTTCACGTTCCAGGAGATCAGTTTCATCCGTTCTTCCCCTCTCCCTTCGCCAGGAGGTCCATGCACCGGGCAAACGCCCGGGCGGTCCTCCGGTCCGGCTCTCTGAAATGATTGCCCTCGTTCCACTCCAGGACGCACGGCGTCCCGTGCCGCTCCCGCAGCGTCTTTTCCGTCCGGCGGATGCAGTCGCCCACCGCGGCCATCACCCGGTTTTTCGTCCGCTCCTCGCGGTCGCCCAGGCTCAGGTACACGGCGCGCGCACAGGGAGCGGAGGCCTCCGCGAATCCGGTCCATCCGGGGAACCAGACGGACGGGGATGCCGCGGCCGCGGCCGCGAAATCCCGGCACCGCCAGACGCTCCACAGGGCGAAGAGCCCCGCCAGCGAGTACCCGCCGATGACCGCGGGCACGGTCTCCGAAAGTCCGTACCGGCTCCTCAGGTCCGGGAGCAGTTCCTCCCGGACGTACGACAGGGTCCGTTCCGCCTCTCCGCCGAAGGGCTCCTTCCCGAACGCGGGCGGGGCCGGCCACGGCGACAGGTCCCGGTTCCAGTCCTTCGTCTCGAAGGCGGCCATCAGGAAGTGCCGTCCCGTCATCTCCGCGATCAGGTCCGCCTCGCGGGCCGTCTCCTCCCCTTCCCGGGCGTCTATGGGCTGTATCAGGAGGAAGGCGGGGTCCTGCTTCCGGAAGATCCGGCATTTCCTCCCCGCCGCGGTCATCACCTCTGCGTCCACTGCGTCATCTCCTTCAGATAAAGGGCAGGTCCTGGAAAGCGGGATATCCGTAGGCGCTCTCCGCGCCGGTCGCGGCTCTCGTGATCGCCTCGCTGGTCACGAGAGCGGCCAGCGTCCCGACCACGTCCTGGTCCGCCATCTCCCGTCCGACGGACAGCGCGTAGACGCTGTCGCCGTCCACCGTCATGTGGACCGGGCTGATGGAGCGGGCGTACCCGTCGTGCGCCATCCCGGCGATCTTCGTCAGCTGGGCCTTCGAAAACAGCGCGTTCGTCACGACGGCGCACAGGGTGGTGTTCCCCGTGAACTTGTTCTCCACGATGCTCATGGAATCCATCATATACGCCGGGGTCCCGCGGAAGGCCTTGCCGTCGCGCGTCAGCATGCCGGCGACCTGCCGTCCGGTCCTCCAGTCGAACACGTCGCCCATGGCGTTGAGGACCACGACGGCCCCGACCTGCACCTCGCCGATCTGCACGGCGTAGCTGCCGATCCCCGTCTTCATGCAGCAGTCCATCCCGGTGTATTTCCCGACGGTGGCGCCGCAGCCGGCGCCGTAGTTTCCGTCCCGGTAATTCGGTTCGTCGAGGGCGCGCCTGGCTGCCTCGTAGCCCATGGCCTCGTCCGGCCGGACGGAGGGATCCCCCACCGTCAGGTCGAAGATCCCGGACTGCACGACCAGCGGCACCCGGGTCACGCCGACGTCGAAGCCGATGCCTCTCTCTTCGAGGCACTTCATCACTCCGCCCGCGGCGGCAAGGCCGAAGGCGCTTCCGCCGGCCAGCACCACCGCGTGGATCAGTTTCGCGGACATCAGGGGATCCAGCAGCTGGATCTCCCGGGAGGCGGGGCCTCCGCCCCGCACGTCGATGCCCGCGCGCATGCCGTCGGGGCAGAGCAGCACGGTGCAGCCCGTTCCCGCCTCCGCGTCCTCCGCCTGCCCGATGGCGAGCGGCCGGATGTCACGGATGGAGATCTCTCTCATTTCGCTCATGGCGTTTCCTCCCTCAGCCGCCGCTGTCGGTGATCTCCGCGATGTCCACGGAGCTTCTGTGGACGTCGATCCGGAAGACCCTCTCCGTGCCGTCCGGCGCTCTCAGGATGAACTTCGTCTCGCCGGTCTTCCGGAAGCTGGCCTTCACCATGTGGTCCTGGATGTTCTCGTCGAAATCGATATACACTTCTCCGAAGGACTCATCCTCCAGCGACGCCTCGTACGAGCCGTCGAACTCCACCCCCTGAGACCCGTTGTTCACGAGCAGGACGGTGTTGTACGCGCTCCTCTCCCCCGTGACCGCGAGGACCGTCGCCGCGGCGATGATCATGAGGCTGAGGATGAGGCCGATGGTCCGGAGCCGCTTCGCCGCGAAGACGAACAGCGGATAGATGACCAGGGTGGCCGCGCAGAACAGCGCGCTGAGCAGATGCCGCGGGAAATACGAGAGCGTCTCCCGCAGGAACGACCAGTAGTGATAGCCCACGAAGAGCAGGATGGGCACGAGGATCAGCAGGCTCCACCACTTGTTTTTCCTCATGAAGTACCCGACGAAGCCCATGGGGAACGTGCACAGCGTCCAGACGAACCAGCCCGGATAGTAGCGGAAAATCCCCCAGCCGTAGGCGTTGAACGGCACCTGGACCAGGTAGACCAGCGGCTGGCTGATGAGGAAGAACACGATGCACTTCAGGGCCGAGTCGAGCGGCGTTTTGCTGTTGACGATGATGATGATCCCGAAAAGCACCCACCACTCGAAGGTGATGCTGATGTCCGCGAAGGACGTGTCCTTCGTGATCGGGAGCGCCGCCATGACGCCGGTGTAGACGCCGGCGATGACGGCGAAGATGATCAGTTTTGGCCAGGTCATGTTGATCCGGCCGAACAGTTTTTTCATAACGGTCCCTCCGGGTCCTGCCGCGGCCGCGTCTGTCTGCGCGCGCCGCAGCGGTCTTTCTGAAGTTTCCGGCCGGCTCTCAGCCGTCCGCGTCCTCCGGGTCCCGGCCGGGCGCCGGGGCGTCCGTCTCCGGCAGGCGCACCAGTTCGGCGTCCTGACGGAGCTCGAACGCGCCTGTCTTCCTCTCTTTCCTCCTCCGCCTCTTCTCCTCGAAGGGGGCGATATCGTCGCGCTGCACCCGGTCGAACAGGGAGGTCTTCCTCTTCAGGATCAGCAGGACGATCAGGGCGGCCGCGTCGACGGCGATGCTGATCAGCATCCCGGGCACGGAGATCTCCGAGCCGACCTCTCCGTATCCCAGTCCGGTCAGATAGAAGGCGGCCATGTTGTTCACGATATGCATGGCGCAGGAGGCCTCCAGGCCGCCCGTCAGCCACGCCGCCGCGCCGAACGCGAGGCCGGTGAACACGATCGTGATCACGCCGTAGACGTTGTACGGGTGGAGCGCCGCGAAGGCGGCCGCCTGCAGGGCGATCGCCAGCAGGGGCAGGCGGAACCAGGAGCCCACCGACTGCATCACGAGGCCGCGGAAGCAGTACTCCTCCGCAACGCACTGCAGCGGGCCCAGCACGGTGACGAGCACGAAGCCCGCCAGGGTGAACCCGACCGGACCGGACGGCCCCTCGAGAAGGGACGGCACCACCGACGGGATCCCGTAGATCACGAGCCCGACGAGGAGGCATACGCCGAACACCGGCCACCGCCACCCACCCATCGAGGACGAGTAGGACGACCAGGGGCGGTCGCGCACGATCCGGCCGGCCAGCGCCAGCGACGGAAGCATGACGGCGACGCTCCCGAGGAGGCCCACCGCGCCCGCGGCGGAGTAGACGTCGAAGGTGTCGTAGCCCCCCAGCAGTCCGTTGATATACCCCGCGAAGTCGCCGGCGATCAGGCCTCCCGCCAGGGTGGCGACCGTCGAGAACGCGATATAGAAGACGGCGAACAGCACAAGCACCAGTATGGGCTTGAACCAGCGCCATGTGGAAAACTGCCTGGGATAGCCGGTGTATTCCCGGCGCACGGCCGGGCGCTGTTCCGGCGCCGGCTGCAGTTCGGTCTCTGTCATGACTTTCCCTTCCTTCCGGTCCTCAGCCGAGCAGATACCCGGCGAGGATCATGAACACGCCGGCGGTCCACGCCGACCAGTGCTGCGTGTCGTTCACGCCGATGGCCCGGTCGTCCCCCTGTCCGGTGACCGGGTCGTGCATGTGATACATGCCGAAGTCCCGCAGGGTGTCCGCGTAGCGCCTCGCGACGTCCCTGGCCTCCTTCTCCCGGCCGCAGGCCGCCAGACCCATGGCCACCAGGCAGGTCGTGGGCGTCTGGATGGTGCCCCGGGACCAGCCGTGCTCCAGATAGGGGCTGTCCAGCGCCTCGGATGGCACGCCGTACTTCGTGATGTTCACGTCCTCCCGGAACAGGTCGGCCACGACCGTGTCGACCACCTCATCGGGCAGATGCCGGCCCATGAGCAGCGGGGTGAAGAAGCCGATCGGCTTCGCCTTCACCGGGGCGCCGGTCCCGGCGCGGAACGCGGTGAACCGCTTCCCGTCCCACAGCTTCTCCAGGGTACGGGCGGCGAGGGCGTCCGCCTCGGCGGACCATTTTTCAGCGTCCTCCCCGCGGCCCAGGTCGTCCGCCAGGCGCGCCAGCGCGTCGGCGAAGCACACGAGGTATGCGGCCAGTTCGGGATTCGCCACGGGCACGCCGGCGCTGAAGATCGTGCTCTCGTCGCAGCCGCTCTCGTCGGCGTGGTGGTACTCCGGCAGTCCGTCGTGGTCCAGGTCGCGGTAGTTGCGGTAGAAGTCCCAGAGCAGGGACATCTCTCCGTACAGCTTCTCCTTGTCCTCGGCAGGAATCACCGACACGTCCGCATGGTCGTACAGCCAGTTCAGGGCGACGCCGTAGAGCGGGGGCTTGAAGGACTGGTAGATGACCTCCATCTCGTCGATGTGGTCGGGGATCTGCCCGGAGGGCAGCTGGTAGTCGAAGACGGACTGGATCAGGTCCCAGGCGAAACGCGGGTCCCTGCAGTTGCCCATGGCCTGGAAGGCCTGCTGCCAGCCGAAGCAGTGGCCGAACTCCTGGTGCATCATGATGCACATCTCGTGGCGGAACCGGCTGCCCGGGAACGGGACGCGCGTGTGCGTCCACACCAGCCAGGCGGCCTTTTCGCGGCACTCCGCGTACTCCGGCGGGAAGGCCGGCGCGCAGCGGCCGAGGTACTCCTCGAACTCCGCCTGCACGGCCTTCACGGATTCACGGTAGTCCGGGAAGCTCTCCCGCAGCACGGGCTCGGCGTCGAACTCCTCCACGGCCACGTCCACGACGCCGTTCTCGTCCGGGTTCCAGACGCTGTTCATGTACAGGTTCTGCATCGCCCGGAAATCGTAGGGGGCGTCCATCTCCAGCGTCCCGGTGACCGGCACGAACAGCCAGTTGACGGCCGTCTTGCAGGTGACCAGCTGCCAGGTCCCGTCCAGCATGTCCTTGACGATGCTGTGGAAGGCCTCCATAGGGGCGTTCAGCGACAGGCTCAGGCCGTCCTCCCCGTGGAACTGCACCAGGAACTTCTCCGAGATGCAGATGCGCATGGTCCCGTAGTCCGACTCCAGCAGCACCTCGCTGGGCGTGGTGGACACGGCGAACGGCACGGGCATCCCGTCCTTCATCAGGCGGATCTTCGCCACCCGGTTCGTGGCGTTCACGCCGGAATAGCCGAAGCCGATGGAGCGGGTCGTGCCGAGCCACAGGTTGCTGTGGCCGAAATGGTCCTTTCCCGCCGGGCCCTGCGTCACGATGAAAAACGATCCCTTTCTCCCGAAAGGCGCGCTGTGCAGGTCGATAAAGCTGTGACAGGTCTTCATGTCGTCTCCTCCTCCCGGCCGCCGGACGGCCGTCCGTTTTCCCGGCATACGCCGGGACTCTATTCACCCGTAATGGTAACGGATTCCGGGCGAATATGCAACCGTTTCGCTTTCCTTCCATGCGTTTTCCCTTCCTGAGACACGCCTTCGGCAGGAAAGGGGGCAGCCGATCCCCCGCAGAAAAACCGACGGGGACAGTTGACAGTCCCGCCATTGAGTGCACGCTGAATGATCTTCATCCGCTCATCATTCAGCCGGTTTTGACGCCCTGGGATAGTTTTTGGAATACATTCCAAAAACTATTGATTTTTCCATTCTTTTTGGATATACTTTTCTCGAGAAAAAACGGAGGTGCGCCATGGCACAGCAAAGACTGGAACGAAAAGAATATCTGGATAAACTGATCGGCTTTCGCGATAAGCAGCTGATCAAGGTGGTGACCGGCGTCCGGCGCTGCGGCAAGTCGACATTGCTGGAGATATACCAGGACTATCTGCGCGCAAACGGAGTGGAAGAGGAGCAGATCGTAGCCATTAATCTGGAAGACTATGACTTCTTTGCGCTCCGTGAGCCCGCTGCACTCCACACATATATCAAGGATCGTCTCGTACCCGGGAAAATGACATATGTGTTTGTCGATGAAATACAGCATTGCACCGACTTTCCTTCTGTGATCGACAGCCTCTATATCCGGAAAAACGTCGATGTATATCTCACCGGCTCCAACGCCTACATGCTTTCCAGCGAGATCGCCACGCTGATCTCGGGGAGATATGTTGAGATAAAAATGCTGCCTCTGTCTTTCCGTGAATATGCGCTCGCAGCCGGGGACAATGACAGCCTTGCGTCAAAGTATCGGGAGTACATCCAGGGAAGCTCCTTCCCCTATGCGCTGGAGCTGAAGGACGATCCCGGCGCGCTGCGTGATTATTTGGAGGGCGTTTACCATACCATCGTCGTTAAGGATATCGCCGCACGCAAAAAGATTTCGGACACCATGATGCTGGAGAGTGTGACACGCTTTGTGTTCGACAGCATCGGCAGCCAGCTTTCAACAAAAAAAATAGCAGATACCATGACCTCTTCCGGCAGAAAGATCGACGTAAAGACTGTGGAGCGGTACCTTGAAGGTCTGATGGAGAGTTTCATCATCTATCAGGCAAAGCGCTACAACATTCGCGGAAAACAGTATCTGAAGACGTTGGAAAAATACTATGTGGCCGATATCGGTATGCGCTATATGCTGCTCGGCACAAGCGGCACGGACGTGGGGCACATCCTTGAGAACACCGTTTATCTGGAACTGCTCCGCAGAGGATATGAGGTCTATATCGGAAAGATCGACGATCTGGAAGTGGATTTTGTTGCTCGAGGGAACAAAGGGGTGCAGTATATTCAGGTCGCAGCAAGTGTCCGGGACGAAAACACTCTCAGTCGGGAGCTTGCCTCCCTGCAACGCATTTCCGACAACTATCCCAAAGTGATACTGACCCTTGATGAAGATCCCGAAGCGGATTATGAAGGTATCCGCCGGATCAATGCGCTGGACTGGCTGGTTGGAAAAGCAGGATCAAACTGAAGATCCGAATCGGTTTTCAATCGGCAGGGAAACCGCCTGAATGCCTTGATTATGCATTGCTCCGCGAGTTTGCCCTCCTCCGCGTGAAGGAGCGCGGGCCGGTGTTCACCGCTGTCCCTGATGCATTCATGCCCTGCCGGCGCGATATCGGGAAAGAACTGAACGGCAGCGCTTCAGATGATCTGACAGATACGATGTGACACCCGAACATAAATAGCAGACATGGCAAAGAAAAAGCCTGCACATTGTCCGTGCAGGCTTTTTCTCTGTTCCAGCCCTGTCAGGCAGAAACCCGGATCAGTTTTCTTCAAGACTGTCTTATGAGCACCGCCCGCGCGGGTGTCGGCGCTTGTGCACTGTCCGTTCCTTATCGCATCTGTCAGGCCAGCGCCCTGCCGAGCGCGCGGCAGGCCTCCGCGCCCTCGGCGTCGGGGGTCTCGCAGCAGATGACGCTGTCGCAGGCCAGCGCGATGCCCGCGCTCCCGGCCTGGTCCTCCCACGTCCTCATCCATTCGCCGTCTCCCCAGCCGTAGGAACCGAAGAGGGTGACTTTCTTCCCGCCCAGCTTTTTGCGGCAGGCCTCGTAGACCGGCAGGAACACCGTGTCCTCCAGTTCCTCCGCGCCCATGGCCGGGCATCCGAAAGCCGCGGCGTCGCACGCGGCGACTTCCGCGTCCTGCCCCTTGTCCGGGTCGGCGAAGAGGAGGACCGGCTCTCCGCCCGCCTCCTTCACTCCCGCGGCCACCTCATTGGCCATCGCCTCCGTATTGCCGGAGCCGCTCCAGTACACGATCGCTACTCTGCCCATCGTCACATCATCCTTTCCCGGAGCCGCCCGTCACCGCCAGGAGTTCCAGACTGCATCCGCTCCTGTACCGTTTCGTATACAGCTCCGTGCATTTTTTGTATTTCACGAAAACCCTGCGCGCCGCCTCCATGTCGCCGTAGACCTTCCACATGCCTGCGGCCTTGCAGTTCGCCGCGCGGTTTTCCATGAATCCCTTCACGTCCTCCGGAGGATACCCGAGGAACAGGCCGATCTCGTGCGGGAACTCCTCCCTCTTCCTCAGCCGGCCGAACAGGTCGGCGAGCGGACGGTACACGCAGCCCGGCTCATACCCGGACGCCTCCAGCATCACGGCGGCCCTCCGGTCACGCAGGTCCTCCGCCAGCCTTCCCGGCCGGAACAGATACAGCAGCGCCCGTTTTTCCGAGAACCGCGCGGCCAGCATCACGAGCCCCTTCTCCCTGAAGCGCCGGTTGAACTCCCGGATATCCCCGAGCATCCGCTCGCGGGAGCCGCAAGGGCAGCTGAAAAGGCTTCCCGTCTTGATGCCCGCCAGCGTCGGCGCGCAGTATCTGACGATCATCTCCTCCGGCATCGCGCTCTCCTCACACGGTACGCGTACCGTTTCCGGTTCCCGTTCCGCTTCTTTTTCTCTCCAGGCGCTCGCATCCGCGCCGGATGCCCGCCTTCAGGCCGCACATGCCGGCCGCGATCACGAGGCCGGCGGCGACTCCCTGCACTCCGTTCAGAAGCATGGCGCACCTCCTTCGGTCAATAGTTAGCCGCCGCTAACTATTGACCGGATACCACGGCCGTCGGGGCCTGTCAAGCCCCCTCTTCCCCGTTTCCGGCCTTTCCCGCAGGCGGAGATGCAAGACCGCCGCGGAAGGGCTCTTCCGCGGCGGTCTCCGGACCCGTCCGTCCTATGTCCGGTCTTCTGTTCACTTCATCCCCCGAGGCGCCCGGAACAGCCCGGCTTTCTCCCTGGGTCCGCGTCCGGGCTGCCTATATTTGTTTAATACGTAAAATGTTACACTTTATTGGTCTCTAACAAGTTTGCGGTTTCCTCATTTGCATCGTCATGCCCAAGCTGCTCCAGCCATCTTTTCAGGAGGAATGCGCAGAAGTACGGGAAGCTAAAGATCCCGTTGGAAAAGCCTATATTTCCGGCAGAGAGCTTGATACCGCGCTTGACGTCGGCGTACTTTTCACCGCGGATCAGGGTGGAAAGGGACTTGGAACTATTGTTTCCTGCCTTGACCTCTACGGGGAGGAGCTCGTTTGTTGTTCGGACGAAGAAATCCTCCTCCAGCTGGGAATCCTCGCGTTTATAATAATAGAGACCGAGGCCTTGCTTTATCAGGGCCTCCGCGACCAGGTTCTCATATAGAGCACCTTTGTAGACGCCCAGGTTCTTGTTTGCCCGGAGATCCTCCTGCGCCTCTTCGTCGAGAGAGGCCACCAACAGCCCGGTATCGGCATAATAGAGCTTGAACTTTGCCTCGTCATAATTTCCTTTCAGGGGCAGTTCCGGGAAGTGCAGACAATAGCAGATATTCACCACGCCCGCGTCTTGCAGCCACTCAATACAACCCTGGTACTCCCTCGCGCGGGCGGATTTTGAGATCGTGCTGTACTGAAACTTCTTATTCTCCTTGGCAAGCTGCGTCGGAACATGGCGGTAAACGCTGAGGATCTTCGCCTGATCAAGCCCTTCCGCATATTTCCGGACATCCTCTTCGTAATCCAGCAACAGCTGCCTCTGCAGGGCCAGTGAGCCGGAGAAGTTTCCTTTTTCGATATAGCTCCGAACTACTCCGGGCATCCCGCCGAGCACACAATAATCGAGAAACAGCCGACGATATACTTCCATCTCGCTTTCGCTGAATGGGATGACCCGTTTCATGTGATCCAGCAAGTCATGGGTCGTTTGCTCTCCGTAACCCTTGGCCCAGAGGTATTCTTCAAAGTCGAGAGAATACATGTCATAGTCGAGCTTATACCCGACGCTGATACTCTGTATTCTGTGGTAATGAACGCCGAGCAGCGACCCGCTGCAGATCACGTCGTAGCGCCGATCCTGACAGAAAGCCTTCAATGCGGTTGCGATCTCCGGAAACTCCTGCAGCTCGTCAAAGAAAACCAGC
>JAFYAU010000021.1 GCA_017540565.1 Oscillospiraceae bacterium
TCGGTTTTGTCTGAGCAACTCAACCCTAACACAGGCCTGCTCCATTCGCTATCTTTTTTCTTCTCCGTGCATTCGATGACAAGTTTCCTTTGTCTTCGAATGCAAGGTCATCTGTTAAGCATCATTGTAACACCTACATCCTTTTGCGGTCGGAACCCGCGTTTTCTGTTGTGCTGTGACTATGGATGTGTTACAATATTTCGGTATCCGTCTGAACCCGGATATAACTGATAAAATGGGAACAAGACAAGAAACGGGGTAGCTGGTGTAAGGCTGTCTGCCCGGACAGGGGAGAAGAATGAAAGAGAAAATGGACAAGAAAAAGCGCTTCCTGATGTGGAGTATCCTGCTTATCGCCATGGTGCAGATGCCGAATCTGGCACTGTCGCCTAGCATCAATCAGATCAATACCATGGTATTTCCGGACAAGGGACTGTCTACAATCCAGACGGTCATGCAGATTCCCAACCTGATCTCACCATTTATCACGATCACCGTCGCCTGGCTCATCAGCCGCGGCCTGATGACCAAACGCGTATCCATCATTGGAGGCCTGTTCCTCGTTGCTGCAACCGGAGCACTGGCGCTGATCTTCAACACACAGTTCTGGCATCTGGTCCTGCTCAGCTGCTGCCTGGGTCTCGGCCTCAGCGGTTATATTTCTGCGGCGTCCAGCCTGATTGTGGACAACTTCAACGAAGGCGAGCGTCAGATGATTTCCGGGTACCAGACATCATTCATCAACGGCGGAGGCATCATCATGAGCCTCTGCGGCGGCCTATTGGGAACGCTGATGTGGTACGGAGGCTACATGATGCTGCTCCTGGCTCTGCCAGTGGCTATCATTGCTCTGTTTGCCATTCCTAAGATTCCACGGCAGAGAAAGACAGAGGACGGCGAAAATGTCGGGTCGACACGCCTGCACAGTGATGTGTTCATGTATGGCGCCTTCATTTTTGTGTTCATGCTGGTCTATAACGTGATTGGCAGCAATCTATCCACACATCTGTCCGGTATGGGCAATTCCGCTCTTTCGGGATACGCGACTGCTATCCAGATGTGCGGCGGCGTAGTATGCGGCCTGTTCTTCGGCCGCCTCAGCCGTAGGATCGGGGATTATACGACGGTCCTATCCTTCATTGTCATCTTTATTGGAATGACACTCCTGAGCCTGTTTCCCAACAGCATTGCCGTAACTTTTGTGGCCGTGTTCATCGCGGGCATGGGTATGAGCCTGATGCTGCCTGAGTGCATGTTCTCTGTTTCAAAGGTCGTGACGCCCAGAACGTCGGCTCTGGCCACGTCCATTACCTCCTGTATCTGTCCCGGTTTCGGAGGCTTTTTCTCCGCCATGGTGTTCACCAACATCACCACGAAGCTGTTCGGGCCGTCCACGGTCCTCCGTTACCGCTTCGTCTCCTTCGTTGCCCTGGCCTGCGCAGCTATCGTTTTTGCCATCGTAACCTATCGGAAAAATAGAAATCAGGGAAACACTCCGTCTATGTGAGACGGAACAGAATAACTCATCCAAATAGGAAAGGAGACTGTGTTATGGGCAAATATGATGAACTGATCTTCCCGATTCCCCAGGAATTCCACCAGTGGTACGGCTTTGCATCTCCCCGTGGCTTTTTCCGGGGCACCACGATGATGGAGAAAGCCAAAGTATACATGGACTGGACCTCCGTCGTTAAGCCGCTCCCGATGGAAGTGCCGCACACCCATCACTGCGCGGACGAATATCTGGTGTTTACCGGAGCGGACATGAATAACTTCTTCGAATTCGATGCCGAAGTGGATGTCTGGATCGGTGAGGATCCGGAGAATCTCGAAATGTACACACTGACGAAACCTACTATAATCCGGGTGCCTCCGAAGATGTACCACTGTCCCGTCAACTTCCGGATCATCAACAAGCCAATTGTGTTTTCGGCCGTCTACCTGGACGGAGACTGGTCCAAGATCAACCGTGAATTCACCGCCGATGGGGAAGAGCGCTTCTCCTATTCTGGCGCCGGCGTGCGCAGATGCGTCAAGGACCGCAGCAAGGAATGCATCTACTGCGGTGCATGCTTCTCCAAGAGGATGAAGGAAGCAGAGAAGGACAAGAAGGAAGTCAAGACTACAGAAGAGCTCCTCGCGCCGTTCTATGAGATGGCAAAACGGCCACACACCGGTAAATACGACAAATATGTCTATGCCTATGTTCCCGAGGAACACAGCGATGACCGCTTCCTCAGCCCCAGGGCTGGATTCCGTGGAAACCGGGAGATGGAAGGCAGCCGCCTGACATATCTGTACAACATTGTGCAGAAGCCGTGCACGCTCTCCGAAACGCATATGCACCACGCGGTGGAGGAGTATCTGTTCTTCACCGGTGCGGATATCACGCATTTCTTCGAGTTCGACGCGGTGGCGGAGATTTCCCTCGGGGATGATCCGGAGCATATGGAGACCTACATCATCGACAAGCCGACGGCGGTGCGCATCCCCGCCGGTATGTGGCACGGCCCTGTGGTGTTCAAACATGTGGGGGCGCCGGTGAATTTCGAGCCCTTCTATCCCTGTGGGGATTACGGTAAGGTCGTCTACCGCGACGGCGCCTATATCTATAAGGGGACTGATCTTCCGAAGAAATAAAAACGGGCGCCGCTGAAAGCGCCGTTCCCGCTGAGGAGCGATTGCCTTATGAAAGACAAACAGATGGTGCGCCGGGTCCTGCAGTATGTGCTGGGGCTCTGCGTCATGGCAGCTGGTACTGTACTGATGAAACGGGCGGATGTGGGAATCACCCCTATCACTTCCGTCCCCGCCGCCGTGGCCAATATCACGCCCTTCACACTGGGCAATACGACGATCGCCCTGCACGTTCTCTGTGTGATCGGACAGATCCTTGTGGTAAAGAGGGTGACTGTGAAGGCCCTGCTGACCATGCTGGTCGGCTTTCCCTTCGGATATATCATCGACTTTTTCATGTGGATCTTCGATCCCGGACCGCTGAGCATCGCCATACGGATCGTCCTGCTGGTGATCGGTCTGATCCTGACCGCCCTCGGCGTATTGCTGGTGGTGGGCAGCGACCTGATGCTGCCGGCGCCGGATGAGCTGACGCACACGATCAGCGAGGTATACAGGAAAAAACTGTCCAACGTGAAATTCATTTCCGATGCCGTATACGTGGCCATCGCACTGGCCATCGACCTCATTTTCGCGCATAAGGTGACCTCCGTGGGGATCGGAACGGTGTGTGCGGTGCTTCTGACAGGAAGGCTGATCGGCGTGTTCGGGAAACTGTTTTCGGGGCTGAAGATGAAGCCGTTCTGGCCGGCAAAAACGGCGGGAAAAACGTAATATGCAGCTGACCGGGGGAAACGCATGTGCGTATCCCCCGGTTTCCTATATGAGGAAAGCAGTTTTGCTGATCCGTATCGGATAATTTCGGCCGCAACGGATGAGTACAGTCGTGTATGACGGGCTTTTTCTTCCTTCCAGTAAAAATATGTGCTCTTGTCAGTCCGTTCTGCTGTATAATAAGGACACGAAGATTAAAGAGGGATACAGCTATGAAACTGAGTGATTTGAAACCTGGCGATTCCGCACAAATCGTCGCCGTAGGCGGCGAAGGCGCGCTGCGCCAGCATTTTCTGGATATGGGCATGATTCCCGGGGCAGAGGTCACCGTGATGAAACTGGCGCCCATGGGGGACCCCATGGAACTCCGGATTCACGGTTACGAGCTGGCGGTAAGACTGGCGGACGCTGAAAAGATCGAGATTAAGACTGTCATAAAGACGGCAGAAGTGCAAAACGAGATCCGCAGCAGAAAGCGGACCGATCACCCTGGCCTAGGTGAGGAGGGAAAGTTCCATCCGAAGGGGAGTGGGGATCCGTTGCCGGAGGGAACGAAGCTGACCTTCGCTCTGGTGGGCAACCAGAACAGCGGAAAGACCACCCTGTTCAACCAGCTGACGGGCTCGAACCAGCATGTGGGAAACTTCCCCGGCGTGACGGTAGACCGCAAGGATGGCGTGATCCGCGGCCACAGTGAGACACTGATCACCGATCTGCCCGGGATCTATTCCATGTCCCCATACTCCAGCGAGGAGCAGGTGTCCCGGAATTTCGTGCTCAACGAGAAGCCGAAGGCCATCATCAATATCGTGGACGCTACCAACATCGAGCGGAACCTGTATCTTACAATGCAGCTTCTGGAAATGAATGTGCCCATGGTGGTGGCGCTGAATATGATGGACGAACTCCGCGGCAACGGCGGCATGGTGGACATCAATGCGATGGAGGAGATGCTGGGCGTCCCCGTCGTGCCGATCGCAGCGGCAAAGAATGAGGGCGTGGATGAACTGGTGCGCCACGCCATCCACATTGCCAGATATCAGGAACGGCCACTGGTGCAGGATCACTGCAGTCCGGAGGATCACGGCGGCGCAGTGCACCGGGCAATCCATGCGGTGTGCCATCTGATAGAGGACCATGCGGAACGTACGGGACTGCCCGTGCGGTTTGCCGCAGGCAAGCTGATCGAGGGCGACAGCCTGATTGCGGAACAGCTTCAGTTGGATCAGAACGAGATGGAGATGCTCGAGCATATCGTGCTTCAGATGGAGAAGGAGCGCGGAATGGATCACAGCGCGGCCATGGCGGACATGCGTTTCGAGTTCATCAGCAGGGTCTGCGATGCCTGTGTGATCAAACCCCGCGAGAGCAGGGAACACGCACGGAGTCGCAGGATAGACCGCGTGCTGACGGGCAAGTATTCCGCCCTGCCGATGTTCATCGGCATCATGGCGCTGGTGTTCTATCTGACGTTCTTCCTCATCGGCCCGTTCTTTCAGGACCTTCTGCAGAGCGGCATCGACGCGCTGAAAGCGCTGATCGAGACCGGAATGCAGGCAGTCCATGTCAATCAAGTGATACAGAGCCTGATCCTGAACGGGATCTTTGAAGGCGTAGGTACGGTGGTAAGTTTCCTGCCGATCGTTGTGCTTCTGTTCTTCTTCCTCTCTCTGCTGGAGGACAGCGGATATATTGCGCGTGTCGCCTTCGTCATGGACAAGCTGCTACGGCGCATCGGCCTGTCCGGACGGAGCATCGTGCCGATGCTGATCGGCTTCGGCTGCACGGTTCCTGCCGTCATGTCTACCCGGACGCTTCCCAGCGACAGAGACCGCCGCATGACCATCCTTCTGACGCCGTTCATGTCCTGTACGGCCAAGCTGCCGATCTACGGCTTCTTCGTCAATACGTTCTTCCCGCACCAGGGGTGGCTGATCATCACCGGACTGTATGCTTTCGGCATCCTAGAAGGTGTTCTGGCCGCGTTCCTGTTCAAGAATACGCTGTTTAAGGGAGAAGCGGTGCCGTTCGTCATGGAACTGCCGAACTACCGTTTCCCGAGCCCGAGGAATGTTGGACAGCTGTTATGGGAGAAGGCCAAGGACTTCCTCAGCAGGGCGTTTTCGATTATCCTTATTGCGACCATTGTTGTCTGGTTCCTCAGCAGTTTCAGTTTCAGCTTTGATCTGGTAGAGGACTCCAAAGACAGCATCTTGGCGGCCGTATCCGGCCTTCTGGTCCCGATCATGAAGCCTGTCGGACTAGGCGACTGGAGGATCATCACATCGCTCATCAGCGGCTTCATGGCAAAAGAGAGCGTTGTATCCGTAATGGAGACCCTGTTCAGCAGGGGAGTCGCTACAATCGGCGCTCTTTCTGCCGCATCGATGCTGGTATTCAGCCTGCTGTACACTCCGTGTGTCGCAGCTGTCGCAGCCATACGCAGGGAACTGGGGCACAGGTGGGCCATAGGCGTTGTCCTGTGGCAGTGTGTCCTGGCATGGGTGGTGGCGCTGATCGTTCGCCTGATCGGGACTGCGTGCGGCCTGGGCTGAAGGAGGTCGGAACATGAATCTGTGGGATATCCTGATCGCGGCGCTTGTGATTGTGTTTGTCATTCTCGGTATAAGAAGTGTGGTCAGAAAGAAAAAGAGCGGCGGGTGCGCCTGCGGTGACTGCACCTCCTGTGCCGGATGTGCAGCAAAGAGAACGGCAGACAGTGCGCGGGAGGAAACAAATGACAAATAGGAAGAACCGTCTCCTGACCGGCGTGATTCTGGCGGCAGCCGTGTTCTGTCTGATGGCATCCGGCTGCGGGGCCGAAAAACAGGAAGAGAAAGACGGCGGCTCTTCAGCGGGAGCCTACAGGCAGATCTCTCAGGAGGAAGCCATGCGGATGATGCAGGAAGATAAGGAGTATATCCTCCTTGACGTCCGCAGGGCGGATGAATACGCGGCTGGACATATTCCCGGCGCCGTCCTGATCCCCAACGAATCTATCGAAGACACACCGCCTGCCTTACTGCCGGACATGGATTAGATCATCCTGATCTACTGCCGCAGCGGGAACCGCAGCAAGCAGGCGGCGCAGAAGCTGGCGGAAATGGGCTATACCAGTATCTATGAATTCGGTGGTATCAACACCTGGCCGGGTGAGATCGTGACAGGGGAGTGAACTATACCCATGATTAGGATATGCCGGCATGAAAAAACACCATGAGTATTTCTCATGGTGTTTTCTGGTGCGCCTGAAGGGACTCGAACCCGCACGCCTCTCGGCACGAGAACCTAAATCTCGCATGTCTGCCAATTCCATCACAGGCGCGCAACCAGAATAATTATACGCCGGACATTCTCCTTTTTCAACGGGAAAAACCGAAGTGGGAACATGGGAAGATCAGCGTGTTTTTGAAAAAACCAGGGTTGACAAACACGGGAAGCCTGTTATAATAAAGCGTGCTGTTGCGGGCGTAGCTCATCTGGTAGAGCGCCACCTTGCCAAGGTGGAGGTAGCGAGTTCGAGCCTCGTCGCCCGCTCCAAATTACCGCTGACGCCAGTCAGCGGTTTTTCATTGCACTCATTTGGAAGATAACGATCCCCTGCTGCGGAAGTCCCGCGGCAGGGGATCGTTTCATTCAAGGCCAGGGACTTCAGGCTCTCCCCGCAAGGATGGCCTCCACCTGCGCACGCTTCTCATACAGGACGCATCCGCCGGCGTGGGCGCCGGTGAGCAGACCATTGTCCTGTATGCTCTGGAACAGGGGGGAGGCGATAGCGTCCCGGAGAGAGGTCTCTTTCACGTTTATGTCCGAATAGGGGGAGAAGGGACACGGTTCGGCTCCGCCGTGGGAGTTGATGTGGAAGAATTCCCTTCCCGCGGCCATGCAGCCTCCCATGGACAGCTCATCCCCCGGGAAGGACAGCAGAACGGCTTCCGTGTAATGGGAGCACAGCTGATCCATGGCTTCAGCCATGTACGCGCGTTCGGGCTCTCCGGGGGCGAGATGCTGCGCCTCGTCCGTGACGGGAACGAATTCCACGTAGATCACCAGTTTGCAGCCCTTGTCGATCAGCCCGTCCAGAAACTCCCGGGAGGTCACCTCACGCACGTTCTCCGTTGTCACGGTGATGGACGCACCGAAGATCAGGCCCTTGTCGCGGAAAGCATCCATATTCGCCGTCACCTTGTCATAGATGCCTTCTCCTCGGCGGGCGTCAGTGATCTCCCTGCCGCCCTCGATGCTCAGCACGGGGACTAGGTTCCGGCACTCGTCCAGCAGCCGGAAATAGGCGTCGTCGATGAAGGTGCCGTTGGTGAAGACGGGGAAGATGATCGAAGGCATCCGTCCCGCGGCTTTGAGTACTTCCCGACGTAGCATTGGTTCTCCGCCGGCAAGCATGATGAAACTGATGCCCAGTTCCTCCGCCTCCCGGAAGATCCGTTCCCATTCGGCGGCACTCAGCTGCCGGACGGGCGGCTCGTCCACGGTGGCATTGTTGCAGCGGGAATAGCATCCGGCACAGTGCAGATTGCAGCTGCTGGTGATGCTGGCAATCAGGAAACCCGGCACGTGAAGCCCTTCCTGCTCCAGTTTCATGCGCGTTTTTGAGGCCTTCCGGCTGGCTGACGCAAATTTCACCATGAACGCGCTCTCTCTGGGATTTCTCAGCGTAGCCCTGAGCGTATCGGCCACGATCTGCTCCACGCCCTGTTCTATATGCTTCTGCAGGTCGAACTGCTGCTTCACATTCATCTTCCTCTCACGTTGATTCAGATCCTGCACCCGGATGTCAGTAAATGAGGCAGGAGGCGATGTATTCCGTATCGGCAGGCATCGGCAGACCGGGATCGGCGAAAGTGAAGTCGGCTTTCGCTCCGCGTTCGGCCAGCCCTGCGGACAGGTGGTTCATGGCGATGCCTACATCGATCTTCTGCAGGTCCCAGCCGTCCTTTCCGGCGAAGCCCCTGGACTTCTTTTCATAGAAATGCGCGGTGCCGCCGAGAAGGAGCACCCGCCAGGGCTGCTTGTTCACGGCGGAAGGGGCCCAGCGGACCATCTCCAGCAGCTCGGCCGCTGCCCCGGCTTTTTCCGGCGTCAGGGGGACGTCGAAACTCCCGTCGAAAAACAGCTGTTCGAAGGGAAGACGGACGTCCGCCTTCACGCCCTTCCGCATCATCGTCTCTTTGAGGGACATCTTTTTCGCCGGATACCCGAGAGGACTGACGCAGGGCATGACCTCGCCGGGTGCCAGGTCCATGGCCTTCTCAAAGACCGCACGGTCCATGGTCCCCGCGATCCATGTGGTGCCCAGGCCGAGGCTCTCGGCGAACAGGACGATGGATTCGAATTCATAGCCGAAGGCCTCTTCCGCATGCGGCGCGGCTTTCAGCTTTCCCGCGATCCAGGCGTCCGTCCCGGAGATGACCGGGGAGGAGAGCCCGTCTGCCTTTGCGCTCAGCAGCCGCCATTCGATGGGCAGGCCGTAGGGGTTCTCCGCTTTCTCCGCGAATGCGAGAAGGCGGGCGGCGTCCTCTTCCCCGAGAGGATTGCCGTCAAAGGTGCGCACGCTGCGCCTGTGCCGGATGAGTTCCATGGTCGTCATGATGCGTCCTCCTTTTTTCTGTTTCCGGCCTTCCGGAACATGAATCTGCGGGCAATGTCGATGCCCAGCCTGTACGGAAGGGGCCGGAGCGCCCGGTCCGCCTCCTTCAGTTTCTCACGGATGGGAATGCTCTGCGGGCAGTGCTGCTCGCACTTACCGCATCCCACGCACTGTGTGGCGAAAGCGGGGGAGCGGGTGAGACCGACGGTCTGGGCATACTGGAAGCGCCCTTGGGTCTTGGATTCGATGCTCATGGCGTTCCAGCAGCGGAAGGCACCCGGGATGTCCACGCCTTTCGGGCAGGGCATGCAGTACCGGCAGCCGGTGCAGCCGACCTTTTCTCCGGCGCGTATGGCTTCCGTCACCTGCGTCAGCACCGCCCGGTCCGCATCGGTCAGGCAGCCGGGCTCCGAGACGGAGGCGACGCGGCAGTTCTCCTGCACCATGTCCAGGGAGTTCATGCCGGAGAGCACCACGGTGACCTCCGGCTGATCGTACAGCCAGCGCAGGCCCCATTCGGCGGGGGACCAGTCGTGCCCGCCGGCCTCCATGACTGCTCTCGCACGGTCCGGCAGCATGTTCACCAGCCTGCCGCCGCGGAGCGGCTCCATGATCACGACGGGGATTCCCCGGGCAGCTGCGGCCTGCAGGCCGTCGCGTCCCGCCTGAGAGACCTCGTCGTAGTAGTTGTACTGGATCTGGCAGATGTCCCAGTCATAGTCGTTCAGGATCTTCAGGAAACTGTCCGTATTGCCATGGAAGGAGAAGCCGACGTTCCGGATCGTGCCGGATCTTTTCTGCTCCTCCAGCCACTCGGGGATGCCGAGGACCTTCAGTTTCTCCCACATGGCCACGTCCGTCAGATGGTGCATCAGGTAGTAATCGATGCGGTCGGTCTTCAGCCGGCTGAGCTCCTCACGTAAATACTTTTCCGCAGCGGCCCTGCTTCCGATAAGGAACTGAGGCAGCTTCGTTGCTATGTTCACGCGTTCCCGCAGTCCGTTTCGATCCAGGATGGTGCCGAGGGCAGCCTCGCTGCCGGGATAGATGTAGGCTGTGTCATAGTAGTTCACGCCCGAGGAGAAAGCTTCGAGGATCTCTTTTTCCGTCTTGGCCATATCGATGCCGGCACCCTTCCGGGAAAACCGCATGCAGCCGTAGCCGAGAATGGAAAGTTCGTTGCCGATCCTGTCCTTTCTGTACTGCATTCCGGTCCCTCCTTCGTCAGTCATCATAATGCCTCAGCACCCCGGCAAGATGCCTGCGGTATCCCTCGCGCACCGCAGCAGGCCCCAGGATCTCCGCATCCTCTCCGAACGCAGTCAGCCAGGCATAGAACTGGGGGGAGACTACCAGATCCAGCGTCACAGTGAAGTGCTCCTCATCGTCGGGGACCAGGATCACGTCTGTGCCGAAACGATCCAGGACCGGATCCGCAAGACGTCCGGCGAAGCGCAGGCGGACGCGGGTGGGCTCGCCCGTGAACATGGAGAAGACCCGGTTGGTGTAGGTGGCCATGTCCGTGGCCGCAAAGGCTTCCCGGCCCTCCCTGCGCTTCTTCAGCACCTGGATGCGGGTCATGCGGTCCACACGGTAGTGGCGCAGTTCGCCGGTCTCGGAGTACCAGCCGAGCAGATAGTAGTTCTGATCCACCCAGATCAGGGCGAAGGGACTGACGGTGTGGACGCGTCCCCCGTGACGCAGCACCCGCTCCTTAGCGATGTTGTATGAGAAGTACTGGAAGGAGATCTGCCGGTCCCCGGAGATGGCCTCGCTGACGGTATCCACGTTCAGATACACGCTCTCGTCCATATTCTTCACTCGGTTGCGGACATAGACGGCGCGCTGCAGGCCGGCGCCCTGGAAACGGCTGCACAGCGTCTCCAGCTTGGCAATCAGGGACGAGGTCTTCCGGCTGGTGATGAAGTTGCTGGACTGGACCATATCCACCAGCAGCTTGACCTCCTGCAGCTCAAAGTCACGGCTGACGACCTTGTAGTATTTCCCGCTCTGCACGATATCCATCCCGTATCCGTCGGGACCGAGCGTCCGCAGGTCGTCGTACAGGCTCTTGCGTTCAGCTTTGATCTCATGCTCCGCGAGCATTTCGATCATGTCCTGGATGGTGACCGCGTGATCCTCGTCGGAGTTTTTCAGCAGAAAGTCCCGCAGATACAGGAGTTTAAGTTTCTGATTATATGATCTGGGCATGACGGCGCCCCTTTCCGTTCCATAGTGTCCCCAGTATAGGACAGAATTGGCGAAAAAGCAAGAGAAGCCCCGGCAGCGGGGACTGCCGGGGCCTGTGCCCGAAGGGCTGTATGCGCGGCCGAAACCCGGCCGGACTTATCTCCGTCCGCCTCCGCCGAAGCCGTGGCCGCCTCCGCCGAAACCCGAGGGACCGTGCCCGCCGAAGGTTCCGGGACCGCCGAAACCGCCGGGACCGGGTCCGCGGCGGAAGCCGCCGGGATCCATGGGGCCGCGCGGCCAGCGGGGCATCGGGGTGTACCAGTAAGGCCCGAACCAGAGTCGCCGGCTGTACGGACGGCTGTCCCATGTACAGAGCCGGATGATGATCGCGACAAGGGCGATCGCAAGGATGAGACGCATATCGAACCTCCCTTTCCTGACCGCCCGCGGGCGGCCGCCTGTTTCCTTATGGGCACATTCTACCGTGCGCGGAAGGCGGGGTACAGGGCCGGCGGGGAAGAAAAAACGCCTCTATTCCGCCTTCCCGGCGGAATAGAGGCATTTCTGTGTGTGAGAAGAGGAGGTCAGTTCTCCAGGCCGGTCACCTTGCCCTGCGCCATGCGCTTTTCCAGCCACACGCGAAGGCTGTCCGCCATGCGGGCCAGATGTTCCAGATCGTCCCTGATCTCCGTGAAGTCCCGGTACTCGTCGGGCGTGAGCTCGCCGTCCGCGGCGATGTCCAGCAGCCGGTCCCTCCTGTTGTGGAGCCGGTTGAGGCAGCTGACGGCGTCCACCGTGATCTGGGGCAGGTCCTTCTCCTCCAGCTCCCGCACGTCCACGGTGCCGATGGCGCACACGTTGCGGCAGTAGTAATTGCGGAGTTCCGGCGCCCCGTAGCAGCGGCTCATCTCCAGCGCGTCGTAGGGCTGCATCTGGACCTTGTCGTTTTCGATCTTCTCCAGACGCTCCGGGGAAACGGCGGTCATGCCCATGGAGGCGGCTTCCCGAGTCAGTCCCAGTTCCTCCCGCTTCAGCTGGAAAACGGATTTGTTCTCTTTCACGGATCTTCTGCCCACAGCGGTTGCCCTCCTCAGCGTGTCATTTTCGCCAGTATACCACAGGAAAGAGGAAAAAGAACACAGATCCGGAGAAAACGACGGCTTTTTTTGCATATTCATACGAAAAACAGGACGGGAACACGGGAAAACGGGCAGGGTATTGCATTTGCGCCACAAATGGGATACAATACGCCCGCGACAATTGAATAACGGGAGAAGCAATTTTTGTTGTAACGCCGCGACAGCGGCGGAAGGAGAAGAAAGAATGAAAAAGATTCTGGCACTTTTCCTGGCGGCAGCGCTTCTGTGCGGTGCACTCTGCGGATGCGGAGGCGCCAGCAAGAAAGAAGACGGCAAAGCCAGCGACAAGGACACTTCGACCGGAGCGGACGGCAACAGTATCGTTGTCGGAATCGCTCAGGACCTGGACAGCAGTCTTGACCCCTACTCAATCACGGCGGCAGGAACCAGAGAGGTCTTATTCAACGTATACGAGGGACTCGTGAAAGCGGATCACACGGGCGCCTATCAGGCGGCCTGCGCGAGTGATTACGACCTTTCCGACGACGGACTTACGTATACGTTCACTCTGCGGGACAACGTTGTTTTCCACAACGGAAAGACGATGACCGCGGAGGACGTTCTCTACAGTTTCGAAACCTGCGCCGCCAAGACAGTGGATGCCTCCCTGTCGGCGGCGCTTTCTGATGTAGCGGTAGCGAGTCCGGATCCGAAGACGGTCACGGTGACCCTGCCGGCCCCCAACCCCAACTTCATCGCGTTCGCGGCGTACGTCTACATCGTGCCCGCCGACGCCACCGGACTGGAAACGAACCCCATCGGCACCGGCCCCTTCAAGTTCGTGTCCCGTTCCGTGCAGCAGAACGTGGTTCTCGAGAAGCATGCGGAGTACTACGGCACCCCGGCCTATCTGGACAAGGTGACGTACCGCATCTTCGAGGACGCCTCTGCTGAGATCACGGCGCTCGACGCCGGCACCATCGACCTGTGCGCCCATCTGGGCGTAGACCAGATCGCCGGACTGAAGAGCGACTACGAGGTCCTCGAGGGGACGATGAATCTGGTGCAGGCACTCTACCTGAACAACGCCCACGCCCCCTTCGACAACGAGCTGGTGCGCCAGGCGCTCTGCTACGCCATCGACGAGAAAGCGATCATGGACCTGACGGAGGACGGGCACGGAACGCCCGTGGGCTCCGCCATGTATCCCGCCTTCACCAAGTACTTCGATCCCGCGCTGGCGGATACCTATCCCCACGATACCGCCAAGGCGAAGGAACTGCTGGCCCAGGCGGGCTATCCCAACGGCTTTACCATGAGCATCACCGTGCCCTCCAACTACACACCGCATGTGAATACGGCGGAAGTGATCGTGGAGCAGCTCAAGGAAGTGGGCATCACCGCCACGGTGGACAAGGTCGAATGGGCCACCTGGCTGTCCGATGTATACGGCGGCCGCCAGTATGAGAGCACCGTAGTCGGCTTCGACGCCAGCACCCTGACGGCGGCCGCGCTGCTGGCGCGGTACCAGTCGGATGCGCACAACAACATGTTCAACTATACGAATCCGGAGTATGACGAGGTGTACGCGAAGGCGTCTGCCGCTACGGACGACGCCGAAGCCACGGAACTGTACAGACAGTGCCTGAAGATCCTGGCGGACACCGCGGCAAACGTGTATATCCAGGACCTGGCGGAATTCGTCGTGATCCGCGGGACCCTGACGGGATACCAGTTCTATCCCATGTACGTCATGGACATGAGCACCGTGAGGTACAAATAAACCATAATACCGGAATGACCTGAGACCGGAGGAAAGGAGGACGGGCTGATGAAATATTTCGCAAAAAAAACAGTGACTCTCATCATAACGTTATTCATCGTGTCGCTGCTCGTCTTCCTTGCCTTCCAGGTGATCTCGGATCCTGCGGCGGCGATGCTGGGAACCAGCGCCACGCCGGAGAAGATCGCCGAACTGCGGGAGGAGCTGGGCCTGAACGATCCGCTCTTCGTCCGCTACGGCCGCTGGCTGGCGGCCTTCGTGAAGGGTGATTTCGGCGTGTCCTATGCCTACTCGATCCCCGTCCGGGGCATGGTGATGGAGAAGCTCCCGCTGACGGTGGGCGTCGTTCTGCTCAGCTTCGTGCTGATGGTGGCGCTGTCGTTCCCCCTGGGAATCATCTGCGGCCGCCACGAGGGCGGCGTCGCGGATCACATCATCACGATCCTCGGCCAGGTGGGCATGTCCGTCCCGGCCTTCCTTCTGGGTCTCGGCCTGACGTATTTCTTCGGCGTGTTTATTCACTGGTTCACGCCCGGGGCTTACGTGCCCGTGAGGAACGGCTTCTGGGCCTGGCTGGGCTGCCTGATCTTTCCTGCGCTGGCCATCGCCATCCCGCGGACGGCCATGACGGTGAAGATGCTTCGCGCCTCGGTGATCGGGGAGATGGGGAAGGACTACGTGGTCACCTCCTATTCCCGCGGGGCCGGGAACGCCATCGTGCTGCGCCGTCACGTGCTGCGCAACGCGATCATTCCCGTGATCACATTCATCGCGAGTTCCATGTCGGAAATCGTTGCCAACTGCATCCTGGTGGAGCAGGTGTTTGCCCTTCCGGGCATCGGGGTGCTGCTGCTGAGCAGCATCGGGAACCGGGATTTCCCGGTGGTACAGACCCTGGTGGTCTTCCTGGCCGTATGGGTGGTCGTGATCAATTTCATCGCGGACGTCCTGTACCAGCTGGTGGATCCCCGCATCCGTCTGGGCTGAGGGGGTGCGTCTGATGAAGAAGATCAACTTCAACGGTTTTTTGTGGATCGGCGGGATCCTCTCCGCTGTCATGTCCCTTCTGATCGTCGTCGGCTTTTTCTGGCGGCCCTATTCCACCACGGCCATGAACGCGGCGGACAAGTTCGCACGGCCCGGGCTGGCCCACCTGATGGGCTGTGACAACCTGGGGCGGGACATCTTCTCCCGCGTTTTGGAGGGAGCCGGAACGAGCTTCCTCATCGCCGTGTGCGTGGTGCTCATAGGCTTCGTGCTGGGCACCGTGATCGGCGCCCTGACAGGCTATTTCGGCGGCTGGCCGGACGAGGTGCTGATGCGCATCTGCGACGCCCTGACCGCTTTTCCGTCCATCCTGCTGGCCATCGTCGTGGTGGCGGTGGTGGGCGGCGGAAAATATACCATCACATGGGTCCTGGGCCTTCTGTTCGTGCCCAGTTTCGCCCGCATCGTGCGGGCGGAGTACGCCCGTGCGCGTGAGATGAACTACGTCAAGTCCGCCCGGCTGATGGGGGCGGGTCCCTTCCGCATCATGTTCCGGCATATCCTGCCCAACGTGATCGCGGTCATGCTGCCCGCGCTGACCATCGGCTTCAACAACGCCATCCTGGCGGAAGCCAGCATGAGCTACGTGGGCATCGGCGTACAGCCGCCGGACGCCTCGTTGGGACGGATGCTGTCTGAGGCACAGACCTACCTGAAGGCGGCGCCCCATTACGTGCTGTTCGTCGCGCTCGCCATCGTCCTGCTGATCCTAGGGTTCTCCATGCTCAGCGAGGGCCTGCAGCACCGGAACAGATAAGGAGGGCGCACAATGCTGGAAGTGAACGACCTTCATATCCATTTTCACGGCCGGGATCATGATTCCGTCCGGGGCGTCTCCTTTTTCATCCGGAGCGGGGAGATCGTCGGCCTGGTGGGCGAGAGCGGCTGCGGAAAGACCATCACGTCCATGGCCATCTGCGGACTGCTGTCCCGGAAACTGGCCTCCTGCACGGGATCGGTGAAGCTGGACGGGCAGGAGATCCTGACCATGTCCCGCGCGGACATCCGGAAACTGCAGGGAAGCGCCATGTCCGTGGTGTTCCAGGAACCCATGTCCAGCATGGATCCCTGCATGCGTGTCGGACCGCAGATCGAGGAGGCGCTGACGCTGCACACGGAGCTGGGCGCCGCGGAGCGCCGGGAGAAGGCGCTGCAGGCGATGCACGACGCGGAACTGCCGGATCCTCCGGCGGTATACATGAAGTACCCCCACGAGATGTCCGGAGGCATGCTGCAGCGCGCCATGATCGCTGCAGCCATCATCAACGAACCGGATCTGCTGATCTGCGACGAGCCGACCACTGCGCTTGACGTGACCATCCAGGCGCAGATCCTGAAGCTTCTGCAGAAGATCAACCGGGAGAAGGGGACCACGATCCTGTTCATCTCCCACAACATGAACGTCGTGAAGAAGCTGTGCAGCCGGGTGCTCGTCATGCGCAAGGGGGAGCTCGTGGAGCAGGGGACGGTGGACGAGATCTTCTACCATCCCAGAGAGGAGTACACGCAGAACCTGATCGCCGCTATCCCGACCAGGGACCGGAAGATCCGGGACATCCTGCAGGCGGAGAAGGAGAAGACCGATGACGGATAAACCTATCCTGGAGGTCAGGCACGTCAGCAACTGGTACCGGTCCGGCGGCGCCTTTTCCCGGAAAAAGAAAAAACAGCTGCTGAGGGACGTCTCCTTCACCATGTACGAGGGCGAAGTCCTGGGCGTCGTGGGCGAGAGCGGCTCCGGGAAGACGACCCTGGCCAAGGCGATCCTGGGTATGCTCGATGACGTCGAGGGGGAGATCATCCATTACTCCAAGCGTCCTCAGATGGTGTTCCAGGACCCCGCCAGTTCGCTCAATCCGGCCCGCACCGTGGGCTGGATCCTGGAGGAGCCGCTGATCGTCTACGGAAAATACGACCGCGCCGAGCGCATCCGCCGCGTGAAGCTGGTACTGGACCTGGTGGGGCTCGGAGAGGAGTATATGGACAGGAAGCCCTCCGATCTGTCCGGCGGCCAGCGGCAGCGCGTGTGCATCGCATCCGCTCTGATCGTACGTCCCAGGCTCCTGATCGCCGACGAGGCGGTCTCCGCACTGGACGTGACCATCCAGGCGCAGATCCTGAAGCTGATGTATGAGCTGAAGGAGGAGTACGACCTCAGCTACCTGTTCATCACCCACGACCTGAACGTGGTCTACCAGCTGTGCGACCGGTGCATCGTGATGAAGAACGGTGAGATCGTGGAGCAGAACACCGTGGACGAACTGTTCCGAAACCCGCAGCAGGAGTATACCCGCCAGCTGCTGGAGGCGGCAGAGTGACGGGACAATAATTATTTCTGTCAATCAAAAGCCCGGCCGGGAAAACAACCCCGCCGGGCTTTTGCCATCTGCCGGAGAACGAGAAGGCCGCCGGGAAGAATTCTCCCGGCGGCCTTCTGTGTTTTCCGATGATCTTTCACGGCAAATGTCAGGTGCTGCTCTTCTGACGGTAGGCCATCGTGGCAGCGTAGTAGGCGTACAGGGACGCCATGCCGTCTTTCGCGGCTTTGGTAGAAGAACTGTTGTTCAGCACTGACCTCACGTACGACAGGGCGCAAACCTGTACCGTGAACTTACCGCCCGCTTCGCCAGTGATCGTTATCATATCGCCCAACTGGTGCGCAGAGATCCCTTCGATCTGGATCATGTACCGTCCGTCGGATGTCTCCAGTGGTGTTACGGACGATGTGATGTCTTTCCCGCTTTTTTTATCAGGCATCGTCAGCTTGACGTTCTTCGGCGCGGAGCCGTCCTTCGTCGTCAGGTACACGTCCACCGTTGTCTCGGCATCCAGATGCAGCTTATATGTTGCCTTTGTGATGCTCGTACCGTCGATCGTCTTCACGAATGCCTTCGGCGTGACCTTAGAGAGTATATCCGCATAGTCATACGAATCCGTGTAGAACGTGTTCATCGCTTTATAATCCGTACCGATTGCCCAGCCGTTCACTTCGGAGAGGTAGAGCTGCGCGTAGTGGCCGTAGTCCGCAATCGCGTGGATCAGGTCCATCGTCCGGGCGTCAAACTGATCCTGGTGTTCGTCCATGGCTTTGATGTATCTCTCCACGGAATAGTTCTTGTAGACGTTCCTGGTGCCGCCATAGATGAACTCGGCGTGGATGGTATCCGCCATCTGGATGGACTTAACGTAGGACAGGAAACCGTACCGGCCGTTGCTGTCGACGGTCGCTTGGCTGATTGGCATTTGGGCCCAGACGTTGCTGTTTCCAACGATGGAGCGCATATAACTGTCCGCATAGTCCACACCGTCGATCGGCGGAAGTTCCATATTGAATTTCACGGCGATCTCACCGGACAGTACCAGCGCCTGGCTCCGGAAGACCGGCCGGCCGACCTGGATCGTCACGGGCTCCTCGGAGACACGGGTGTCCGTGTTGCGCTCTGTGACGCCGATGGTCACCTGCTGCATCCTGTCCGGTTCCGTGAGTTCAAAGTATATCCTGGCGATTGGCTCTTCTGCTGGGATCTCCGCCACAGAAGCATAGGCAAAGGTTACGGTGCGGGCCGCCTCGTCCACGTGGGTGGAGTAAAACGCAGGGCTCTCCGAATTGAGATAACTGAGACCTTCGCTGTAAGAGACGGTCATGAGGCCGTTTGTCACGGCTTCATCATCGGTGAGGATGACGATCGATCTGTCCTTGTTATCGGTCGCCTGGGAGGATCTGCCGACGGTTTCTGTTTCCTTCTCCTCCCTTGCAAAAGGCTGTTCCGAGACCCGTACGGAGGTCAGGCTGCCTGCGGGAGATCTTGCGGATTCTGCTGCGAGGCGGCTCATGACCTCGGCGGTCATCAGGTCCTCCCTGCGGATATTCAAAGGCTCAGCCGGCAGGGGACCGATCTCCTCCTCGTCACCAGCGGAGGCGGGAGCGACCCGCCCCTGGACGTACAGGCCGGTGACCGGCCACACGCCGTCGCCGAAGCTTCCGGTGTCATAGAGGATCCCGTTCTCCGTGTCGATGGCGTACAGGGTGGAACCGTTGTCGGCACAGTGGGACCAGTACAGCCAGGTCCCGTCATAGTACAGGTCCTGATACAGGAAACTGGTGGGAATGCCGGTATCCAGCACCAGAACGGGGTCGGAGAATTCGAACGGGAGATTCGTGCCGTCATAGTTCCAGTTGTAGCTGAGCGTCGTCTCCCAGATACGTCCATTCTCATCCAGAAGGAAGAAATCCCCGCCCTCCTGACGCCTTTCTTTTGTGGCGACAGCGGCCAGATAGGCGTTGACGGAAGTCTGTGTCACATCCATGATGGCATAGGGGATCCCCATGTAATCCTCTTCCACATCGTCCGTGGGATCGGGATCGTCGGCGATCACCCCTCCGGCGATGAGGTAGGGAAGGAAGGTGTAGACCGTCCCGATGTATTCCGGATAGTAGGAGGAGGCTGCGGCGAAGTCCGTAGCTCCGATGTAGTTCTCACCGAATTCCGACAGCTCATACATGTAGGGGTCAAAGGAGTAGAGCATCGTTGTGCCGGAGTTCGCGTCGAACGTACCGGCATACGTGCCGTGATTGGTCATCAGTGTAGTCTGGACCGGATAGGGAACGCCTTCCGTATGCTCTCGCTGCCATGCGGACGGATCCGTCGTATTAAAGGAGGAGAAGAAGACCTCTCCCTCTTCGTCCCAGACGATGCCGTACAGTGTCTTGTTGATCGAAACGACGTTGACTGTGCAGGTCGCCGACTTTGTCCGGTCGGCGACGGCCGTGGCGGTGATCACGGCTCTGCCGGCGGCGACGGCCGTGACATGGCCGTTTTCATCGACAGTGGCGACGGACCGGTTGGAAGAAGCCCAGGTGACGCTCCGGTCTTCCACGGTCACGGGGGTGACCGAGACGGACAGATCCGCCTCGCTTCCCGTGTACAGGTTCAGTGTGCCGGGGACGACGGCGATCGTGTCGATAGCGAGAGGATCCGCCGCCTCCCTGTCGTTGACCCGGAAGGCTTTTGCGGTCTCATTGCCGGCGTAGTCGGCGGCGAAGACCGCAACATAGCCCTCCGCGTTTTCAACGGCATAGGCGAGGTCGAAAACGCCGGAGAACGTCGCGTCATGCGGCACCGCCGACCGGTATTCGGTCTTGCCGTCCAGTGACAGGACGGCAAGGTAGGCCAACGCCTGGTTGTCGCCGGCGGTGACCAGGAGGTTGGTCCCGTCTAGTTCGATGATCCCGATCACCGGAGCCGTATCGTCAACGGTGAAGTCATAGCCGACGAAGGCGCCGCGGCCAAGCACGTTCCCCTTCAGCAGGGAGTTGAACTCCTCGTCGGAAAGGACGCCTGCGTTTTCGGCGGTCATATCTCCGCTGTGGGCCAGCATCGCGTAGTATTCGGGAACGGCGTAGTAGCCGATGCGGAACGTGTCGCCTTCCTGCAGGCCGTAGGACGCGGCAGTTCTGTTGATCGCGTGGACTTTCGTCCCGGTGTTCTCCCAGTATCCGGCGTTGACGTCGTAATACAGGCCGTCCACATTCTGTCTGCAGGCGGAGAGATCCAGAACCTCCGTCACGTCACCACCGATCCCATCCGTGCGGGAGACCGCAAAGCCGGTGGTGCCTGCGGAGCGGATCAGGTTGTAATACAGGTTCACGAAGGGATCCCGGCTGTTGACGGCCAGTACGTCCGAGGGAAAACCATCCCGTTCAACTGTATACGGATTGCCCATGAAATAGGCGAGCTGGGACCCGTATTTCAGGATCAGGTAGTTCGTCTCTCCGTTCCCGGAATAGTTTTTCTGGGAGTAGAGCGTATCGTACTGACGATCCGTGTAGGACGTATTGTCAAACATGGAGGGATCGGTCCAGCTCCCGTAGAAGCCCAGGATGGGGATGCTGTGCACGTCCCCGACGGCCGCGCCTTCGGCGGATGCAGTTGTGCACTCCACGTAAGTGTAGCCTTCCACGTAGGTACCGTTGGGATAGTTGTCATCCAGGTATTCCCGGGCTTTACCGTTGATGGCGATCTTCACCGTGACGTCTCTGGCGGATCCAGCCTTCACGGTCAGGGAGCCTGCGGCCGCCTCGCCGTACTGCAGGAGCAGACTGGCGTCGTGGGTGGACAGCAGGCCGTCCCCGTCCATCTCGCCGGCGGTGAGGTCGAAACCGGAGCCGCTGTCCTCGCCGGACAGGACGTCCAGCACGGCCTGCGCGTCATCTTCATTCGTCACGCCGTCCCGGTTTACGTCATGGGGCTCTTTCAGTTCCTGGACGAAGGAATACGTCGTCCTGACGTCCAGATCCTTGGTGCTGCGGTCCATGAAGATGAAGTCATAGACGCCCTCATACATGGACTGCGTGAACAGGTCCGTACGCAGATTGAAAGTCAGATCCCTGCCTGACAGGTTGTAGACAGTGAAGGAGTAGCTGAACACGCCGGTGCGGTCCGGGTCGTCGCCCAGCTCGGCCTTGACCTTGCCGTCAGCGGCCGCTCTGGTGGCGGTCGTCAGGCCGGCGTCCTTCATCATGATGACGGAGGAGGCGTTGACGGCCCTGGAGACGTCGGCCAGGCCTGCGCCCTGCTGCAGGATGGAATAGTAGTATCCGTCAGCGTCGACCATCGGGGTGGCGGTGCTCATGAGGAGGGACTGAATGACGGCCCTGCGGGAATAGTTCGCCAGGCCGGGGTTCAGCGCCTCATAGTCGGCTTCCTTCAGGTACTGGGCCGTCAGCGCGGCCAGGCCGGCGATGTGCGGCGCGGCCACGGAGGTGCCGGACAGCAGTTCGTACTGATCCGCCCCGCCCTGTGCAGCGCCTGCCGGACTGTAACTGGTGCCGAAGACGGAGTAGATGTCTCCGCCGGGCGCGGTGATCTCGGGCTTCATCAGCAGGGAACCGGGGACGCCCCAGGAACTGAAGTCGGAGATGTTCGCCTCTGAGCGGTCAGCAGTGCCCCCGTGAGTGATCGCCGTCGTGACTTTTACGGTGCCGGTGTAATAGGTCAGGCCATAGGAGACGGTGCATGCTGATGCCGCTTTCAGTGCTTCCGCATCGGCAAGGGACATGCCCGCCAGGGGGAACGTCCCGGTGAAATCGTCCAGAGCCATGTTCAGGGAGCCACGCTCGTTGTTCGCGATGATGAGCGCTGCCGGAGAAAAAGAGATGGCATTGTTGCCTTTATCCGAAAAATTGTAGATGCCGCGGTTCACGATGACGACTTTCCCCGCCAGACTCACTTCCTCGTTCACGACATAGTAATCCTGCCATGTGCCGCTGGCATCGATATAGACGAAGTCATAAGTGCCTGAGAGATCCGCGAAAGAACCGCCACTGGAGGGGGAGTCGGAGATGAACACGTTCTGTTTCCCGTTGAAGACCAGCGGGGCGCCGGTTTTTCCGGTGTTGTCGGCGGAGGCGACACACAGGCTGTTTATGTATGTGCCTGGGCTTCCGCCGGTGTGTGTGGAGACATCGTCGATATACGGATCATTGACGTAAGTCAGCTCGCTGTAGGACAGGAAAGAGCCGGAGTTGCCGGCGGAAACGGAAGCCACGGTACCTGCGTTCGCGGTACCGTCGGACAGGCTGTTGAGGACGCCCTGGTACGCGTTGTCATAGGTGAAGCCGGGAGCGGCCCCGCCCAGGGAGAGGTTCACGGCGTCTGCGTCCAAGGCGACAGCGTCTTCAATCGCGGCGATGTAATCCGAATCGTAGGCGCCGCCTCCCGCGCCGAAGACCTTCATGATCAGCAGCTGGGCGTCGGGCGCCATGCCTACCGCATGGACTGCCTGGGATGCGTCCACGAAGGAACTCCCCTTCTTCACGTAGCGGTTGGCCGCAGCGATGCCGGCAACGTGCGAGCCATGCTCGCCTTGGCGGTCACTGAGGTGGTTCACGGTCATGTTGCCGTCGACATAGTTGTAGGCGTACGGGATCTTAGAGGTGAGATAAGTGCCGGCTCCGTTCAGACCGGCGGGGATGTCCGAAGCATCCATGAGGTCGACAGACCGGCCAGATTGCCGCTCATACGCTGCGATTGCATAGTCAAAGGCGTCGGCGTCGAAGGAAATGTGCGCCGTGTCGATACCGGTGTCGATGACGGCAATCCGAGTGCCCGCCCCGGTATAGCCATCGGCCCACGCTTCGGAGGCACCCACCATACCGGTGCTCGTGTTGGCCGTGTCGGGCTGCGCGCCGCTCTCAGTCACCGGAACGGTGTACATATTCTCGCGTTGCACGGCGATGACGCCGTCCATGCGCTCGATGACCGGGATATCCTTCCCGTACACCCAGGTGGAGAAAGCGTTCGTCAGAAGGGTAAGGTTCCAGGCAACGTCAAGGGAATACCCGACCTTGCTCTCGATGGAGGCCTGGACGCTCTTCTGCCTGTTCAGCAGGGACGTGCGGTAGCTGACCGCGGACTGGTTCCTGCCGATGCCCTGTGCAGCGTAGCCCGCGTCGATCGCAGACGGTTCCGACAGGAAGATCGAGACACGGACGAGCTCTTTCAGGGAGGTGTCGGGCGTCACGCCGGACAGGTCCGGCGGCGTCTCATCTCCGCTGAGCTCGCCGAGCTTGTGTACGCCCAGCGCGGCGGGATCGAGATCCTGTGTCGAGGGATCGTCTTCCGCCGGCCCGCCGGCTCCGTCAGCCGGAGCGGCCATGCCGGGCACGCCTGTCAGGAGCAGACAGAGGCAGAGAAGGAGCGCAAGGACGCGGTTCATCTTTTTTGACATCGTTTTTCCTCCTGTTCGAACGGGTCTTTCAGAGATTTGTTGTTTCTGTGACAGTCATGTGAAGGGGTTCCAGAAGCGGCTGCCGTTGATCACGTTCAGCGCGATGGCGGCGGCCAGAAGTACGGCGCAGAGGATGATGGCGGCAAAATCCGCCTTCCGAAAGGGACGCGCCATGTACCAGGTGCGCTTTTTGTTCTTGCCGAAGCCGCGCAGCTCCATCGCGTTGGAGATCGTGTCGATCCTGTCCATGCTGGACAGGATCAGCGGTATCAGGATGGCGCTGGCGCTCTTCAGCCGCCTGATCAGGTTCTGCTTCCGGCTCATCTCGATCCCTCTGGCCTGCTGGGCCTGGGAGATCTCATGGTATTCCTTCTGTATGTCCGGAATGTACCGCAGCGCCAGGGCTACGGAGTAGGCGATGGTGTACTTCACGCCGATGCGGTTCAGGCTGGCGGCAAATTCGCTGGGGTTGGTCGTGCACACGAACAGGATCACGGCAGGGATGGTAGCCAGATATTTCAGCACCAGGTTCAGATGGTAGAAGAGCTGCTCCGCGGTGACGGTATAGCGCTCGGTGATGCGGAACAGCACATGGCAGGTCCCGTACAGGGAGACCCCGTGCTGCGGAGAGAAGAGGAAGATCAGGACGTTGTTCAGAACCATGAACGTGGTCATAAGGATGAGAAGGAACCTGACGTCGCTGATCCGTATCTTCGAGACCCGGAACAGGACCAGACTGAGGACGGCCATGACGACGAGCAGGCGGGTGTCGTACGTGCTCATGGCAGCAAAGGTCCACAGCAGCAGGCAGACCAGCTTGGTGGCTCCGGTGAGACGGTGGATGGGGGAGGAGCGGTCGACGTAGTTGAAGATATTCGTCACTGCTGCCGCGCCTCCTTCCGCTCATGGTCGATGAAGCGCTGGACGAAGGCCCGCGGGTCGTCGATGCCGCACAGAAGCGCCAGATCGTAGAGGCTGGTCTCCTTCAAACTGGCGGCGGCGATGATCTCCGGATCCGTCAGGATGGCGGCGGAGGAGTCGTCGGCCAGCACCCGGCCGGCGGAGAAGACCACGGCGCGCGGCGCGTACTCCAGCATCAGGTGCATGTCGTGGGTGATCAGGACCACGGTGACGCCCTTCGCGTTCAGATCGCGCAGGAACTCCATGATCTCCGTGTAGTGGCGGTAGTCCTGGCCGGCGGTGGGCTCGTCCAGGATGATCATCTCCGGATCCAGCACCAGAATGGAGGCGATGGTCACGCGCTTCTTCTGTCCGAAGCTCAGGGCGGAGACCGGCCAGTTCCGGAACGGCCAGAGTCCGCACACTTTCAGAGCATCCTCCACCCGGGGACGGATCTCCTCCTCGGGGACCTTCCGCGTCCGCAGACCGAGGGCGACCTCGTCGAAGATCATGGTCTTGGAGATCATCTGATTGGGGTTCTGCATCACGTAGCCCACGTGGTCGGCCCGTTCCTTCAGGGAGAGGGAGGCCCATTCGCAGCCGGAGAAGGATATCTCGCCCTTCTGCTGGCGCTCGAAGCCGCATACGACCTTGGAGAAGGTGGATTTCCCGGCGCCGTTGGTGCCGACGATGGCGAGCATCTCACCGCGCCGGATGTCCACGGAGACGTCGTTCAGCGCCTTGTGGCCACTCCCATAGGCGAATTCCACGTTCTTCGCCCGCAGGAGGTACGGCTGCGGCTCCGGCTCCGGGGGGACCGGAACGCTGCGGAACCAGTCCCGTACGGCGCGCTTCTCGCCTTCGCCCAGCCGCAGCGTGCGGATGCTGTGCGGCAGCATGTCCGCTCTCACGGATACGCCCGCGTATTTCAGAGCCGCCAGATACAGCGGCTCGCGGATGCCGTTCTCCGCCAACAGGGGGCCGCTGAGAAGCTCGTCCGGCGGCGCGTCCGCCAGGATGCGCCCGTGGTCCATCAGGACGATGCGGTCCACGTCCCGGTGCAGCACGTCCTCCAGCCGGTGCTCGATGATGATGATCGCCGCGCCGGTCTGACTGTGGATCTCGTCGATGAGTTCGATGGCAGTCTTCCCGGTGGCCGGGTCGAGGTTGGCCAGCGGCTCGTCGAAGAGCAGGACCTCCACATCGTCCACCATGACGCCGGCGAGGGAGACCCGCTGCTTCTGTCCGCCGGACAGGTCGCCCGGGGCGTGCAGCAGATGGGTGGAGAGGGATACCATTTCGGCGGCCTTCCGCACCCGCTCGTGCAGCTCCGGCTCCCCGACGCAGTCGTTCTCCAGGGCGAAGGCGATGTCCTCCGCCACGGTGAGCCCGATGAACTGGGCGTCGGAGTCCTGCAGCACCGTTCCCACGGTGCGGGACAGTTCGAAGATCCCCTGGTCCTTCGTGGGCTTCCCGGCGACCGTGACGGTACCGGTGGATTCCCCCGGAAGGGCGAAGGGGATCAGCCCGTTGATGCAGTGCGCCAGCGTGGACTTCCCGCAGCCGGACGGCCCGACGATCACGACCTTCTCCCCCTTGCGAACGGTGAGATTGATGTCGTACAGGGTGGGCTCCGCCTGCGCATTATACTGGAATCCGAAATTCCTGAATTCGATGATGGGATCGTTCACGGCATATTCTCCGTTTCCGCCGATGGATGGAAACACGGCGGGAGAAGGCCTCCCGCCGTGCAAACGGCAATGCTTATTTCTCTTCCTTCAGGCTGCCCTTCTTCGGCTTCGTCGCCGCGTAGGCGAGGCACAGCAGCGTGCCGACGACGGCGGTGGTCACGATGTTGACGGCACCGCCCACGAGGCCCTGCAGGAACACCTTGTTGGCAGGCTCCGCGTACATGACGATGTCCAGGACGGGGGCGACCACGACCCAGCAGATCAGGTGGCTGATCACCTGGGAGACGTTGAATACGGCGATGCCCTTGCCGCCGAACTCACCTTCGCCGAGCTTCAGGCGCGTGCCGGCCAGGCCCATCAGCAGTCCGAAGACGCCGGAGGCGATGACCCAGCTCCACCAGATGCCGTAGCCCCAGGAGAGGTCGATCAGGAAATGGCCGATCAGGCCGATGAGCACGCCGGCGATGGGGCCGAACAGGACCGCCATGAAGCCCAGCAGGCCGTACTGGATGGTGATGTTGGTGTTGGGCACGGGGCTCGGGATGGAGACGAAACGTCCGAGAACGAAAAACAGCGCCGCGCCGATGCCGATGGCGACAATGGTCTTTACCGGAGACTTTTTCATTTTGCCTCACTCCTTACAGTAGTGGCGGAAACCTGTCCGCTCTGAGGACATTATACAGCGGCCTTCAGCGGGATTTCAATCGGAAAATGATCGGATGCCCGGCGGGAGAGGGATACGCCCTCATTCGGGCCTTCCTGAAAGCACCGTGCGGCTCCGTCTGCGCTCAGCCCTGTGCCGGCGGAACGATGAGCAGAGAAAGCACAGCAGCGAGCCGATAACGGCGGTGACGAAAGCGTTCAGCGCGGCGATCACCAGACCCTGCAGCAGCATCGGGCCGTAAGGCTCGCCGTACAGGACGGCGTCCAGGAGAGGCGTGAGAACGGCCCAGCAGATCAGGTGGCACACCACGGCGCAAAGGATAAAGACAGCAGCGTCATTCAGGCCGAAGGGGCGGCGGCAGAAGCGGAAGCGGCGGCCGGCAAGGGCCATCAGCAGTCCGAAAACGCCCGAGGAGATGATCCAGCTCCACCATACGCCGGCGCCATGGATCAGATCGGTCAGCAGCCGTCCGAGCACACCGACGGCAAGGCCGGGCACAGGGCCGTACAGGACGGACAGAAAGCCCAGCAGGGCGTAATGGATGGGGAGACTGACGCCGGGCACCGGGCTGGATACCCGGAGGACAGCTCCAAGCAGCACGAACAGCGCCGTCCCGGCGCCGATGATGATGAGTGGGTAGACCGGAGATCTCTTCATAGACCAAGTTCCTCTGCGGCCCCTTAAGGGGACTTTCTTTGCTGCCTGCATTATACGGCATGCGGGCCTCTGAATGCAACGCGGAGGGAAAACTGTAAAGATTCGTCACTTTTGGAGGAGACAGGGAAAGCCCGCGCTGCCGGAGGGCTGCGCGGGCCTTGTGACGTATGTCAAGGGGGTTACAGGATATCCTGTTTGCTCTGGCCGATGAAGCGGGCGTAGCCCGTGACCATCATGGGATCGAAGCCCTTGCCCATGACGGCGCCGCTGGCCATGCAGCGTTCATAATCCTCCAGCAGGACGACCTTGCGCGTACCGAAGGGAGCACAGACTTCCTTGCAGTCCTGGTGCTCCTGAACTACAAGATAGAAGCTGTCGCGGAATTTTACCGCCTTGTAGGCGTTCTCCTGCACCTTGGCCGCGGGATCCACTGGAGTGTAGCCGCTGCCCTGCGCCTCGCCGGCGTTGGGGCTCCAGCAGCTGGCCAGCTTTTCGGCGGAAAGAAAATTCTGGTTCAGATACCGGCCGACGCCCATGACCCAGTCCACGTTGGTCTCCACCATCTCGTCGGCGGCGAAGGCGGGAGCCTCCGTGCCCATGCCTCTGATGACGCCGGGCAGCACGTCGTCGCCGATCACGAGGGCCGCCTGGCCGTTGGACAGATCGAGGACAGCGCAGACGGCGCCCAGGCGGGCGATGTAGATGCCGTCCTCCTGCTTGATCACATAGGTGTCGCACACGGTTCCGTCAAAGGCGGCGTGACGCGGGGCCTTCCAGGTGAGAGTGTGTTCGCAGCAGCCGCAGTCGATCACGAATTCCCGGCCGGCCAGTTCGTAGTTGTCCGGGAAGCAGTAGGCCCGGATGCCGAGATCATCGGCGTTGTTGGCCAGGTTTTTGATGTATACGCCGGCCTCGTCGAAGGTAAAGTTGGAAAATCTTGCCATGTCAGTCACTCTTCCTTTCTCCGTCAGACGGTGTACTTGTTGTCGCCGTCCACGATGCTGTCGGGGATATGCACCGGGTTGCCGAAGCTGCCGAACAGCGTGCGGCAGGCGAACGTCTTGCCGTCGGGGGTGGTGGCGTGGCCGAAGGTGCGGCCGGCGTGCATCATCTTGTTATAGTTCTGCAGGAAGATCATGTTGTTGCTGCGGAACAGGATGCGGCCCTCGCTCATGCGCTCCATCATCTCCTCCGTCAGGCAGAAGGCGAACAGATTTTCCTTGATCTTCACATACTGTGCGATCTCATCGTGGCAGGGCAGCAGCTCGAACGGGCCGCCCAGCTCCTCCACGGCGATGCTCTCGTCCGGCCAGGTCAGGGTGTAGTAGTTGGTGGAATAGTAGTTGTGGTGGGTCCACATCAGGTAGTTCCAGTGCCACTCCACGCGGGTGCCGACCATCTGGGTGGTCAGGCAGTGGCGGCGGAACGGGGTCTCCAGACCCTCGACGACGATGGCGCCGAAGTCGTAGTCGCTCTTGACGAGATACGGGAACTTTTTGTTCCAGCCGATCCAGCAGGTCACGACGGTCACGAGGCGCTGCTCCAGATCGATGATGAACACCAGGTTGGTGGCGTGATCGGTCATGAAGGTGTCCGCGACGTCGAAGTCCAGCAGGTACGTAGTGTCGTCGCCCTTGACGCACTCGTAGGTGGCTTCCTTCGCTTCTTCGCCGACCTTGTTCCACAGGACGGTCTTCTCGCCGGTCACCTCCAGCTCGTAGTCCGTGCCGCCGTCCATGGAGAAGTAGAACTTCCGTCCCTTCAGTTCATGGTTGTGGGGCTGACAGAACTGGTTGATCGCGTAATGCTTCCGGGGATAGTTTTTCAGATTCATGCTCGTTCATCTCCTGTAGATATGTAGAATACGGTCAGACGACCGGGATCAGACGCCCATGCGGATGGCCCGCATGCCGCCGCTGATGTTCTTCACCATATAGCCCTTGGCCTTCAGGAAAAGGCAGGCGTTGTAGGCGCGGTAGCCGACGCCGCAGTAGACGGCGTAGCTCTTCTTCGGATCGAGTTCGGCATACCGGGCGCGCAGCTCGTCCACGGGGAGCAGGACGGCGCCTTCCACATGGCCCTCGTCCCATTCCTCCTGCGTGCGCACGTCCAGCACCACGGTGTTCCTGTCCGCCAGCAGCGCGGGGATGTCCGAGGGCAGGCAGCAGTCGATCTCGCCGCGGATCACGTTGGAGGCGATCATGCCGCCCAGGATGACCGGATCCTTGGCGGAGGAGAAGGGAGGCGCGTAGGCCAGGTCCAGATCCTCCAGATCGAACACGGTCATGCCGCCGTAGATGGCGGTGGCCAGCACGTCGATGCGCTTGTCCACGCCCTTGCGGCCGATCCCCTGGGCGCCCAGCAGGCGTCCGGACTGCCGCTCCACCGTCAGCTTCAGAAGCAGCGGCATGGCGTCGGGATAGTACGTGGCGTTGCTGAAGCCGGGCACGTACAGGCACTCGAAATCATAGCCCTGCGCGGCGGCCTCCCGGGCGTTGAGCCCGGTGCGGGCGGCGGTCAGTCCGCCCACCTTGATGATGGCGGTCCCGAGCACGCCTTTGAAGGTCATGTGTCCGCCGGCGGCGTTCGCCCCGGCCACGCGGCCCTGCTTGTTCGCGCTCCCCGCCAGCGGGATCCGCACCTTCTTTCCCGTGACCAGGTTCAGGCTCTCCACCATGTCCCCGGCCGCGTAGATGTCCGGCACGCTGGTCCGCATCGAGGCGTCCACCCACACGCCGCCGGTGGTCCCGAGACGGCACCCGGCCATCTCGGCCAGCTGCGTGCTCCCGCGCACTCCGGCCGCCATGATCACCATGTCCGCCTTCAGCTTCGTCCCGTCGTCCAGGACGACGCCGGTGACCTTCGCCTTTCCGGTGATCTCGGACAGGCCGACCCCGGTGAGCACCCGGATGCCGGAAGCCTCCAGTTCGCGGATGATGGCGTCGGAGAACTCGCTGTCCATGTTGCTCATGACCTGGGGCAGTTTCTCCACGACCGTGACCTCGAGCCCTCTGGCCCGCAGGTTCTCCGCGCTCTCCAGGCCGATGAAGCCGCCGCCCACGACCACGGCCCGCTTCATCCCCAGCTCCAGCCGGGACATGATCCGGTCGGCGTCCGGCAGCGTGAACACGTGGTACACGCCCTCCGTCTCCGCCCCCTTTACGGGCAGGGTGACCGGCGTGCCGCCGGTCGCGATGATCAGCCTGTCGTAGGGTTCCCGCTTGCTGCGGGACCCCGTCTTCACGGTGACGGTCTTGGCCTTCGGGTCGATCTTCGTGACTTCGCTGTTGATGCGCACGTCGATGTTGAACCGCTCTCTGAACAGCTCCGGCGTGACCAGGAGCAGTTCGTCCCGGTCCTCGATGACGCCGCCGATGTAGTAGGGAAGGCCGCAGTTGGCGAAGGAGACGTAGCTGCCCTTTTCGAACAGGACGATCTCTGCGTCCTCATTGACGCGGCGGGCCTTGGTGGCCGCGCCGGCTCCGGCGGCCACGCCGCCGATGACAAGGATCCTCACTTCGCAGCCCCCTTACTCCGCCTTTTCGTTGTCCAGCAGGAACTCCGCGATCATCCGGGTGGCCTTCTCGACGACGACCGCGCACTTCTCCGCATGGTCTTCGATCTTCCAGTACTCCTCGCAGTCGGCCGGATCGGTGAAGATGAAGCTGCGTCCGTAGATCTGCTTCTGCAGCTCCGGGCACAGGGTGGTCCCCATCACTTCCAGATACTTGTCGCGGAACTTCATGAACATGCCCGCGTTGATATCCTGCAGTTCGGGATTCTTCAGCTCCTCCTCCAGGGGGACGTTGTACTTCAGTCCGACGGCCAGCAGGCCGCAGGTGTAGGTGCCGCAGCTGCCGCTCGAGGCGCCGGCGCCGCCGCACAGGTTCATGGACGCACGGATCATCTCGTCCGGGATCCAGTCGAAATACGCCTTCAGTCCCAGCAGGGTGCTGCGCGAGCAGACGTCGTCGCGGATCTGCGCCTCCCGCGCCGTCTTTCCGCACAGGTCCAGGATCTCTTCTCTTGTCATCTCGTATTCCTCCGTTCGGGTCGGTTTTTTGCCGAAGGGCACGGCCCTTTTCCTGCATCGTATCACAAAGAAAAGGCGGCCTCAACCTATTGAATCAGTCGGCAAATGGGGAAGACGGCGGGCCCGGGAAAAGGAAAAGCCTCCCGGCGCGCGCAGCGCCGGGAGGCGAGTATGGAAGATGTCGTATGTAAGGACACAGAAAACGGTATTCCTGCCTTAAAACTGTTTTGCCCGATCCAGGTTGAATACTTCTCTTTCCATTCGGTATTCTTCGCTGCAGTTGCCGGCCTTCCAGGAATCGAGAGTACGGACCGCAAATGCGGCAAGTCGTTCTGCATCCTCTATCACTTTGGTGTCATCAGTCAGTTCTTTTTCAGATGTTTGCCATTCTTCATCGAGTTCTATGAATTCCCCGCGGCTGTCGATGGGGGCTGAGTAGCCCATCCTTCTTTCAACGAAATGTCCCATGAGGCGGAGGATTTCCAGAATCTGCCTCTCGGAAAGTTCATAGTCCTCAAAATCGAGCCATTGCACATGGTAATGGACCGCCCGGGTAAACATCGCGTAAAGATCTTTCCTGATCCTCCTCGCTTCTTCTTTCCTCCCCCCGAGCCAGAGAAGGATCGCGTCGTCGAACCTCTCGTCGATCATTTCGTCCCACCATCTGAGAGTCGAATCGAGGGAGAGAGGGCAGTCCCCGAAGAAAAAAGAGACCTCGTTGGAAAACACGGCGTTCCTCATCAGCGTGAAATCGATCTGCGCCATGATCTCCGGAGAATGAAGAGCCTTGCTTACATAGTCGTAGCAGCGTTTCAGTTCATGCGGAAAGCCCGCCCTGAAGAGAAGGGCCAGGTTCTCGCAGACGTGGCCGAGCTGCCTTTCCTCGGCTTCCTGAAACGTGACCTGCACCAGCTCCCTTATCATCGGTATCCGGAGTCCGGCGTCATACGCGATGTGTTCCTGAAGCTCCTGTCCATCCTTCCATTTGCTGAGTTCCTCCTCAAGTTCCGCCTTGATGGCCTCTTCTCCGAAATTGGCTCCGATCATCCGCACGGACAGGATGATCATAAGGACGACAGACAGGAGGAAGCTGATCAGCACTCCCATGAGCATGCAGGGGTCCTTTATGCACCGGTCCAGGATCTCGCAGATGGTCCCGATGACGAGCGTAGCGAGGATATAGGAGGAAAGCGCGGTGAAATTGGTGAATCGCGGACGCACGAGCCTGTACTGGAAGCTGTCGACCCAGTAGACTCGCTTGGACCGGGTGGACAGGACAGTACTGAGAGACAGTACTATGAAGGTCACCTGGACTTCCACCAGGAAAAAGTCCGTGACGACGCTTTCCGCTCTCTCACGTGAGCCGAAGAGATAATCCGTTATGCCCAGGGCATTGTCAAGGATACATCCCAGAAGGCATACCGCGCAAACAATGGCCAGGGACGGGAAAAAGAAGCGCGCGATGTCCTTTGATATGCTCCCTCTATGAGAGACAGTGAAAAAAACACTGTTGATCATAGGGGGAGCATTGTTATGCCTCAAAAGCAAAAGATAACTGTAGAAGAAAAGGTTAAAATCGTGCGAGACTATCTAGAAAAGAGGATCAGCACA
>JAFYAU010000022.1 GCA_017540565.1 Oscillospiraceae bacterium
ATCCTGAATGTCCTCCTTTTGCTCTTCTTGCTGCAGTTGGCAGACCGCAGCTCGATTATATCGCAAAAGGAGTTTTTTATTCCTTCTTCTTCGCTTAAGCTTTCCCGAACCACTCGCCTAGCGAGTGGTTTTACGCTACAACGAACGCCCTGCAGAGATCCTGCAGGGCGTTTTCGCGTTTCAGTGTTTGCAGCTGGAGCAGTTCATCGGGCAGTGTCCGCAGTTGCCGCCGCAGGACGACCGGCCCTTTTTTCTGTCCCGGATCATGCCCCTGACGACGGCGGCGACGACGGCCGCAAGTCCCAGGGTGATCAGTATGGTGGCGAGATTCGCCGAGATCCAGGCGAACATGAGATCAGCTCCCTTCTGTTATCTCCGTCAGGCAGGGATCTTCTCCTCCAGGCGGGTGGCTTCCGAATACTTTCTGAAGAACAGCATCCAGATGATGAGCGCGAGGAATGCGACGGCGAAGATCAGGCCGATCACGCTGACGTGTCCGGTGAACAGGCCGCCGAACTGGTTGATCATCAGCGCGATGACATAGGCAAATCCGCATTGATACAGGATGGCAAACCATGTCCACTTCGCGTTGTTCATCTCGCGCCTGATGGCGCCGATGGCGGCAAAGCAGGGGGCGCACAGGAGGTTGAATACCAGGAAAGAGTAGCCTGTGATGCCCGTGAAGGCGGAGCCGAGCGTCTGCCACACCGTGGCGTCGCCGCCGCCGTACAGGATTCCCATGGTGCCGACGATGTTCTCCTTGGCGACGAGGCCGGTGACGGAGGCCACGGCAGCCTGCCAGTTGCCCCAACCGAGGGGCGTGAAGATCCAGGCGATGGCGCTGCCGATCCTGGCAAGGATGGAAAGGTCCAGTTCATCCTCGGCCAGCATGCGGAAGCCGTCGGAGGTGAAGCCGAAATAGGAGGTGAACCACACCACGATGGTGGACAGCAGAATGATGGTGCCGGCCTTTTTGATGAAGGACCAGCCGCGCTCCCACATGGAGCGGAGCACATTGCCCAGAGTCGGCCAGTGGTAGGCAGGAAGCTCCATGACGAACGGGGCAGGCTCTCCGGCGAACATCTTCGTTTTCTTCAGCATGATGCCGGAGATGACGATGGCAGCCATGCCGATGAAGTAGGCGGAGGTAGCTACCCACGCAGAGCCGCCGAAGATCGCGCCTGCGATCATGGCGATGAAGGGGACCTTCGCTCCGCAGGGGATGAAGGTGGTGGTCATGATCGTCATGCGGCGGTCACGCTCGTTTTCGATGGTGCGGCTGGCCATGATGCCCGGAACGCCGCAGCCCACGCCGATGAGCATGGGAATGAAGGATTTGCCGGACAAGCCGAACTTGCGGAAGATGCGGTCAAGGACAAACGCGATGCGGGCCATGTAGCCGCAGGCTTCCAGGAAGGCCAGCATCAGGAACAGGACCAGCATCTGGGGGACGAAGCCCAGAACGGCTCCGACGCCGGCCACAATGCCGTCCAGGATCAGGCCTTTGAGCCAGTCGGCGGCGCCTGCCCTGTCCAGAAGCCCTTCAACGAGGACCGGGATGCCCGGCACCCAGACGCCGTCATCGGCGGGATCGGGAGCATCGAAGCCTTTTTCTTCAAAGAAGCCTGTGGCTTCCTTGTATGTAACGCCGACGACTCCGGCCTCTTCCATCTCCTTGTCGGACATGGAGGGAAGGGTATCGAAATAGACGGTCAGATCGATCGGCTCGAGCGTCTCCTCGTCTTCCACGGTGATCATCTGGCTGGCCTCGGAAGAGGTGACGGCCTTCATTTCCGCCAGAGCGGCGTCTCCGTCGAAATCATCCGCTTCCGGATCGATCTCGTAGTAGGCATTGACGGCATTCAGGGCATCGCTGTATTCGCCGACCTTTTCCTCATAGGCGGCCGATCCGATGCCGAACAGATGCCAGCCGTCGCCGAAGAGTCCGTCGTTGGCCCAGTCGGTGGCCGGGGCGCCGACGGCGACCATGGCGATCCAGTAGACCAGGAACATGACTGCGGCGAAGATGGGAAGGCCGAGCCAGCGGTTCGTGACGATCTTGTCGATCTTGTCCGATCTGGTCAGCTGTCCCTTGCTCTTCCTCTTGTAGCAGGATTTGATCACGTCGGCGATATAGACGTAGCGCTCGTTGGTGATGATGCTCTCGGCATCGTCGTCGAGTTCCGCCTCAGCGGCGGTGATGTCCTGCTCGATATGCGACAGCGTGTCCGCGGAGAGATTCAGCTGTTCCAGGACCTTGTCGTCGCGTTCGAACACCTTGACGGCGTACCAGCGCTGCTGTTCCTCCGGCATGTCGTGAACGACGGCTTCCTCGATGTGCGCGATGGCGTGCTCGACAGGACCGGAGAACCGGTGCTGGGGAACGGTCTTTCCGTTCTTCGCCGCGTCGATGGCGGCTTCGGCGGCCTCCATGACGCCGTCGCCCTTCAGAGCGGAGATCTCGACAGCCTTGCAGCTCAGCTGGCGGGACAGCTCGGCAATGTTGATCTTGTCTCCGTTCTTCTTCACGATATCCATCATGTTGATGGCGAGAACGACGGGAATGCCCAGTTCCGTCAGCTGGGTGGTCAGATACAGGTTGCGCTCGAGGTTGGTGCCGTCGATGATGTTCAGAATGGCATCCGGCCTCTGATTGATCAGATAGTTGCGGGCGACGACCTCTTCAAGCGTGTAGGGGGAGAGGGAATAGATGCCCGGCAGGTCGGTGATGATGACTCCGTCGTGCTTTTTGAGTTTTCCCTCTTTCTTTTCAACGGTGACGCCGGGCCAGTTTCCGACGAACTGGTTGGAGCCGGTCAGCGCGTTGAACAGGGTGGTCTTGCCGCTGTTGGGGTTGCCTGCCAGGGCAATACGCAGTTCCATGTGCTTTCTTCCTTTCTCTTTTCTTCAGATACAGCCATAAATTAGCACAGACTAACTTGTGGGCAAAAATACAGGGAGTTTTCCGCCCGAAGACGGATCACTCCACTTCGATCATCTGGGCGTCGGCCTTGCGCAGGGAAAGTTCGTAGTCCCGCACGTTGATCTCGATGGGATCGCCCAGAGGGGCGACCTTGCGCACGAAGATCTCCACGCCGCGGGTAATGCCCATGTCCATGATGCGGCGCTTCACGGCACCCTCGCCGTGGAGCTTGACGACTCTGACGGTTTCTCCGATGGAAACGTCCCTCAATGTCTTCATTCCTATTCCTCCTTCCTGATCAGACCATGATTCTTCTTGCCAGCTCTTCACTGATGGCGACCCGGGATTCCTTCACGCTGACGATCACATTCCCGCCCAGCGTGCTGATGACGCATACTTTGCTCCCGGCTGTGAATCCCAGGTTTTCAAGATGCTGCCTGACTTCCCGGTTTCCGCCGACATGCTTTACCGTCTGGGGGATCCCCCTGTCGGCCAAACTTAATGGCATCATTCACAGGCTCCTTTGAAAACATAAATTGGGTTAGCGCTGTCTAACCTGAACTGCATTATAGTTAGTTGGCCCTAACTTGTCAACAGGCATTCCGCGTGTTTTTCATTTTTTTTCGGTATGAAAAACAGCCATCGGAAAGACCGATGGCTGTGAAGAGACGGCGAAGGGAAGAGCGCAGACCGGGGAAGTTTCTGCCGCCCGTACTCAGGTGGTCTTCTGTTTGAAGACCAGACCGCTGTAGGCGATGACCCATCCGAACACTACGAACGGGATGGCGGCGATCACATCGATGACGGAATGCTGCTTCAGGAGCACGGTGGACAGGCAGATGGCCAGGCACAGGATGCCCCAGAGGATGCGGGCCAGCGGTCCGGAGAAGCGCTTCGTGCGGCCGGAAGCGAACCAAAGCCCGAAAGCGCCGATGATGTGCATGGACGGGCAGACGTTGGTGCTGGGATCTGCGGCGTAGATCACGTGGCGCGTGATCCACGTAAAGATATTCTCGCGGGGAAACTCCGTCGGACGGAGATTCAGGGCCGTGGGCCAGATGATGTAGACGGCGAAGGTGACGATATAGGTGAAGATGAAATAGCGGAGCAGCTTCTTCAGCCCGGGGATGTCGAAAAAGAGGAGATACAGGCTCAGAAGACCGATAACGCCGTGCCAGAGCACGTAGGGTACGACGAAGTATTCGCAGAAGGGGATCATCCGGTCGACGCCCCATTCCAGCAGGTGGTAGGACAGCGTCATGTTCTCGAGAGTGAAAAAGCTGATCAGATACAGCGGATAAAACAGCAGAAGCCAGAGGTAGCGGTAGCTGCCGGTCTCCGGATCGCGGAGACGTTCCGCCAGCCACTGTTTGCTGAATGGTTTCATAGCTGATGACACCTCCATTCTTCCCGCGGGGGAGAGGATGCCGGACGGAAACAGGTCCCGTCGGAATCAGGCAAGCAAGGGGATTATACCCTGTTTTTATAAAAAAGGGAATAGGCGGATCGGCCAGAAAAAGAAAAAGATGGCACGTGGGAGAAATTTTTCCGGGCTTCAGAGGCGTTTTTGTAGATGTTTAACAATCTTTATTTCTGCGCTTGACTTTGACGTTCCTGGTTCTATAATAGAAACAATGTTAGTTGTCTAACGATATTGAGGAAGAAGCAAGAAGAAGGTGTCACATGATAGTCAAACTGGCAAGATATGTGGGGGAATTCAAAAAATACGCCCTCCTCACGCCGGTGTTCGTGTGCCTGGAGTGTGTGTTCGAGGTGCTGATCCCGTACCTGATGGCACACATCATCGACAGGGGCGTGGCTGTCGGAGACATCGGCTATACCGTCAGGATGGGACTGCTGCTGATCGGGCTCGCCCTCCTGTCGGTTGCGGCCGGCGTCACCGCGGCGCGGTTCAGCACGAACGCCGCCTCCGGTTTTGCCCGCAACATCCGGGCAGCCATGTTCCACAAGGTGCAGGAGTACTCTTTCGCGAACATCGACAAGTTTTCCACATCCAGCATCATCACCCGTATGACCACGGACGTGACGAACATCATGCAGGCGTTCGTCATGAGCCTCCGCATCGCCACCCGCGCGCCGCTGATGATGATCGTAGCCCTCATTTTCGCATTCTCCGTGAATGCGAAACTGGCTCTGATCTATCTCTGCGCGGTGCCGTTCCTCGGCTGTGCGATCTATCTCATTTTCCGCATCTCTTTTCCCATGTTCGAACGTGTCTTCAAGGCCTATGACGGACTGAACGAAGTGGTGCAGGAAAACCTGGCCGGCATCCGGGTGGTAAAGTCCTACGTGAAGGAGGACCACGAACGTCAGAAGTTCGGGAAGGCATCTGAACTGATCTACCGTCTCTTTGTTAAGGCGGAACGGATCATGAGCTTCAACATGCCGACGATGCAGCTGGCCATGTATGCCTGCCAGATCCTGATCTGCTGGTTCGGAGCGAAATTCATCATCTCAGGAAGCATGTCCACCGGCCAGCTCACGAGTATCATCGCCTATGCAGGCATGATCCTTGCCGGACTGATGATGCTTGGCATGGTCATGGTCGTCATCTCCATCGCTCAGGCCTCCGGAGCGCGCGCCCTGGAACTCCTCGAGGAGGAGAGCGCCATCCGCGATCCGGAGAACCCCGTCATGGAGGTAGCGGACGGAAGCATCGTTTTCGAGCATGTGGATTTCAGCTACTCCGGAGACGAGACGAAGAATGTTCTGACGGACGTGAATCTTTCCATAGGTTCCGGCCAGACGGTCGGCATCCTCGGCGGGACCGGTTCTTCCAAGTCCACGCTGGTGCAGATGATCCCCAGACTGTATGACGTTGACAAGGGCCGCGTGCTGGTGGGCGGCGTGGACGTGAGGGACTATGATCTCACGGTGCTGCGCGACGCTGTTTCGATGGTCCTGCAGAAGAACGAACTGTTCTCCGGCACGGTCAGCGAGAATCTGCGCTGGGGCAACGAGAACGCCACGGAAGAGGAACTCCGCAAGGCGTGCCGCCTTGCGCAGGCGGACGAGTTCATATCCGCCATGCCCGACGGGTATGACACCATGATCACCCGGGGCGGGACCAACGTTTCCGGTGGACAGAAGCAGAGGCTCTGCATCGCCCGCGCGCTGGTCAAGAGACCGAAGATCCTGATCCTGGATGATTCCACCAGCGCCGTGGATACAGCTACTGAAGCGGCCATCCGCGCCGGCTTCCGGGAATACATCCCTGAGACGACGAAGCTGATCATCGCGCAGAGGATCTCCTCCGTTCAGGACTGCGACATGATCGTTGTGATCGATGAGGGCCGCATCAACGGCGTGGGTACCCACGACGAGCTGATGGCTTCCAACACCATCTACCGCGAAGTCTACTATTCCCAGCAGAAAGGGGGAGAACAGTAATGCCTCCTGTGCCAAGAGGAATGAGCGCGGCGATGCCCAAGTCCAAGAATGCCGGCAAGACGATCAAACGCATCGTCGGCTATCTGATGCAGTATAAGTTCCGCCTGCTGCTGGTGCTCCTCTGCATCATTATAAGCGCGTACGCCGCCGCGAGAAGCTCCCTTTTCCTGAAAACGCTGATCGACGACTACGTCACTCCCATGGTGGAGCACTATACAAGCGAACTTATGGCCGGCCTGATCCGCTCGATCCTGCTGCTGGCGGCCGTATTTCTCGCCGGCGTGCTCAGCACCTTCCTGTACAACCGACTGATGATCCCTGTGGGACAGGGGATCCTGAAAAAGGTGCGCGACCAGATGTTCGACAAGATGGAGCAGCTGCCCATCCGCTACTTCGACGTCAACGCGCACGGTGACATCATGAGCCGGTACACGAACGATACGGACACCATGCGCCAGATGATCGGACAGACGATCCCGCAGCTGATGAACTCCGTGGTATCGGTCGTGGTACTGCTCGTGTCCATGATCTCCGTCAGCATCTGGCTGACCTTGGTCACGCTGGCCTTCACGGCCCTGAATCTGTTCATCTCCACGAAGGTGGGAGGCCTGAGCGGACGCTACTTCATCTCCCAGCAGTCACAGCTCGGCGATCTCAACGGCTACGTGGAGGAGATGATCAACGGGCAGAAGGTCATCAAGGTGTTCAACAGGGAACAGAAGACGATCGAGACATTCGACGAGAAGAACATCGCCCTGCGTGAATCCGCCAGAAAGGCCTTCTTCATCTCCAGCCTGGTGATGCCCGTGGTCATGAACATGGGCTATGTGCAGTATGCCGTTCTTGCCATCGTGGGCGGGGCCATGGCCATAGGCGGCCTCGGCGGCATGACCATCGGTGCCATCGTTTCCTTCCTGCAGCTCAGCAGGAACTTCAACCGGCCGATCGACATGATCGGGCAGCAGGTCAGTGCGATCGTCATGGCGCTGGCAGGCGCGGAGCGCATATTTGCCCTGATGGACGAGGAACCGGAACAGGACGGCGGTACCATCACGCTGGTCCGGGCCAAATACGACAGCAAGGGGGAGAACCTGCTCGAAACGCCGGAACTGACCGACATCTGGGCATGGAAGATCCCGCAGGAGGACGGCACCTTCGAATACCGGAGGCTGACCGGAGACATCCGCCTGAATCATGTGGACTTCGGCTACGTGCCGGACAAGCAGGTCCTGTACGACATCAATCTCTACGCCGAGCCGGGACAGAAGGTCGCCTTCGTCGGGCATACGGGCGCCGGAAAGACGACCATTACCAACCTGCTGAACCGCTTCTACGATATCCAGGGCGGCACCATCACCTATGACGGCATCGACATCTCGAATATCTGCAAGAGCGACCTGCGGCGCTCCCTCGGCATCATTCTGCAGGACGTGAACCTGTTCACCGGGACCGTCATGGAGAACATCCGCTACGGACGGCAGGACGCCACGGATGAGGAGTGCATTGCCGCTGCCAAGCTTGCCAACGCCGACAGTTTTATCCGCGTGCTGCCTGAAGGCTACCAGACGGTCCTGGCCGGCGACGGATCCGGCCTGTCGCAGGGACAGCGCCAGCTGATTGCCATCGCCCGGGCGGCTGTGGCAGATCCGCCGGTGCTGATCATGGACGAGGCCACCTCCAGTATCGACACCAGAACGGAATCCATCGTCCAGAAGGGCATGGACGGGCTGATGTACGGACGTACGGTCTTCGTCATTGCCCACCGGCTGTCCACCGTCCAGAATGCGGACGTGATCATGGTCATCGACGGAGGACACATCATAGAACGGGGCAATCACGAGCAGCTGATTGCGGAAAAAGGCCAGTATTACCGCCTGTATACCGGCGCATTCGAACTGGAGTGACGGCATATGGACGCAACGGATCGAAAGACCAGACGCATCGGCTACGAGATCGCCAACGTCAGCCATCTGATGCGACGGAAGGGACCGTCCACGCTGCCCAGCACCAAGGAACTGACCCCAATGCAGAACTGGGTGATCGGGTACGTGCGTGAACACGGAGAGACGGACATATTCCAGAGCGACATCGAACGCGTGTTTCATGTGACGGGGGCCACAGCCACCAACGTCCTCAAGCGCATGGAGCGGGACGACCTGATCGTCAGGGAACCGGTCTCCTCCGACCGGAGAAAGAAGCGCATCGTTCTGACGCCCCGTGCGATCCGCATCTCGGACGACGTGCGTGAGAAGATCGAGAGCAATGAGGAACTGATGAAGCAGGGCCTGACCGAACAGGAACTGGCCGTATTCTTCAGCGTGATCGATAAGATCAAAGAAAACCTGCAGAAATGATGAACACCCCCTGCCCGTTCCGGGCAGGGGGTGTTTCGCACTGAAAGAGGAATGCGGTCAGCGGTTCCGCTTGTATGCGTCGATTCCGTAATCCTCGCAGACCTCGGTAGTCCAGCGGTTGTGTGAGTTGAGGACCTCGTCCTCCGGATCGCAGAACAGCCACCCGTCGAATACGTACATGCCGTATTTCGTGTAGCGGTCGATGGTCTCCCGGACGATGCTCTTGTACTTTTCCTCCGTGATGTTGACATCGCTGAGTTCGCCGGTCATGTCGAAACCGCCGCAGATCACCAGCCGGTCGCCGTACTTCTTCTGGAGGGCGACGAGGTCGTTGCTCAGCTGGGCGGGATCCCAGTAGGTGACCCCCATCTCCAGCCAGTCGTCGATGAACATGGTACAGTTGCCGCAGCAGTGCATCGCGACGGGGATGTCCCTCTCCTTGGCATACCGGATCAGATCCTCATAGGCGGGACGGAAGATCGTGCGGTACTGCTGCAGGGACATGAACGGGGCCTTCCATGTGGCCAGGTCGTCGGTGAGCTGCAGGAAATCCGGCTTGTACAGGTCGATGATATGATCCAGAACGTCGCAGTAGAAAGCGGACATGTAGTCGACCAGGGCCTTCATCTCCTCCGGATCCTCCACCATGGCGCACAGGCCTTCCTCAAAGCCCATGAAGGACATGATCTGCTGAAAATAGCCGAGATGAGTCATCAGTCCCAGCGCGGACTGATTCCTGTCCACCCCCATGGCGGCGAGACCGGCAAGATCCTTCTCCGCCGTGGCTTCCCAGTCAACGCCGGACAGATCGGGAGCCTTGATCACATCGCGCCAGTCGGCGATGTCCTTCAGAATGAAAACGCCGGGCTTGGGCAGGGGGCTGTAGCCCGTCTCCCTGGTGGTCACGTACGGAACGCCCCAGATGTCGATCAGCTCGCCGTTCTCCGCGGGCGTGTGCGCCAGCACGCTGGTGTTTGTGTTCATGCAGGTGAGCGGGAATTTGGCATAGGGATTGGGAAAGTAGCAGTACTGAAGCATCCGGTCCGGCTGGATCCCCTTGGCCATATCCAGGAACATCTGCTTGGGCGTGCGTTCGGACATAGTGATTCCTCCTTAATAGCTGCGGGGACGCGCCCCGGATCTTTGACCTCTTCATTATAGTACGAATACAGTTTGAACGAAAGTTTGTAAAACAGACAAAATACCACGCCGTCATTTGTGCATAATGACGAAAACGGAATTGCACCGTATTTTTTTCCTGTTATTCACGCATTTTTCATATTCGACAGATATGATGCAGAAGAGAAAAACCAAAGGGGGGATCAGCGGTGCCGTCAGAACGAAAACCATATGGAGACCAGAGCATGTCGGAGGTGCTGCGGTCCGTATCGGAGAAGGACGGAACTCCGGCCGGGGGCGGAAGCCGCCCGGATTATTACGAGGCCTGGCATGAACCTGCCAAGACGTATGATGAGCTGGAGGAGAGCCTGCATTCGCCCAATTATCACAGCGCCGTCCGGGGCCTGGGAAGCGGAGCTGCCGTGCAGAGAAAGAAGAAGAAAAAAGGCGGCGCCGGGAAAACGGTGAGGACGATCCTGCTGGTGGCCCTGTGCTGCGCGGCGGGCGCTTTCTGCGGAATGACGGCGGCGAAGATCACACTGGACCGGGCGGCGGAACCGGCGGACACCGTGCGGGCGGAGAGTGCCGCCGGGGAAGAGGTTTCCGGTGTTCCTGCGAAGACCGTGCTTCCCACGGAGCCGGTCAGCACGGGTGAGGAACTGACGCCGGAGGAGATCTATGACATCGGATGCAGTCAGAGCGTGGGCATCCAGGTGACGGCATCCGGATACAACATCTTCGGACAGCCGGTCACGACCACCCCCGTCGCCGGATCCGGGTTCATCATTTCCGAGGACGGGTATATCGTCACGAATTTCCATGTGATCGAATACGCACTCTTGGGAAGAAACCGGACAGTGACCGTTCATACCTATGACGGCACCTCCTACGAGGCGGAGGTGACGGGGTACGACGAGGACGGAGACATCGCCGTCCTGAAGATCGAAGCGGAAGGCCTGAACGCCGTGACCGTGGGGAGCATGGACGACTGCCGTGTGGGGAATACTGTTTATGCGATAGGAAACCCGCTGGGGGAGCTCACCTATACGATGACCGACGGCATCATCTGCGCGCTTGACCGCGTGATCACTACGGACACGTCGTTCTCCATCAACGTTTTCCAGATCAACGCGGCGGTGAACTCCGGCAATTCCGGAGGCCCGGTGTACAATACCCGGGGGCAGGTGATCGGAATCGTCGACGCCAAGTATTCCGCCACGGGAGTCGAGGGGATCGGCTTCGCCATCCCGCTTGACGACGCCTCGCGCGTGATCCGGGACCTGGTGGAACGGGGATACGTGACGGGCAAGGCCTATCTGGGAATCAAGGTCCGCACGGTTACGGAGACCATTGCCGCCTATTACGGACTGCCACGCGGCGCCTACGTGGATTACGTGGAGGAGGGAAGCTGTTCTGAGAAGGCGGGCATCCTCCCCGGAGACATCATAACGAAGATAGGAAACTATGAGATCCTGGCAAAGGAAGACGTGCGTACCGCCAGGGCGGGATACGGTGCAGGGGACACCGTGGAAGTGCAGTTCCAGCGCGGAGCGGAAACGGTGACCGTCACGCTCACCTTCGACGAAGAACCTCCGATGAGCGTTTCCCCCTGAACAATGATAACGAAAAACAGCCGGCGGCCGGAGAATCCTCTCCAGCCGCCGGGTTCATTATATCTTGATTGAGCAAGGGGCAAAGCCCGATGTTTACAGGGCCCAGCTGGAGAGATATTCCCGCTGGCTGTCGGTCAGGCTGTCGATGGAAAGACCGCAGGCTGCCAGCTTGCGGCGGGCGACCTCATCGTCGATGGACTCCGGAACGGGAATGACCCGCGCCGTCAGCTCGTCCCTGTGATCGGCCAGATACCTGGCGCAGAGGGACTGGATGGCGAAGCTCATGTCCATGATCTCCGCCGGATGACCGTCTCCGCTGGCAAGATTGACGAGCCGGCCTTCCGCCAGGACGAACAGATGCCGGCCGTTATCCAGCGTATATCCGATGATGTTCTGGCGCTGTTCGAAGCGCTCGCGGGCGTTGGCATCCAGCCAGGCGACGTCCACCTCGACATTGAAGTGACCGGCGTTGCACAGAACGGCGCCGTCCTTCATGCGGGAAAAGTGGTCCGCGGTAATGACGTCCCGGCATCCGGTGCTCGTGACGAACATGTCTCCGATCTCCGCGGCCTGTTCCATGGGCATCACCTTAAATCCGTCCATCATGGCCTCCAGCGCCTTGACGGGATCCACTTCGCAGACGATCACGTGTGCGCCGAAGCCCTTGGCGCGCATGCAGATACCTCTGCCGCACCAACCGTAGCCGGCGACGACGACGTTCTTTCCGGCGACGATCAGGTTCGTCGTACGGTTGATGCCGTCCCAGACAGACTGGCCGGTCCCGTAGCGGTTGTCGAACAGATATTTGCAGCGGGCGTTGTTTACGGTGATCATGGGGAAGCGGAGGCTGCCCTCCCGTTCCATGGCATTGAGACGGATGACACCCGTGGTGGTCTCCTCACAGCCGCCGATCACGCCGGGGATCAGATGGGTCAGTTTCGTATGAAGCAGGTTTACCAGATCTCCGCCGTCGTCGATCACGATGTTGGGACCGTACTCCAGCACGTGGGTGAGATGGGATTCATATTCTTCGGGCGTTGCGCCGTGCCAGGCGTGCACGTCGATACCGCCGGCGGCCACGGCCGCGGCGACGTCGTCCTGCGTGGACAGGGGGTTGCAGCCCGTTACATGCATCTCCGCACCGCCTGCCTGCAGGCAGCGGCAGAGGTAGGCCGTTTTGGCCTCCATGTGAACGGAAAGCGCGACGGTCAGACCGGCGAAAGGCTTCTCCCTTTCAAAGTCTTCCCGAATGCCCCGCAGAAGGGGCATGTTCCTCTCGACCCAACTGATCTTTCTCTCGCCGGAAGGGGCGAGGGCGATGTCTCTGATCTCACTCATTTCACAGTACCGATCCTTTCACATGTCTGTCTGACATGGGCGTATATCTCTTCCATGTCCGTATCCGAAAGTTTTCCGTTCAGAACGACGGGAACGCCGTTCACGATCACGGTCTCAGTCTCATACCCGGTGGCGGAGTAGCACAGGGAGGCGACGGGATCATTTACCGGCTGCATGTTCGGGCGGTCCAGGTCAAGGATGACCAGATCCGCCTTCGCTCCCTCCCGGATGACGCCCAGATCGTCGAGACAGAGCGCGCGGGCGCCGTTGACCGTGGCCATCAGGAAAGCCTCCCTCGCTGTCACGGCCAGAGGATCGTGCTCGTTGGCTTTGTGTATAAGGGTCAGGCAGGCGAGATCGCGGAACATGTTCAGGGCGTTGTTGGAGGAGGATCCGTCGGTCCCAAGGGCGACGTTCACGCCCGCCTTCAGCATCTTTGTCACAGGCGCGAAGCCATTGGCCAGTTTCATGTTGCTGATGGGATTTGTGGCCACGCTGGTGTCCCGCTGCTTCAGCAGGGCGATATCTTCATCCGTGGCGTAAACGCAGTGGGCAACGACGGTCCTGTCCGTCAGAAGGCCGCAGCGGTCGGCCAGCTCAATGGGAGTGCATCCGTACTGCTCCCTTATGGACGCCATCTCGCTGGCGGATTCGGAAAGATGGATGGAAAGGCCGAGACCCATTCTGCGGGCGGTATCTGCCGCCTGCTTCATATAGTCGGCGGTGCAGGAATAGGGAGCATGCGGCGCGATCATGAAGGACAGCGTGGGGTACTGCTTCCAGTTCTCAAAGAGACGTACGGCCTGCTCCAGACGGGGATTCGGTCCGTCCACACCGTCCGGCGCGCCGGAGAGTCCGCGCGAAAGGACGGCGCGGATGCCGGTATCCACTGCGGCCTGGGCCGCCTCTTCCATGAACATGCCCATATCATAATAGGCGGTGGTGCCTGTAAGCAGCATCTCCGCACAGGCCAGCTTGCTTGACCAGTAGCAGTCCTCTCCGGTGAGGAGGTCCTCCATCGGGGCGATGCGCCCAAACAGCCAGTCATTGAACGTGAGATCGTCTGCACAGTTGCGGAAGACCGTCATGTAGGCGTGGCAGTGAGCATTGATGAGACCGGGAATCAGGAGCCGGCCGCTGCCGTCGATGGTACGGTCGGCGGCGAACCCTTCGGGGACTCTGTCAACGGCGGAGATGCGCTCGCCGGAGACGCAGACGTCCACGACCCGTTCTCCGTCCGGAAGAACGGCGAGAATGTTCCGGATAAGAAGATTCATTGGGATTTCTCCTTCGCAGGTGATTTGCGTGAAGCGCTTTTTTACTGTAACAGAAACGGCGACATGCCGCAAGGCGGCGGGAGGGAAAAAAGCCGGAAAAACCCGAAAAAGCCTATCATTTTGAATGCCTTTGTGATAGAATAAAACAGTTATAGTAGGCGTATTATGCGCCGACGGAAGGAGACGCGCCGATGAAGCGCTTTTTGAAAACGGCAGCGTGCGCCGCGCTGGCCGCTCTGCTCTGCCTGCTCCTGACCGGCTGCTTCGGCACGACGGCGGAAGAACTGTACAGGCTTCCCCGGTCGTCGGAACGGGGCACGCGCATCCAGCGCAGCATTGACGAACGGCTGGACAGCGGACTGGAGTTTTCCGCTCCCGTCGCGGGGTACAACCGGCAGGCCATCCAGCAGTATGACCTGGACGGAGACGGGGTCCAGGAGGTCATCGCCTTTTTCCGTACGGAAGGAGAGGCTCCGCTGGAGATCGACATCATCAGAGAAGAGAACGGGGAATACAGGCTGGCTTCCCAGATCTTCGGCGAAGGAAGAGCCGTGGACAGCGTCCAGTATACGGACATGGACGGCGACGGAGTCAGCGAACTGCTGGTGGGCTGGCAGATGAGCACGTTGGTCAAGGTGCTGGATATCTACAGCGTCAGGGATTATGAGCCGGTGCTCATCGCCGAATCGGCGTACAGTTCCTATATCTGCTGCGACATGAACGCCGCCGAGGGAGACGAGGTGCTGATTCTGAAAGACCCGGGAGCGGAGAGCGCCGGAGAGGCGGTGCTCTGCACTCTGATGGAGGACGGAGAGATCATCACGTCCACCGCGGCGCTGTCGCGCGAAGCGGAGGCCATTTCGCGTGTCCAGAGCGGAGAGACCTCTGACCGTCATACGGCGGTCTTTGTGGACAGCATGTGCGGCGGAGGACTCGTGACGGACGTTCTTGCCGAGCGTGAAGGAACGCTGTACAACGTCGTGACGGACGAAGGTGCGGAAAACACGACGGCAAGGCCGGTAAACGTCTACTGTTCGGACATTGACCGGGACGGCGTCATGGAGATCCCGGATCCGAGACAGGTTTATTCACAGTCGGAAACGCCGTATTATGTGATCTACTGGAAGACCCGCACCATCCGCGGGTTTTCCATGGAAAAACTGTGTACTTACCACAACTTCACCGACGGCTGGTATCTGGTGCTGCCGGAAGAACTGGCACAGTCCCTGTCCGTGCGACGGCTGGATTCGGTGTCCGGAGAGCGGACGGTGGTGCTGTCCACGGTGAGCGGGAACAAAGACGATCCCACGGTCACGGACATCCTGGCGGTATATACGCTGACCGGAGACAACAAGGCGGAGCGGGCGGCCATGTCCGGACGTTTCCTTCTGGCGGACGATGACAGGAGACTGTTCGCCGCTTCGATCCTCAGCGGCGGACAGGACCTGGTGACCGAGGAGCAGATCGGGGAGTCCTTCTCCCTGATCCGTACGAAATGGCTGACAGGAACCTATTGAAACGGGGAGTGGACCGATGAAAAAAATCCTTGTACTTGAAGATGAAACGAGCATCCGGAGCTTTGTAGTCATCAATCTCAAACGCGCCGGCTATGATCCCATCGAGGCGGGCACAGGGGCGGAAGCCTTCGAGAAACTGAAGGAGAATCCGGATATCCGTGTGGCGCTGCTGGACATCATGCTTCCTGACATCGACGGATTTGAGGTGTGCCGGAGGATCCGTGCTTCCGATTCCAAAATGGGCATCATCATGCTGACCGCCCGCACCCAGGAGATGGACAAGGTCACGGGACTGATGACGGGAGCTGACGACTATGTCACGAAACCCTTCTCTCCGGCCGAACTGACGGCCAGAGTGGACGCTCTGTACCGCCGCCTGGGAGGGGAGGATAGCGCAGACAGCAGCGTGCTTGTCCAGGGACCGTTCCGCCTGAACACCAGGAACCGCACGCTGGAGAAGAACGGGGAACGGATCAAGCTGACCCAGGTGGAGTATTCCATCATCAAAATGTTCATGGACAATCCGGGGAAGGCTCTTTCCCGCGAGGACATTCTGAACATCGTCTGGGGCCGCGACTACTTCGGAGAGCTGAAGATCGTGGATGTGAACATCCGCCGCCTCCGCATAAAGATCGAGGACGATTCCACCAATCCCACATACATTACCACTGTCTGGGGATACGGGTATAAATGGGGAATCTGACGCGGGAAACATGCCGCGGAAAGGCGGGTAGCGCATGAAGCAGAAAAAACGGGGTACGATGAGGACAAGATGGATGAGCCGCACGGTAGCGGCCGTGTCGGCCGTCCTTATTGTCGTTTTCGTGCTCTTCCTTGTATTCGTAACGAACTATTACTATTCCACCATCCGGACGGGGCTGGCCGCCAAGGCAAAGACGGCAACGGGCTTTTTTGCCAACTACGTTTCCGGCAGCTATTCAGATTACTACGATACGGCTTACCGCTATGCGGAGACCTTCGAAGACGGGGACAGGCTGGAACTGCAGTTCATCGACACCGCCGGGAGGATCCTTCTGTCCACCAACAGCATGACCACGGGCGGACGGCCGGGAACGACGGACGTGTCACACGCGCTGGAGACGGGCGTCACGTCGACTTACGTCGGCAGAGCGCTGTCAGGGGAGCGGATCATCGCCGTGTCTGCCCCAATCCTGTACTCCAGCGGCGAGACGGCGGGCATCATGAGATACATATCCGCCGCCTCTGCAGCCGACCGGCAGATTTTCCAGGCCTGCCTTGTAGCACTGTGCGTGGCGCTGATGTTCCTTTTCGTCGTCGTTTCCCTGAACCTGGTCTTTATCAGGTCCGTGATTGAACCGGTCAGCGAGATCACGTCCATGTCCAAAAGAATCGCGGCGGGAAGCTACGGGATCCAGATCGAAAAGACCTACGACAACGAGATCGGAGAGATGGTGGACTCCATCAACGAGATGTCGCTGAAAATCGGGCAGTCCGAGAAGATGCAGACAGAATTCATTTCCTCCGTTTCCCACGAGCTGAGAACGCCCCTCACCGCCATCACCGGCTGGAGCGAAACGCTGCTGTACGACGAGGAGAACAGTCCGGATGCCCGCAGAGGACTGTCCATCATACTGAGAGAAGCACGCAGGCTGACGAAGATGGTGGAGGAGCTGCTTGAGTTCACCCGCATAGAGGACGGCCGCTTTACACTGAACGTGGAGCAGATCGACGTGTGCGCAGAACTGGAGGACACGATCTTTACCTACCGCGAGCTCCTGCAGCAGGACGAGATGGAACTGGTTTATGAGCCGTCGGAGGAGGAGATCCCCAACATCCCCGGAGATCCGGCGAGACTCCGCCAGGTCTTCCTGAACATCTTCGACAACTCCGCCAAATACGCCCGTGAGGGCAAGGTCATAGAAGTGTCCGTTAAACCGGACACGAACTGTGTTAACATCATCATCAGAGATCACGGCCCCGGCATCCCGGAGGGAGAACTGGAGAACGTGAAGCAGAAATTCTACAAGGGCAGCAACGCCAAGGAACGGGGAAGCGGCATCGGCCTCGCGGTATGCGACGAGATCATCCGTTACCACGGCGGAAGCCTGATCCTTGAAAACGCGGAGGGCGGCGGTCTGCAGACCACGATCCGGCTTCCGTATACCGCCACCGGCGAGACCTGACGTCCGGTTGCGGCGGATCCTGGGAGGAATCTATGACGAACAATGAAAAGGACCGTTCCAGCGGAGTGAAGTTCTTTACCTCCGTCGGTGGTCAGGCCCTGATGGAGGGCATAATGATGAAGGGGCCGGCGCGGCAGGCCATCGTCTGCAGCACCCCCGACGGATACGTGACGAAGGTGGAGGAGGTACATCCGCTGAAGGACAGGTATCCGGTCCTGGGATGGCCCGTGATACGGGGAGCCGTGGCTTTCATCACCAGCATGATCACCGGGGTGAAGGCGATGATGTTCTCCGCCTCCTGCCTCCCCGAGGAGGAACAGGAGGAACCCGGACGTTTTGAGCAGTGGATCAGCCGCCACTTTGACGATAAACAGACGGAGAAGATGCTGATCGGCGCTTCCGTCTTCATCGGGATCGTCCTGGCGGTTGGACTCTTCTTCCTTCTCCCCACAGTGCTCACGGGACTGCTCGGGGACCTGATCCGCAGCCGCCTTCTGAAGAATCTGATCGAAGGCCTGATCCGCATCGCCATCTTCATCGGATACCTTGCCCTGACCACCAGGGTGAAGGAGATCGAGCGCGTCTGGCGGTATCACGGAGCGGAGCACAAGACCATATACTGCTATGAGAAGGAACTGGATCTGACGGTGGAGAACTGCCGGGAGCAGTCCCGTCTGCATCCCCGCTGCGGCACGAGTTTCCTGTTTCTGACGATGATCATCTCCATCCTGGTATTCGGCCTTGTTTCCTGGAAGAACGTCTGGATCAGGCTGGTCCTTCGCCTGGCTCTCCTGCCGGTGGTGTTCGGACTGAGCTACGAGCTCATCAAATTTGCCGGCAGGCATGACAATCTGCTCACCAGGATCATATCCGCTCCCGGAAAAGGCCTGCAGCTGCTGACGACCAAAGAGCCTGACGACGACATGATCCGGGTGGCGATCGAAGCACTGAAGCTGGTGATCCCGGAGAAGAAAGAGGAAGCGCTCTGGTAGGAGGAACCCGATTGAAGACCTATAGCGAGATCTATCTGGCCGCAGGGAAGACGCTGCGGGGCGCCGGCGTCGAGGCCTCCAATCTGGAGGCGCGGCTGATGGCGGCGTCAGCTACCGGGAAAACGGTGGAGGAATTTCTGAGGGACGCGCGCCTGTACGTGGCGGACGACAGCTTCGAGGAGGCCATGGCCGGCATGGTCCGCCGGCGGCTGAAGGGAGAGCCTGTGGCCTATATCACGGGCCTGTGGGAATTCCACGGACTGCCCCTTTTCATAACGCCGGATGTGCTGATCCCGCGGGACGACACGGAGGTGCTGGCCAATCAGGCCATCGCTTTCGCCCGTGACGCGGAGAGAGAGATCAGAATGCTGGATCTGTGCTGCGGAAGCGGCTGCATAGGCCTTGCCGTGGCATCGGAGATCCCCACGATCCGGGTCGTGATGGCGGATATTTCCGAGAAAGCGGCCAGCGTAGCCCGGCAGAATGCGATGAGGAACCGTCTGACCCGCTGCGTGACCTGCCTGACAGCTGACGCGCTCCAGACACCGCCGATGCTGCTGGGAAGATTCGACCTCATTGTGTCCAACCCGCCCTATATCCGGACCGGCGAACTGGAGTCGCTGGACGCTTCTGTGCGGGATTACGAGCCGCGCGAGGCGCTGGACGGAGGAGAGGACGGGCTGATGTTCTACCGTGCCGTAGCCGAGAAATGGCGCGCCGTGCTGAAACCGGGCGGCACCGTCATGTTCGAGTGCGGAGAGGATCAGAGCGCGGCAGTGAGGGAGATCCTGGCGGACAGGGGCTTCACGGATATTGAGACAGTAAAAGACACCCGCGGCATAGAGCGGGTGGTGACCGGAAAACTGCAGACTGAAGAAAAGGAAGGTTGACAGAAATGGCTGAAAAGAAAAAGATCGCTCCCGCAGCGCCCGCCCCGGCAGAAGACAAGAAGAAGGCGCTGGAAACTGCAATTCTCCAGATCGAGAAGGCCTACGGAAAAGGTACCATCATGCGTATGGGAGACGGCAGCCAGGTGAACGTGGAAGCCATTCCCACCGGATCGATCTCGCTGGATCTGGCGCTCGGGATCGGCGGCGTGCCCAGAGGCAGGATCATCGAGATCTACGGTCCTGAATCCTCCGGCAAGACGACTCTTGCCCTGCATATCGTGGCGTCCGCCCAGAAGATGGGCGGGGAAGTGGCCTACATCGACGCGGAACACGCACTGGAACCGGCTTATGCCCGCGCACTCGGAGTGGATATCGAGAGCATGCTGATCTCTCAGCCTGATACCGGAGAGGATGCGCTGGCAATCACCGAAACGCTGGTGCGGAGCGGGGCTGTCGACGTCGTGGTCATCGACTCCGTAGCTGCACTGGTCCCCAGAAGCGAGATCGAGGGAGAGATGGGCGAGAGCAGCGTGGGTGTTCTGGCGAGACTCATGAGCCAGGCGCTCCGCAAGCTTGCGGGTTCCATTTCCAAGACCAACTGCATCGTCATTTTCATCAATCAGCTGCGTGAGAAGATTGGCGTTATGTACGGGAACCCGGAGACGACTCCCGGCGGCCGGGCGCTGAAATACTTTTCCAGCGTCCGCATCGACGTACGCCGCGTGGAGAGCATGAAGGTCGGCGGAGAAGTGGTCGGAAACCGCACCCGCGCGAAGATCGTGAAGAACAAGGTCGCGCCCCCCTTCAAGGAGGCGGAGTTCGACATCATGTACGGCGAGGGAATCTCCCGCGTGGGTGAACTGATCGATCTGGGCGTGAAGCTGGATCTCATCGAGAAGGGCGGCGCCTGGTTCACGATCGGGGACGCCCGCATTCAGGGAAGAGACGGCGTGAAGGTCTATCTGCAGGACCATCCCGAGATTGCCGACGAACTCGAGCAGAAGATCCGCGACAACGCATACAAGCTGATGAGTCCGCAGGCCAGAGCGGCCGCAAAAGCGGCCGGCAGGGCCGTGGATGTGTCGGCTGACGACTTCGAGGGCTGATGGACCGTACGGTAGTCAGAGTAGTACCGTCGGCAAAAATAAAGGACAGGTTCTATATGGAACTCGATTCCGGAGAGAACCTGACGGTAACGGTGGCGCAGGTCGCGGATTTCGGCCTGCGCCCCGGCCGGGTTTTCGATGAGGCGGAATTCGGGCTTCTGACGGATTCCGTTTCCTTGACGGCGGCCAAAGGAAAGGCTCTCGAGGCGCTGGCGAGACGGCCCCTCTCCCGACGGGAGGTGACCGAACGGCTGGACCGCAGGGGCGTCCGCGAGGATATCGCCGAAGAGACGGCCGACTGGCTGGAGCGGATGGGTTACGTCGACGACGGCGAATACGCAGGACAGATCGCCCGGCACTATGCCACGAAGGGATACGGCGCCGGACGCGTCAGAGAGGAACTGGCAAAGCGTGGCGTACCCAGGGAATACTGGGATACCGCTCTGGAGCAGATGCCGGATACCGGCGATGCGGTGGACCGCTTCCTGCGGGCAAAACTGCGGGGAGAGCCGGACAGGAAAGAAAAAAAGCGCGTCGCGGACGCGCTTCTGCGCAGGGGATTCTCCTGGGAGGAAATCCGAAGCGGAATGGATCGTTGGGAGATGGAACGGTGGGAAGACGAATCGGAATGATATCTCTGGGCTGCGCCAAAAACCTTGTGAACGCCGAGCAGATGATGTATCTGCTGGAACAGGCGGGGTATGAGGTCTCCGGCGAGACGGAAGGAGCGGACGCCGTAATCGTCAATACGTGCGGGTTCATCGACGCGGCAAAATCCGAGGCCATAGATGTGATCCTGGAACTGGCGGAGGCGAAGGCCGCCGGAACCGTCGGAAAGATCATCGTGACAGGCTGCCTCTCTCAGCGTTACCAGGATGAGGTGCTGCAGGAACTGCCGGAAGTGGACGCTCTGTGCGGGACCGGGAGCTACGATCAGATCGTCTCCGTCTGCGACAGGGTACTGGCCGGGCAGACAGTTAAGGAATTCGGAGATATCCACGCCCCCGAGAAGGAGAGCGGCCGTGTTCTGACCACCTCGCCGCTGTGGGAGTATATCAAGATCGCGGAGGGCTGCAGCAACTACTGTGCTTTCTGCGTCATCCCCTATATCCGCGGACGTTACCGAAGCCGCCCGATGGACGAACTGGTAAGGGAGGCCGAAGGGCTTGCCGCCCAGGGCATCCGGGAACTGATCGTGATCGCGCAGGACATCACGAGGTACGGCAGAGAACGGGGAGAGACGCTGGCGGAACTGCTCCGTCGGTTCTGCAGGATCGACGGCATCCGCTGGATCCGGCTGCATTATCTGTATCCGGACGACATCACGGACGAACTGATCGATCTCGTGGCCTCGGAACCGAAGATCTGCAAGTATCTGGATATCCCTATCCAGCACATCAACGACGGGATCCTGAAGACCATGTGCCGCAGAGGCACGGGACGGCAGATCCGGGAACTGTTCCAAAAACTGAGGAACAGAATCCCGGGACTCGTTCTCCGCACGAGCCTGATCGCCGGACTGCCCGGCGAGGGGGAGGAGGAGTTCGAGGAACTGTGCGCCTTCCTGAAGGAGGCCAGGATCGAACGTGCGGGGGTGTTTCCCTATTCCCCCGAGGAGGGGACTCCCGCAGAGAAAATGGAGCGTCCGGATGAGCAAACCGCCCAGCGGAGGGCAGACATTATCGCGGAACTCCAGGAACGCGTCATGGAAGAATTCGACCGAAGACGCATCGGGACGGAAGTGACCGTGCTCGTGGAGGAGTTCGACGGACGAATCTATTCAGGCCGCAGCTATGCGGAATCGCCGGATATAGACGGGCGGATACGGTTCACGGCGGAGGAGACGATCACCGGAGACTTTGCCCGTGTGACCATCACCGATATCGTGGACGGAGAGCCGTTCGGTATCGGAGTGCCGGATGAGGAAGAGAGGAAAACGGTATGAATCTTGCCAATAAGCTGACAGTGCTCCGGGTGGTGCTGATCCCGGTGTTCCTTCTGCTGCTGTATCTTGGGTTTCCCGGCAGCCGCTATGCGGCTCTGGCCGTGTTCGTGATCGCAAGCGCAACGGATTTTCTGGACGGACATATTGCCAGAAGCCGCAATATGGTCACAACGTTCGGAAAGTTCCTCGATCCGCTGGCGGACAAGATGCTGGTATTCGCCGCTCTGCTGTGGTTCTGTGCCGAGGGGAGATTCCCCGTGTGGGCCATGGCTCTGGTCGCGGCGAGAGAGTTTGCCGTAAGCGGTCTCAGAATGATCGCAGCTGGCGAGGGAAAAGTGCTGGCCGCTGCCTGGTCGGGAAAGATCAAAACGGCCTCAACCATGATCTGCATCATTCTGATGTTTTTCCCGGTACCGCCTGCCGTCGACTGGATCTGCACGGCGGTGATCGTGATCACGACACTGTACTCCGGCATTGAGTATTTCGTGAAGAACAAGGGCGTGATCAGCTTTGAGTAAGGAGCCGGCAGAACGCGCGGGAAAGGAATATGCCGGCGGACTGAAGGACGGCGTTGCCATCGGATTGGGATATCTTTCGGTATCCTTCGCCTTCGGAGTGGCTGCCGCCAGGGAAGGGGTCCCGCTGTGGGCGGCGGTCGCTATCTCCATGACGAACCTGACAAGCGCCGGCCAGCTGGCCGGCCTGTCCGTCATCGCAGCCTGCGGTCCCTTTGTCGAACTGATCCTCACTCAGCTGGTGATCAATCTTCGATATGCGCTGATGAGCCTGTCTCTGTCTCAGAAACTGGATCCATCCGTGAGCGATGCCCAGCGCCTGCTGATTGCGTTCGGGAATACGGACGAGATCTTCGCAGTATCCTCGGGAAGGGACAGACCTGTGACAGCCTCATATTTTGCCGGCCTGCTGACGCTTCCCTGGATCTGCTGGACTCTGGGGACTTTGCTGGGGGCTGCCGCCAACCGCGTGCTGCCCGCATCGATCCTTGAAGCTCTCGGGATCGCCATTTACGGCATGCTGATCGCCGTGGTGCTGCCGGTCGCCAAACGCGATCGCGCCGTTGCCATGGTGGTGATCGCCGCCGTCATTCTGAGCTGCGCCTTTGCCTGGATGCCCGGGCTGAACAGCGTTTCCGCCGGGTTCGCCGTCATCATCTGCGGGGTGGCCGCCTCCGTGCTGGGAGCCGTCCTGCGGCCGGTGGAGGACTGAGCCATGGGAACGATGAGCGTCGGGAGACTGATCCTGTATATCGCGGGTATGGCCATAGCCACCTACCTGATCCGTATGATCCCGCTGGCGGCCATGAAGAAAAAGATCACAAACCGTTTTTTGCGGTCGTTCCTGTACTACATCCCCTATGCGGTGCTGTCCGCCATGGTGTTTCCGGCGATCCTTTACGCAACGTCGTCCGTGCTGTCCGCAGCGGTGGGCTGCGCGGCTGCGGTGATCTGTTCGCTTGCCGGCCTGCAGCTGCTGCCGGTCGCGCTGATCTCCTGCGTTGCCGTTTACGTGACCGAACTGATTTCGGGTCTGCTCTGACGGGACTTCGCCGGAACGGAAGGAGAAGATATGAAGCATAATCAAAAACGCGGGCCGGCCGTGCCGCTGCTCCTGATCGCGGCAGCCGTGCTGGTGCTGGCCATCGGGATCTTCTGCCTGGTGTACGGACTCGCGTCGATCCGCGGGAACGGGGACGGACCGAAACCGGCGGAGGACAGTTCCGCGGTTGCTCCGCCGTCGCAGCAGGAGCAGACGCCGGAGAGCAGCGCGGGAGTCCGGCCGGTCACGGAAGAGGAAAAACAGAAGATGGCCGATGAGGCTGCCGGAAGAAGCGAATCGCCGGACGGGGAAGAGACCACGGCCGGCGGAGAAAAACGGACCACCTATGCCGGTTCCGTCTCCGGAGGAGAGCGGCTGCAGCCGGGGATACTGGATGCGCTTACCGGTTTTCTGGACGAATTCTACGGGAGCCAGAGATCTTTCGCCTCATTCTTCAAGACGATGGACGGGATCCGTGTGCCCGACATGACCTTCTGGTTTGCCGATCCTGATGGAGTGGAAGCCGCCAAGTGGCAGAGCGCCCTGCGGTATCTGTGCTGCGCGAAGACGGTAAACGGTTATGATCTATCCTGGTCGGAATGCTCGTACAATCTGAAGATCGGCGAGGTCAAACCGGTCGGGAACACCTTTGAGATCGGATTCACGGAGTCTTCGGAAGTGCAGTTTTCGCACCTGCAGGGGATACGCTCCGTGCAGAACGGGCTGCCCTGCCGGGCGGTATACCAGAAGGACGGTGACGAATGGAAGCTTGTCTCCTATTACCGGGAGGAGGATTTCTTCCTTGCAGTGAACTGCCGGGTGACGGAGGAGATGACGGCGGAGGAGATACCGGATATCACGGTCCGCCTCCTGACGAGATACTGCTCCAATTATCTGAAGATGATGAGGAACCGGGAGAGCTTCAACAGCGGAGAGGTCGGATACCGCACCTCCGACCATCCCTATGACCGGCAGGCGGCGGCGGCTTACGCAGCCCAGTACTGTCTTGCCAGAAACAGCAGCTACACCAACTATGACGAACTGGGCGGAAACAACCAGAACTACGTTTCCCAGGTGCTGCGCGCTGGAGGAATCCCCAACGATACGACGGGCAACTGGAAGTGGAAATACTACGGGGACAACGTGGACGAGACGGAGATGAAGACCGGACGCACGCCGTCCTGGATTGGATCCTACTACTTCTACAATTACGCCTCCTCGAATTACGATTCCGGCCTGGCGTGTACGGTCGGCGCGAACTTCTTCGCTGCTGAAGGAGGGGACGTGCTGATGACCGGGCTTGAGGACGGCGTATACAATACGTCCTACGCCGTGCTGGATACGTATGAGGAGGATGGCGCGGTGATCGATGTCCTGCTTGGTTCGAATTCCGTTGACCGCGAGAACTGGCCGCTGACAGCTTCCTTCGCGCCCTGTGTGTCCATGATCAAGATCCAGGGGTGGAAAGACTAGTCATATGCACGTACAGAAAACGTCCCGCCGCCGGGTTTTAGCCCGGCGGCGGGACGTTTTATATTCGAACTGATTCCTTATTTGCCGGCAGGGGGTTTCGTCGCGGCAGAGGACGCGGGATCGATCATGACCTCCTTGAAGGAGCTGGCCAGACCGGCCAGGCCCTGGATCTCCGAGGGGATGATGATCTTGGTCGCCTTGCCGTTGGCGGCAGCCGCGAAAGCCTCTAGGGATTTCAGCTTGATGACGGAATCCTTGGCGTCCGCTTCGTTCAGCAGACGGAGACCTTCGGCGGTGGCCTGCTGGATCTTCAGGATAGCTTCCGCCTGGCCTTCCGCCTCCAGAATGGCAGCCTGCTTTTTCGCGTCGGCGCGGAGGATCGCGGATTCGCGTTCACCTTCCGCTTCCAGGATAGCAGACTTCTTGTCGCCTTCCGCGCGCAGGATGGCCTCGCGGCGTTCACGCTCGGCCTTCATCTGCTTCTCCATGGCGCTCTGGATCTCCTTGGGAGGCATGATGTTCTTCAACTCCACGCGGTTGATCTTAATGCCCCAGGGGTCGGTGGCCTCGTCCAGAATGGTGCGCATCTTTACGTTGATGATGTCGCGGCTGGTCAGAGTCTGGTCGAGCTCCAGTTCGCCGATGATGTTACGCAGGGTGGTAGCGGTCAGGTTCTCGATGGCCAGCATGGGGTTTTCCACGCCGTAGGTGTACAGTTTGGGATCGGTGATCTCGTAGTAGATGACGGTGTCAATCTGCATCGTGACGTTATCTCTGGTGATAACGGGCTGGGGCGGGAAGTCCACGACCTGCTCTTTCAGGGACACGTTGCGGATCACCTTCTCCAGGAAGGGAATCTTCAGGTGAAGGCCGACGCCCCAGGTGGTGCTGTAGACGCCCAGACGCTCGATCACGAAAGCGTGCGCCTGAGGTACGATGCGAATGTTGCGGATGATGATCAGCGCCACGATGACGGCGACTGCCGCAATGATGTATGTTCTCGGACTCATTCAGATACCTCCTTGCTTTCCGCTGACGCGGACACGATGGCTTTTACTCCTTCAATGGACTGAACTGTTACCAGGGTCCCTGCGGGGATGCCGGAACCGTCGGCACTGCGCGCCGTCCAGATCTTTCCTCCTGCGGATACCGCACCGGTCCCCGCCAGGTTGTCGATGGCTTCGGTGACCAGACACTCGGTCCCGAGGATACGGTCGGCGTTGGTCGGACGTACCCGTCCCTTCGTGAGGCGCCGGATGATCGGCCGCGTCAGGATGAGCGCGGCGGCGGATACCACGGCGAACACGGCAATCTGCAGCCACATCTGTCCGTGAAGCAGGGAGACGACCAGAGCGGCCGCCGCTCCGATGACGAACCAGATGGATACCAGCTGGGCCGTGGCGCCCTCGAGGATGAGGAAGAAGACCAGCGCTGCCAGCCAGAGGATCACACCGGGCTGATCCATGGGAATGCCCCCTTTCCAAAGTTTTCCCGCGGCGCGGGGAGCCGCACCGCCTCTGACTCTTCTGGATTTAGGATACTGGGGTACCTGAGGTTTGTCAATTGCGATTATGGCAAAATAGCCCCCCCTATCCCGCCTTTCAGAGGAAAAGGCGGGGCAGGGGGGGACAACAGATATCACAGGAAGAAATAGTGACGTCCGATGGTCATATAATAGGTACGCGTCTCGGCCGCCCAGCAGTCCCAGATAGAGGAGAAAAACAGGCATTCTCCGACCGGAGAAGCACCGTCCATGGCGAGTTTCGCGGCCGTGAAGCACTCCTCCGTGGGGGAGTTGTAAACGGTTCCGTTGAGCACGGGTTCGAACTGTACGCCTCCGTTGCGGTCAAAGATCACCCCGTAGATAGTGTCGGGGAAGCCCGTACACTTCACCCGGTTCATCACCACATTTCCAACGGCGATCTTGCCGGTCATACTTTCCGTGCCGGCCTCGGCGTAAATGATGCTGGCCAGCCAGAACAGATCCTCTTCAGGATAGTATTCGCTGCCCGCGGTGATGCGGCCGGTGCCTGCGGTAACGAAGAGGGTATGGGTGGTTTCCTCATAGCGGCATCTGGCGTCCAGAGCGCGGCACAGTACGTCAGCGGGGACCATGAGATCGTCGGAGAGCGCCACGTGGCCGCCTCCCGTATAAAGGCATCTGCCGTTGGCGGTGAGGTAACAGTCGTCCGCGGAGGCATCAATGGCAAAGTCGCGGAACACTCCGATGGCAGTCTCCGTATCGGGATCCCATATCACTGTCTTGGCGCCCATCATCTCGCAGAAAGAGAGTAGGGGTACGTAAAGTTGTTCGTACGCTTCTCCGTAGTGCCGCTCGGGGCAGCGTGAAAGCGTGACCGGGTCGCCGTTGAGTTTCACCTGTATGTCATCGCCGGCTGAACGGCTGAACTGAGCGCCGAACAGCAGCAGTACCGCGCAGAGAGCCGCAACGGTACAGATCAGCTTTTTCATGTCGATCCTCCGTCTGCCGTGAGGGCAGAACAATGGCGTGACGGCTTCGTAGATCCTGAAGAAAAGGCGGATCCGCCAGCGGTCACACGGGGAGTTCTATATAAACAGGCGGTGCCCGGAACATGGAACGGGACGCCTGGGAGAAGATAAACGCAAATGGTTACGACGCTGTCATTTTTTGTAGCGGCTTTGTCATTATAATGCAACCAATTTGAAAATGGAATACTATTTTGATTCTTTGCATAAAATTTGGTGACAATGCCATAAAATTGCCATAAATAGCCAATTACAAGGCATGAAATTGTGCAAAATAACGGATATACTTGAGGCCCCAAGAGACTCGCACTGTATGGAGGGAATGCGCGAACTCCCCACTTTGAGGAGGAAAATGGGGGAATATGGAGGCAATTCGAACCACAGAATTCTAGGAAACGGGGAAGATAAAAAGACACCGTCCGGTGGGGGACCGGACGGTGCTGCGATGAATACGATGTATAAATATGCGAGATATTCAAAAATACGGAACAAACGAGAAATCAGTTTTCGGGCACGTCGGCGGAAACGGGAGAGGGCTCCTCTCCGGCAGCCTCTCCGGATTCCTGCGTGGCGTCATTTGAGGCTGGGTCAGGCAGCGGCTCCTGTTCATCCGGTTCGGCGGGCGTCTGCTCCGTTCGGTACGAATCCCCGGTCAGCGTGAGTTCAGAGGCGAGCGGATCATCTTCCGGCCTCCCGTCCATGTATCCGGCAAGCCAGGGTATATCCAGATAGAGCCGGCCTGTATCGGTATAGGCGATATATTTCCTCAAACCGAAGAAGAGAAGGACCGCCAGAAGAAGTAGTGCCGCGAGGACGATAACAGCTGCGCGGAGGACCACGCCTCCGGCCCGCCTCTTCCGGTATACCTTCGGAGCAGAATCAGTCAAGGGAGGCCTCCTGTCCGGGGCGCACCTCCAGTGCAGAGATCTTGTCGATCCGCCGCTGATGACGTCCGCCTTCAAAGGGGGTGGTGAGGAAAATGTCAACGATCTTCAGGGCGAGACCTTCGCCCAGGACCCTGGCTCCCATGGCGAGCATGTTGGCGTTATTGTGACGGCGCGTCGCCTCGGCGGAAAAGCAGTCGGAACATGTGGCGGCACGGATCCCGCGGATCTTGTTCGCCGCGATGGCAATGCCTATGCCCGTTCCGCAGATGAGTATGCCCCTGTCGCATTCTCCGGAGGCCACGGCTCTGGCGGCCGGGGCGGCATAGTCGGGATAGTCACAGCTGTCCTCCGACCATGTGCCGAAGTCATGATAGGGGAGACCGAGGTCTTCCAGGTGTTTCTTAACGGCCTGCATCAGAACAAAACCGCCGTGGTCACAGGCAAGAGCGATCATAAGGGAATCATCCTTTCTCGTGGAATCAGAAGAGGTAGCGGACGGGGAGAAAGCCGCGGATCAGAAACTGAGCGCTTTCTTTCCCGATGAGAGAAGCGGCGAGAGAAACGGCCAGGACGGCGGCCAGAATGCAGCAGAACACGATAAGCGAGGCTTTGTGCGGAGCGGAGCCCCTGCTGCGGATGGCGTGGGCGGCCGTTCCGACGGCACACGCAGAAAAGATCCAGACGACGTCGATCCCCGCCAGAAGGCAGGGGAGGGAGAAGACCAGCGCCTGCAGCAGGAAGACATCCGAGAATCGGCGGTCTGCCCCGATACGTATGGCAAGATAGACGATCGTGCATACGGCGGCTGCGGCTGCGGTGACGGAGCAGCTGACGCTGCGTGAAAGCCCGAGGATCGGCCATGCAAGACTGCCGGAACTAAGAAGAAACAGTCCTACATATACGCCTGCGCCGACGACCATACCCAGAAGCCAGAGAAGAATGGCGGAAGGCCGTTTTCCGGTTGCCTGCACCAGTATGGCAGTCGTGAGACCGGGAACGACGATCCAGATGGCGCCGGGCTCCGTTACGGCGGCCACTCCGGCAAAAAGCCCGAAGACGGGGAAAAACACGGGATTGACGGGAGCCAGAGCCAGGAAAGCCGGGCAAAGCATCGTGAGAAGGGCCTGACTGTCCGACTGGATCAGCAGACAGAAGGCTGCAACGGCGGCAAACCAGGCGTTTCTTCTGCTGTCCGTGATCTGAGAGACCACGTAGTAGGCAACACCGGTCCCGAGAGCTATTCCCACGCAGCGCAGGATGACGGCGGTTTCCGGCAGACGGAATCCGACGGAGACCACACAGAAGGCAAGACGCGCAATGAAAGCAGCCGCTGCCGCAGCGACGGCCATGATATAGTCCGGCCATCCGGCAATGCCGAGATCGGCGGTGGTGAAGAAGGAAGGAGAAACGGTCCTGTGGATCCACTCCGCAGTGCCTTTGACAGGCCTGGCGGCGAGAATGGCAGAGACCAGAAGCCACACGAGCGCGGCCGTGCACAGGAGCGGCGCCGCGCCGGAGAGAAGGAAAGAGGATACGTCAGGTTCCATGGTTGACTCCTTTCCTGTTTTCAGGATAGTTCTCTGTATGTAATGATAGCAAACCCGGCACAAAAAAGCAATCAGAGAGAACAAAACAGCGCCGAAGCGCTGTTTTGCCTGCAAGTTATCTCTTCCTGTGCTTTTTCCCGGCTTTGTGGTCCGTGCCCGTGCTGTCGCCCGTCAACTCGGCGAACTGCCGTAGTAGTTCCTTCTGCTCCGGTGTGAGTCCTTTCGGAGTCGTCACCTTCACGGTGACGTACTGATCTCCGCGGCCGCCGCCTCTCAGATTGGGAATGCCCTTTCCGCGGAGACGGAAGACGGATCCGGTCTGCGTGGCCTCCGGGATCTTGTACTTCACGGGACCGTCGAGCGTAGGTACTTCCAGTTCGCCGCCAAGGGCCGCCTGCGGGAAGGAGATGGGCATCTCATAGAATACGGCATTGCCGTCTCTGGTGAAATACTCGTGGGGCTGCACGGTGACCGTCACATACAGATCCCCGCTGGGGCCTCCGTTCCGGCCGGCGTGTCCCTGTCCGTGCATGTTGATGGACTGCCCGTCGTCGATACCGGCGGGAATGTCCACCGTGAGCTTCTTGTTCCTGCGGATGAGGCCGTTGCCCTTGCAGCGCTGGCACGGCTGGTGGATGATCTTTCCCTTGCCGTGGCAGCTGGGGCACTCCGAAGTTGACTGCATCACGCCGAACGCCGTGCGCTGCTGGGTGACGACGGTGCCGGTGCCCCGGCAGTTGGAACACACTTCCGCGGTGGTCCCTTCGGCGCATCCGCTTCCGTGGCATTCGTCGCATGTCTCGATACGGGAGATCTGCACTTCTTTGGTGCAGCCGAAAGCTGCCTCCTCAAAGGTCAGGCTTACTCCGGTCACGATGCGTTCACCCTGCCTCGGCCCGCTGCGGTTCGATCTGGTCCCCCCGCCGAAGCCTCCGCCGAAGACGGAACTGAAGATGTCCCCCAGATCGCCGAAATCGCCGAATCCGCCGAATCCGCCGAAGCCTCCGCCGTATCCGCCGCCCGCGTTGTAGTTCGGATCTACGCCCGCATGGCCGAACTGGTCATAACGGGCCTTCTTGTCGGCGTCGGAAAGGACTTCATAGGCTTCGTTCACTTCCTTGAATTTAGCTTCGGCGTCCTTGTCTCCGGGATGAAGGTCCGGGTGATACTGCTTGGCCAGCTTTCGGAAGGCTTTTTTTATCTCCTCCTCGCTCGCTCCTTTGGTGAGTCCCAGGACCTCATAATAATCACGTTTTTCCGCCATACTATGATCCTCCGCGGTTGGAAAAAGTTACGGGCCGCTTCCGGCACATGTCCGGATACGGCGAAAACGGCCGGTGACGGCCGTTTTCACCGGGAAGGAGAACTTCCTTCCCGGCAGGTGTCATATGGTGATGATCAGTTGTTGTTCGGATCGTCGTCCACTACTTCGTAGTCGGCATCGTATACGTTGCCCTGAGGACCGCCCTGAGGACCGGCGCCCGGCTGCTGGCCGCCCTGCGGGTTGGCCTGCTGATACATCTTTTCGCTGGCTGCGTAGAAAGCCTTCTGCAGTTCCTCGGAAGCGGCCTTGATGGCCCCGCTGTCCGTGCCGGACAGGGCGTTTCTCGTCTTGGCGATAGCGGCTTCGATCGCGGACTTGTCTGCCGGATCCAGCTTGCCGCCCATCTCGCTGAGCGTCTGCTCGCTCTGATAGACCAGCTGCTCGGCCCCGTTGCGGATATCCGTCTCCTCGCGGCGTCTGGCGTCCTCGGCTGCGTACTGCTCCGCTTCGCGGACGGCCTTTTCAATATCGTCCTTGGACAGGTTCGTGGAGGAGGTGATGGTGATGTGCTGCTCTTTGCCGGTTCCCAGATCCTTGGCAGAGACGTTCACGATACCGTTGGCATCGATGTCGAAGGTGACTTCAATCTGCGGAACGCCGCGGCGGGCAGGAGCGATGCCGTCCAGATGGAAGCGGCCGAGAGACTTGTTGTCGGCAGCCATCTCGCGCTCGCCCTGGAGCACGTTGACCTCGACGGAGGTCTGGTTGTCCGCGGCGGTGGAAAAGACCTGGCTCTTCTTCGTGGGGATGGTGGTGTTGCGGTCGATCAGTTTGGTGAACACGCCGCCAAGCGTTTCGATGCCCAGAGAGAGGGGAGTGACGTCCAGAAGCAGGATGCCTTCCACATCTCCGCCGAGAACACCGCCCTGGATGGCCGCGCCGATGGCGACGCACTCATCGGGGTTGATGCCCTTGAACGGCTCCTTGCCGGTGATGGACTTGACGGCCTCCTGTACGGCGGGGATACGGGTGGAACCGCCGACGAGAAGGATCTTGCTCAGATCGGAAGCCTTCAGACCGGAGTCGGACAGTGCCTGGTTCACAGGTCCCATGGTCATCTGTACCAGGTGACCGGTCAGTTCGTTGAACTTGGCCCGCGTAAGAGTCATGTCCAGATGCTTGGGACCGGTGGAATCCGCGGTGATGTAAGGCAGGTTGATGTTGGTGGAGGTGACGCCGGAAAGTGCACATTTCGCTTTTTCGGCTTCCTCACGCAGACGCTGCATGGCGACCTTGTCCGCAGACAGATCGATGCCCGTCTCGTTCTTGAACTGGCTGACCAGATACTTCACGATGCATTCATCGAAATCGTCGCCGCCCAGACGGTTGTTCCCGGCGGTGGCAAGGACCTCGATGACGCCGTCGCCGATCTCCAGAATGGAGACATCGAACGTGCCGCCGCCCAGGTCGTACACCATGATCTTCTGCTCGGTCTCCTTGTCCAGACCGTAGGCAAGAGCAGCGGCCGTGGGCTCGTTGATGATCCTCTTCACGTCCAGGCCGGCGATGCGGCCGGCGTCCTTGGTAGCCTGCCTCTGGGAATCGGTGAAGTAGGCGGGAACGGTGATGACGGCTTCCGTAACGGTGGTGCCCAGATAGCTCTCCGCGTCGGTCTTCAGTTTCTGCAGCACCATGGCGGAAATCTCCTGCGGCGTGTAGGCCTTGCCGTCAATGGTCACTTTATAGTTGCTGCCCATCTCCCTCTTGATGGAGCTTACCGTCCGGTCGGGGTTCGTGACGGCCTGACGCTTGGCCACCTGGCCTACCATGCGTTCGCCGGTCTTGGCAAATGCAACGACGGACGGAGTGGTGCGCGCGCCCTCGGCGTTGGCAATGACAACGGGCTCGCCGCCCTCAATAACGGATACGCAGGAATTGGTCGTACCCAGGTCGATACCGATGATCTTTCCCATAATTAAAAACCTCCAGATGATTATATTACGCAGTTAACAGTTTTTGTATCTTCAATGGCGGCGCGGTCAGTTGGCCACCTGCACCATGGAAAACCGAATTACTTTGTCGCCCAGACGGAATCCCTTCTGGAACTCCTGGACGATCTCTCCGGGGCCGTACTGCTCATCCTCGATGTGCATCACGGCGTTGTGCATTGCGGGGTCGAAGGTCTCTCCCACCGCGGGGATCTCCGAAACGCCCATGCTCTCGAAGATCGATTTGAGCTGAGTCATGGTCATCTCAATGCCCTTGTAGAAAGCTTCGTCGGAGCATTCCGCCGATAGGGCGCGCTCCAGATTGTCATAGACGGGAAGCAGATCGGCGATTGCCGCGGAGCGGATGTCGTCGCGGAGCGCGTCGCGCTCCTTGAGGCTGCGCTTGCGGTAATTGTCATATTCGGCGGCAAGACGCAGGTATTTGTCCTGTTCCTCCTTCAGACGGGCTTCCCATTCCGCCTTTTCGTCGTGTTCCGGTTCCGCAGGCTCCTCCGCGGGAGCCTCGGGTTCCGCAGCGGTATCGGGGGAGACCTCCGTCTTCTCCTGCTCCGGCTCTTCGGCGGGGGCGGAGGCGTTCTTTTTCTTGTCCTTTGCCATTGTGAGTCATCTCCTAGGGGGGCGTTGTGATATTTCTTATTCGTCGCCGGGCAGCGTAAAACCGCCGCTGAGGAGCCATCCGAGCCCCTGGGCGATATAGGCAAGCTTTGAAGAGACCTGGGTGTAATCCATGCGGGTGGGCCCGACCACCCCGATGATGCCCTGCATGTCGTCCCCGACGTTGTAGCGGGCTACGACGACGCTGCTGTCCTTCAGTTCCTCGGCCAGATTCTCCGGCCCGATTGTGATCCGGGCGCTTCCTGCCGCGTCGGGGGCAGGGAGTTTCAACAGTTCGGCATCGTCGGACAGGTAGCGGATGATCTTCTGGGCCTTGTCAGTATCCTTGAACTCCGGCAGATCGAGCAGATGGGACGTGCCGGTCAGGAAGGAGTCGTGCGCTCTGGATGCCGTCAGGATCTCGATCGTGAAGCCCACGGCAATGGCGACCAGCCCGAGACTGTCATCGATGGAGCGTTCCGCCGAAACGATAAGCTCCGGAGTGATATCCCTCTCGCCGATGCCCGTGAAGCGGGCGTTGAGCACGGATCCGAGCCTAGTCAGCTGGTCGGCCCTGATCTCATAGTGGAGACGCACCAGCTTGTTCTTGACGCTGTCGTCCGACAGCATCGCGACAAGGATGAACGTGTGCGCGTCAATGGTGACGATGGCGAACCGTTCCACGGTGCATTCCTTCACCTTGGCAGTCAGGGCGTAGGCTGGGTAGTTGGTGAGCTGGGAGGTGAGCTTGCCCGCCTCGGATATGATCCGGTCCAGCTGCTGCACCTTGCTCCGCAGCGCGCGGTTGATCATCTCCGTTTCTTCCAGGCTCAGCCGCTGCTGCTCCATCAACTCGTTCACATACACACGGTATCCGAGCGGCGTGGGGATGCGGCCGGCGGAGGTATGGGGCTGTTCGAGAAGCCCCATCTGTTCCAGCGCAACCATTTCGTTGCGGATGGTGGCGGAGGACACCTGGAACCCGCAGGATTCAGCCACGGCTTTTGAGCCGACGGGTTCGGCTGTCTGTATATAGCGGTCCACTACGGTTCGGAGTATCCGCTTTTTACGATCACTCAGTTCCATAATAAACTCCCCGGAAGTACGGTCCGACATGTTTAGCACTCTTACTTCCCGAGTGCTAAACATAATGTACCACTATGTGTTGGCACTGTCAAGTCCGGAGTGACAAGTTTTAAAAATGTTCACACTTGAAAACGACCCCCGTCCGCGGGCGGACGGGGGCCGGAGAAAACGGTCTCACAGGGTATTGTGCAAGAAGGCGGTCTTCAGGTTTTGGCGCCTTTTCTGAAAAGGACGGGGCCAAGCCGCTTGTAAAGCAGGAAGGTCAGCAGGGACACCACGATGCCCTTCAGCAGATTGAAGGGCACGACGGCGAAGAGGACCAGGGTGGAAACGCTGTTGATGGCGGGATTCACCTTGGTGCCCATGCCGATGATGACCTCCATGGGCATCCCGAACAGTTCGGCGAACTTGGGGAGCAGATAGACGGCGTTGAACAGGCTGCCGAACACCGTCATTACCAGAGTGCCGACGGCCATGCCGGCTATAGCGCTCTTCTTCGTCTTGTTGATATGGTAGATGATGGAGGCGGGCAGGACCAGCGTGCAGCCGACGACAAAGTTGGCAAAATCGCCCACGAAGGCAGTGGATGTGCCTTTCAGCAGAAGCTTCAGGATTACTTTCACCAGTTCGCAGATCACGCCGGCCGTGGGTCCCAGATAGAAGGAGCAGAGCAGTACGGGAAGTTCGCTCAGATCCAGTTTGTAAAAGCTGGGGGCAAAGAACAGGGGGATCTCCAGCAGCATGAGGACCGCAGCGACGGCGGAGAACAGCGCGGTGAATACCACGCGGCGGGTGCCGGTCGCCTTGACGGCCGAATGGCACAGAAAGCGCTGGGCCAGCCAGGCGATGAGGGCGATGCCTACGATGATGGCGATACACACCAGAAGGAAAGAAAGGTTTTCTTTTGCGGATGAGATCAGGTCGTTCATACATATTCCTCCAAAAAACAAAAAATGCCCGGAACTTCCGGGCGCAGAGAGATATGGAGAAAGACAATATAAAGAATCATCTTCTTCCATCCAGACTGTAACTGTCGGTACCGGAGTCTCACCGGTTCAGCACCCATGGCGCTCGCGGACTGTACCGCCGATCGGGAATTTCACCCTGCCCTGAAGACAATTGAATTATACACCCTGTTCTGACGGGATGGCAAGCGGTTTTTCGACGAAAAAGAAACCGGCGCACGGGACCATATTCGTAAGAAACAGACAAACGTCCGAGAACGTTGCTTCCGCATGCGCAAAAATGAGAAAGGCGGGGCCGTCCCGAAAGAAGGCTCCGCCTCTGTTTCATACTGCGGCAAAGCAGCGCACCGCCACTTTATGCGCGCTCGAAGATGTCTCCTCCGGTGCTGTCCACCGCGACGATAAGGGGCAGGCGGTCGACGGTGAGGCGCTTGACGGATTCGCATCCGAGTTCAGGGAAGGCGATCTCCTCCGCTGCCGTAATGTGCCGGGCGATAAGCGCACCTGCGCCGCCCACGGCGCACAGGTAGACGGCCCCAGATTCCCGGATGGCCTGTTTCACGCCCTCGTCGCGTTCTCCCTTTCCGATGGTTGCGGCCACGCCCAGACGATACAGCCGCGGGGCAAAGCCGTCCATCCGGGCGGAAGTGGTGGGGCCGCAGGAACCTACAGCCATCCCCCCGTGACCGGGGGTGGGGCCGGCATAATAGATGACGGCGTCACGGAGAGGAAAGGGCAGTTCCTTCCCTTCATCCAGCAGGCGGAACAGTTCCTTGTGCGCGGCGTCACGGGAGGTGTACACCGTTCCCGTGAGAAAGACTCTGTCACCTGCGGAGAGACCGGGAATGGCATCGCGCAGGGCATCGGTGGTCAGCTCAAATTCTCTCATGGCGCCGGATCTCCACGATGCGCCTCTTTGTTGGGGCGCCCTCCGCCGCAGAAGCCGCAGGTTCCTCCGGAACGTCTTCTGCGGGCGTGTCGTCTCCCGGCTGCTCGCAGACGTCCTCTTCCGCTTCGGGGGCAGCATCTTCCGCAGGTACGGGATCAGCCGGCGTGTCGTCCTCAGGGAAACGGGGCTCTTCAAATAGTTCCGTTTCCTCTTCCGGTTCCGGCAACTCCGCGTCTTCGCCGGGAACCTCCTTTGTCCGGCCGTCAAAAGTACCGGAGAGAGCGTTGAGCTCCGCGAGGGAGGAACGTACGGCCTGCTGCATGCCGCGGCAGGTCTCTTCGGCCGCGGCCGCCCGCTGCCTCGCTTCCGCCAGTTCAGCCCGCAGGGTTTCGTTTTCCTTCTGCGCGTCGGCAAGCGCCTGCCGGACCTCTTCCAGCTGAGCTTCCAGTCCGGCGGCCTGGTCGGAGAGGGCTTCCTTCTGCTTCGCCTGATCCGTGATATAGGATACCACGTCCCTCCGGTTGAAACCGGAAAACAGCGCTGACTTGAATCGATTGCTCATGGCGTTTCCTCCTGTTCTGATTCATCGGACGGTATCTGTCCGCTTTCGTTTTCTTCACCGGCTCCGTTCCCGCTGTCCGTTTCCGGTTCTCCGTCCGGAGTCTGGTCGTCCGGCAGGACCGTGGTTTCCTCACCCTCGGGAGATTCCGTGCCGCCGGGCGGAGCCGTTTCCTCTTCCGGTTCGTCCGGCGCGGGCACGCTGTCATCACCGCACGGGACGGGGACGGAACCCTCTTCTCTCGGAAGAACGTATCTGTCGGGACAGGCCGGATACTCCTCGGCGTCCCAGAAGTACTGGTCGGATGCCATCGCTTCGTCACTGAGCAGCAGGGAACCGTCCTCCGGGGCCGTCCTGACGCCCGTGGGATCGGCATGGTACCATTTTCCTTCGCAGCTCACGATATTCCACCATGCGTTCTCGCCGTTGTGCCAGCCCTCGACCACATAGCAGCCGATGTTCAGCCAGTCGCACAGGGCTTTCAGGGAAAGCGCCGCACTCCGCCGTGTGCCGGTATGGGTGACGAGAAATCCGTAGACGGAGTCGGAGATCACGCTCGAGGGAGCGGGCAGGAGCGTTGCGTCGCTGTTCTGTTCAGCAATCAGCGTCTGGATCACGCCGTAGTCATCGGTATTGCCCGTCCGGCCGGCGATGTCGTCCGCCCGGGCGATCGTCCGGGCGCGCATATCGTCCATGACGGTGGAGTTGTACGGCCAGAGGAACTTCAGTTCCACAATGCGGTCTCCGACGGCGTCAGGATAGCAGACCACGTCAAGGTCCGGTTCCAGCACCGCATCCAGAGGAGACCGGCGGAACAGATAGGATATTCGGTCGGCGAGGTAGTCCGCCGTGAGTTCGTCCAGCGCAGTGCGGAATACCAGGGAGCCGTTGAAGTCCGTGAGACAGGACTGCAGACGGGAATCCATATAGCGCAGGGAGGATACGGTGAACATATCGCTGATGTCCTCCGCCTCGCGCTTGTACGTGACGGATACCTGTACGTTGCAGTAGGCCACGATGGGGGTCAGCCGGCAGGAGATATAGTAGACGGCGTATGCTCCGAGCGGGGTCTCGAGAGCCACGGAGCGGCACACGTCCATTAGCTCCTCCTCCCTTGCAGCAATGTCCTCGGGGAGAGGGATGCGGAAGACGGCATCCGTCTTTTCCTGCGCGACCATGTACTGCACCGCCTGGGCGAAAGCCTCGTTGCTGTCCAGAACGGGCGTGTCCTCGGAACTGGCCGGCTCTTCGCTGTGGCGGGAGGCGTACGGTTCGATAACGGTGACCTCCCCGTCCAGAATGGAGCCGCAGCCGGACGCGGTGAGAAGCAGAAGCAGGCAGAGAAGCGCGAGGAATACGCGTTTCATGCGCGCATCACCATTTCCTTTCCGCCGGGAGTCCGGCATCAAAACAGATTCATCTGCTGTTCTTCCGTGTCCTCCTGCTTCAGAAGGGCGCCCGCGGCGGGAATGCTCCTTACGCGGTAACGGGAGATGTTGCGGATGGGGGAATCCTTCAGGAGTTCCGCCCGGTCGAGCCTGTACTTCTTCTTGAGCGTCACCACCGCGACGCCCTGCGTGGAGCGGGTCGTCTTCAGCGGGATCAGGGAGGAGTTCACGATAAGGGCGCGCCCCTCGTCCGTGTAGGCGGCCAGATCAAGATCACCCTGGAGCAGCAGGACGCTGCGCAGGGGAGATTTGTCACTGTAGGCGCCGGTCAGTTTGCGCCGGTTGGTCTTGGTGACGTAGCCCTCCAGAGGCACCCGGGCAGCCTTGCCGTTTTCATAGAAGAAGACCAGCTGGCCGGAATAGTCCCCGGGGAGGATCATGCACAGAACGGATTCTCCCTCGTCCATGCCAAGCGCGGAGGGAAGATACGTGCCCAGGGCGGAAGCTTTGGTGGATTCAAAGTCCGCAGCACGTGTCTTGTAAACCTGGCATTTGTCGGTGAACACGAGCATCTCGGAGGTGTTGTCCGCCTCAAAGGTCTGCATCAGGGAGTCGTTTTCCTTGTATTTCTGTTCGCTGCTCATGCGCAGCGACTGTGCCGTGATCTTCTTGAAGTAGCCTTCGCGGGACAGGAACAGGGTCACGGGGAAACTCTCCGGACCTTCATCTTCCTCGTCGACCTCGACCATGTCTTCATAAACGATGGAAGTGCGGCGGGGCTCGCCGTACTTTTTTATGACCTGCTTCAGCTCGGCGACCATGGCGCTGCGGATGCGGCGCCTGCTGTTCACCATGTCCTCGAGGTCGGCGATCTGCTTTTCCAGTTCGTCCAGTTCCGCCGTGCGTTTCAGGATGTATTCGCGGTTGATGTTGCGGAGCTTGATCTCCGCCACATATTCCGCCTGGATCTCGTCGATGCCGAAGCCGATCATCAGGTTCGGCACCACGTCCGCTTCGGCCTCGGTGTTTCGAATAATGGCTATGGCCTTGTCAATGTCGAGGAGGATCTTCTGCAGGCCTTCCAGAAGGTGCAGCTTGTCCTTCTTTCCCGACAGTTCGTGGTAGGTGCGGCGCTTGATGCACTCGGCGCGCCATGCGCACCATTCCTGCAGAAGCTCCTTCACACCCATGACTCGCGGGGTTCCTGCGATCAGCACGTTGAAGTTGCAGGGATAGCTGTCCATCAGAGTGGTCAGCTTGAACAGTTTTGCCATCACCTTGTCCGGATCTGCGCCGCGCTTCAGGTCAATGGCAATCTTCAGGCCGGACAGATCCGTCTCGTCCCGTGTATCCGCGATCTCCTTGAGCTTGCCTGCCTTCACAAGTTCCGCGATCTTGTCGATGACCGCTTCGGCGGTGGTGGTGTAGGGGATCTCATAGACTTCGATCAGATTGCCTTCCTTCACGTAGCGCCACTTGCTGCGGACGCGGAAGCTGCCCTTGCCGGTGCGGTAGATCTCCGCCATCTCGTCTACGTTGAAGATCAGCTCGCCGCCGGTCGGGAAGTCCGGAGCGGGCAGCGTGGTCATGATGTCGTGATTCGGGTCGTTCAGAAGGTCGATGGTTGTCTGGCACACCTCGCTGAGATTGAAGCCGCAGATATTGCAGGCCATGCCGACAGCGATGCCGATGTTGGAATTCACCAGAATATTGGGGAAGGTGGTGGGCAGCAGCGACGGCTCCATCATAGTGCCGTCATAGTTTTCCACCATTTCGACCGTATCCTTGTCGATCTCACCGAACAGCTCCCTGCAGATGTCCGAGAGCTTGGCCTCCGTGTAGCGGGAGGCGGCATAGGACATGTCGCGGGAGTACACCTTGCCGAAGTTGCCTTTGCTGTCCACGAACGGAGTGAGCAGGGCGCCGTACCCCTTGGACAGACGTACCATCGTCTCATAGATCGCAGCGTCGCCGTGAGGGTTGAGACGCATGGTGCTTCCCACGATATTGGCACTTTTCGTGCGCCCGCCGGTCAGCAGGCCCATCTTGTACATGGAGTACAGCAGCTTGCGATGGCTGGGCTTGAATCCGTCGATCTCCGGGATGGCCCGGGAGACGATAACGCTCATCGCATAGGGCATGTAGTTGCTTTCCAGCGTCTCAGTGATGGCCTGCTCCGTCACTTCGGCCTGAAGGCCCATCACGTTGGGATTGTTTTTGTTCTGAGGAGCTTCGCGCTCTTTTTTCTTCTTTGCCATGTCGGATCCTCCGGAGCGGAACTGTGTCACGAGATGTCTGCCAGATCCAGGAATTCGTATCCGTGATCGGCAATGTGCTGCTTCCGGCCGGCCAAATCGTCTCCCAGAAGCAGATCAAACATGCGTGCGGTCTCTTCGGCGTCCTCGGGCATGACCTTGATCAGCCGGCGCGTCTCCGGGTTCATGGTGGTCATCCACATCATGTCCGGATCATTCTCACCCAGGCCCTTGCTGCGGCTGATGGTGTACTTTGACCCCTCCAGATCCTTCAGGATGGACGCCTTTTCGCGTTCGGTGTAGGCGAACCACGTCTTGCCCTTGCAGTTGATCTCAAACAGGGGAGACTCGGCGATATACACGAACCCCTCGTTGATCAGCGTCGGCACCAGACGGTACAGCATCGTGAGGATCAGCGTGCGGATCTGGTAACCGTCCACGTCGGCGTCGGTGCAGATGATGACTTTGCTCCAGCGCAGGTTATCCAGGCTGAAAGTGGACAGATCCTTGTGCTTGCCGGACTTTACCTCAACACCGCAGCCCAGCACCTTCAGCAGGTCGGTGATGATCTCGCTCTTGAAGATCCTGTTGTAATCCGCCTTCAGGCAGTTCAGGATCTTGCCCCGGACGGGCATGATGCCCTGGAAGTCTGCGTCCCTGCTCTGCTTGCAGGCGCCGAGGGCGGAGTCGCCCTCCACGATGTAGATCTCCCGGCGGGAGACGTCCCGGCTCCGGCAGTCCACGAATTTCTGCACACGGTTGGCCAGATCGATGGTGCCGGCAAGCTTCTTGCCGATGTTCAGGCGGGTCTTCTCAGCCGCCTCCCTGGCGCGCTTGTTGATCAGCACCTGATCGGCGATCCTGTCAGCCTCGGCAGGGTGCTCGATGAAGTAGATTTCCAGCTGGCTGCGGAAGAAATCCGTCATCGCCTCCTGGACGAAGCGGTTGGTAATGGCTTTTTTCGTCTGGTTCTCATAGCTGGTCTGCGTGGAGAAACAGTTGGTCACCAGGATCAGGCAGTCCTGCACGTCCGCAAAGGAGATCTTGCTCTCGTTCTTCTGGTATTTTCCAACCTTTTTAATATGGGCGTCGATGGCATAGGGAAAGGCGTTCTTCACGGCTTTCTCCGGTGCGCCGCCGTGCTCCAACCAGGAGGAGTTATGGTAGTACTCTATTTTCTGTATGCGGTTGGAGAAGCAGAAAGCCGCCGTGAGGCGCACCTTGTATTCCGGCTTGTCCTCCCTGTCGCGTCCGCGGCGCTCCGTCTCAATATACACTGGGGGAGTGAGATACTGCATGTCCGCGATCTCGTTCACATAGTCCTCGATGCCCTTCTCGTAGAAGAACACCTGCTCCTCGAAGCCCTTGTCCGTCTGGTTGCGGAACAGGAAGCGCACGCCCGGATTCACCACGGCCTGACGTTTCAGCACATCCGTGTAGTACTCCGGAGGAACGGCAATGTCCGTGAATACCTCGAGGTCCGGACGCCAGTGGGTGCGGGTGCCGGTACGCCTGCCTTTGAAGGGCTGCTTGGCCAGTTCGCCGACGATCTCTCCCTTTTTAAAGGAAAGGTCGTACTGGAAACCGTCGCGCCAGACGGTGACGTCCATGTATTCCGAAGCGTACTGCGTGGCGCAGGAGCCCAGGCCGTTGAGACCGAGGCTGAACTCATAGTTCTCCGTCTCCTCGTTGCTGTACTTTCCGCCGGCATACAGTTCGCAGAACACGAGTTCCCAGTTGTAGCAGCCTTCGGCCGCGTTCCAGTCCACCGGACAGCCACGGCCGTAGTCCTCCACCTGGACGGAAAGGTCGGCAAAACGGGTCACGACGATCTCGCTGCCATGCCCCTCTCTGGCCTCGTCGATGGAGTTGGAAAGGATCTCGAAAACCGCATGTTCGCATCCGTCCAGCCCGTCGGAGCCGAAAATGACGCCGGGACGCTTTCGGACGCGGTCCGCCCCCTTCAGACTGACGATGCTCTCGTTATCATATGTCTGCTTGTTTGCTGCTTTCTTCATGTAAATCCCCTGTATGCTGAATAATCTATATATTGTTGACAGAAATGCCATTATATCATTTATATAGTATAAACTATATCCGGAGACGTTTCAATAGCAACTTCTCCCGCCTTGCGGGGATCCGGGCGGGGACGGGGGGAGAGAGATAAAAAAACGTGAAAAAAGTGCAGAAAAACACTTGTTTTTTATTCTGCGGTCTGCTAAAATACACGGGCATTACGCACGGGGGCGGACTTCGGGCCGGGTGCCGCAAGGTCGGCCCGGGGGACGAAGCTCCCGGAGGTAAAAACATTTTTAGGAGGAGATTCCAATGGCAGTAGTATCCATGAAACAGCTGCTGGAGGCCGGCGTTCACTTCGGCCATCAGACCAGACGCTGGAACCCCAAGATGGCTCCGTATATCTATATGGAGCGCAACGGCATTTACATCATCGATCTGCAGAAGACGGTGAAAAAGCTGGAGGAAGCCTACAGCTTCGTCCGCGAGACCGCCGCCGAGGGCGGAACGATCCTGTTTGTCGGCACCAAGAAGCAGGCGCAGGATTCCGTCCGTGAAGAGGCTGAGCGCGTCGGCATGTATTACGTCAACGCCAGATGGCTCGGCGGCATGCTCACCAACTTCCGCACCATGCGCACCCGTATCGACCGGCTGGCCCAGCTGCGCAAGATGCAGGAGGACGGCACGTTCGATATGCTTCCCAAGAAGGAGGTCATCAAGCACACCCTCGAGATCGCCAAGCTGGAGAAGTATCTCGGCGGCGTGAAAGAGATGAAGAAGCTGCCCAGCGCCCTGTTCGTCGTGGATCCCCGCAAGGAGCGCAACGCCATCGCTGAGGCCAGAAAGCTGCATATTCCGATCGTGGCCATCGTCGACACGAACTGCGACCCCGATGAGATCGATTACGTTATCCCGGGCAACGATGACGCCATCCGTGCCATCCGCCTGATCGCCTCCACCATGGCCAACGCCGTTGTGGAAGGCCGTCAGGGAAGAGAAGACGGACCGGCAGAGGAAGCGACGGCCGAGGCGGCCGTACCGGCGGAAGGAGAGGCTGAATAATGGCATTTACCGCACAGGACGTTAAGAATCTTCGCGAGATGACCGGCGTCGGCATGATGGACTGCAAGAAGGCCCTGACTGCTTCCGACGGAGACGTGGACAAGGCCATTGAGTGGCTCCGTGAAAAGGGCCTGGCCGCTGCGCAGAAGAAGGCCGGCAGAATCGCTGCCGAGGGAATGGCTTATGCCGCCATCATCGACGGTGTGGGCGTCGTGGTCGAGGTCAATGCCGAGACCGACTTCGTTGCAAAGAACGAGAAGTTCGTGGATTACGTCAAGGGCGTGGCCGCTGTCATCGCCAAGGAAGCCCCCGCTGATCTGGAGGCTCTTCTTGCCGCTCCCTTCGGCAACGGCAAGACCGTTGTCGAGCAGCAGCAGGAGATGGTCTTGGTCATCGGTGAGAACATCAACGTGCGCCGTTTTGCCCGTTATGACACTGGTGTCAACGTGCCTTACATCCATGCCGGCGGCAAGATCGGCGTCATGGTAAACATGGAAGTCGAGAACATCGCCGATGAGGCCGCTCTCACCGAGCTGGGCAAGGATGTCGCGATGCAGATCGCTGCCATGAACCCCGCTTTCCTCGACAAGTCCCAGGTGGACGCCTCCACGCTGGACAAGGAGAAGGAAATCCTCACCGTTCAGGCCAAGCAGGATCCGAAGAATGCCAACAAGCCCGACAACATCATTGAGAAGATGGTCATGGGCCGCATCGGCAAGTACTATGAGGAGAACTGCCTGATGCAGCAGGCTTTCGTCAAGGAGAACAAAATCTCCGTCGAGAAGCACGTTGCCGAGGTCGCTAAGCAGCTGGGCGGCAAGATCACCGTTAAGTCCTTCACCCGTTTTGAGAAGGGCGAGGGCATCGAGAAGAAGGAAGAGAATCTCGCCGCAGAGATCGCTTCCATGATCAAGTAAGCATTCCGCAAGACAGACGCCCGGGTGGATTTCACCCGGGCGTTCTTGTTGCACAGAAGTTTACAATAATTATATTATGTTATATTCCGGAGGCGCCGGCGCGCTCAGTCCACTCTGACCATCCGGTAGCCGATGCCGATATGTGTCTGTATGTAGCGGGGGGAGTCCGGAGAAGCTTCCAGTTTTTTTCTCAGGGTCGTCATGAAAACGCGCAGAGAGGCGATATCGTTGTCCCAGCTCCTGCCCCATATGTTCTGGGTGATGTACGTGTGGGTCAGCACCTTTCCGGTGTTTCTGGCCAGAAGGCAGAGCAGGCGGTATTCCATGGGGGTCAGTTTCAGTTCCTCGCCGCCGATGCTGGCGCAGCCGGCGGAATAGTCGATGGTCAGTTTCCCGTTCGTATAGACGGACTGGTCCGGGGATCCGTCGGCGTTCATCAGCATGAGCCGGCGCTCCGTTACGCGCAGCCGCGCCAGAAGCTCCTCCACGGAGAAGGGCTTTGTGAGATAATCGTCCGCCCCGGCGTCCAGGATCTCCGTTTTGTCCGAATCCTCGCTTCTTGCGCTGATGACGATGATCGGCATGTTGGACCAGGTACGGATCTGACGGATGACGTCGATGCCGTCCATGTCGGGAAGGCCGAGGTCGAGAAACACGACGGATGGGTTGTGCGTCGCCGCCATCATGACCGCTTCCTTGCCGTTGACCGCGGTAAGGTAACGGTAGTCATGCGTCTTGAGCGTGGTGGTGATCAGGTTCCTGACGGAAGCGTCATCCTCGACCACCAGAACGACGGTGTTATTCATTGATCGGCACCTCCTTCGCGGGCAGAGAGATGGTGAAGCAGCATCCGGAGGGTTCGTTGTCCCTGAGCGTAATGCTCCCGTGGTGGGCTTCCATGATGGAACGGCAGAGCGCGAGTCCGAGGCCCATGCCGCGGCGTCCGTCGGCGACTGTGCTCTGTCCGGTATAGAACATCTCGAAGACATGCGGCTTGACGTCGTCCGGGATGCCGGGACCGTTGTCGCAGACGGTGACGAACGCCGATTCCCCGTCCTGCCCGCTCCGGATGACGATCTCCGAGCCTTCCGGGGTATATTTGACGGCGTTGTTGATCAGATTTGACAGCACCTGCGTGATGAGGCGCGTATCCATGTTTACCAGAAGAATGTCGTCGCTGCCGGCGACGGTGATTCGGTGACGGACCGCATTCCTGTCCACATGCTTCAGCGCTTCATCGATAACGTCACCCAGCACGTCCAGAGACAGGTGGAGATCCATCTGTCCGTTTTCTATCCGGGAGATGGAGAGAAGATTCTCCACGAGGCCGATGAGCCAGGCCGAATCGTCGTAGATGTCGGAAAAGATCTGCTGAAGCGTGTCCCCGTCCAGCTGCCGGTAATGGGACAGCAGGTTGGAGGCGTTCCCGGAAATGGAGGTGAGGGGGGTGCGTATGTCATGGGAGATGGAGCGCAGCAGATTGGAGCGCAGCTGCTCGTTGCGGACCATGACAGCGGTCCGTTCCTTTTCCTCCGCGTTGCGAAGATTCTCCAGCGCCAGGGCGCATTCCCCGAGGATGGACGTCAGAACGCTGTTTTCGAAAGGCTCCGGCGCGGCACCGTTGAGGTAAATGGCAATCACCCCGTAGCAGTAGCTGTTCTGGCAGATGGCATGGTACTGCGCCTTTGCCCTGCCGTGATCCTCCATCCGGAAGCCGGCGGCTTTCTGGGTGCGGAAAACGCGCTCGGCCAGTTCCCGCTCGTCGGCGTCCGGCTCCTCCTCCTCATCGGAGGGATGCATGGCACTGAATGGGATACGGTCGCCCAGGCCGCCGTTCTCAGAGCGCGGATATACGATCACGTCCCGGTCCAGCAGGGTTATGATCTGACGGGCCATCGTCCTTATGATGTCGTCCGCACTCTTCGCGTTCTGCAGGAGCTGATCCGTATCGAACAGGACCTTCGCACGGAAAGCTTCCCGGGCAGCCTGGCGGGTGTTCCGCTTCATCCTGTTGGCGAGAGAGCCGGTGATCAGGGAAGAGATCAGCATGATGGCGAAGGTCACAGCATATTCCGGTTCATACGTATGAAAACTGAACCGGGGATCGATGAAGAACCAGTTGAACAGCAGGACGCTGGCAAGCGAGCCGATGACGCCGTACAGGGGACTCACGGTGATCACGGAGATGACAAGAACGCCGAGGATGTATACCGTGATGATATTGGCCTCGGAGAATTCGAACAGCATGAAGAGCAGACCGATGCCCGTGGCGGCGACCAGCAGAAGAAGGGTGATGAGCGTGTCCTTCAGGGTCGGGCGGATCTGATCAGAGATGTGGAACCGCTCCTTCTGCTGCTGCAGATCGGCGGCGGAGTCCGGAATGATATATACGTCCACGTCCGGGGCGTTGAGAATGATCTGTTCCGTCAGCGGCGCCTTGCTCCAGAAATGACGCCTTCTGGCGCCGCTCTGTCCGACGACGATCTTCGTCGTGTCGGACACATGGGCATATTCGGCCACCTGTACCGGGATGTCGTCCCCTATGACCGTAGCGACAGACGCGCCGTTCTGTTCGGCGAACCGGAGATTGCTTTCCAGACGTAGCCTGTCCTCTTCGGACAGGGATTCAAAACCCGTCGGCTTTACATAGATCGCGGTCAGGGACGCGCGGAAAGCCTCCGCCATCCTGGCGGCCGCGGCGATGACCTTTCGGTTGGAAGGCGAAGGCGAAACGCAGACGAGAATGCGCTCGCCCGATTCCTCATTTTTGATGATAGCATCCATATCCGCACCGCCCGTTTTTTCTTATCATATCACAATTATGGGGCGCGTTCCACATCGGTTCCGTCGATTTCGTCGAAGGGAATGCTCACGCCGTCGATGCGCACGGTGACGGAATCGGAGCCGTACTGTTCCTTCAGGCGCGCGACGGCCTCCGCAATCTCTTCCAGGCTGCTTTCAGAGGTGCTGAACACGAATTCCTCCGGCGGTCTGGATCGGCGGGCCGAAAAACCCCGGAAAAGCGCACCGAAGCGGCGGAACAGTTCACCTCCGAACCAGAGGAGCGCGAACAGAGCCGCGACGATCAGGATCAGTATGATATCTTTCATGAAAGCCGCCTCCCCGCCGCTCTCCGGAACTCACATGCGGAAGGTCTTCCGGAGCGCTTTTTTCTCTCCCAGCACCAGCATGGTGTCGCTGGGGTTCAGGACCGAATCGGGCGTGACCGAGAGATTCATGCGCCCGTTTTCCTTCAGGGCCATGATCGTCACCCCGTATTTTCTGCGTATGTCGATCTGGCCGACGGTCTTGCCCGCCCATTCCTTCGGTATGGGAACCTCGAAGATGGCGTGCGTATCGTCGAGCCGGATGTAATCCAGGACGTGGTCTGAGGCGTACCGGATGGCGGCCCATTCCGCGACCTGCTTCTCGGGGTTGATCACCTCATCGGCGCCGTTCCGCAGCAGGAATTTGGCCTGCACATCCCGGTCCGCGCGGGAAACGACGAATTTCCCGCCGAGCTCTTTCAGCAGGGAAGTCGTTTCCAGAGAACTCTGGAAATCCCCTCCGATAGTCACGATGCACACGTCGTAATTGTCTACGCCCAGGGAGCGGAGGAACGATTCGTTCGTGCTGTCCCCGATCTGCGCGTCCGTTACCAGAGGCAGCACGCAGTTGATCCGCTCCTCGTCCTTGTCTACGGCCATCACCTGATGGCCCTGTTCCTGAAACTGCCTGGCAAGAAGGGAACCGAAGCGGTTGACCCCGATCAGCAGAATGAATCTCATGTTGAATGCCTCCTTTAGCCTACGTTGATCTTTTCCACGGGATACTGGGCGGCATCGCCGCCGAAATGGCTGAGAGCCGCGAACATGACCGTCAGGCCGCCGACTCTTCCGAAGAACATCAGGACGATCAGGACAAGGCGGGGCAGAAGGCTCAGGGCGGGAGTGATGCCCAGGGACAGTCCCACGGTACCGATCGCGGACGCCGTCTCGAACAGGCATGTGCTGATGGGAAGCCCGTCCGCCGCGCTGATGATGAAGGCGGCGGCAAAGGCGAGAAACAGATACGTGGTCAGAAGGGCGACGGCGTTCCGTACGGTATTCTCCTCGATCCTGCGGCCGAACATCCGGGGGTTCTTCCTGCGGCGGAACACGGCCAGCGATGTTGCCGCGAGGACCGCCAGCGTCGTCGTCTTCATTCCGCCGGCCGTTGAACCGGGCGATCCGCCGATCAGCATGAGGACGATCATCATTCCCCGGCCGCCGCTGGTCATTTCAGCGAGGTCGGTCATGCTGAAACCCGCCGTGCGGGGCGTGACCGCGTGGAACACTGACAGGCAGATCCGTTCCTTCAGGGGGAGGGAGGAAAAGTCCCGGAAGAACAGGAGAAGGGCCGGAATCAGAAGCAGGACGAGCGTCGTGGCGAGGATGACCTTGCTCTGCATGCGGTACTTCTTCAGATGGAACCTGTGTACGGCGATATCGTCCCAGGTGAGGAAGCCGATGCCTCCGATCACGATCAGCAGGCATACGGGGACGACGATGCCTACGGTGCCGCTGAAAGAGGACAGCGAGGAGAACTCCCCGGTCGCAGTACCCATGACGTCGAAGCCGGCGTTGCAGAAGGCGGAAACGGAATGGAAGACGGCGGGCCAGATCCCGGCCGCCCCCATCCTGCGGCAGAACACGGGCAGCATGGCGACGGCACCGATGCCCTCCAGAAGGAAGGCGGACCGGAAGATGAACCCGGTCATGCGCACGATGCCGCCAACGTGATGGGCGGAGATGCTCTCCTGCAGCATGCTGCGCTGCATCAGGGAGATCTTGCGTCCGGAGACCATCGCGATAAAGGCGGTGACGGATACGATCCCCAGACCACCGATCTGGATCAGAATCAGGATCACGGCCTGCCCGAAGGCGGACCAGTACGAGGCGGTGTCTCTGACGACGAGACCCGTCACGCACACGGCGGAGGTGGAGGTGAACAGGGCCGTATCGAAGGAGGTCCAGCTGCGGCTCCGGCAGGATACGGGCAGCATGAGCAGCAGGGTCCCCAGCAGAATGACGGCCAGAAAACCTGCGATGATGATCCGGAAGGAGGACAGTTTTTTTCTCAATGAATGTCCGGTCATAGCGATTCACCCGTTCCATGATTTGCGCCAATCATAGCCCATCCCTCACAAAGACGGCATTAAGGCATTCCCCGGAGAGATTAAGATTGCATTAAGGAAGAGGAAATGCGGAGCCATATTCCGCCGGGGGACGGTTACTGGAAGCCCGGCGGTGTCTTGACAGTCCCCGGAGGATGTGCTATTCTACGCCCGTACTGATTCCGAGCTGAACGGCCTGTGGCACAGGCTATGGCCGCCAGCCTGACCGCTTCTGCGGTCACTGAGTCATGTTGGAAACGGCATGGCTTTCCGTGTTTGAGAAGGAAGCAGCAGCCGGGGGCGCAGGATGCCCCTGTGCGTTCGCGTATGCGCGCAGGCTGTTTCCGCAGCCTGCGCTTTTTTGTGCTCTGATTTCTCCGCGGAGCAGCGGACGGATTATCTTCAGATCGATGAAAGGAGGGAAGGAAAAACGTGAACAAAAACGGAAAGACCCGGCGCCTGGGTCCGGTGATCACGGTTCTGGCCGTTCTCCTTGTCGTATCGGTTTTTGTTTCCTTCCTGCTCGGCCGCTATCCCATATCCGTGGGACAGGCGTTCGGCATCCTGACCGACGGACTGCTGAGCAAGCTGGGATTACCCGGCAGAGTGCCCGTCACCTGGACGGGGACGCAGGCATCCCTGCTTCTGAACCACCGGCTGCCGAGGATCATCCTCGCATGCCTCGTGGGCTGCTGTCTGTCATCCGCCGGCGCGGCGTATCAGGGAGTGTTCCAGAATCCCATGGCTGCCCCGGACATCCTGGGTGCCTCTTCCGGCGCGGCCTTCGGCGCCGCCCTGGCCATCCTGCTGCATCTCGGAAGCGCCATGGTGGTGGTCATGGCCTTCTGCGGAAGCCTGCTGACGGTCCTGCTGGTCATCTATACCGGAAACCATCTCCGGGGGAAAAAGGCGGTCGGCCTGATCCTGGCGGGCATTATGATCGGCTCGCTGGTGTCCTCCGGTACCTCCTTCATCAAACTGGTGGCTGACCCGGAGAACGAACTGCCGGCCATCACCTACTGGCTGATGGGCAGTCTGAACGGTACGAAGCCGTCGGACGTCCTGTTCGCGCTCATCCCCATGGCGGTCGGGATCGTGCCTCTGCTCCTCCTGCGCTGGCGCATCAACGTGCTGACGCTGGGGGACGACGAGTGCCGCACCATGGGCGTGAACGCCTCCCGGCTCCGCGTAGCGGTGATCCTGTTCGCCACGCTGATCACGGCCGCCAGCGTGTCCGTCAGCGGCACCATCGGCTGGATCGGCCTCGTGATCCCGCACTTTTCCCGCCGGCTCGTCGGGAACAATTACAGAAAACTGCTGCCCGTGAGCATGCTGTTCGGAGCTGTGTTCCTGCTTCTGGTGGACGACATCTCCCGCAACCTGTTCACGACGGAGATCCCGATAGGGATCCTCACCTCCGTCATCGGAGTGCCGTTCTTCCTCTATCTCATTTCGGGAGAGGGGGACAGACTATGAGCATCCGTGCGGAGAACATCCGCTTTTCCTACGGAGACCATGCCGTTCTGAAAGGCGTGAGCTTCGAGGCTCAGCCCGGCGAGTTCCTGTCCGTTCTCGGACCGAACGGCGTCGGAAAAAGCACGCTGTTCCGGTGCCTGCTCGGCCTGCTGACGCCCACGGAAGGGCGCACGATCATCGATGACCGCGACACGGCGGAGATGAGCGCCGCGGAGATGGCCAGGCGCATCGCCTACATTCCGCAGTCCCACGCCCCCGTCTTCAACTACAGCGTGGAGGACATGGTGCTCATGGGCACCACCGCCGGCCTCGGCCGGTTCTCCTCGCCCGGAAGGAAGCAGCGGGAGCAGGTACGGAAGGTCATGGACTGGCTGGACATCGGGGACCTGGCCGGCAGCGGCTACCAGAACATCAGCGGGGGGCAGCGGCAGATGGTGCTAATCGCCCGGGCCCTGGCCCAGCAGGCCAGGATCCTGATCATGGACGAGCCATCCTCCAGCCTGGATCTGGGCAACCGGATCAAAGTGATGAAAACGGTGAAGCGTCTCACCGGGGAAGGGTATACGGTGATCCAGTCCACTCACGACCCGGATCAGGCTTTCTTCTACTCGGACCGCATCCTGGCCATGAAGGACGGCCGGGTCCTGGCCTGCGGCGAAGCGAAGGATATCGTGAAGGATACTGTCATCTCCGAGCTGTACGGCACGGAGGTGGAGGTATACAGCCTGCGGGAGGACACCGTGCGCGTCACCCTGCCCGCGGAAACACACAGACACTCGAAGGAGGAACAGTAATGAAAAAACTGATTGCACTGATGCTTGCGCTGGCACTTGTTGCCGGCCTCGCGGCCTGCGGAGCGAAGACGGAGCCGGCGCCGAAAGAGGAGACGACTCCGGCGGAGGATACGGTGCATCCCGAACAGACAGAGGAACCGGAACAACCGGATGCTGAAGAAGAACCGGCGCCGGAGGTGCCAGAGGAGCCCGCAGCTCCCGAAATGGTGGAGTATACCGACGACTGCGGAAGGACCGTGGAAATCCCGGCTGTGATTACCCGCATCGTACCCACCGGCGGCCTGGCGCAGATTGCGTTGTTTGCCATTGCTCCCGAGATGTTCGTAGGACTGTCCACCGACTGGTCCGACGCTGCCGGGGAGTTTATTCCCGCAGAGTATCAGGAACTGCCCGTCCTTGGCGCACTGTACGGATCGGCTGACCTGAACCTGGAGGAACTGGCCGTAACCGACCCGCAGGTGATCATAGACCTTGGAGAGGCGAAAAAGAGTATCGTGGAAGACATGGACGACATGCAGACTCAGACGTCCATCCCATCCATCCATATCGAGGCAACGCTGGCCACCATGGCCGACGCCTATCGCAGGCTCGGCGCCCTGCTTGGCAAGGAGGAACGCGCTGAGCAGATTGCCTCCTTCTGTGAAAGGGTGTATGACCGGACCCTCTCCATCATGGATAAGGTGGGAGAGAACAAGGTTACCGCTCTCTATGTGGTCGGAGACAAGGGACTGAACGTAATCGCGAACGGTTCGTTCCACGCGGAAGTGTTTGACCTGCTGACAGAAAACGTTGCCGTGGTGGAGAATCCCGCTGGCAAGGGCACCGGCAACGAGGTGACCATGGAGCAGATCGCCCTGTGGGATCCTGAATTCGTGCTGTTCGGGCCCGACAGCATCTATGATACCGTTACGGAAACGGATACCTGGAAGGACATGAAGGCAATCGCAGGAAAGAACTATGTGAAAGTTCCCTACGGTCCGGACAACTGGATGGGTATGCCGCCCTCCGTGCAGCGGTATCTCAGCATGATCTGGCTGACGGCCGTCCTTTACCCCGAATACTGCGATTACGACGTGAAGGCGGAAGTGAAGGAGTGCTACGGACTGCTGTACAGCTCCGATCTCACGGACGAGCAGTACGAGTCCCTGACGGAAGGCGCCTTCCTGCCGACGGAATGAAGAGGCATGCGCTGATCGTCGGAGAACAGGGTGTCGGGAAAAGCACCCTGATCGCTTCTGTACGACGTGAACTTGCGGTGCCGGAGGCAGGAATCGAGACCGTCCGGGAGGCAGGTCTGGCTGATGAACGAGGTGCGCCCATATATATCTACCGTGTCGGAAGCCTTAGGAGGCAGGGACCCGAAAACCTCGTTGCCCGGGTGGGAAACGAAGGAAAAACGAGTTATCCGGAGGTGTTCGACAGATATGCCGGGTATCTGAAGGAAGACATCTCGCACTGCAGCCTGATCATCCTGGATGAACTGGGTTTTCTCGAGTCGGACGCCGCTGCCTTCTGCGGCGGTGTACTGGATCTGCTGGACGGGGATGTCCCGGTCCTCGCTGCGGTGAAACCGAAGAATACGCCGTTTCTATTGGCGGTGCGGCATCATCCGAAAGCCGAGATCTTCACTATCGATGAGAGTAACAGGGATATTCTGGCAAAGCAGGTGCTGGCCTTCCTGCGCGGGCAGCTGAACTGAACAGGAAAGACGCGGCCCTGCGCCGGCCGATGCCGGCGCAGGGCCGTGATGGTTCCGATAAATTTACAATAATAAAATTATGTTAATATATGATGGAGGCTTTTCATCATCTTGTTGATTCTGCCGATTGAAAAGACGGCACTGCCTGCCTATACTTGGAAGCTGTGCATCAATTGTCCCTGGTAAAGGAGAAAACCCATGAAAAAGATCATCTCTCTGCTGCTTGCCGTGATCCTTTGTCTGGGACTCGCGGCCTGCGGCGGCAAAGCTCCGGCGGAGCATGAGGAGCCGGAGAAACCTTCCGGGGCATCAGAGCCTTCGGAACCCGCCGGACCCGCGGTGCCGGAAGACCCGTCGGACGCTCCGGAACCCGTTGACGGGGACGACTGGCGAAGCTGGCGCTGGTATTCCGACGATATGGAACTCGGGGAGGGGCTGACCGTCTGCTTGTCCATGCTGGACGAGGGTATGGGATACGGCGTGTACGAATCCTCCGGCGGAGAGCGGATCGGAACTCTGCCGGCACCCGCCGGCGCCGTCGATTTCTATGCCGGGGACATCGTGTGCGGCGACCGCGACGGAGAAGGATTTCTGGATATCGGGATCGTTTTTGAGAACGGCATGTCATGGTGGTACTGTCTTGAAGACGGCGCTCCCGCCTGGCCGGAAGATCCGGCCGGCGGCTTCCGCCTATACACGGCAGCCCGCGCCGGCGCGGATCTGACCTGTTTTCCCTATGAGATGCCGGAAGTGCCCAATATGACGCCCCTCGCGTGGGAGATCTATGAGGAGATCTGGCCGAAAGTGGAGGCGGTGGAGTATTTCATTTACGACGCGGAGACCTACGGCAATGATTATCTTGACCAGATGCTGAACGCATTCGGAGCCATTCAGATCCTGCATCCGGAGGCGACGAACTACTTCATGCTCCGGGAGGTGATCGACGAGAATATGGAGACGTCGCTGGAGTCGGACTACTCCTGCCGGTGGGATCCCGACAGAAGCACGGATCTGGAGGAAGTGAAGGCCGGCATTGCCGCTTTCGACGCGATAGTCGAGGAGATCATCTCCGGAATCACGGACGAAATGACCGCCTACGAGAAATACTGGTATCTGGCCGCGACGGTCTCCGAGAACGCAGATTACGACTATTACGGGAATACGTCCGTGGAATCGGCTCCCTGGGCCGGCGTCATGGGCGGATACGCCATCTGCTTAGGATATGCGGCGTCCATGGAATACCTGTGCCGCCGGGCAGACCTGTACTGCACGACGGTGGGAGGATCCTCGGAAGGCGAAGGACACGCGTGGAATCTGGTGAAGCTGCCCGAGGGTACCTACCATGTGGACGTGACCTGGGCCGACGGCAACGGAGGCCCGTGGAGCGAGGACTGGATGGATTATTTCATGATGACTCAGGAACAGATCGAAGAGGACCACGTGATCGAAGACGGCACCGTGGCCACGGGACCGTAGGACAGGACAAGGCGGCGCTGCCGCCCGGTATTCATAACAGATCGCAGAGGCTTTTCCCGGGACCACTGGGAGGGCCTCTGTTTTTGCGTATGTCCCGGCTCCTCCCGGATGGACGGGGGCTGATGCGCTTTCCGTATCGCGGGACGGCGGCATCCTCCGTCTGCTGCCGGAGATACTCCGCCTGCCCGGCTTCCGGTTCTCAGGACACATTAGATTAACAATAATAAAATTATGTAAACTTACGGAATGAGATGTCCTTTCCAGCACGTGCCTGTCAGCGGCTGGAAGCGTGTGCTATAATATACCGGAACAATAAGCTGAGGAGGGTACCTATGATCTATACCGAGATGACAAAGAAGGCGATCAATCTGGCGTTTGCGGCCCACGGGACGACACCCGGAAAGGACGGCATTCCCTATGTTGCCCATCCGCTGCACGTGGCGGAAGGGGCGGAGACAGAGGAGGAGACGATCGTTGCTCTGCTGCATGACGTGGCAGAGGACACTGACGTGACGCTGGACCAGATCCGCGCCGTGGGCTTTTCCGACTCTGTCATGGAAGCGCTTGCGCTCCTGACCCACGACAAGTCCGAGCCTTACCTTGAGTACGTATCGAGGGTGAGAGAGAACGAACTGGCCCGAAAAGTGAAGATCCTGGACATGCGCCACAACATGGATATGACCCGTCTGGCCGGCCTTCCTGAGGCAGACCGGCAACGGCTGGAGAGTAAATACAGGAAGGCCTGGCTTCTGCTGACAGATGACAGTGCGGATACGGAAACGTGAGGCATATCTGTCCCGGGAAAGTAAGGAAGAATCCGTTTCTGAGGACGGAGCCGGAGTCCGAAGGGAAAAGAATTGCAGAACAGCAGGATTCTGGCGGGATTCCTGTAGGAGTACTCGGCTGGTAGTGGTACAATATCCGCAGGAAGAGAAGAACGACGGAAACGGACAGGGAAGGGTGAGACGATGAAGAAAACGGCGAAATGGATCCGGCGCACCCATGTGTTCCGGAGGGATGAGTACGAATGCTCCTCATGCGGAGCGAAAACGGACAAGCCGAAGAAGGTCTGTCCGGGCTGCGGCCTGCCGATGAAGGGATCAAAATACGACCCGTCCTGGGTGGAAGAGGTCGTCCTGATGGATATGATCCTCGGAGACGACTGAAAGAAATCGGGAATAGTTGACAATTAAATAATTATAGTAAATATATTGCCGCCATGAGGACGGGTATCCGGACAGGTGCGGAGAAGGGAGAGGGAAACATGAAGAAAGTTGCTGTGATATGGTCGAGTCCGAATACCGACGGCCTGACGGCGTCCGCGAAGGACCGGTTCATTGCCGGACTGACGGAAGCCGGAGTCCAGACGGAGGAGATCCACCTGAACAGGAAAAAGATCGGCCACTGCATGGCATGCGGGGACGGCTGGGGCACCTGCCGCTCGAAAGGCGCGTGCGTGATCCAGGACGATTTTGCGGAGATCTACCGGAAACTGCAGGAAGCGGACGGCATCGTCTGGGTCAGCGCCGTATACTGGTGGGAAATGACGGAATGCTTCAAGGCGTTCTTCGACCGGCTGCGCCGCTGCGAGGGATTCACGAACCGTTTCCTCGAAGGAAAGAGATGCGTGCTGATCGCCTGCGCCGGCGGGACCGGCCGCGGCGTGCTGGACTGCCTGCAGCAGTTCGAACGCGGCCTGACCCACATGGGAATGCGCGTTTACGACCGGATCCCCGTCGAGAGGTACAACAGGGACTATATGCTGCCGGCCTTGGCCGAGGCCGGAAAAACGTATGCGGAGAGACTAGAGACGGGATTCGATATGTATTATTGAGGAGCCAATAGTTTACTATAAATAAATTATGGTAAATATAATCGGCTTTTCGGGCAAGAGGGAATCTGACGGGACCCTGTGAAGGGCTTCCGGCAGCGCAGCCAAAACGGTTGACATAAGATAATTGATTCGGAAGTAGCGGAGGATGGCCTGTGAGAAAGGAACTGGAACATTTCACCATCGACGGTAGCCTGGGCGGACAGCAGGAATGGTTTCCGGAATACTGGATGAAGATCGGCGGTTGCGGAGCCGTGACCGCCTGTGATATCTGTATTTATCTGGCTCGCTATCTGAAGATGCCGGAAGCATGTCCGTTCGATGCGTGGAACATCTCGAAAGAGGATTATCTGTCGTTCGGAGAAAAGATGCGGCCCTATCTCAGCCCGCGTCCTACGGGAATAGACCGCACGGAGATCTATGTGGAAGGTTTTGGGAGATATCTGGCGGATTCCGGCGTTTCCGGGATCGGCTTCCGCGAGATCAGCGGGACGGAGGATGTTGAAACTGCCGTCAGGGAGGTGCGTGCCCAGATCGACCGGGGACTCCCTGTTGCGTATCTGATGCTGATGCACAGGGACAAGGCGCTGGACGACTATATGTGGCACTGGTTCCTGCTGAACGGCTATGATGAGACGGAGGAACGCTTCCTTGTGAAGGTTGTCTCCTATGGTGAGGGGAAATGGATGGACCTGCGGCATCTGTGGCGCACCTGCCGGAGAAGAAAGGGAGGCTTTGTCCTTTTGGAAACGGAGAAGCAGATTGAACCGCACAAACTGCAGACCCGAGATGTTCCGAGCGGAGAGTGAGCGGATGCGCGAAAGAATGAGAGTGGGGATCAACAAGCTCGGATTCGGGTTCCTCCGTCTGCCGGAGACGGCGGGAGAGCCGGACTGGCGGACGATCGCCGAACTGACGGATATCTTTCTGGATGAAGGAGGACGCTGGTTCGATACCTTTTACACCTATATGAACGGACGCAGCGAGGAGGCTGTCCGGCGCTGCGTGACGGAAAGGCTGCCTCGGGACCGGTTCAGGCTCATTGAGAAGCTTCCCGGATACCTGTGCGGGTCCTATGAGGACTGCGGCCGGTACTTCCGGGAGGAGCAGCGCCGCTGCGGCACCGACTATTTCGATATTTACATGCTTCACTGGTTGAACCGGGAAAACTACGAGACTGCAGAACGGGTGGACGAATTCCGATTCCTCCGGGAGGTGAAGGAAGGCGGATACGCCGGGCGTATCGGGTTTTCCTGGCATGACAGCGCGTCCCTTCTGGATACCGTTCTGAGCCGGCACCCGGAGGTGGACGTCGTGCTGCTGCAGATCAACTATCTGGACTGGGAATCTGCCGGCATCGAATCGCGGAAATGCTATGAAACCGCGCTGAGGCACGGAAAAAGCGTTTTCGTGATGGAACCCGTAAAGGGCGGCACACTGTCCCGGCTGCCGCCGGAGGCGGAAAAGATCCTCCGCAGACAGGATCCGGAACGGACGCCGTCGGACTGGGCGCTGCGTTTCGTTCAGTCGCTGCCGGGTGTGGAGATTTGTCTCAGCGGCATGAACCGGGCCGAACATGTCCGGGCCAATCTTGCACCTTTTCCACTGCTGACGGAGGCGGAAACGGATGCGCTGAGGAAAGTTGCAGAGGTCCTGAGAAAAGACGGAGGGATCCCCTGCACCGGGTGCCGCTACTGCGTGAGCCACTGCCCGAAACATATCTCCATACCGGATGTTCTCGGCATGTACAATGAGATGCAGCGGTGGCCGGAGGAAGACTGGAAGATCCGGCCGGTCTATGAGCAGACGGTGAAGACCCGCGGGAAGGCGTCGGAATGTATCGGATGCGGCAGCTGCGAAAAGCATTGCCCGCAGCACATTCACATTCCCGAATGGATGGGAAGGGCAGCTCAGATGCTGGAACGATGATGCCGCATGAAAGCAGAAGCCACGGGTCCGGAATGCCTGCGGCTTTTTGCGTGAAATACCGGTTTTTACATACGATCGGGAAAATTGCACGTATTGCGGAAACTGCGACCGAAGGACGGAAAGCCCTCTTTCAGCGGGAGGGTTTTCCGTCTGCCCCGATATTATCGTGCAAAATCGATGGCGGTTGTGCTATACTGTTTGTGCATTACTGCATACTCCGCGAAGGAAAGGATGCCGCACACTGATGAAGGAATTCTTGATTACAATTGCAGCAACACTGCCGATCATCGCGTTCGAAATCGTCGTCGCAGTCGTTTTTACCTTTCTGATCGAAGCGATACTGAAGAAAAACAAGATTTGGGTCCGGCTGCTTGCGATCTGGGTCGGCCTGCTGCTGTTCCAGACGGGGATCTACACCTGGCTGCCGGGAAAACTGGGACTGGTGGTCTCCTTCATGGACGGCGAGGTGGAATTCACCGACGGTGCGCTGATCGGCAATCTTTCTCTCATCATGTTCATGCATTCCCTGAGCATCGGCCTTTCAATGCTCAGTCATATCTGGAAAGCCATCCGCAAAAAGGTAAAGTTCAACGGAAAATTCGTACTGGTTGAAATTGCAGTGATTGCTGTCCTCATTTTCCTTGGGATCCAGGTCATGAACCGTGCAGAAACAGAGGTTATCCCGGCCGAGCAAAGCAAGATCACCGCGATAATCGTCGTCGGCCTGATTCTGATCCTCTGGGGCTTCAGAAGCATAAAGAAGACAGTCGGGAAGATCTCGAACGGGGCCCCGTCGGAGGCTGAGAAGAAACCGGAACATGCCGGAAAGGCCCCTGAAAGGAAGAAACCCGCCGCCGCTGCGCCAACACCGTCGGCAGCCGATCCGATGCAGGAATTCTCGCGAGTGGTGGCGGAGAAGGACCGGCTGAAGGCGCTGGGAGACTATGCTTCCCAGATACCGCTGCTGACGAAGGCTACGGAACTGGATGTGGACGGAAAGAGCAAGGCGAGGATCTGGAACTATCTGGGCATGGCCCATGAACAACTGAGATCTCCCCAAAAAGCGGAGGAGTGTTATCGGAACGCGCTGCTCTTCGATAAGGAGAACCCGGCTTCCCACAACAATCTGGCGCTGCTGTGTTCCGACCGTGGGGATCATCAGGCGGCTCTCCGGCACATGGAAGCGGCAATCCCGGCTGCCAAGGCACGGCATCAGGAAATGGGACTCTACTATGGAAACTATGCCCTTATCGCGGGAAAGGGAGGAAATCTGTCCCGTGCGGAGGATTATCTGATTCTGGCGAAGAGCGCCGGATATGATGAAGCCTCCATTCAGTCCATCCGTCGCCAGCTGGGCTTGAAGTGAATACGGTTTTCACAGGTTTTGCTGAACGGAGGCTTCCCGGGGGAAGCCTCCGTTTTTGCTGCCCGGGACTGCGGCTGTCCGCGCGAAAACATCATCGGAAAGGGTAAAAAAGCATTGTGAAAACAGATGCCTGGGAATATAATCATATATTGGTGTTATCTATAGTTTTGAGAGGAGGGGACGCATGAAAAAAGGCATGTGTTTTCTGCTGGCCTTTCTGCTGATTCTGGGCTGCGTGCTGACACCGGCGGCATCTGCGGCGAAGAAAGGCGCGGAGAAGAAAAACATAGCCATCGTCTTCGATAACTCAGGTTCCATGTACATCAGGGAAAACAAGGCCTGGTGCCGCGCCACGTACGCCATGGAGGTTTTCGCAGCCATGATGAATGAGGGCGACACGCTGACCATCTACCCGATGCATGAGGTAACGGTAAACGGGAAGACGTATGACAGCGAGAGTCCCGTAGTGATCTCGGGACCGAAGAATGCCGAGCTCATCAGGAACATCTATACGCCGGATCCTCTGGGAACGCCGATTGAGACGATCGACGCCGCATATCAGGGACTGAAAGGCGGCGGCGGAGAGAAATGGCTCATCGTCCTGACAGATGGCGATACGTTCTATGAGGACAACCGGGATCTGGGAGTCTCCGCGACAAAGGAGAAACTGTCCGAGAAGCTTGGCGAATACAACAAGGCCGTGAACGTCATGTATCTGGGTATCGGCAGCAACGCTGTCATGCCTTCCGTCAGCGAGAACGGCTCCACCCGCTATTACGGGGACAAGGCGGGAGACAGCGCGCAGGTACTGTCAAAGCTTACCTACATGTGCAACATGATCTTCGGTCGCGATACCATGCCCGTCACGGACAACCGTATTGACATGGATCTTTCCATGAAGAAGGTCATCGTGTTTGTGCAGGGAAGGGACGTTTCCAGCATCAGCGCAGCCAACGACCGGGGAGAAATCGGGACGAAGCTCGACGAGCACGCCACGAAATATTCCACGCTCGGCGCCGGCGGCGACAACAAAGGAAACACCGTGGACGACAACCTGCAGGGCATGATTGTCACCTATGAGGACTGCCTGGCCGGGGACTATACGCTCAGTTACAGCGGATCCGCCTCCAGCGCCGTTGCCTATTACGAACCGGACGTCGATCTGGTGGTGCAGTTGGTTGAGGCTTCCACCGGGCGCATTATCGGGGGAGAAGATATCGCCTACAGCGGCGACTATGAGCTGCGGTACGGCCTGATGGACAATCAGACGGGACAGCTGACAGAGTCCGACCTGTTGGGAAGCACTCATTATGAAGTGGACTACACCGTCAACGGGGAAAGCTTTACGGCCTCTTCGGACAGGAAACAGGATTCCCTGAAACTTGCGCTTGCTCCGGGCGATGTGCTGGATGCAACCATCGCTGCGGACTACCTCAGCGGATACCATCTCGAAAAGGATGCGCCGGATTTCGGCTGGCCGGAAGGCGGCTTCCGCGTGCAGGTGCGGACCATCGCGGTGGAAGAACTGACGATGGAACTGACGGAGATGCGCGACGAGTATATGCTCTCCGAACTGGAAAAGGCTGGCAGGTTCACTCTGAAAACGGCCTATCAGGGAGTGCCACTGACAGGAGAAACTCTGGCTTCCGTGGTGCCGAATCTTCGGTTGGAGGGCGGCAACGCTGAAGTGACGTGGGAACCCAACGCGGACGGCACCGGTTTTGACGTGTTCCTGAAATACGCGGGCGGCGACGCCGCCTCTACGGAGTGCGGGGACTATAAGCTGCTGGCGGACATCACTTTCACCAATGAGGACGGGCAGACAGGAACCAGCAGCGTTGCGGAGAAGGAATTCACGATCACGGATGACGGCTACGGACTGACCTCAAAACTGGAGGCACCGCAGAGTTTCTTCAGGGCTTCCGAGATGGAAAAGGGAGAGCCGCTGCGGCTGACCCTGGCCAGAGACGGCGAACCGCTGACGGATGAGGAACTGGCCGGTGTAAGCGTGGAAGTGGACGCTGACGGACTGGACTATGAGGTCGTACCGCTGCCCGGGGAGTCAGCCCTTGCCATCCGTCTCAAAAACAGGGACGGAGCACCCATGGGCAAGCGGGACGTGGTATGCAGCGTCAATGCCAGAGACCGGGTGGGGAGAGAAATCCACACTACGTCGAAGACATCCATAGAGGTGCAGAAGTATCCGCTTTGGATGCGGTGGGCGGTAGCCGGAGCGATCCTGCTGCTGGCGATTCTGGCTGCGATTCTGATCATGAATCAGAAGGTGCTGCCGAAACAAGTGACGCGGCAGGGAGAGACGGATTTCAACATCGGCGGCAAAGCCATTGAGGACAGCGCCAAGATCGGTTACAAGCGCGGTTCAAAGTCTTTGGATATCAGCCCGCCGTCGGCGCCCGCGTATCCCTATGTCAGCTGCGGGGCAAAACTGAAGCTCGAGGCGGTGAGTCCGCGGCGGATCCCGTCCAAGAAGCGGCAGATAATGGTCACCGAAGTTCAGGCCGGCAGTGACATCGACTCCGTGGAGGTCGGGGCGGCCGTCTATGAGAGGGACAAAGCCACCGGACGCTTCGTCAAGGAGGGGAGCAATCCCACGATGCTTAGCCACAACTCCGTAATCACTGTGAACGGAACCGCCCAGAACAGCAAGGGAAAGAAAAAGACAGCGATACTGACACAGCAGCTTCGCTTTAAATAAGTAAAATCAAACAATCATTATATACCACATATTCAGGGAGGCAGCAGTATGGCAATCATTGAAAAACTCAAGGAAAACTATGTTCCCCGAACCCTGTTCGTCGGACTGGGCGGAACCGGCTCGGCCGTCGTGCAGATGCTGGCGTCCAAATGCCGCGGAAGCGAGACTGACAACGTCAGTTTCGTGGTGCTGGACACCAATGTGAACGATCTGGAAAAGGTCTCCAACGGACCGAAGATCTACGCGATCCAGACTTCCAATACGCAGTCCGTGGGCGATTACCTGAACTATGACGAGGATGCGCTGAAGAACTGGTTCCCCAAGAATCCCGTTCTCTATGACAAGACGGTGTCCGAGGGTGCCGGCCAGGTGCGGGCCATCTCCAGACTTGCCTTCAACGCCACGATCAAGACAGGCCGGATCAGCAAACTGTACGAAGCAATCGATGAACTGTTCCGCAAGGACGGCAAGGAACTGAAGCAGGCGCTGCGCGTGGTGCTGGTTGCCACGGCCGCCGGTGGCACCGGTTCCGGCATCGTGGTGCCTATCTCCATGTTTATCCGCAACTACATTAACGAGAAGTATCCCAACACCGCGGTGATCATCCGGGGCCTGCTGATGCTTCCGGAAATCCTGGATTCCGTTATCAAGACGGAGGTGGAGAAGGACAGCCTGCGCCGCAATGCGTACGCCACTGTAAAGGAGATCAACGCCTTTATGATGAAGGGCTCCGGCTTCTTCGACATCGAGCCCACCCTGCAGCGGTACCGTGATATGCATGTGGACTTTGCCGTCCCGACCACGGACGAACTGAAGTCCCTGGACCTGCTGCCCTTTGACTTCTGCTTCCTGTTCGATGGGCAGAATGCCGAGGACAACACGCTGACCAGTAAGCAGCAGTACATGGAGCAGGCCGCCCAGGCCCTCTTTGAGCAGAACATCGGTCCCATGCAGGAGGGCGCCTTCTCCATTGAGGACAACATTATCAAGGAAATCAGCAACAAGGGCAACTACGGGCGGAACCGCTTCGGCGGCATCGGCGCCGGACTGCTCCGGTATCCCTATGCCCGCATCGTGGACTATGTCGCTTATCAGTGGGCCATGGACAGTATCGGAGGCCAGGGCGAGGCGGCCAACTGGTGCAAGTACGACCGCGCCTTCGATATCAAGAAGAAGGAAGCAAAAAAGAAGAGCGTGCCCGCCAGTGAGATGCCCCGCATCCGCGAAGTGTACGTGGATACGCTGGACTCCGGAAGCGACAACTTCTCGAAGGATCTGCGCAACATGTATCTGTCTGAATCCGACGAGATGATCGACGATTATCTCAGCGCACTGGATGAGGAGATGAGCGCCTGCATGCAGGAAAACACCTCCATCCGTTCCGCCATGGGTTCCGCCGCTTCCCTGCGCAACCCCCTGACGTACGAGAAGGACGATGGTACACGGGGCAACGGCACAGCCAACCTGGGAAAGCTGCGCGCCTTTGAGATGATGACGAAGAACAACATCTACAAGGCGGCGAGGAATAAGGCGGAGGCCATCTTCCAGAACGACTCCAAGACGGAAAACGCCGTTCGCGAAGCCAACGAGTACACGCTTGAGTATCTGTTTACCAACAAGGTCAACGGCGTAGTCCATCCCAACGCCATGAGATACCTGCTGTACGCCCTGGAGGCCAGGTTCGAAGAACGCATTGAGGAGATGGATGCCAAAGTGCGAAAACTGGAGAAGAACCTGGAGGACTTTTCCCAGAACGCCGACCGGCCCGACCTGTTTGATGCCGGCTATACCAAGAAGAACAAGGAGAACAACTTCGACAACCTGTGTGCGGCCGAGAAGGATCCCAGCTTCTTCGAATCCGCTGCCGGATACGATAAGATCTATGACAAGTTCAAAGAACTGTTCCCGAGATATTACAAGCTGATAGAGGATTACGGCCGTACGGCTGCCCAGCTGCAGGCGTATGAATTCGGTCTGCCCTTCATTCAGGAACTGAGCCAGGCCTTCGAGGACTTCTACAGCGGATTTGCCGACAAGGTCAAGACGCTGGAACGGAAGCAGGACGATCTGGTAACGGAACTGGCCTTCAAGAAGGGTGACTCCGTCATGAACATCTGTGCAACGAGAGGCATCCTGGAGGAACTGGCCCGGTCCACCAACGCCCGGGGAGGAAACCTCCTGCTGCCTTCCGATCTCAACGCCCAGATATTCGACGCGGTGAAGGCCAACGTCATCTATGACCGCGAGACAGCAAACGATGACGTGGTGGACGACAAGCGCATCAACATTTTTGACGACATTCTTTCCGGTTACTTCCAGAAGGCCGTCGATGAAAACTGCAAAGATCTGCTTGACATGAACATCATCGAAGCCATTGCCATGGAGTACCGCCTGAAGCAGCGCATCAAGCTTCGTGAAGATCAGGCGGCCTCCGGCAAGAAGGCGAAGATCTTTGAAAAGGCCGATCCCAAGGATGTGGAGCGGTATATCCGGAAGACCCTGGCTACCGGTATGCGCCTCGGCGCCCCCGGCGTGCAGCGCATCAAGAATGTGGAGCCCAGAGAGATTAACCTCGTTGCCTACAACAATGTGCTGAAAGAGATGAGAAACTACGATCTCAACCGGCTGGTGCCGAGCGGGACCAACGCGACGCCTACGGACACCGTCTCCCGGTACGAGATGCATTTCTTCAATGCCATATACAACCTGACCCCGGACAAGCTGCAGAAATTTGCCTGCCCCGAGGAGTGCGAGACGGGGGACAAGAGTGCCGGCCTGTATCACAACGCATATCAGAGCTACACCGCCAACATCGGCCCCGATACGACCAAGAGCATGTCCATCTCCACGCATATCGACAAGAGGTGGGATTCCATATCCTTCATGCCAGAACTGGATCTGGGCTTCCAGGCCAGGGAGATGATGCGCATCCATGAGGCATTTATCTACGGCCTCGTGCACGGTTCCATCCAGTACCGCAGCCTGGCTCCGGCCGCAAGCGACAAGCGCATCTACAAGTACGAGACCTCCGACGAGAGAGTGACGAAACTGATCGTTTCAAACGGCACGCCCTGCGACGAGTTCTACGAGGTACTGGACGCACTGTATATCGACCACTACGTGGTGCAGGACATCATGAAGGTCCATGAGGCCAAGACGCTGAAGGACAAGGTCAAACACGCCAACTATGTGAACACGATCTTTGCAAAGGATCTGTCCGAGTTCTGTATCGAGTGCGTGCACACCGGACCGACCAGTCTGCTGGAGATCCCGCTGGCGTACTACAACAGCCTGCCCAATTCCCTGCGCTATACGGATGAGATCGCCTCCATTGTGGATGCCGTCATCACCATCCTGCGCACGGAACTCACGAACTGGGAAATCGGGGACGACGTGCCTTACCGCGTATGCAACCTGCTCAGAGAGCAGTTCAATCTGCTGATGGACAACTACGACGCATACGAGGAACTGCGCTGCAATACCAAGGCCTCCGAGAATCCGGTGCTCGACATCATCTACAGGAAGATCAAGAAGGTGCACGAAGAGATCGACTGCGAACAGGACGTCGAGCCCCTGAAGGCGAGACTGAGATAAGTCTTTGCCGCAGGTCCCCCGGCTGCTTTCGGGGGAGCGGATGACATTCGCCTGTCCCATGGGCGGGCGGAAAGGAGGAAGAGATGTATACGGTCGTAATAGCGGAAAAAAAGCATTTTGACTGTATTAAAGAATATGAACTGTTCCTGCAGCCCTTTCTGGATCATCTTGACGCGGCCTTCTGTGCCTGGGATCCCAACGGTCAGACACTGACGGAATGTGTTCCCGAACTGCGCACGGCGCTGCGCCGCGGAGACAGATGGCGGGCACTCATTGTTACGGATGACGGAGGACAGCGGCAGAAGAATCCCTTCGACAGGGTCCGCCATCAGGACCCTGTCTGGGACGACTCCCTGCCGGACGAGACCAACCGGAAGAACCGGCGCGAGGCGCGGATGGCAAGCTATGAGAAGGCAATCGCAAATCCGCTGAGCCGCCTGACGGCCTGCCTGTGTGATTTTCCTCTGGTGACCGAACGGCCGGACGGGCCTCTCAGCGAGGATCCGGACTATCAGGACTATCAGGCGCTGACCGCCAGGAAGAAGGAACTGCAGCGGATCATGATCGGGGACGATCCGCAGGATTTCGTCAAACCGGCGGAGGTGATCTGCGTGGCCAGGCGGACGTGCGATGATGAGGGCTACGATATAAAGACGTCCTGGTCGCCGCACTTTGATCTGCAGTATTCCCATTTCACTGACTACAATCTGTACTACCCGAAAATGCGGTACATTGTGTTCGACGTCCTTCCCGTGAATCACCGGGACTACCGATTTGACAATATCCGCTTTCTTTACACGCTGCTGATGCTGGCCGGTCACGACGTTCCGGCAGACGCGCTGCAGCCGGAGCGGGTGTACGTGCTGGACTGCGAGAACGACAACGCAAGGCTGTCCCGGATGCTGCAGAGGTATGACGACCGCCTGCTGGTGACCCAGCGGATGCTGGAGGACGAGATTGCCATTCTGCAGAGGGAAAACCCGGAAAAACTGACGGACAAGGAGATGCGCAGCATCTTCTGCGGCAGCACGCACATCGCCGTGCGCCCGGAGAAGGGCTTCAACGAGTCGGAAATCTATGTCGGACCGAAAAAGTTCGGACTTTATGCGGACAAGCCGCAGGATGAGAAGATCCTGTGGCATCAGGAACTGCAGCGCAGCCGGAAAGAATTGGCCAATTATCTGCGTCAGCCGAAAAAATCCGTCAGTGCAGCTGTCAGCGATCTGCATATCCAGAGCGCCAACGTCGGAGCAATAGAGAAGGTCCATCTGCTCGACGAGCACCAGGTAGGGGAATTCCGGGAGTATCTGGCCGGGGAGGAGAGTGCAGCCGTGACAGGCCGGCCGGAGGACCTTTCGGACCCGGCTCCGTATCTGGAGAAAGCCGAAAAGGCGGCGGAGAAGGTGGATGCCCATCTGGATACCAGGCTGACCCGGAAAACGGCGCTCCTGTCCATCGGTCTGGCACTGCTGGTGTTCATCGTCGGCCTGCTTCCGGTCCTGTTCACGGGACGCGTGACGCTTCCCGTGGGACTGGTGCTGGGTGGGAGCGTGCTCCTTCTGCTGCTGGCGGGCATGACCTATCTATTCGTGCGGAGATGGATGCTGCGCAGAGATATCAAAGGCTATAACGACATCCTGCACGGGATCTCCGATTCCATACGGAACAATATGGAACGGTATTCCGCCTATCTGGGACACGTGTGCAGCCTGATCCGCGGCAATACCGCGGACAACCGCCTCCGGGAGAATGACGACGCGCAGCAGGACCGCTGCAAGATCTACCGGAAGCACGTGCTGGATATCCGGGAACTTAGGGCCAAATGGGGACTGATCTTCGGACAGTTTCTCCCGGCAGGCCGGGAGCAGACCTCGGACGTTCAGCCCTTTGCCTATGACTACCGGAACACTACCACCTATCTGTATCCCATCAACGGAATCCAAAAGCAGTACTATCGTGTGGAGTTCCTTCAGACGGGGAACACCGTGGAACTGCCCGTGGATTACGTGAAAGGACTGACACTGAGAAGGGAGGAGCTGTATGACTGAATTTGTGCGCGTCCTGCGCTACGCAGCTCCCGTCCTCGTGTTCCTGCTTCTGGGGTTGTTTTCCGTCAGGGTCAACCTGAAAAAAACCGTACGGAGCAGGCAGTTCCTCATGCCGGTGGCGGCGCTGATACTGTGCGCCGCAGCATTCATCGTCATCAGCCGCCTGTACAACAGCATCCGGACCAGGGTGGAACCTCTGATCGCGCTTGTTACGAGACTGGTTCCCGCGATCAGCAAACTCAATATTCCGTTCTACGTATTCGTCATTGCGAATATCCTGCTGCTGGCGGCTTACCTGATCGTCAAGAGGATTCTCATAAGCATCATGAAGGGAATCTTCAAAACTGGCAACGGCCTGTATGAGGGCGTGGTAGGTCCGTTCTACGAACATGACGAGACGGACGGCAACTGGTACGTGCGCAATGAGCGCAGCCAGCTGCGCGGACTGTTCCGGACGCTGTTCTATGCTGCGCTGCTCATCTGCTGCGCGGTGATGGTACTTGCGGCTCTGCTGTATGCGCAGGGAGGAATGAACTCGATATTCTTCCCGGTTTACGGGCTGATTCTGGTGGGAGAACTGTTCTTCTTCCTGGACGGTTCGACGAAAAAGGAGGAAAAGAGCCAGGTGACCGCGGAAGAGGATGAGGCGGTCAAACTGGTCAATTACGCCGCGATGCGCCAGGTGCTGAAGAAGGTGTTTCCCGACAAGCTCAGCGCTGACAGCACCAGAGCCAACGAGAGCCGGGAATCCGAGCCCGTGGAACAGCTGCTGGACCGCATCTGCGCCAGCGACGATCCCGCGGTGGAGAACTACGGGCTGTTCATGCGCGGCGTATATGAGCGAGAGCACGGACTTGATGTCAACTATCTGTACTCCGGACTGGAACTGCTGACAGGCAGCAGTGTGCTGTTCAACGATCCTTTCTATTACGATTACATTCCCTATATCTTTTATCCCATGAACCGGGCGCTTCTGCAGAACAAGAAAGTGCTGATCATTCTGGGACGCACCGGCACGGAAGAGGATATCAGAGCGTGGATCCGGGAGGGCCTGGTGTCTGTAAACAGCACGCCTGACCTGTGGAAGACCGAAGTGCTCACAGAGAACATGGGAGAACTCCCGGACGTCGGGATCATGACCCGGTCCAGCGTGCACGATCAGAACCTGCATGAGAAATGTACCCCGTTCTTCGAACAGACAGCTCTGGCAGTGATCATCGAGCCTTCCAAACTGCTGGTGACTGCGCAGATCGGTCTGAACGGTGTGGCCAAGCGCATGAGACGGCGGGAGGGAGCTCCTGTGGTCTGGTGCGGCATAGACAAGAACTGTGACGGCCTCGTGGATGCTCTGTCCCATGCGCTGATGACGAACATCACGGAAGTTACGGCTACGGAGAAATGCTCCGGTATCTCCTCCTACATGCTGTGGGACGTGGACAGGGAACGCATGCAGCACCGTCTGCTTCCCAATATCTCGCGTTATCTGGGCTTCGGAACGGAACTGAGCTTCGCTGCACTGAAGAATCAGATCGAGACCGCTGCCTGGTACGGAGGAGAGGCGTTCCCGGTCGCGGACATGCACTGGATCGCGAAACAGTATTACTATGATCTGCTGAATTATGCGGAACTTCCTGCGACCCAGCAGACGATGGACGAAAGGTTCATCACTTCCCACGACCTGTGGAACGCCCCGGTATCGAAAAACGCGTATCTCACGGTGGAGGACGAGGATCACAACATGTTCGAGATGCGCCGCGTGTTTTCCACCAGAACCACGTCGCAGGGATTTGTGAACATCTTGTCTGACGAGTATCTTCTGAAGGATTACATGGCGGAGAACGCGGATATTTTCGAGGCCGATCCAAAGGCGATTCCCGCCATCGTGGCGGATTACGTCCGCTCCGACAGAAATCTGGCTCTCCGCCTGATCCTGATGATGAGCGGTGGCTCCGTACGAAAGGAGGATCTCATCCAGGAACTGGCGCTGGCAGGTGTGGATACGGACGATCCCGTCACAGCGTTCTGGGGCCTGCTGTGCCGCTGCATGAATCCGGTAGGAAGTCCTGTTACCGGGGAACTGACGCTGACGGATGCCAGAGGCGCGGAGAGGACGTTTACCTCGGATGTGATCCGCTTCCGCGAAAAGTACGATGTGGACTGCGGACGGGTGCTGACTCTGTATTATATCGACGACGAGAGCTTCATCCGAATATTCTCCTCCGAACTCCAGAATGCGGACTGCATCACGGAGGACGAGAAGGGCGAGGTCCACTTCCTGGGGACGGAACTCCGGGGGCATATCTTCCAGAAGTATCTGCCCGGCCAGTTTTTCACTATGGAAGGCAAGTACTACGAGATGCTCAGCGTCACACCCAAAGGGCAGATGCTGGTACGCCGTGCCGCCGACCATATTGACGGACGGGTCAGTTACAGGCAGGTGCGCCGCTACCATATCTCGGGCATGCAGGATTCCTCGCGGATGGGCGAGGTTCGCGATGTCGGGGGAATGAAGGTGACAAGAGCCTATGCCGACGTCTCGGTGGAGACGCCCGCGTACTGGCAGATGGACAGGCACAATGATTTTGCACATGCGAAGAAGGTGCTGATCAACGGCATACCTGTCCGTACGTATAACAACAAGCAAGTGCTCCGTCTCCAACTCCCCGGAGAAGGGCTGACGGCGGAGACCCTGTACACCGTTACCGTACTGTTCAACGAGGTATTCCGGACCATATTCGCCAATAATGAGCCGTACATCACGGCAGTCATGCCGGGCAGCGAAAAGCTGTCGGAGGACCAGCCGCTCACCTGCACACTGACAGGGGATATGGATCTGGGCGAAAACGCCATCTATCTTATTGAGGACAGCCAGCTGGATCTGGGACTTCTGGTATCAGCCGAACGATGCCTGCGCCGGATATTTGAGATCATTTGCGATTATCTGGACTGGCATGTGGACGCTGTCGGAAGAAGCATGAATCCGCCTCCGGAACCGGAAACACCGGATTACCGTGTGCAGAATCCGGAACAGGCAGCCGAACCGGAAAAGAAGAAGGGCCTGTTCGGACACATTGCCGGCTTCTTCCGGCGGTTGTGGGAGGCTGTGAAGAGATTCCTGAAAAAACTGTTCGGGAAGAAGAAAGGAGCGGAACCGGAGCCGGAGGAGACATCTTCTCTGCAGCAGCCGGATGACGAAACACAGGCCGGATTGCCTGCATCCCCCGACGGACCGGGTTCGGAAGCGGGGGAGGCTGAAGAACCCGGGAACGGGCCGGAGCCTCCGGAGGAACCGGACGAGACTGAAGAATCCGGGGAAGCGGAGGAAGAGAATGCCGGGGAAGATTCTTCTGAGAAGACGGTGGAGGAAGGAGCCGGCGGCGATGACTCCGAACAGGAGGAATTCCATCCGCTGATGTCCGTTACCACTGGCGGCGATACCGTTCTCATGGCTGAGGAAGGGGCCGTACCGGCAGAGATGACGGTGGAGTATGAGGATGCGCAGGCTGTAACGGTCGGAGCCGTCCCGGAGAGAAAGAAATACCACGAGCGGTACTATCTGCTCTTTGGGTACGAGAAGCTTCCGGCGGCCGTCGTGCCGGAACAGACCCTTGATTATCTGCAGGGGCTGGGCTATGGGCACGGCGCTTTGAAGCAGGCGCGCACAGACAAGGATCTGGCCGAACTGATTCGCCGCGGAATGACATCCGGCAGCGGTCATCTCTGCGATTTCTGCGGAAGACCGCTGAGCGGCATCCAGCATGAAGTGCTGGCTGACGGCCGGGAACGCTGCAGCGTCTGCTCGCATTCGGCCGTGCGAAGCGCGGAGGAATTCAGAAAAATCCTGGCAGCTTCTCTGAGAAACATGCACACCTTCTTCGGCGTGCAGATCGACAAGCCGGTGCACATCCAGATGGTCAACGCAAGAAAACTGCATCGGAAGCTGGGCAAGACCTTTATCCCCACAGGAAAGCATGACGGACGGATCCTGGGTGTCGCCATCCGGGACAGAGACGGCTATTCGGTTCTGGTGGAAAACGGAGCGCCGAGGATCCAGGCGAATATGACCCTGGTCCATGAACTGACTCACATCTGGCAGTATCTCAACTGGGACGCCCAGGAGATCCTTCGCCTGTACGGAAAGGATCAGGAACTGGAGGTCTACGAGGGAATGGCGAAATGGGTCGAGATACAGTACGCCTATCTGATCGGAGAGAGCGATGCCGGAAAGAGGGAGGAAATCTCCAGCCTTCTCAGAGACGACGAATATGGACGCGGCTTCGTCAAGTACGCGAAGAAATATCCGCTCCGCAGAGATTATCAGAGCCTTGTCCACACCCCGTTCGAAGACGTGAAACAGCCACTCTAACTGCATGGCCTTCCCCGCGGATCTAACCGCGGGGGAGGCGGCTCTTATCCTGAAGGAAGGGAAAAAGAGAAGGAATGTTTAAGAAACTGAAGGAAAAACTCAGCGTTTTCGTTGTGAAATACCCGACCCGGACGATCCTGATCGCGATTCTGGTGCTCAATGTCCTGCTGTTCGTCATTGCAGCTCTGCTGATCTCGGCGCTTGCGCCGAAATCTCTGGAGCACTCAGGATTCTGGTCATCGATCTTCTACACCGTGAGCATGATTCTGGATGCCGGATGCATCCAGTACGTGGTTGCGGAGATCGGGGAAGCGAGCGTAGGACTGATCATCGTTTGCATGCTGACGGTGCTGCTCGGCATGATTACCTTCACCGGCGCCGTGATCGGTTACATATCCAACTACATCTCCGGGTTCATAGAGAATTCCCGATCCGGATCCCGCGCACTGAAGATCTCCGGCCACACGGTGATCCTGAACTGGAATTCCCGGGCGTCAGAGATCATCAACGACCTTCTCTATACCGGTAAGAGGGAGACCGTCGTCATCCTGGTCAGCGAGAACGCTGCGGCGGTGGAGCGCGAGATCAGTGACCGGATCTCCGGGACCATGAAAGCCGATCAGCAGCTGCTGCAGAAGGAATGCGAGGGAATGCCGCCCCTTCAGCGCCTGCGGTATATCCGCCGGAACCGGACAGAAAACCGGGTGACGGTGATCGTACGGGAAGGGGACACATACTCCACAAAGCATCTGAACGACATCTCTCTTTCGCAGGCAGGGACGGTCATCCTGCTGTCCAACGATATACAGAATTCGACCTGCCGGTACGGCAATATGGAGATGAAGGAAGAGCGGGAAAAGGGAAACCCCAACACGATCAAGACGCTGGTTCAGGTGGCGGAGATGACAGCAAGCGAAACCTCTGCAGACGACCAGATCATCATCGTGGAAGTAGAGGACGAATGGACGGAGAAACTGGTGGACCGGATCATTGCCCACAAGGAAAAGCGGGGAAAATGCCGTATCTCGCCCGTTCCTGTCAACAAGATCCTCGGACAGATCCTGTCCCAGTTCTCCATTATGCCCGAACTGAATACCGTTTACAGCGAACTGTTTTCCAACCGCGGCGCGGAGTTTTTCTTCGAGCCATGCCATCTTCTGGATGAAACGGAGAATGCAAAGGATGCCGAAGATGTTGTGGGCGCGTACATGGCTGCCCACGATCACGCGATACCGCTGACGGTGATGGATACGCCCGCCGGGGGAGAGGTCTACTTCGTGGCCAATTCTCTGGAGGACTGCCACAGGCACGGAAAGCCTTCCGTCGTGGATATTCCCGTCCGGGTAAATGAGAACTACCACCTTCAGCCGCGCAATGTGGTCATCATCGGACACAACAGCAAGAACGCCGAGATCATGAACGGATTCAACGCTTTCCACGCTGAGCACAGACTTGAGGACAGGGAGATCCTGAACATCACGGTGATCGACTCGCAGAAGAGCCTGGACCGGCTGGACAACTATGCGGATTATCCCTACGTGACGAAGAAGGTTGCGGCGGAACTGTATGACGCGCCGAGAATCCGGAAAGCCATTGAGGAGGCCGTGGACGGTCACGCCGGAGATACGAGCGTGCTGATCCTTTCCGACGACACGGCCCCCGCGGAGGATATCGATTCCGCAGCCCTGACCTATCTGATCTACGTTCAGGACATCATCTTCGACCGCATTCAGGCAGATCCCGAGTTCGACCGTGAGAGCATCGACGTTGTCGTGGAGATCCTGAATCCCAAGAACTACGACGTCGTCCACAACTACAGCGTGGACAATGTGGTCATCAGCAACCGGTACATCAGCAAGATGGTGACACAGATCGGCCGGAAGCAGGCGCTGTACGAGTTTTATTCGGACATCCTCACTTATGACGAGGAGGACGCCGAAGAGTATGAAAGCAAGGAACTGTACATCAAGGAGGCGTCCCGATTCTTCAAAGGCGGACTGCCGGCACCGTGTACGGCCAGGCAGCTGATACGGGCCGTGTACGAGGCGTCCCCGCCGGACAACAAGGCGGTGCTGCTTGGCTATGTGAGTCCGGGCGGAAAGATGGTGCTGTTCTCAGGCGACCTGAAGCAGATCCCCGTCTTGCTGACGGAAAAGGACAAACTGATCGTTTTCAGCAACCACTGAACGCGGCCGCCTGCCACTTGCAAACACGGGCCGGCAAGTATACAATAGTATCGGCATTTCTTTTATAAACGGAGGTTTTTTCCATGGCAACTTACAAAGAGGCATTCATTGAATTTCTGCAGAAGGAGAACCTGAAATATCAGGATATCGACGAGCGCGCGCTCCGTATCTCCTGGGACGCCGAGAACGTTGCTTCCGGTCTTGACATCCTCGTCATCTTTGACAGGGACAATCACAACGGAGTCCACTTCATGTGCGGCGGTTTCTGCAAGGCTCCGGAAAACAAGCTCGCCGCCATACTGATGGCCTGCAATGCTGCGAACAAGCAGTATCGCTGGATCAAGTTCTATATCAGCGACAATCAGGACATCATGGCCGAAGACGATGCCATCCTGGATATGGCAAACGTTGGGGAAGAGTGCATCGAGCTTGTTGCCCGTATGGTCAGAGTGGTGGATGAGGCATATCCCTCATTCATGAGGGCCATTTACGCCTGAACCGTTTCTGCCGTTCTGCCTGCCGACGCGGGCAGAACGGCTGTTTTTTCATTATTCGGACAAAGAGGAGAACTGAAAGATGAAGATCGATCTGACTTTTGATCCCGCCTGGTTCTACAGCAGCGAAAGGAACATGTTCAGTGTAAGCAAGGTCATTCGCTATCTTAAGGAGAACTGCGGACCGGAGGTACATGTCCTGGATCAGAGCCAGCTTTCATGTTCGTTTGAACTGGCACAGGGAGAGGACGGAAGCGAACTGATCCGGCGCCTGAACGACTTTCTTCTGGAAGCGGTGTGCACTGATATAAAGCCTGGCACCGAGCCGTACCGGATCACTGTCGACGGCACGGAGCAGCGAAACGAGCACGCGCCTGTCGGAAAGGGTGACATGGAACGCAGGGAAACTTCCGTACCGGGAGAAACGGACTCCGTCATGGGCGCCGTTGAGGACATTGTCGGCGCGGAAGCATTCAAAACGCTCTGCAGAAACATCCGGACGGATGCGCCTGAACTGCTGAGAGACGGAACGGCGCCGCTGTTCCGCCGTACGGCCTATCTCTTTGCCTCCGCTCAGGGAGCCGGAGGGGAGGAGGTCCTTCCTCTGTTCGACCGGCTGCTGCATGAGGTCGGACTTCTGGAAGGGGGCTCTGCTCCGTTCAATCTTACGATGGAAGCGGACAGGGATGACAGGATCGTCCTTTCCGGAGGTACGGTGGAGGGAGCCTATTCCAATCCGCGGCTCGTCGTGGTGTCCATAGCCCAGGTGATCGAAAGAATGCAGGACAGGGAAGTCAAATCGATCCTGCTGGAGATCTTCCGCAGGAACAAAAACTGCGTCACCGTTTTCCGGATGCCGTACGCTTCCCAGACCCTGCGGGAGCGGGTGCTGGAGGATCTGAGTGATATTCTCCCCGTCGAACTGGTCTCTTTCCCTCCTCTGAACGAAGTGGAACTGCGGCAGATCGCCGAGCGGGAACTGGCCGGGTTTTCCTATGAAGCAGACGAGGACGTCTGGCCGCTGTATCAGAAGAAACTGGAGCAGGAGGGCAGAGACGGGTGCTTTTACGGTGCGGATACGGTGCGGAAGATCACCGGAGAGATGATCCTCGCAGCCCGCCGGGTGCCCGCACAGGAGCGGCAGGGACGAATCGTCACCGCTTCAGCTATGAATGCTCTCCTGCGTCACAGAAAACGGGATACGGAGAGCGGAGGCCTTGAAGAACTGGATGCCATGGTCGGAATGGCACCGGTTGCTGACCAGATCCGGGAGATGATCCGCAGCGTTCAGTTCGCCCGCAGCGATCCGCAGGGGGAGATGCCCGCCATGCACATGGTTTTCACGGGAAATCCCGGAACCGGGAAAACAACGGTCGCCCGCATCGTCGGGAAGGCGCTCAAGGATGCAGGGGTGCTCCGGATCGGTCATTTTGTGGAATGCGAGGCAAGAGATCTCGTGGGCCAGTATGTGGGACACACCGCGCCTAAGACCCATCAGATGTGCGAGCGGGCATACGGGTCGGTGCTGTTCATTGACGAGGCGTATTCTCTGGCCTCCTCCGATTCCGATGTGGACTACGGGAAGGAAGCCCTGGCTGCCCTGATCGCTGAGATGGAGAACCACCGCGACGATCTCGTCGTGATCTTCGCAGGGTATACGCAGGAGATGAAACAGTTTCTCGATGTAAATCCCGGCCTTAGGTCGCGTATTCCGTATCATATCCAGTTTCCCAACTATACGAGGGAAGAACTGTTCGATATCTTCAGGGGAATGATCGGTTCCAGATTCTCCTACGATTCCGCGATTCTGCCGAAGGCAGAGAACTTTATTCTTTCGCTGCCGGATGAGTTTCTCGACGAGCGCACGTTCGGAAACGGGAGATATATACGCAATCTGTACGAAAAGCTCTGGAGCAAGGCAGCCATGCGGTCGCCCGGTTCACGGCCGGAGGAACTCACGCTGGAAACAGAAGACTTTGACGAGGTCGTGAGGGAACTGTCCGCATCGATGGCGAAAGACATCAAGAAGCTGCCGCGGGTCGGTTTCTGACCGCGGACCGGATGCAGGAGGAAAACAAATGAACAGGATCCAGATCGATGATATCGTGAAATACCGCTTCTTGTCCGATCTGCAGTATGCGCCTGGAGGAAAGGCCGCCGCTTTCGTGGCCGCTGGCGCAGATATGGAGGAGAATTCCTACGAGCGATATATCTGGCTGTACGAGGGCGGAGAGCTCCGGCAGCTGACGGGACTCGGGAAGGAATCCGGCTTCGCATGGCTGGATGAGCACCGGCTGGTATTCCCGGCCGTGAGGTCTGCCGCAGAGAAGAAACGGGCGGAGGGGAAGGATCCCTTCACCGCCTGGTATGTGATCGACATACACGGCGGAGAGGCCAGGCAGTTCTTTACGGCACCGTTTTCCGCACAGAGGATCCTGCCGCTGGACGGGACTCATTTTGCACTGACGGGGAGCGTCGAAGTGAACTGCCCGGATCTGTACCTCCTTTCGGGAGAGGAGAGGGGAAAGCTCCTCAAGGAGAAGGCAGAGGAAAAAGACTATGAAGTGCTCGACGAACTGCCTTTCTGGTTCAACGGGGAGGGATTCGTCAACAAGCAGCGGACTGCGCTGTTCCTTGCGGATATCAGCGGGGAAGAACCGGTGTTTACCCGCATTACGGGGCCGGCGGAAAACGCGGGACGGCCGGAGATCGTCGGAGAAGAACTGCTGTACAGCGTGGAGGAGTACACGGTCAGACAGCCGCTTCTCGGATTCCGGATCGAGGCCGTGAACTGGAAGAACCGGGAAAAACGCCGAGTATTCGAAACGGAGGAGTACGCCCTGGAGGGCATGAGCTCCGCCGGCGGTTTCCTGTATCTGTCCGCGACCGACGGGAAACGTCACGGACTGAACGAAAACGCATGGGTCTTCACGCTGGATCCGGCGTCGGGGGAGCTGACGCTGCTGCGCCGGGAGGAGTACAGCATGTACGGCAGCGTGGGAAGCGACTGCCGTCTGGGAGGCGGACGGGAAAGGGTCGTGAAAGGTTCCAGCCTGTACCATGTGACCACGCGGGAGGGCAGCGCTCTTCTGTACCGGCTGGACAGCGACGGGACATCCGTTCCCGTGATCACGAAGGAGGGGAGCATCGACTGCTTCGCCATGTGCGAAGAGAACGACACCGTCCTTCTTATCGCCATGTATGACATGAAGCTGCAGGAACTGTATGCGTTCGAGAACGGGGAGATCAGACAAATCTCCCATTTCAACGACGGCGTTCTGGAAGACCGTTACGTGGCGCAGCCGGAGTATATGGAAACGAAGAGCGCCGGCCTGACCATCGGCGGATGGGTGCTGAAGCCGAAGGATTTCGATCCGTCGAAGACCTATCCCGCCGTCCTGGATATCCACGGCGGGCCAAAGACGGTCTACGGACCCGTTTTCATGCATGAGATGCAGCTGTGGGCGGGAATGGGATATTTCGTTTTCTACTGCAATCCCAAGGGAAGCGACGGGCGCGACAGCGCCTTCATGGATATCCGGGGAGATTACGGCGGTACAGATTATGTTAACCTGATGGATTTCACGGACGCGGTTCTGGCGGCGTATCCACAGATCGATCCGTCCCGGGTATGCGAGACCGGCGGCAGCTACGGAGGCTTCATGACCAACTGGATCATCGGACATACCGGCCGCTTCTGCTGCGCGGCGTCCCAGCGGTCCATCTCCAACTGGCTCAGCTTTTACGGCGTATCGGATATCGGACCGTACTTCAGCGCTGACCAGACGGGGGGGGACATATTCGAATCCCCGGAGAAGATGTGGGAGCAGTCGCCGCTGAAATACGCGAAGAACGTGAAGACGCCGACACTGTTCATCCACTCCGACGAGGACTACCGCTGCCCGCTGGAGCAGGGCCTTCAGATGTTCACCGCGCTGATGCAGAGAGATGTCCCGGCGCGCCTGTGCCTGTTCCACGGGGAGAACCATGAACTGTCCCGATCCGGAAAGCCTAAGCACCGGCTGCGCCGGCTGAAGGAGATCACGGACTGGTTCGAGACCTACGCGAAGGGAAGCGGTCGGGAATGAGACGGCTGGCTGAGAGCCTGCGCGGCCTGGAAAGTCCCAGGATCGTTCTGCGCCGTCTGGAGCAGCGGGACGCGCCGGTACTGGAGGAGATGGTGCGGGACGCCGCAGTTTACCGCTATCTGCCCGCCTTCCTCTACGAGAGAAGATATCCGGATATCCGTACCGTTATCGACGGACTCTACGGCGAGTGCCTGGACGAATCTCTGATCCTGGGGATCTTTGAGAACGGAAGATTCTGCGGACTGGCAGAATGGTATGACCTCCGGCCGGAGCCGCGCAGCGTCAGTATCGGAAACCGGCTGCTCAGCAGATGCTGGGGAAAGGGCCTGGCATCGGAAACGCTTCAGCTCATGCTCCGGGGACTGGAGGAGCAGACGGATATCCAATGTGTTACCGCGACCACGATGACGGATAATCTTGCGTCGGCCCGTGTGCTGAGGAACAACGGTTTCGTGAAGACGGCAGAACACGCCGCGGAGGACTGGGGCTTCGAGACCCCGATGACCGTGGATGTGTGGATGAAGAGCATCGGAAACGGAAGGATCGATAACACATGAAGGAAAGAAGCCCGGGCTCCCCTTAGAGAGGATTCCGGGCTTCAGTCATAACGCCGGAGTTATAGCCATACCTTATTAATATGCGTCCGGCACGGCGGGACGATATACAATATCATCAAGGGATACTGTGCCCGTATGACGGCACAGACTATGAGACGAATCTGAGGAGGGACAGCAGTGGATCAGTTTATCAATCTGTTGGATACGCCGTACTCGCGCCGAGGCTCCTATATGTCGTTCGCCAACGACAACAACGGGGTCAACGTCCGCGGCAAAAGCAGCCTGTGGCTCTGCAACAGCCGCTCCCTGGGCTACGCGATGACCAGCATGGCATCGCCGAACAACTACCGCCAGGTACTGCTGCAGCCGATCAGCCAGGGGCTTCCGGCGGCGGCTTTCATCAACACCACGCCCTACGAGGTCATCCTGGAGACGGCACAGGGCAGCCTGCGGTTCTGCCTTGGGGAGAAGAAACTGATGATGGCCTATGGAACGGACGGACTGACGCTGAGGGTCACGCCTCCGCCGCTCCGGTTCCCGGGGCCGACATCCATCCCGCTGCTCGATGCAGCGGGGCGGAGAATGATCGAGTTCAACATGACCAACCTCGTTATCACGCCGATCGCCGGAACGATCAAGGCCGGTCCCATGTTCCTGGATATCCTGCCGGATGAGAACGGGGTCCTTCAGGTCGCGTTCGACGACTGCCCCTTTGATCCGGATCTCCGGCCGGTCGGTGATTATCCGTCCTATGAGGCATGCATCTCCAGCGTCAGAGAGGACTTCGACAGCTTCTGCGCCGAGATCATGCCGGAACTGCCCGCGCCGTATGAGGAAAAACGTCTGCAGGCGCTGTGGCAGACGTGGAACATGATGGTCGGTCCCGACGACGAGAACGACTATCACCGGCCGATGGTGAAGATGATCCACTGCATCTTCGAGCAGGCCTTTGCGTGGCAGATGCCGATGCAGGCCGCCTGCCTGAAACGGAATCCGAAACTGGCGTGGGATGTTTTCTGTTCCTGCTTCCAGTTCCAGGACAGAAACGGCCGCCTGGCAGATGCCGTACCGTACAAGGATGTGCCGGGACGGCCGGCCATGAAGCCGCCCGTGCAGGGCATGATGCTTCTGTGGCTGATGGAGAACGGCGTCGTGGACGCAGCCGATCCGTCCGATGAGGAGAAGCGGTGGCTTCTGGAGCGGATGATCCGCGCAACGGATTACTACTTCAGGTACCGCGACTGCGACAGGGACGGCCTGTGCGAATACTTCAAGGCCCTTGAGACCGGCTGGGAGGATGCGCCGCAGTACAAGCTCGGCATGCCGCTGGCGGGACCCGATCTGAACGCCTTCCTGGCACTGCAGCTGGAGGCCATCGCCCGGTTCGGAAGCCGGTGCGGGATGCCGGAGGAAGAACAGGCCGGATATCTCCGACGCTCCAGAGAAATGGTCGACAGGATCGTCAGCAGCTTCTGGGACGGAGAAGGCTGGTTTGCGTTCAACTGCGAGACGAAAAAGCATTCCGACTGCGACAACATTTCCCTTTACCTTCCGCTGGTGCTGGGAGAGAGGCTGCCGAAGGAGATCCGGGAGAAGAGCATCGCCCGCATCTTCCGGGAGGGCGGATTCGATACCCCGTACGGCCTGGCCTCCGAGGCGCTGGACAGCAAGTATTACCGTGGGGGATTCTGCTCCGGCAGCGTGATCACGCCTGCGCAGTTCTTCCTGTGTCTGGCACTGGAGGCATGCGGCAGACGGGATCTGGCGGAGCAGGTCGGACGAAAATACTGCGCAGCACTGAAGGAACACGGGTTCTATCACATCTACAACGCCCTGTCCGGGCAGGAAGACCGTACGCTTACGGCGTACGGGGAGCGCGGACTGTTCTGGTCAGCCTGGACATCCTCCTGCTATTTCTTCCTGGCGGACCGCTACGGGCGCTGAGACTGTGCATGACAGACATGAAAAGAGAAAAAGAAAAATAATACATATCATCATAATCAGGAGGTCTTCCACATGAATCTGATCGAGAAGTACGGTCCCATCGCGGGAAAGAAGTCCATCAACCAGTACTGCCCCCCGAAGTGCTTCGAACTGGAGGGAAAGGAGTTCAAATTCGTCCTTGATACGGGCGAAGAGGCCGGCGAGTATCTGCTCAAGGTGACGGGAAAAACGGATCTGGAGTGGAGCTTCCGAGGCAGCCCCATGAAGAAGGAGACCTATGAGTGTCGGAAATCCGACGACTGGACGTATCTGCTGACCTTTACCATCGACGGAACGGACCACAGGGAAAACCACACCTTCGTGATTGATCTGGAACAGGAACTCGTGACCTTCCTGCTGTGCAAGGCGGGGGAGAATCCCTATTATCCGTATATCATCGAGACCCACTTCGGCTTCGGGTACATCGCCATCGAGGGCAAGGAACACACCGATCTGAGGCGCCACGGTTTCACTGCCGATGTGGCCGGCACCTGCGTGCGCTGGGTCTATGGGCACAACCTGTCCACCGTGCATGTGTATCACGATCCCCACTGGTACCGCATCGGATATCCGAAGAACAGAGTGGATACGAAGGAAGTGCCGGATGCCACCAAGAGGATCCGCGCCCTGATGCAGGAGATGCCCAGCAGTGACGAGCAGGCCTACTACATCAAGATCAAGGAAGCGATGTATCTGGTCAGCGTGACGGAGCAGAATCTTGAGAAGCTGCTGGCCGAGCGCTTCGGCTTCCGCAGCGACACGCTGTGCTTCCTGGACAACTGGGACCGCATGTACAGCGTCGGCCGCGCCTTCGGAAAGAGGACCGTCGACGGCGAGGATCAGGATCTGTTCATCATGATCGGCAAGTACGGCGTGCCCGAGGAGGTCGAAGACCGTTTTTTTACCGACCCGATCCCGTATCTGGTCTGAACGGGGATACGGAGTCGGATCCGTCGGCGGCGGAATAGCCCGGCGGGCAGAGAGAACAGGACAGATCCCAACGGAACAGACAGGAGGTAAATAATGTATCAGTTTCGCCCGGTAACGGAACGCATGAAGGTCATGCATGAACGCGTAAGGGACAGATACTTCCAGGTGGACTCAGAGCGTTCCGTGATCATTACCAATGCGTACAAGAAATATGAAAACGTGATCCCCGTGATACGCAACGCCTTGATCTTCAAGGCGATCTGCGAGGAGATGACCGTCCGCGTGGAGGAATACGAAGTGCTGGTGGCCAACTCCGCCAAGTACTTCTGCGGCACTCTGGGCAATCCCCGCTGGGGCGGCGGAGGCATCTATGTGAAGCTCGCGGATCAGGGCGTCTGGAAAAAGGGGGAGGACGGCTGCTACCACAATCCCGATACGGATGAGCTCCGCATGTTCATGACCCAGGAGGATTACGAGGCGCTGAAGGAAGTCAGCGCATACTGGGAGGGGCGCACCATCAACGCCATCGCCAGCGCCTGGCAGCCGGAGGGCTATGACGAGCTCAACCGTCTGGGCGTGCGGTCTTTCGGCGCAAACATGCCCATTGCGATCATGCCCGCGGGGCACTCGACGCCTGGCTACGGCAAGATCCTTTCCATGGGGTACCGTGCCATCCGGCAGCAGGCCAGGGACTGGCTGGACGCCCACCGCAACAACCTGATGGGGGACGACCTGGAGAAAAGCCTTTTCTACCAGTCAGTGGATATCGTCTGCACCGGTGCCATGACGCTGCTGAAGCGCTACGGCCAGAAATGCTATGAAGAAGCGGAAAAGTGCTCCGATCCCGACCGGAAGGCGGAGCTCCGTTCCATGGGCGATGACCTGGTATGGATCTCGGAGAATCCCGTGCAGACCTACCGGCAGGCCTGCCAGGGAACGCTGCTGTACGAGGTCATGGTGGCGCTGTCCGGTATGGGGGACATCGGTTCCTTCGGCCGGTTCGACCAGTATACCTGGCCGTATCTGAAAGCCGATCTGGAAGCCGGCCGCATCACCATGGATCAGGCGCAGGAGATCACCGACTGCTTCTTCATGAAGGTGAACAGCTTCTACAACGGCGGCGTCGGCGCTCTGACTGTGATCGTGGGCATCGGCAACACCTACCTGCACACCACCGTCGGCGGCGTCGATCCGGATACGGGAATGGACGCCAGCAATCCCGTGACCTATATGACGCTGGAGACGCTGGGACGGCTTCGTCTGCACGATCCAACCATCTCCCTGCGCATCAACAAGAACACCCCGGACAGGCTCTGGGAGTGTGCCATAGAAGTCAACCGCCTTGTGGGCGGCCTTCCGCTGTTCCAGAACGATGACGTCATTATCCCCGGCGCCATGAAGGAACTGGGTTTCTCCCTGCATGACGCGCGGGATTACGCTCTGATCGGCTGCCAGGAGATCACGGGATCCGGCAACGACTACGCAGCCGGAAACGGCACCACGCCGCCGGAAGCCTACACACAGTACAGCACCATCCTGGTGATGGCACTGAACGACGGCAAGAACCCGTACAACGGCGAACAGTGCAGTATCCATACCGGCTATCTGTACGACATGAAATCCCTGGACGAGGTCAAGGAGGCGTGGAAGAAACTGGCGACCTACGTGCTGAAAGCGCAGGTGTCCGTCGAGAACTATGTGGAGTATATCTTCATGTACCACGACCAGCACCCGATCCTGTCCATATCCATGGAGGGATGCATGGAGAACGGAAAGGACGTGGTATGCGGCGGCGCGAAGTACAACAGCTTCGGCAGCACTGCCGTCGGCCTCGCCACCGTGGCCGACTCCCTGACCACCATCCAGTACATGTGCTTCGACAAGAAACTGTGCACGACAAGGGAACTGTACGACGCCTACATGGCCAACTGGGAGGGCTATGAGACCCTGCGGCAGAAGATCCTGTCCGAAGTCCCTCACTACGGGAACGCGGATCCCTATGCCGATGCCCAGATGAAGTGGGCCATCGATACCTACTACGATATCTGCAAGCAGTGCTACAGCTCCCGGAGCAAGATTTTCAAGGGCGGCATGTACAGCGCCGCCAGCCACGTGGCGCAGGGGTATACCACCTGGTCCACCCCCGACGGGCGCCTGGCGGGCAAGCCCATTGCTGACGCCGCGTCTCCCGCGCAGGGACGCGACAAGTGCGGTCCCACCGCGGTGCTGTCCTCGGCTCTGTGCTTCGAGCATGGCAAGTTTATGAACGGCCTGGCACTGAACATCAGGATCCATCCCTCAGCCTTCAGCCGTCCGGACGGCATAGACAAACTCAAGCAGATGACCCAGGCTTATATGGACGCAGGAGGCATGGAGGTGCAGTACAACATCGTATCCTCCGAGACCATGCGGGCGGCGCAGGCCGACCCGGATACCTTCCGGGATCTGGTGGTCCGCATCGCCGGCTACTCGGCCTATTTCATCGAGCTTTCCCTGGACTGCCAGAACGACCTGATCTCCCGTACGGAGAACAACCTTTGAGAACGCGTCAGCGGGAACAGGTTCGGGAGGATCCCAAAAACAGGAAAATCCCGCCACCGGAATGCGGTGGCGGGATTTTTGCGCAGATGACAGGATGTCAGGCATCCATGGTAAACGAAGGGTCAAAAGCTTCACGGATGCGGCCTGCCCAAAGGTGGCAGTTGCAGTACAGACGGCCGAGCGCCTCGCCCGCCTTGCCATACCCTCCGGCTGTCATCGAGTGGGCGTGGTTCTTCAGGTCCGTTTCCCTGGAGACCGTGCAGAATTCCTGCATGTACCGGAAGGAGTTGGGGTCAAGGCGGTCCCACATGAACAGCAGTTCGAAGGAGGCGAAGTGGCCGTATTCCATCGGGATGATCTGGTAGTTCTGCGGGGCGTCGAAGATCTTTCCGGTATCGGTGAAATCATGAATGAATCCGCTGATGGAATCCCCGATATCGCAGAGATGGCGGACGGACTCGCCACCGGTCTTGATGGGGAGCCAGCTGCCGCCGAGGCGGAGGACGCTCTGCAGACGGGAGACGATCATGAAGTAATCCATGTGCTCCTCCCACCATTTCTCCAGATCGCGGGGCAGGCGGACACCGCCCGTTTCGCGTATGACGTCGAAGAGGATCTTCTCCTCATATTCGAGTTCGCGGACGGAGTGTGGAGCCAGATGCACGACGAGGGGCATCGGGAAAGCTTCCCTGAACCGACCCCATTTTTCCCAGAATTCGTTGGCGGAGGCTGTCATCATCAGGGAAAGGGGGAGGTAGAAGTACTTCTGTACGGTGGCGCCGACCTCCGACTCGCCCAGGGCGAGCATCGCCCGTCCGACGTCCTGGATGGAGGAGTAGTTGAAGACATATACCCGGCTGCAGCCGCCGTCCATGTAGATGCGGCTGTGCGGGCTCACCCCCTCGGAACGGGTCTCCGCGGGTCCCTTGCATCTATCCAGCGCGATGGCGCATTTCGTTACGATGCCGATATGTCCGGCATTGCCGCTGTAGCCCTTCACGACGCCTCTGAGGCTGGGGCCGGCGCTCTCGGGACAGAACCAGCCGGCGCCGGCCTCCAGGGAGCCGGTGCGGAGGATCTCGCCTTCCGGCGTGACCATTTCCACCCCCAGCAGGTAGCGGGTCGGACGGGAGGAGCCGTACTGGTTGTGATGATCGCCGCCGGTGCAGGCGATGTTCACCAGGACGGAGCCGCCCGGGCCGACGGCAGCGGCCGTATAGCTCAGGCCGCGCTTCCGGACTTCCGGGTACAGCTGCACGTGGCGCACGCCGGGCTCGACGACCGCATAGCGGTCTTTTTCATTGATCTCGAGGATCCGGTTCATGCGCTTGAAATGGATCAGGATGGTGTTCTCTTCTGTGGCGTAGGCCGTGGGGATGCCGCCGGAGACGGTGCCTACGTAACGGACCCCGTGACGGTTGCAGATCCGGACGATCTCCGCGACCTGCTCGGTGCTGCCGGGCAAAACGATGGCGTCGGCGCTCCTGTGCGGGAAGGGAATCTCCGGCGTCTGCGCCCGGTTGCCGGCAAGGATGTATTCCTTTTCACTGATGTTGCGGCTTCCGACGACGCTTTCCAGTTCTGCGTAAACGGCTCTTGGAAGACTCATGACGGCACCTCCTATGCAAGACGGCCGGCGACAAGCTCGGCCAGATCGACGACCGGGAGCGGGTCGCCCGCACCGCTCAGGGCGGTCCTGCAGAACGGGCAGCACGAGACGATGGCCTCGGCGTCCGTGGAACGGGCCTCACGCATGCGTTCATCAGCCGTTGCGGCGGCGCACTCCGGATCGGCCTGGCCGGTCCAGTAGCCGCAGCACCAGGACTCCTCCACGCGGCGAGTCATCTCCCGTACAGTGATCCCGGGCAGGGCGGAAAGCACGTCTCTGGGCTCCTGATACACGCCGAACTCCCCGCGGTTCCAGTGTTTTTCGGGCACGTGCAGCCCGTAGGAACGGATCTCTCCCTCCCAGGGAACGTATTCCTCGGACAGCCGTCCGAGCATGCAGGGATCGTGATAGGTCACAGTCAGCGGCCGGGCATCCTGCCTGAAGGCAAGTTTCCCTTCGCGGATGAGACCGGCGGCGACCTGAGAGATGTGGACGGTCCGGAAGCCCGGCTTTACGAATCTGGGATAGATCGAGCGGAACGCACCGAAGCACTCTCCGCACACGGTGATGACGGTCCGGATACCAGCTTTTCGGAAGGCTTCGGCATTGCCGCGGATCAGATCTCCGGCAGTTTCCTGCTGTCCGCTGCGCCACAGGGCGCCGCCGCAGCACCGCTCCTCCTCACGGAGAAGCCGGAAGGGGACGCCGCCCGCCTGCAGGATCCGGATCGCAGCGAGAACGGGACCGGGATCGCGGGAAGCGCTGCAGCCGGCGAAAAGGACGGTATCCGAGTCGGGATCGTCCCGGAAATCCCCGGGCAGCCAGGAAAAGCGCTCGGCCAGGGGGACCCCGAACGGATCGCATCCGGCGGATACGTTTTCCGCCATGCGGCGGCAGGAATCCGGCAGATGGCCGGCCTGAGCCAGATCGTGGCGCAGTTCATAAATGGTCTCGAGCACCTCCATGTCCCGCACGCTTTTGCAGTTGACGTCGCAGGCGCCGCAGGCGGCGCAGGTATGGACCATGTCCGCAAGCTCATCCGTACGTTCGAGTTTTCCCTCCATGACTTCCCTGACGATATTCACCAGGCCCTGACCGGAGTAGGCGTCGAAACCGAAATGATGATGGACGGGGCAGACCTCGGCGAAGTCCCAGCCGGACATGCGGTGGGGAAGGATCCACTTGCACTGGCCGCAGTGGTTGCAGCTCTCCATGGTGTAGCGGAACCGGTTCAGATCAGACACGGTGACACCTCCTCAGAAGCACAGCTTGCCCGGATTCAGGATGCCGTCCGGGTCGAAGATGGATTTCAGCCGTTTCATGGCGTCTAGGGCCAGGGGGTCTCTGTACAGCAGTTCCGGCAGGCGCCCGTACGGCCGGTCGAAGTAGGCCCCCAGGGGAACCAGACGTCCGGCGAGGGAGAACAGCGCCTCATCGGCGGCCGCGGTCTGCGAAGCGGTGTCCTCAAGGAAAAGATCGCATTCGATGCGGAAGGCACGCCCCTGGACCTGGGGACTGACGACGAAACCTGCCTCGGGGAAGGAATTCGTCATCTCCGCCAGTACGCCGGCGGCCTTGCTGGGAGGAACCAGCGTCAGCAGTTCCCGCTCGGCGCCTCGTTTCAGTTTCCAGTACGTCTCTCTCCTGTCGCAGTCGGTCAGCATCCGCTCGATCTCCGCCGGGGCGGCCGGGATGGCGGGCTCTGTTTCTGCGGTCAGGCCGAAGGCTGCGCAGGCGTCCTTCACGTATCCGCTGTAGATCTCCACGCGTTCCTCCGGGTACCGGTCATATCCGCAGACCCGGCACAGGAGCATCCACGGGGCGGCAGCTGTGCGGAACTCGTCCTCCCGTCCGGCCTCGGCAAAGGCCATGGCAAACGCGTTGCGGTCCAGGATGACGCACTCATCCGGGACCCTGTCGAGCAGAAGCCTGCCGGCAAGGTCGAGCAGAAGTTCCGGAAAGACGGAGCCGATGAAGAACAGCCGGCTCGCGGACGGCGCGATCTCCGCTTTGAGCGTCGCCCATGTAACGACTCCGATCGTACCCTGGGCAGCGGTGAGGAACCGGTAGTAATCGAAGGGGCCGGGTCCCCAGGGAATGACCTTGTCCGAGGTGTTCTCCTCATACGTCCCGGGGCCGGCTGCGGAGCCGGTACGGAAAATGTCCCCGGTCCCGAAGACCGTCTCCACCGTGAGCAGGGGATCGGGATAGTCGTACTGATACTTGGGAATCAGCACAGCCTCCTGTTCCAGTGCGCTGGCAACGGCGGATTTTGACGGACGTGGGAGAAAGGGATGATTCAGGCGCAGACCCTGTTCGGCTGCCTGAGGCAGCAGTTCCCCGAAGGTCACGCCCGGTTCCACGCGGATGAACCGGCTTCTGCGGTCGATGTCCATCACGCGTTTCATGCGCGACAGGTCGAGTGTGTCCGCTTCCGGATTCACGGATGCTCCATGAAAATGCGGCGGTCCGGAACTGACGGGGACGATCCCTTTTCCGGAACGCCTCGCCGCGAGAATGATCTCACGCACATCTGCTGCGGTCTCTGGGTACAGCAAAGTCATTCCTCCCTCCTGACGGCAGTGTCAGTTTTTCACATATATATTGTATATGGGTTTCACGGCCGGCGGCATATCAAACTGGAAAGCGTATTCCTTGCAGGGAATACCGGCACCCGGAAAGCGTATAGAAGAAACGATGGCGTCTCCCGCAGGGCAGGGGAACGCCATCGTTTTAAATCAGATCAAGGAAAAGACCGGCAGCCCGCGTCAGACGGTCGGGGGCCCAGGCAATCACGGTATGGAGAGGAGGCGCAACGTGGGGCAGGGGGATGTACTTCAGCCTGCCGCCTTCGGCGGTCGTTTTCCAGAGTACGCTTACGTACTGTTCCATCTCAATGCCGTGCAGCAGGGTGGGAATGTTCGGAGGACATTCGATGATTTTCGGGTGCAGCCCGTTCTGGCGGCATGTGGCGGCCATGATGTCCTTGCTGTACAGGGAATCCTGATACGGCACGGCGAGAAAACGCTCGCCAGACAGCTTTTCCAGTTCATCGGGACCGACGTCTGCCAGTGGATGGGCGGATGACAGCGTGACGTATTGCCGCAGTTCGTTCATCCGGACGAACTGCACTTTTTTGCTGTCCTGCAGATTCAGAGAGTATTCCGGCGCTATGATCAGATTGGCAAAGCCCACGTCAAGCATATTCTGCAGGCGGTTGAGTTCCAGAATCGATTTGATGACCCGTACGTCGGGATACTGCGCCTTGAATTTCCGTATAAGGGCGCGGATCGGCTCGTAGTCCTCGCAGATATCGAACATCGCGGGAAGGACGATATGGATGATCCTGTCTTCCGGACCGACCATGTTTTTTACAGAGGACAGAGTGGAATCCAGCGAATTGTACAGTGGTTCCAGACTCGAGTACAGATGCCTGCCCACAGGCGTCAGAAAAGCGCCGTGGTTCGTCCGCTCGAAGAGAGGAGCGCCGAGATTGTCCTCAAACCGTTTCAGGATCTTGCTGAGAGCGGGCTGGGAGATGTACATGATCTCGCAGGCTTTCGTTATGCTCCTGTAGCGGGCGATGGTAAGGAAGGCTTCGATCTGCTGAAAAGTGATTCCGTTGTTCATGGAAATCTCTCCGTTTCTTTCTGATTGAGGGGGCTCGGATCAGGTGCGTCCCGGCAGAGGCAGGACGGAAAAGGAATAGATACAGCCTCCGGTTTTTCTACAATTATAGCAGAAAAGAGCGAAGATTCAATACTGGCAATAACAGCAATGTTATGGATATGTAAAAATGATAATGGTCAGGGAATACTCGGGAGAGTAATCTGTAGATGGCAGAAAGGACGGGACGGTCCCGCCTGGGCGGCTTCAGCCGGTCCGTACCCGGACGCCGAAAAATCTTTAGGAGGATTTGAAAATGAAGAAAGTCATTGCTCTGTTGCTGGCCTTCCTGATGTGCTTCGCTCTCCTGGCCTGCGGCCAGAAAGCCGAGCCTGCACCTTCGAAGGACGACGCGGCTCCTGCTGATACCACGCCGGAGAAGCAGGAGGACACCACTCCGGCGGATACCACCCCGGCCGACGAGACTCCCGCCGAGGAGCCGGAAGGCGGAGAGGAACCCGCTGCGGATACCAAGTTCCCTGGCTATTTCGACGATGACGTCGATCATTTCGCCAGGAAAAAGTACACCCTGTGCTACGCCATGCCGATGGAGACCAACATGCATGACGAGTATCTGGAAGGTTTCTACAAGATCCAGGACAAGTACAACTTCGAGCTCGTCTTCAGTAACTCCAACAACGACTCCGAGCAGTACGTGCAGAATATCGAGATCATGGCCGCCAAGGGCGTGGACGGATTCTTCATCGACTGCCCGAACGCTGTCTGCGTCCGCGTGAAGGAGCTCCTTGACGAACTGGGTACCCCCTATATCGCCTTCAACTCCCCGCTGTATGACGAGAACAACCTGATGGCTGCCCCCGGCGTTATCCAGGACGGCGCAAGCTGCGGCGAAGCCACCGCGACCTGGTTCTGCGAGCACTATACGGACTACTGGGGCGATGTGGACAAGAAGGACGTCAAGATGCTGACCCTGACGAGCTCCTCCTATCCCGAGTTCGCGAAGAGATCCAACGGCGCCAAGGAAGTGTTCCTGGCGAACTTCCCCGACAGTGAGGTCCAGGAGATCGATATGACCGGTAAGGGCGTTGCCGCCGACGGCGCGTACGACATGGTCACTCCCGTCATCACCACTCAGCCCGAAGTGAAGTACTGGTACATCCAGTGCGGCGTCGACAACTGGGGCCAGGGCGCTGCCCGTGCCGTTGAAGGTGCCGGCCTCGACAAGAACTCCATGGTATGCAGCGTCGGCAACGTGCTGCTGGTAGGCGCCTGGGAAGAGGGCTATGAAGGCTGCTGGTGCTGCGGCGCTTACACCACGAACCTCGACCTCGCGGTTCCCGCCGTCAGCGGTCTGATCGCACTCATCGACGGCCGCGCCACTGCTGATACCCTGTGGAAAGAGCGCGCCATCCCCGGCGACTCCTACGGCGACAACTACGGTATCTGGTACAGCCTCGTCAGCGCCATGACGAAGGACAACTACAATAAACTCGTTGAAGAGGCAGAAGTGAGATACGGCCTCAAATAAAGCCGTCACGGCGTGATCGGCTGAAAGCGATCCGGAGGTCTGCTCCGATAATATGAGATGGGGGGACGTCTGGATGGAACTCATTGAAGTCCACTCCTGACGTCCCCCCCGCTTTTTCTGAAGGATGCTATTCTTCTGTTTGATGGAGGGATACTATGCAAACAACTAGCAAGGCTCAGAAGTTCCTGAAGTCCAAGACCTTCATACTGCTCATTCTTCTGGCAATGGAAGTGGTGGTATTTACCGTCTTGTCTCAGGGACTGTACATCAATATCATCAATATCCGTAACATTCTGAACTCTATCGTGATCACGGCCTTCCTGACGGTGGGCGCCGTTCTGCTGATGGTCCGCGGTTACGTGGATATATCCGCCAGCGCTGTGGGCTGCTTTACGACCATGATGGTCGCTTCGCTCCTCGCCGCCGGCATCCCGTGGCCTCTCGCCATCATCTTCTGCCTGCTCGCCTCCGCGGTCGTGGGCTGTGTGAACGCCATCCTCATCACGAAGTGCGGATTCCAGCCCTTCATCGTGACCATGGCCATGGCTCAGGTACTGAAGGGACTGCAGTATATCATCTTCGGCACGAACCCGATCGCCATCAAGGATCCCACCATGGTGGCGCTGGGCACGCACCGCATCGCGGGCCTGATCCCGTATACGCTGATCCTCGCCCTGATCTGCATCGCCATCTACGGTTTCATCCTGAGCAAGACGTATTTCGGCAAGAGCATCTACATGATCGGCGGCAACCCCCAGGCGGCCAACCTGGCTGGCCTCAACCCCAAGAGAATGGCGTATATCCTGTTCATCAACGACAGCGCCCTGGCCGGCCTTGCCGGCTGCCTGCTGGCCTTCCGTCTGAAATCCGGTGCTCTGGACTCCATCACGAACGGTCAGTTCACCGGAATGACGGGCGCCATCCTGGGCGGCGTTTCCTTCGGCGGCGGCACCGGCGGCATGTTCGGTGCGTTCATCGGCATGCTGGTGATCAGCGCCTTCAAGACAGGACTGACGCTGCTCGCCGTTCCCGCCTGGTGGATGACGTTCGGTTCGGGCGCCCTTCTTCTGTTCGCGCTCGCCTTCGACCATTTTGCCAGCTTCCGCAGGACAAAGTCCTGACGGACCGGCAGAATTGAGGAAAGGAGACTAAGATCATGACAGAAGTCAATACGTCTGTGAATACCGACAGGAATGCCGGCGGAAAGGGCATGGCCCTGGAAGTCGACAACATCAGCAAATCCTTCCCCGGCGTCAAGGCTCTTCAGAACGTCAGCTTCCGGGCGGAACCGGGCAAGGTCCTGGCACTGCTGGGTGAAAACGGCGCCGGAAAGAGCACGCTGCTGAAAGTACTCAGCGGCGACATCAAGCCGGATGAGGGCGAGGTCCGCATCGGCGGAGTTCCGCAGAAATTCGACGCCCCTGTGCAGGCCATCCAGGCCGGCATCAGCGTCATCTATCAGGAACGGCAGCTTGTGCCGTCCATGAGCGTCCTCGAGAACATCTACTGCGGGGACCTTCCCGCCACGAAAGCGGGCTTCCTCAAAAAGAAGGAAATGAGGCAGACGGCCGAAAGGATCATTCAGGAATTCGGACTTGAAATCGATCCCTTTGAGAAACTGGGCCGGCTGTCCACCGCCCACCAGCAGATGGTGGAGATCATGAAGGCCTACCGCCGCGATTCCCAGATCATCGCATTCGACGAGCCCACGGCATCTCTTACGGACAAGGAGGTCACGATTCTCTTCGACCTGATCCAGAGACTGAAGGAGCAGGGGAAGATCATCCTTTACGTTTCCCACCGCCTTGCCGAGATCTTCCAGATCACGGATGAGATCGTGGTGCTGAAGGACGGCAGGATGGTCAAGCAGCTCAAGACGGCGGAGACCAACGAAGCCGAACTGATTAAGGCCATGGTCGGCCGTGACATCGGCGATACCTACTCTTCGCTGAAGCGGAACGACAAGATGGGCGATGTGCTGCTCGAAGTGAACAACCTGACCACGGACGCCGTGCACGACGTGAGCTTCAAGCTGCGCCGCGGCGAGATCGTCGGCTTTGCCGGCCTGGTAGGCGCCGGACGTACGGAAGTGGTCCGAGCGATCTTCGGGGCGGATCCCATCATCTCCGGAGAGGTCATCCTTGACGGGGAGAAAGTGAACTTCAAGCATCCGAAGGACGCCATCGACGCGGGCATCGCGCTTTGCCCGGAGGATCGTAAGGAACAGGGACTGATCCGGTTCCGCTCCGTGCAGGACAACGTATGTCTGCCGGTGTTCAAGAAGATGAGAAAGGGCCTGATCCTCGACAGAAAAAAGCAGGAAGCCCTGACGGAGAAGGCCGTCGAAAAGTACTCCATCCGCACGCCGACGTTCGAGAAGCTCGTCGTGGAGCTCTCCGGCGGCAACCAGCAGAAGGTCATCCTTGGCCGGTGGACCTCCGAGCTGCTCACCACAAAGCTTCTGATCCTGGACGAGCCCACCAAGGGCATCGACGTGGGAACGAAGGCAGAGATCTATCAGATCCTCTGCGATCTTGCCAGAGAGGGGAAGGGCGTCATCTTCATCTCCTCCGAGCTTCCGGAAGTCATCAACATAGCCGATACGATCATCGTCATGCACAACGGGCACATCACTGGTACCCTGGCAAGAGAGGACGCGACGGAAGAAAAGGTCATGTCCCTTGCCATGCTGGATTAAGGAGGATGACACATGAACGGATCGTTTATCAAGCGGATAACCAGGAACAAGGCGTTCAGTCTGGCGATCATTATGTTCGCCGTCTGGATCATATTCTTCCTGCTTAACCACAACTACTTCGTCGGTGAGAACTTCACCGGCATCATGAACACCAGCAGCCTGTCGGGAACCATCGCCATCGGCCTAGCCTGCCTGATGATGAGCGGCAGCATTGATCTGTCCGCGGGCGCTGAGGGCTGCTTCGGCGGCGTCCTCGTCGCACTGTTCCTCCGCACCGGCATGAACTGGATCCTGGCACTGCTCCTCACGATCCTCTGCGGCGTCGTGATGGGACTCATCAACGCCTTCTGGGTCAATGCGATGAAACTGATGCCCTTCATCTCCACCATCGCCATGTCCTCCATCTATCAGGCAATGGCGGTCATCGTCACCAAGAGCAGCGAGATCGCCATCGGCGAGGGACCGTTCACAAGACTGGGCACCGGACACATCGGCATATTCCCGCTCCCGTTCATCATCATGGTCATACTGATGGTGATTTACGGTCTGATGTTGAACTATACGAAATTCGGGCGAAGGCTGATCCTGTGCGGCGGCAACCGGACGGCAGCCCGCCTGGCCGGCATCAACCACCAGAAGATCACAACCATCATGTTCGCCAACTGCGGCGCCATCTCCGCGCTTGCCGGCGCCATCCTGGCCGCCAGGATGAACAACGGCGGACCGCGCGCCGTCCTCGGAGCCGAGATGGATGCCATGACGGCGGCCATCATCGGCGGTGTATCCTTCCTGGGCGGCGGCACCAGCGGCATGGGGACCATATTCGTGGCCCTGCTGCTCGTCAACAGCTTCAACAACGGCCTGCAGGTCATCAAGGTCAACTCCTTCTGGCAGTTCGTGACCCGCGGTGGTCTGCTGATCCTCGCTCTGATCGTGGACTACTTCAGAGAGAGCAGACGGCAGAAGGCCCTGAAGCAGGGGGCAAAAGTCTGACGGCAATCCCATACGCGCCTATGCCCCGGCGGGTCCGATGACCCGGCGGGGCATGTCGCAGAAAGCAGAAGGTCAAAGATTACGGATAACAAAGGCATCTGGATATACCGGTTGGAGGTGTTCATTCTGTGAATTATTTTGACGCCACGTTTTACAACAAATATACCGCTCTCACGCTGGAGCAGATCCGGGAGAAGCTGACCCCCGTAAGAGCACCCGAAGGGGCCGGCCCCGGATGGGAAGGACTCGCCGGCCGGGAATACCGGCTGGTGCAGGACAACGGACTGACGCTGCGCTATTTCTTCGGAAGAGATACGCTGACGATGGTCGAGAACGGCGGGGAACCGGTCGAAGCGCCATATGCAGCCAGGGAACTGTGCGGGATCGTGCTGGTCTCCCACATGATCCCTGGCACGGTCCGGGGCTATAACCTGATCCTCGACGAGCCGAGAGGGCTCACCACGGTCTATGAGGTCTGGTTCGGCGGTTTCGAGCCTGACAAACGCGAAGTGTGGAGAGAGTACTCTTTCGGCTACATCGACACCGGAGCGGAACCGCCCGCTGAACGGCACAGCCTGACCAACCGCATCGAGGGAACGGGCACGCACTGGAATGACGATGACGGTAGGGAGATGCTGTATTTCTTCCCGTCTGTCATCTGGTCGGCCTATATCGAACTGAGCAATCCAAAGGGCGGCATCACCATCACCGCGCCGTCGGACTTCTTCAAGATCGACGACAGCCTGTATATCTATTCCCGGGCGGAGCAGGAATACTCCGGCTGCTTTACCCTCGAGGTCATCGACATGATGACGGTCCGCCATATCGGCGTGCGCCTCGGTTTTGACATCAACGACGAACTGGATTACAGAATATATGAGGGCTCCGGCGAATGGACCGGCAGGAGCACCAATCTGGAGATCCTGACGGATTACGGAACGAAGATCCCCTTCAGCGAGCAGCATCTGAAAGTGCTGGCTGCCGCGGGCAAGGGCGCCCGTCCCAGCTACCGTCCGCGCTTCATGCACAAGGACTACACGCAGGAGGAAGTGGACGAGATCATCCGCACCAACACCCGGCTGTTCAAGGGAACGTCCATCATGACCAGCCGCAACACCATGGAAGTGACGGAGTACATGGTGGGGAAGAAGTTCACCCTCCGCTATGACGACAGCGACGCCTGGGAGTACGAGATCATCGACAGGAATCATCTGAAATGGCGGCTCGAGGGCTCGGAGGAATGGCAGGAAGAACTGTACGAAGGATTCGAGGCGGCGAAGGATCTGGTGATATTCTCCCATATCTGCACCGGGTCGAAACCGCTGCGGTGTCCCACCCATTCCGTGGACTTCTCAAATGCCCTGGCCACCGTCGTGGATGCGAAGCTGGGCAACGGAAGAAAGCCGTGGGAGATCGGCCATGAGGCGAAATTCGGAGTGCTGGAGATCGAAGGAGGCCCGACGCCTCCGGTGACCCGGCGGCACGGATTCACCAGGGAACTGCTGGGCAAGGCTTACGCCTGGACATACGGCGATCATATGCAGTCCATCCACTGCTACACTTCGCCGGAATCCTATTCCTGGACGATCATCCTGGCCGGAAATACCGGCGGCTTTATGTGGAGCTCTCCCTGCCTGTACGTGAAGCTGAGGGAGGACGCCTATCTGATGAGCTGGACAGAGGATGCCTGCAACGGCAACCAGGGTATCTTCATTCTGAATCCGAGGCTCATGCATGATGCCGGTTTCTTCTTCGGCATCGGAGATACGGAAGGAACTCCGGATCTGCATCTGCATGCCATGGGGGCTTTCGCCCGCCCGCTGGCAGGATTCGATCTGGACAGATATTTCGAGGAAAGACAGAAATAAGCGGCGTTGCCGCCGCATGCAGCGAACCGCCCGTCCCCGTACGGGCGGTTCGCGGTAAAGAACTGACAGGAAGAAAGGAGCGGGGACATGTATACGCTGAAACCCCTGACGGAGCGCGCGAAGAGAGTGAGGGAAAGATACCGGAACACGGAGCCTAAGGTCTGCATCGCCCGGTACCGGCTCGTCACGGAGTTCTATCAGGAGCATCCGCAGCTGCGGGGGATCCTGAAGCGCGCGTACGCCATGAAGCACATCTTCGACAATCTTCCTCTGCGCGTGGAGGACGACGACGTCATCGTGGGAGCGCTGGGGACGACATTCCGTTCCTGCGCCGTGTACCCCGAATACAGCATCGGCACCCTGGCAAAGGAGATCGCCAGCGGGAACATCTCCTCCCGGAAATACGATCCCTACCTGATCGACCCAGAGGACGGACAGTACATCATCGACACCGCGGACTTCTGGGAGAAGGAATCCATGCGGGCCATCATGGCGGAATACAACGTGGACGGCTTCATGGCCCATACAGGCTCCGGGACCACCACCCACGGCGCGCTGTTCGTCAGCAGCGGACCGGTCGGCCATTTCTGTACGGGATACAACACCGCCATCCGCAAAGGATTCGGAGCCATCAGAGCCGAAGCGGAAGAGAAGATGCACCGCATGGAAGAGGACGGCATCTACGGATCGGAGATCGACAAATACTACTTCTACAAGGCCGTCTCCATCGTATGCGACGGCATGATCAATTACACGAAGCGCTACGCGCGGAAAGTGGAGGAGATGGCCGGGGAGGAGACCCGCCCGGAACGGAAAGAGGAACTGCTGAAGATGGCGGAGTGCCTGAACTGGGTGACGGAGAAGCCGGCCCGCACCTTCATGGAGGCGCTGCAGGGCCTGTTCCTGTATCAGATATGCCTGTCGCTGGAGGGAAACATGCACGGCATGAGCTGGGGCCGTCTCGACCAGTATCTGGGCGATTACTACGAAAAGGATGTCGCCGACGGGACGATCACGCCAGAATACGCACAGGAACTTCTGGATCTGTTCTTCCTGAAGATCGCTGAGATGAACAAGTTCTGGGGAGATGCCGGAGAGAACGGGCAGCCCGGGTATACGAGCGGTCAGCTGATCACGATCGGCGGCGTGGACCCGGATACGGGGGAGGATGCCACCAACGAGGTAACCTACATGTGCCTGCAGTGTTCCGGCCGCCTGGTGCTGCACGATCCTCCGCAGGCGCTTCGCGTCCACAAAGGTACGCCGGACAGCCTGTGGGAAGCCGCCGTTGAGACCAACCGGATCTGCGGCGGCGTGCCCAGTTTCGAGAACGATGAGATCATCATCCCGTCCCTGCTGGACCGCGGCCTGAGCGAAAGAAGCGCCAGGAACTACTGCGCCATCGGCTGTGTCGAGCCGGGCGGCACAGGAGACGAGTGGCCGGCCTGCGGAGGTACGGGATCCGCGTCCTACTTTAATCTGGTCAATACTCTGTGGATCGCGATCAACAACGGAACGAACCCCAAAAAGGTCGTCAATCACTATACCTTGGAGGAATTCCCGCCCAGACAGACCGGCCTGCCCACGGGATATCTGTATGAAATGGAGTCCATGGACGAGGTCATCGAGGCTTACCGGAAGCAGATCGAGTTCTTCGTCAAATGGCATGTGACCCTGACCAACAACTTCGAATATGTCGCGAGGAACATCATCCCTCTTCCAGTGGTCTCCTGTACGATGGACGGCTGCATGGAGAAGGGCGCGGACGTCATGTGGGGCGGGGCACGGTACAATTCCACGGGACTGGCGGGCGTCGGCATCGGAAATGTGGCGGACTCCCTGCAGATGATCGACCATCTGTGTTTCAAGACGAAAAAGTGCACGAAGAAGGAACTCCTGGATGCCCTGCTCGCGGACTGGGAGGGATATGAGGATCTGCGTAGCTACGTGAAGAATCAGGCGCCGCACTACGGCAACGGAGATCCGGAAGCAGACAAGTACGCCGATATTGCGGCGACGATCTTCGCCGAGGCGGTGAACCGTTCCACCGGCCCGAGAGGACGCTGGAGCGCAGGCATGTATCCCGTGACGACGAACGTGGCTTTCGGCCGTCAGACCCAGGCTACCCCGGACGGAAGAAAGACGGGCGAGCCTCTGGCGGACGGCATCTCCCCTGTACAGCAGATGGATCGCAATGGGCCCACCTGCGTGCTGGCGAGCGTCGGCAGCATCGGTCAGCGGCAGTTCCCCAACGGCACGCTGCTGAACATGAAATTCAGCCCGTCCTGCATGAACGGGGCGGACAGCGTACGCAAGCTGGTCAGCCTGCTGAAGACCTATTTCTTCGACATGCTGGGCATGGAGGTGCAGATCAATATCGTGTCTGCGGAGACGATGCGGGCGGCGCAGAAGGACCCGGAATCCTACAAGAATCTGGTGGTGCGCATCGCAGGTTTCTCCGTGTATTTCGTCGAGATGCATACCTCCGGGCAGAACGATCTGATCAGCCGGACGGAGCTGAGTCTCTGACGGGGACTATTTGTGCTGCGGAGAGAGCCTGCAGCAGGAGCATAAACGAGGATCGGCATGGCCGCAGGGCCATGCCGATCGCTTTTTTACATTTTCTGTTTCAGTTGGAGCAGTTCCCGGTATGCTGCCTCGAAAGCCTGACGCTGGACAGTCATATCATCCCGCTGCGTCGGATCGAACCCTGCTTTATCATACAGACGGTCCAGAAGCCACCGGCACAGATCGGGATTCTTGATGAGGACCGGCCCCGTCAGCCCGGTGGCGGCGATCCCGCCGGCAAGATATCCCTCCGCTCCTGAGGTCAGTGTATTGCCCGGCTCGGACCCTGTGCGGAAGAGCGCGGGCCCCTCAAGCTCCGTCTGGGAGCATTTGTTCACAAAGCCGATGATGTTCTTCTCCTTTTCTCCGAAGGAGTAGATCACGTCTCCCAGATAGCGTTTGCGGTGCGTTCGGGAAACGTCCCCTGGAATGAGTCCGAGTCCTTCGAAGACGGCACCGTCCTGACCGTCGTCCCTTATCGTGCGGCAGAAGATCTCATATGCGGTGCCCGTCAGCAGGAGAAGGCCGCCTCCGGAAAGAAAGGCGGAAAAAGCATCGCGGAAGGGGAGAAGAAGCTCCAGGGCCCTCAGAGAGGATCGCTCCGTTCCGCAGCCGATAAAGACAAGGTCGAAGCCGGACGGGTCGACGGGATCGTTGGAGGCGATCTGTTCGAAGGGGCAGCCCTCCAGCTCCATGTATCGTGTCAGTATGGAGAGATTGGCATAGTCCCCGTAAAGATTCATCAGATCGGGAAACAGGTGCAGGATGCGGATGCTCATATTTTATCCTCCCCGGTAACGGAACGAATGGCCTGTCCAAGGCGCGCCTTGTCGGCAAAGCAGGTGACGAAGAACAGCCGGCGTCCGCCTTTGGAAAAAGCGGCGACGGCAGCGTCCGGATCTTCGATGACGGAGATCTTCTCCTGCAGCCCTGCCAGCAGGAACCGGAGTTCCAGGTCGCGGCAGTATTTTCCGCACAGGACGACGCGGCCCACGTTCGGGGCGGCCAGCCGTTCAAAATCGATGTCATACAGCCAGCTGGTCTCTCCGGTGTAGTACTTGCGGGAGATGGCGTTCACCATCACCAGAACGTCGCAGGGTTCGCCGGAACGAACGATATAATCGATGCTGCTGTTGTAGGATACGGAGTTTTCGTGCTTCGAAATGAGGAGCATGGCCGGGAGACCGTTTACCGTGAAGGAGTTGACTCTCCCGTTCTTCATCACGAACCCGCTGAGGGCATCCGCAGCCCTGGAAGGCTCGATGCCGGCAAGGCACGCGGCGGAGTAGGCAGCGAGCATATTGTAGACGTTGTACAGACCGTTGAAGGACAGCGCAGCCGGCCACGAACCGTCGAAAACGATACGGTCGTGTTCCAGATCGACCTCGGTCACCCGGAAGCGGGGTTCGCCGGAGGCATGGCCGCAGTGATCGCAGTGGAAACGGCCGGCACTGGCGTAATTCACGTAGTCATAGGTCAGAGGATGCTTGCACACGGGGCAGAAGGCGCCGTCGTGATAACGCCCCTGAAGGGTATCCGTGGAGTAGGGAGTGCGGTCCATGGCGTACCATACGGTATTATCGTGACCGCGCGCAAATCCTGCGACCAGCGGATCGTCGGCGTTGAGGATCAGGCAGGAACCGTCCTTTACCGCGTCTGCCAGGATATCGTAGATCCACTCGTTGTGACCGTTGCGGGTCATCTGATCGCGGTACAGATTCGTGATGACGAAATGGGTCGGGGTAAAATGCCGGAAGGTGAGTCTGGCGTATCTCTCGTCGGATTCCAGAAGCACGACATCTCCCTTGACGCGTCCGGACAGGGTGCTGCTGCACAGAAGCGTCGTCGCAACGCCCTCCGTCTGATTCGACCCCTCCCGGTTCCAGATGACGGTCTTTCCGTTCTCCGTCAGGATATGCGCGATCATCTCAACGGTGGAGGTCTTCCCGTTGCTGCCGGAAACGGCGATCACGGTATCGGGAAGCCGCAGCTTCGCCAGGACGCCCGGAAACAGCTTCAGCACGATCTGTCCGGGCAGACTTGAGCCTCTTCCCAACAGGCGTCCCACCGCCCGGATAAGTTTACATAAAATAACTGCAAAAAACATAAGCGATACCTTCTGACACTAGTGATTCGGCCGCGAGGACGGCAGAGACTGTTACATGAGGGAGGAGGGGAGACTTGCCAGATAGCCTTCGAGAATAAGAGAGGCGGCTACGGCATCGACGGTCTTTCTGTGTCTGACCGTGCGCTTCCCGTTGGCGGACAGAATGCGGTGCGCGTCCACGGTGGTCCTGCGCTCGTCCCACAGGATCACGGGAAGACCTGAGGCGGATTCCAGCAGAGCGGCAAAATCCCGGCATTTCTCAGCCCTGGGGCCCAGAGTGCCGTCCATGTTTTTCGGGAGCCCGAGAACCAGTGTCCCTACCCCGCGGGCCACCGCTTCCTGCGCGACAGCCTGAGCCACCTGCTCGGGATTGTGTCCGGGGATGACGAAGGCGTCCCCGGTGAGAGTATTCATAAGATCCGAGACGGCAATGCCCGTCCGGGCATCCCCGTAGTCGATGGCCATGATCCTCATTCGTTTTCCTCCGGAAGGCGGCACACGTCCACCCAGGCTTCCGCGCGGGAGAAGCGATAGCACTCCTCGGGGGAGAGACGCACCGCGCTTCTGCTGCTTCCCGCGGCGGGATAGATGATGTCGAAACGCTGCAGGGAACGGTCCAGGTATACCGTAACGTCAGGTTTGACGGCAAAGGGACAAACGCCTCCGACCCCGTGGCCGGTCATCTGTTCGACCTCCTCCACGGGGAGCATTTTCGCCTTGTGTCCGAAGCGTTCCCGGTATTTTCTGTTGTCGAGCCTGGCATCCCCGGCGCAGACGATGAGCATGCATCCGTCGCCGTCACGGAAGGACAGCGTTTTCGCGATGCGGGCTTCCTCCGTGCCCAGCGCGGCCGCGGCTAGGGGGACCGTGGCGCTTGAGACCGTGAATTCCAGCACCCGGCTGTCGGCACCGAAAGACCTGAGATACTCTCTGACGGATTCAACAGACATGGCCGAACCCTTTCCATACGTTTGATTTCGGCTTGATATGATAGCATATCGGGCGGTGACGGTCAAGGACGGGGACCGGCTTTGCGGAGGGAAAGACCCGGGTAATTTATGGCTTGTATTTTGCGGTAGGGTATACTATAATTATAAAACTGCTGACAGCAACTGATTACTACCGGTACGGCGGATCGCTGCCCGGAATACCGAACGGAGTGAATCATATGATCAAACTGTATACCGACCTGGGTCACATCAGCGTCTCCAGCGATGTTCTCACAGAACTCGCGGGTCAGGCGGCCATGTCCTGCTTCGGGGTTAAGGGTATGACGGTGCTTTCCATGACCGACGGCCTCGTACACCTGCTGAAAAGGGAAGCGATGGGAAAAGGCGTCAAGGTCGTCTACAACAATGACGGCACGATCTCCATCGTTCTCCACATCGCCGTGGACGAGGGCGTCAACATCCCGGTGCTCTGCAGCAACGTCAGGGATGAAGTCCGTTACAAGATGGAAAACGTCACGGGGGTCTCCGTGAAACAGGTCAACGTTTATGTGGACTCCATCATCACGGGCTGAGGGGGAGAAAGATGACAGAAGTACTGACGGGCGCGCTCTTTGCGGAAATGGTTGCAAACGGCGCGGCGGCCATCGAGCTGCACAAGGAAGAGGTTAACGAACTCAATGTTTTCCCGGTTCCTGACGGGGATACCGGCACGAACATGAGCCTGACGATGTCCAACGGCGCCGCCGAGTGCCGGAAGAAGAAACCGGTTACACTGACACAGGCTGCCGATGCCGCTGCCGGAGGTCTCCTCCGTGGCGCGAGAGGAAACTCGGGCGTCATTCTGTCCCTGCTGTTCCGCGGTATGGCCAGATCCTTCAAGGAGAAGGAAACCGCCGATCCCGCGATGCTGGCAGCCGCCATGGCCGCAGGCGTCGAAACGGCATACAAGGCTGTCATGAAGCCCGCCGAGGGGACGATCCTCACGGTATCCCGGCTGGCCTCTGCCGCTGCTGTGGAATGCGCCGCGACCGCCGGCGATCTCGAGACCGTCCTGATCACCGCACTGGAGGCCGGAGAGGTTGCTCTGGCGGATACCATCAATCTGAATCCCGTGCTGAAGAAGGCCGGCGTGATCGATTCCGGAGGGAAGGGATATCTGTATATCCTGGACGGAATGCTGAAAGCGCTGAGGGGAGAGACCATAGAAGTGACGGCGGATACCACGGTACGAGAGAAAGCGGAATTCTCCGATTTCGATACGGAAGACATCCATTTCACATACTGCACCGAATTCATCGTTGAGAGGGAGAATCAGAAGGATCAGGATCTGCTCCGGGAATTCCTGAGCGGGATCGGAGACAGCATCGTAGTGGTGGATGACGAAGAGATCATAAAGACTCACGTCCACACCAACGAGCCCGGCAACGTTCTGACGGAGGCGCTGACCTACGGCAGCTTCCTCACGGTGAAGATCGAGAACATGAAGCAGCAGCACACCCACAAGGTCCTGGAGCAGGCGGAGGAGGAAACTCCTGCGGAGACAGCCCCTGCTGAGCCTGAAAAGGACTTCGGGATCGTATCCGTCTGTGCCGGAGATGGAATGGCGCAGATCTTCAGCGATCTCGGCGTGGACGCCATAGTCACGGGCGGCCAGACCATGAATCCTTCCACGGAGGATATCCTGAAGCAGGTGGAGAAGATTCCCGCTGCGACCGTGTTCGTTCTCCCCAACAACAAGAACATCATAATGGCGGCCCAGCAGTGTCAGCCTCTGACGGAGAAGAAAGTCGTCGTCATCCCCACCGGAACGGTTCCGCAGGGGATCTCTGCAGCGGTTGCTTTTGACGCGTTCGAGGATGCCGACGCCAATGAACAGGCCATGACGGAAGCGGCAAGGGCCGTCCGTACGGCACAGATCACATATGCCGCCAGGGATTCGGAGATTGACGGACAGACGATCCGGGCGGGAGAGTACCTCTCCCTGCTGGACGGGACACTGGCCGCAAACGACGCCGATATCGCAGCGGTCGTCAGGACGACGCTGGAGAAAATCGGACAGACGGAGCCGGAGCTCGTCACCGTCTACTACGGCGAGGACGTGACAGAAGACGACGCGGAGGCGGTAGGACAGGCTGCAGAGGAGCTGCTGCCGGAGGCGGAGGTCAGCGTGCTTCGCGGAGGACAGCCGGTCTACTACTACGTAATTTCCGCAGAGTAATATACGGATGATCCGGAACGCGGCGCTCTTGCGCCGCGTTCTTTTCTGCGCCGGAACCGATACCGGGCATGAAAAAACGCGCCGACAGTGTCGGCGCGTCAGATGCTTGCCCGCGGACGAAAAGAACATGCTGCTGCAGAAAGCACGGTCAGTCGTTCAGCGCTTTTTCAAAGAGGATCTGCAGCTCTGCGCCTTTGGCGCGGAGCTCGTCCGGAGTGGGATAACGGAGGTCTTCCGTGATATCCAGATCGGCCATGCCCAGAGCGGTGTAGACATATTTTGCGTCGCCCTTCTTCGGGAACATGTGCTTGTATTTCTTGAGATCCTTCGCCATGTGTTTCAAGGCAAAGTCACGGTGTTCTGGGAGATCGATAACGTCGTGATACCGGGAGGCCAGTTCCTTGGCTGTAAGATGGCTGATGAGCGCCATGCGGGGATCCTCGCGGGGAAACAGTTCTTTCAGAATGGCTGTGACGGCATCTCTCTGCGGCTGTCCGTAGGGAAACGCCCACTCCTCGTATTCCTTGGCGTCGCGTTCGCGCGTCCGTTTGTTTTTGAAACTCAGCCACTGATAATCGCCGATTGCCATGAATATCTCTCCTCCGATTCTTTTACTGTAAACACTATACCATACACGGACGGACGATGTAAATGCAAATTGTGTACGAACTGTAAATTTCAAACTATCTGTTGCGTTTCCGGGGTGGCTGCGGTAAAATAAAACCAGACTGAGGAATAGGAGGTTTTCGAATGAAAAGCAAAACTGCCAGCATCATTAAGTTCCTGATCGTCATCGCTGTTCTTGCTGCGATCGTCGCCGCCATCTTCATTTACAAAAATGAGATCCTGGATGCCATCGATGTCGCCAGGGAGAAGGTCTATACGCTCAAGCGCCGTTATATCAACGGCAGGGAATTCGAGGATTACGAGGACGATATCCTTTAAATACGGATCCTGAAATCACAGGCGGCACGCCCGGAGGCGCGCCGCCTGTTTTTGTGTTCTCATTTGTGATAGCGTCCGCCGGTCCGGATCTGGAAGGAGCGGTACAGCTGCTCCAGCAGCATGACGCGGGCAAGATGATGGGGGAAGGTCATGGGGGACATGGACAGCCGGTAATCAGCCTCCGCCTTCAGAGAGGGATCGAGGCCGAAGGAACCCCCGATCAGAAAGACGAAGTGGGACGTTCCGGAGGTCTCAAAACGCTCAAGAAGAGAGGAGAATTCCGGGCTCGACAGGGTCTTCCCCTCGATGCAGGCCGCAATGACGGTCCCTCCCCGCGGAAGGATTTTGCGGATCTGTTCCGCCTCTTTCTTCAAACCTGCTGCGATCTCCGCGTCGGAGGGGGAGGAGGGAAGCCGGGTCTCCGGGATCTCGTCTACCAGCAGACGGCAGTACGGTCCCAGACGCTTGACGTATTCCTGAACGGCCTGAAGGTAGAAGGACTCCTTCAGTTTTCCCACGCAGATCATCTGAATGGTAACCATGTTCACACCTCCACAGTTTCGCCGACATGGGCTCGGGGAGCCACATATACGGAAGCCGTATGACCGGGGACTGCCCCCGCGGCGGTCAGGCCTGCTTCAACGGCGGCTCTGGCAAGCTCCGGCGTATTGTTCTCGTGGCTCAGATGAGCCAAAACGAACGAGGCGGTGCCGGTCTCATACAGCAGTCCGGCGAGACGTCCGCACACTCTGTTTGACAGATGGCCGCGGTCGGAAGCGATGCGTTTTTTCAGAACGGATGGATAAGGCCCGTATTTCAGCATTTCCGGATCGTGATTGGCCTCCAGCACGGCGGCGTTGACCCCGGCAAGGGCCTGCAGGACCTCGTCGGTCACACAGCCGAGATCGGTCGCAAGAGCCATGGAGCGCCCGCCTGCGCTCAGCCGGTATCCGACGCTCTCCCTGACGTCGTGGGAAGTGTGGAACGCCCGGACGGAGAAGGGACCGACGGTGAAGGGAACGCCGGACTCGATCACGCGCACGGGAATCTCTGCATCGGGGAAACGCTCAAGTATCCCTTCCGCAACGCCCTGCGGAGCGTATACGGCCACGCCTGTTTTTCTGCACAGGGAGGCGAGACCGCTGATGTGGTCGTCGTGTTCGTGGGTGACGAGGATGCCGGCAAGCCCGGCGGGTTCCGCGCCTAGAGCGGAGAGCGCAGCCAGGATCCTGCGGCAGGAGATACCGGCGTCGATGAGGATATGCTCGCCCCCTTGGCTGACGAGCGTGCTGTTGCCGGAGGAGGAACTGGCCAGAGTGGAAAAACGCATGAGATCACCTTTTCCAATAATAAAGATAAATGGCAGAGGGAAGCCCTCTGCCATTAACGCAAACCGGGAAAGATCAGCCGACTTCGCGGGGAGAGACGGCCTCCTCATCGGGGAAGGAAACGGCCCTGATGTCCGCGCCGACGCCCTGGAGCTTTTCAATGATGCTCTCATAGCCCCGCTCGATGTAATTCACGCCGTCGATCTCCGTAACCCCGTTGGCGCAGAGTCCGGCAATCACAAGAGCGGCGCCGGCACGAAGATCCATCGCACGGATGGGAGCACCGGAAAGCCCTTCAACGCCTTCGATGATCGCCACGCGCCCGTCGACTTTGATCTGAGCGCCCATCTTCGTGAGCTCGTCCACGTATTTGTACCGGTTATCCCACACGCCTTCGGTGACAACGCTGGTGCCCTGCGCGAGGCACAGCACCGTGGAGACCTGCGGCTGCATGTCCGTGGGGAAGCCGGGGTAGGGAAGCGTCTTGAAATTCGTCCTGCGGATGGGCCCGCTGCGGATCACGCGGATGGAATCCCCATTCTCAATGATGGTGACGCCCATCTCGCGCAGCTTGCCGGATATGCAGTCCATATGCTTGGGAATGACGTTCCTAATCAGAACGTCTCCGCCCGTGCCGGCGACGGCCGCCATATAGGTGCCAGCTTCGATCTGGTCGGGGATGATGGAATAGGTACCGCCGTGCAGGTGCTGCACGCCGCGGATCTTGATCACGTTGGTGCCGGCCCCGCGGATGTCCGCTCCCATGGAATTCAGGAAGTTCGCCAAGTCGACGATGTGGGGCTCGCGCGCCGCGTTCTCGATGACCGTCTGCCCGTCGGCAAGCGCCGCGGCGAGCATGACGTTGATCGTCGCGCCTACGGAGACGACGTCAAGATAGATGGAAGCGCCGCGCAGGCCGCCGGGAGTGGAGCACTGGATGAGCCCGCCCTGCAGCAGTTTTACGTCCGCGCCCATGGCCTCAAAGCCCTTGATGTGCTGGTCGATGGGGCGCACGCCGCCGAAATTGCATCCGCCGGGCATCGCCACCAGAGCGCTGCGGTACCGGCCGAGCATGGCGCCGATGAGATAGTAGGAGGCGCGGATCTTGCGCATCATATCGAATGTGGCCTCCGCCCTGCGGACGCCAGAGCAGTCGATCTCCATCGTGCTGCGGTTGATGGTGCGTACAGACGCACCCATTTCCTTCAGAATGTTCAGAAGCATGGTAACGTCTGAAATCTGGGGGATATTCTCGATGCGGCAGGGTCCGTCGACCATGAGGGCGGCGGGGATAATGGCAACGGCAGCGTTCTTCGCTCCGCTGATCTCGATTTCACCGTACAGCGGTTTCCCGCCGTGAACAACGTATTTGATCATACAATAAGCCACCTGACAGACAGAATCTTGAGTGACGAAACAATCATCAGAAAGGGGGCCTGCGGAACATGAACCCATACAGCAGGCTCAACCTTGACCAGTATACAGTATTATGTAAATTATTGCAAGAGAAATTGTATTATTTCCGTCACTTTTTGTTCCGGGACCGTGCCTTCAAAGCCCGAGATAGCGGGCGGCTTTCAGAAGGGCGAATGCGGTCTTCCCGTCGGAGATTGCGCCGGACATGACAAGATCGAGCGCCTGGGAAACGGGAAGGGTGACCGGAACCAGGAATTCGTCCTCATCCGTATGTGGGTCGCCCTCGGACAGATCCATGGCAAGATACGCGCGGATGATCTCTCCCGAGTATCCGGGAGAGGGGAGATAATCGCCGAGATCGATCCACTGGGAGGCCTGCAGGCCGGTCTCCTCGCCGAGTTCGCGCTCAGCTGCGTCGTAGAACGACTCTCCGGGATCGACCTTTCCCGCCGGGATCTCCAGGATGTCCCGCCCGACCGCATAACGGAACTGGCGGACCAGGACGACCGTCCCGTCCCTTTTCAGGGGAACGACGCACACGGCGCCCTGATGCTCGAGCACCTCCCGTACGGATGTTCTGCCGTCCGGCAGGCGCACCGTGTCAGAAAAAACATGGAGCAGCTTTCCGTTGAATACCTCCCGGCGTTCCAGCCGGGTCTCGATCAGTTCGCTCATACAGCATCCTCCCATCCCGATCCGGGAATGATCATCGCGTATATTATAGGCGGCAGCGGTGGCTGCGTCAAACATCAAAAGAAAAGGTTTGCAAAACCGTCTGCCATGTGTATAATAATATAGTTTGAATATGCATGAGACGGAAGTGGAACTATGAGCAAACTGAGAAACGTAGCGATCATCGCCCACGTCGACCACGGAAAGACGACTCTTGTTGACGAGATGCTGAAGCAGTCCGGCGTCTTCCGGGAGAACCAGGCCGTGCAGGACAGGGTGATGGATTCCAACGATCTGGAGAGGGAACGCGGCATCACCATCCTCGCCAAAAACACGGCTGTCACCTACAAGGATGTCAAGATCAACATCGTGGACACGCCGGGACACGCGGATTTCGGCGGCGAGGTGGAGCGCATCCTGAAGATGGTCAACGGCGTTATTCTGCTGGTGGATGCGGCGGAAGGAGCCATGCCCCAGACGAGATTTGTGCTTCAGAGAGCCCTGGAACTGGGGCACCGCGTGATTGTGGTGGTCAACAAGGTGGACCGCCCGGACGCGCGCATCCACGAGGTCATCGACGAGGTCTTGGAACTGCTTATGGATCTTGACGCGACAGACGAGCAGCTGGATTCTCCCATGCTGTTCTGCTCCGGACGCAACGGAACGGCGTCTTATTCTCCGGAAGTGCCGGGAACGGATCTCAAGCCGCTGTTCGAGACCATTCTGGAGTATATCCCGGAACCGGAGACGGACGAGACCGCGCCTTTGCAGATGCTTGTGTCCTCCGTCGACTACAACGATTACGTCGGCCGTATCGCCATCGGAAGAGTCGAGCGCGGTACGATCCGTCAGAATCAGGAGATCGTCGTGTGCAACTACCACGGGGACCGGGAGAACAAGAAAGCCAAGGCCGTCAGCCTGTACGAATTCGACGGACTGGCCCGGGTACCGGTAACGGAGTCGACCGCGGGGAACATCATCGCGCTTTCCGGTATCGGAGACATCACCATCGGTGATACGATCTGCGCCCCGGAGGCTGTCGAACCGCTGCCCTTCGTGAAGATCTCCGCCCCTACGATGGAGATGACCTTCTCCGTCAATGACAGTCCCTTCGCCGGCCGTGAAGGGAAGTATGTGACCACGCGGAACATCCGGGACCGGCTGATGCGCGAGACGATGAAGGACGTGTCCCTGCGGGTGACGGAAGTGCCCAACAGCGACAGCTTCAACGTCGCCGGGCGCGGAGAGATGCATCTTTCCATCCTCATCGAGACCATGCGCCGCGAGAACTATGAATTCCAGGTGTCTCCTCCGAGAGTGCTGAACCGGACCATCGACGGCGTGCTGTGCGAACCTGTGGAGCGGGTGGTGTGCGACGTGCCTGAGAACGCCGTTGGCGCTGTGATCGAGAAGCTCAGTTCTCGGAAAGGCGATTTCCTTGAAATGACGCCCATGGGGAGCAGAACGAAACTTCAGTTCCTGGTCCCGTCCCGCGGCCTTTTCGGCTACCGGAACGAATTCCTGACGGATACGCGCGGAGAGGGCATCATGAGCAGCACATTCGAAAAATACGAGCCGTACAAGGGAGAACTGTCCCGGCGCAACACGGGCAGCCTGATCGCGTTCGAGACGGGCGAGGCGGTCGCCTACGGCCTTTGGAATGCCCAGGAGAGAGGGACCCTGTTCATCGGGCCCGGCGTGCAGGTGTATGCCGGCATGATCGTGGGCGTCTCTCCGAAATCCGAAGACATGTCCGTGAACGTGTGCAAGAAAAAGCAGCTGACCAACATGCGCGCGGCGGGCAGCGACGAGGCGCTCCGCCTTGTCCCGCCCCGGCAGATGAGCCTGGAACAGTGTCTGGAATTCCTGGCCGACGACGAACTGCTGGAGGTCACACCGCAGAATCTGCGGATGAGAAAGAGCATCCTGGACCATGCCCTGCGCATGAAGGCCCTGAAGGGCGCCAAATCCTGACAGCCGTAATGATTCCGCCGGCGTCTTTGCTGACGCCGGCGGAAAAAAGTTGAATTAACTGCTTGACAGGGCGGGATTAATGTGCTATTCTACCCCAGCAGTCAAAAAACAGCATATGGATCCGGGGGTGTAGCTCAGCTGGGAGAGCGCTTGAATGGCATTCAAGAGGTCAACGGTTCGATCCCGTCCATCTCCACCAGAAAAGCCTTGAAACGATTTCGTTTCAAGGCTTTTTGCTTTCTCCGGCTGATCAGATCTCCGGAAGCAGCCGGAGACTGTTCACCGGAGGCCACCTTCCGGTTTCCTGCCGGTCAGCGGATCTGTTCTGCCAAGAATGCGGCGGTACGCTGGAAGCAGCAGGGCGAACATCAGAAAGAAACTGATGTCATAACTGAGATACACGATGCGCATGGTCGGGAACAGCGGAATCATTACAAGACACCAGACGACGCGGAAAACGGCGTAGCACAGAAGCGTGCAGAGCATGGGCCAGCCGGTCTTCCCAAAGCCTTTGATGGCTCCCAGATAGACCTGATTCATCGAGTAGATCACATAGAAAGGCAGATTGAACTGCACGGCCTCCCGGGCATTGAAGAGGATGCCCGGTTCATGTGAAAACACACGCAGAAGCAGCGGCGCCGCAGCCGTGATCGCGAGGCTGAGAGGAAAGGCGACCGCCCAGCAAAGACGCAGGCTCAGCCTGACGGCAGACGAGATCCGGTCTGTACGGCCTGCTCCGACGTTCTGTCCGACGAAGCCTGTCAGCGCGATGCCGTAGGCAAAGGAGGGAAGGTAGAGAATGCCCTCCAGTTTGGCGTAAAGAGTCATGCCGGCCATGGCGTCGGCACCGAAGCGGTTGATAAAGGTCTGGATGACCAGAGAGGAGATGCTCATGAACAGCGCCTGCATCCCGGCGGGAAGCCCGATCCGAAGGATCCCGAGCAGCTCGCGAAACGGGAGCGGCTCTCCCGTAAGGTCAAGAGAAAAACCGTCCCCGAGGCGCCTGAGTCTCAGATACAGGAGCGCCGCCAGCAGCCACTGGGAGACGATGGTCGCCAGTGCAGCTCCGTGTACCCCCATGCGGAGACCGATCACCAGGAGGGCGTCCAGAGCCAGATTTGTGAGAACGCTGCCGATGAAACAGAGCAGGGGCCCGCGGCTGTCACCGAGGGAGCGGAGCACCGCGACGGCCACGTTGTAGAACAGCTGCGCCAGCACGCCGCAGGCACAGATCCGGAGATAGGCCGTTGCAGGGATGAGAACCTCCGCGGGACAGTGCAGCAGCCTGAGCAGGGTGCCGGCGGAGGCAACGCCGACCGCAGAGAGCAGAAGGCCTGCCGCCAGAACGAGGCGGAACACGCTCGTCATCGTCCGCTGTAGCCGGACAGTCTCGCCTTTCCCGAACTGCTGGGCGGTCACAGCGCTCACGCCGGAAGAGAAACCGACGAAAAAGTTGATAAGGACGGAGAGCAGCAGACCGGCGACCCCGCTGGCCGCCAGCGCGTTGGGACCGCCGAAATGACCGAGCACGGCGCAGTCGGCGGCATTGTACAGTTCCTGCAGCAACTGTGTCATCAGCACGGGCAGAGCAAAGGATAAGAGTGTGCGGCCGATGGGACCGCTGTCGACATGCGTGACTTTTGTCATACCGTACGCACCTTCCCTGAAAAAGCAACTGGTACTAGTAGGGTTTCTCCGTGGTCTTCATCCTTCCAATGCGATGCTCACAGGGGAAATCCGCAGGTTTGATAAGAAATTAGAAGATATGGGACGGGATCTGCTTTTCAGATGGATCATTCGTCCCGGACGAGCAGCAGGAGCGCAGCGTTCACCACCACGAACACGGAGCCGCAGTTGTGCCAGAGCGCGCCGGTCACCGGGGTGAGAACACCGAGCGCGCACAGGAGAACGGCGGTCAGGTTGATGACAAGTGACGCGATGATGTTGACATGGACCTTCCGCATGACCTTTTTCATGAGGGTAAACAGATACGGCAGACGCCTGATGTCATCCGTCACGAGTATCGCGTCGGCCGATTCCACGGCGATATCCGATCCGATGCCCCCCATGGCGATTCCGGCGTCCGCTGCGGTCAGCGCCAGCGCGTCATTGACGCCGTCTCCGACCATGCAGATCGGTTCCGCACCGCCGGAATAGTCCTTCATGATGTTCATTTTATCTTCCGGCAGAAGATCCGCCCGGACATCGGTGATGCCGACGCTTTCCGCTATTGCCGCCGCTGCGAGCTCATTGTCGCCGGTAAGGAGCATCGGTGTGATGCCGGCAGCTTTCAGCCGTTCAACTGCCTCCCCGGCATCCTCGCGCAGCGTGTCACGGAGAGCGATGAATCCGATTTCCGCTCCGTCAGCTGCAATGTATACGATGCTAGCGCCTTTTTCCGTCTCTGACCGGCACGCGGCATTACAGGCGGCGACGTCAACGCCGCATGAGCGCATGAAGCCTTCTTTTCCGGCAAGGACTTGACTGCCGTCAACAACGGCCGAAATGCCCTGGCCTGCGGTCATCTGAAAACTGTCTGCAGGAGCTCTGCCGCCTCCGGCTTTTTCATATGCAGCCCGGATCGCTTTTCCGAGCGGGTGTTCGGAATACTGCTCCGCCAGACCGGCGATGCGCAGAACATCTGCATCCGAATATCCGTCCGAAACAGAGACAGCCGCCGTCACCTCCGGCTTGCCGTGGGTCAGGGTGCCGGTCTTGTCAAAGGAGACCCTCCGGATTCTGGACAGCTTTTCCAGGGCTTCGCCTGAGCGTACGATAATGCCGTGTTTCGCCGCATTCCCGATCCCGGCAAGTACGGCGGTCGGCGTTGCCAGGATGAACGCGCAGGGACAGAAGACGACCAGTACGGTAACGGCTCTCATGAAGCGTCCCGTAGCAATCCATGTGATGACGGCGCAGGAGAGGGCAATCACAACGAGCCAGGTGGCCCACCGGTCTGCCGCAGCGACGATAGGTGCCCTGTTCTCATTTGCCTCCTCGGCCAGGCGGACCATCCGCTGCAGGGAACTGTCAGCGCTGACGGAATCCGCCCTCATGGTAAAGGTGCCGTACTGATTGACCGTGCCGCTGGAGACCTTGTCGCCGGCAGTCTTGTCCACGGGAATGCTTTCGCCCGTCATGACGGACTGGTCGACGGTGGTCTCACCTTCCAGTATGGTGCCGTCCACGGGAATGGTTTCTCCGGCGAATACGCTGAGGATATCTCCCGTCCGAACCTCCTCCACCGGGATCTCCGCAGGCTGTCCGTCCCTCAGCACGCGGGCGGTCTGCGGAGTGAGCCTGATCAGTTTCTCTATGCTCTCATTCGCTTTGCCCGAGGTATAGTCCTCCAGAAGAGAACCGATCTGCATGATGAGAGCCACTTCTCCGGCGGCAAAGAATTCCCCGGTCGCCACAGAGGCGATCAGAGCGAGGGAAACAAGAAGATCGGCCTTGATATCATGGTCGAAGACAACACCCTTGAAAGCTCCAACAAGGATCGGAATCCCGCAGAGGATGATCGCTGCCCAGGCGATATCGAAAGGGAGGATTTCCCTGAGCACGCCTGTAATACTCAGCACCAGGGCAGCGGCGGACACGGCCGCGCAGATCAGGGCCTCCTTCGGACTGTTTTCGAGCCAGCGGTTCAGCATATGCTCCTCCTTGACACAGATCTTGAGATTTCGTATAATTCGTATGATACCAAACACGATGTTCGGTTTGATTATAGGGCGGGCGTCTTCCGCCATCAATAATCAGATCGTCCAGATCATTCGATACAGTACAGATTCAGAGAATTGTTCCGGAGGGAAGCCATGGACCGCAGGCAGAGAAAGACAAGGAAAGCCATTTTTGACGCGTTTACCGATCTCCTCAAGAAAAAGTCCTATGCCAGGATCACGGTACAGGATATCATCGACGGGGCGGATGTCGGCCGGACGACCTTTTATGCGCATTTCGAGACGAAAGACGATCTGCTGACATCGCTCTGCGCGGATATATTCGAGCATGTTTTTTCCGAAGACCTGGGAAAAGAGAAAACTCACGACTTTTCGGTGGAACACGACACAGGAGCGATGATCACGCACATCCTCTATCATCTGCAGGAACATATGGAATACCTGCCCGGCATCCTGTCCGGACAGAGCGGGGAGATCTTCATGACCTCGTTCAAGGAGCATCTGAAGGATCTGTTTTCCCATTCCTGCCGATCACCCGGCGTTCCTGTTCCCCAGGACTATATGATGAACCACATGGTCTGTGATTTTGCGGAGACTGTGCGGTGGTGGTCACAGAATCCCGGATATACCCCCGAAGAGATCAGCTCTTTCTTCCTGCGGACCACTCCGCTGTTTGAATCGCCGTGATCCGAGCGGCGGAGCAGAATCCGCGGACATATCCTCAAGGGATGGTCTTCACAGAAAAGGGGATCCCGCCGCTGATGCGGCGGGATTCCCTTTTCTCAGTCTGTCAAAGAACCCCTTGTTTTCAAGTGGTGAAAACAAGGGGTTTGGCATATACAGTAGAAAAAACAAGTAAATAGCGAAGCAAAAAGGAGTTTTTCCAACTCCATTCTGCCAGCTTTTTCAGGTTCATGGCAGCG
>JAFYAU010000023.1 GCA_017540565.1 Oscillospiraceae bacterium
AGATGATCCTTCGGTACCAAGGCATCGATGTCTGTGATCACCGCGTCTCGCCGTGCATCTTTTCTCCATTCTTCCATGACTTCGCCCCCGTTTCTATTTTACCAGAAACGAGGGCGCTAGCATAGTTTTTTGACAGACTGAGAAAAGGGGATCCCGCCGCTGATGCGGCGGGATCCCCTTTTCTGTCTGTCAGTATTCATTGTGGTCAAATCCGGACTGCCGTGTCCAGATCTGTCAGATTTCCTCGTGGTTCAGCAGATACAGCGGGTGAGAACCTCGCACATCGCACCAGTGGCGCAGGATGTTGACGATGCACTCCACGCTCTCTTCGGTGCCCAGAAGGCCGCTGTCCAGTCCCAGGTGATAGTATTCCTGTTTTCCGTAATCCCGGCCGGTATACCGCTTGTAGTAGGATGCGCGGGCCTTGTCCGTGTTCTCGGCCAGCCGTCGCGCCTGATCCTCGGTGAGGTCCTGGGTGGCCATGATCCTTTTGATGCGGATGTCCGGACGGGCGTGAATGAAGACGCGGAAACAGTTGGGATCGTTGTAGAGCACATAGTCCGCGCAGCGCCCGAGGATCACGCAGCTCTCGTTCCCGGCGGCGATCTGCCGGATGACGCTGGATTCCGCAACGTAGTACTGCTCTTCGGGAGACAGCGCCTCATTGGTCAGCGCATAGGCACCGTCCATGAACCCGCTCAGCATGGCGCGCTCCATGTTGCGGGACAGAGCCTGTACCTTTTCCAGGGGAAGACCGCTCTTTTCCGCGGCCATTTCGTCCAGCTGCCTGTCGTAAAAAGTGACGCCGAGCCGTTCGGCCAGACGCCGCCCGATCTCCATTCCTCCGGATCCGAACTCGCGCCCGATCGTGATGATGATCTTCGGATTGCCCGCCGCGTCGGTGAGATAGCCCTGAGAGGCAATCTCCAGAGCACGGTTCGCCTTGCTTTCCCGCTCGACAAAGCGGAGCAGGGGCTTCTGAAAAGGCTTTTGCAGCAGTTTCAGAACAAAGCCTACCAGCAGGGCGGAGATCACGGTTCCCTCCCGGACACCGACCAGACCGCCGAAATACAGAAGAGAGGCAGCGGCGGAGAGAAGCACAACGGAACAGTCAAAGAAGGTCTTTACCGTGCCCATGCTGCGGCCAGTCTTTTTGACGATGGCCAGGCAGAATCCTTCGCCCGGCATGGCCAGAAGATTGGGGGAGAGATAAAGCATGACTCCGGCCGAGACCAACGGAATGCTGACCAGCAGGTACACGAGACGCATGACATAGGTCCCCGGAGCCGGCAGGAAAAAGAGCAATGCAGAAGCAAGATTCACCAGCTGTCCGAAAAGCAGCGCGGCGACAACCTGCAGCAGCATGGCGGGTTTGAAATCCCTGCGGAGGACAAGAAACTCTGCCACCAGGTACAGGCAGAACACCGCCGTGGTGCAGTTGCCCAGATTCACAAAGGAAGGAGCCCCGGCGGAGGCGCCGATCTGATACAGAACGTTGCCGAGAGAACTGACGGGCGTGACGCCCAGAGCGGAGCGGGAGGAGAACACGACGCCGACGGCCATGATGTAAAGGCCGAGGACATAGATGAAAAGGCGCTTGCCCAATACGAGAATGGGGCGGGATTTTGTATTCATGGATCTCTCACTTTCTGGATACACTGGAATATCTATGAATTGTATCGGAACCGCCGGAGGATTGCAAGGAAAACGTGTGCATGACGGGATCTCCAAAAGAAATGTTGCGGAATGTATGTTCCGCCGTCTTGCCTGGTTCCGTCATAACATGATAAGATACGCTGGTACATGAAAAGAGAAAGCCTGCCGCATGCGTGAAAGGGGGAGGTCGATATGAAGATCATCGATCGCAGCGAACAGGGAGAAGGCGCGGCGGCTGCTGCCGGAACGGTATTCTCCGGGGAAACGCTGCCTTTCCGATGCGAGAGGATCATTGCCCGTGAGCATTTCATGGAGGTCTCGATCAACGGAGCGGCAGCCATGCGGATCGTATGCACGAACGACCGCCTTCCCGAGCTGATCATAGGACGGCTGCTGTCGGAAGGGATGGCGGAAACCCCGGAGGATATCAGACAGATATATATCTGCGAGCGCGGAGAGACCGCACAGGTCGTCCTGAACAGCGTCCCGGGGGCGGCAGATTCCGCCTACGTTGAAAAGATCGGGACGTGCTGTACGGGGAACCGACTGTTGACGGGCGCGTTCCTGAGAGGAGCGCCGCTGCCCCGGCTGGAGCAGGCTCGGTGGAGACCGGAATGGGTCACGGGCGCCTTCCGGGAAATGCAGGCCGCTGTCCCCCTGTTTGAACGTACGCATGCCGTGCACAGCTGCGGCCTGATCCACCGGGGAGAACTGCGCTTCTGCTGCGAGGATATCGGGAGACACAATGCGGTGGACAAGGTCATCGGCTGTGCCGTGCGGGAGGGACTCGAACCGGGAGAATGCATACTGCTGTCCAGCGGAAGGATCGCGGCGGACATGGCGGAGAAGGCGGCACGGGCGGGAATCCCCGTGTTTGCCACCACGAAATCCGTTACCGACGCGGCGCTGAGGCTGGCATCGGAATGCGGAATGACGCTGGCGGCCTATGTCCGGGAGGACAGCCTGACGATCCTGGAACCCGTACCGCCCGAAGAGGTATCGGAATAATGAAGCCCCTGCTTTCCCGATGGGGAAGGCAGGGGCTTTTCATCAGCTCTTTACAATCGTCACGGAGGTGATCACCGGCTGCTGATCAGGAGGGATAGTTCCGTTGTTGTCGGTAGGTTCGGCATCGGCGGCGATGGCGTCGACGACTTCCATGCCGTCGGTCACGTAACCGAACGCGGCGTACTGTCCGTCAAGGAAAAGGGAGTCCTTCTGAACGATAAAGAACTGCGAGCTTGCAGAATCATAGGAGAGATTGTTGCGTGCCATGCTGATGGCGCCTCTCGTATGAGACAGGCTGTTTTTCACGCCGTTGGCTGAGAACTCGCCTTTTATCGTCGTTCCGGAACCGCCGCTTCCGTTTCCGGAGGGGTCGCCGCCCTGGATCATGAATCCTTCCATGATGCGGTGAAAGGTCAGTCCGTCGTAGAAACCGCTTTCGGCAAGCGATACGAAATTGGCGCAGGTAATGGGGGCGGCTTTCTGATCCAGCCTGACGGTGACTGTCCCGTACCCGGAGATGTCGATGACCGCGGTATAGGTCGCTTTTCGGTCCAGACCGTTCGAATTGCCGCAGGCGCCAAGAGCAACCATCATAAGCAGCACAGTCAGGATAACGCAGGCACGCTTAGCAACTGTTATGTGTTTCATGGATATTTCCTCCTGTAATCAAAGATCATAGGTGATGGAAGGCACACAGGCGCCGACCTGGTTTTCTCCTCCGACGACACAGAAGGACCCTCTGTTCAGAACGTCGTCCGCCACATCCGCCCATTGCAGCAGCTGCCCGGGCGTGGCGTTCAGCAGTTCCTCCCTTATTCGGCAGCGGTCCTCCTGTGTAAGTCCGCGCAGATAATGACCATCGGATACAGCGCCTTTCGTGCTGGAACTGAGAAGCGGAGAGGCGTCTCCTACGGCGCCTATGGTATAGGAGAGAAGATCCGGCTCCTGTTTCAGGTAATCCCGGAGGAACTGACCGCAGGAGAGGAAGGTCTGCAGCGAACCGGCGCAGTTCGGGTCACGGTAGGAATAGCAGAAAACAGGACCGGTGTTCCGGATGGCGATGCCGGTGCCGTAAGCGCCGCCGCGTACCCGGACCGCGTTCCAGAGATGGCCCAGGCTGATGATCTTTTCCGCGAGCGAAGCCGCGCCGGAGTAGGATACTCCCGTGCCGGCAAAGGTGCCGCCGCGCACGGCGAACCCGATATCCGCCGGAATGAGGATGCCTTCGCTCCTGCTCTCATTGGCGGTAATGAGCGCCGGCGCCGCACAGGGGATACCCGACGGCAGAGACTTGCGCAGGAAGCCTGCGGTTTTTGCGGCGCATCCTTCGGAGTCTCCGGTCACGCTTGCCGTCACTCTCGCGCTGACGGCGATCTCCTTCAGCAGGGAGGAAACGCGGGCCGCTGTCCTGCTCAGGACTTCCGGATCCTCCAGCGTGCGCAGGAAGCGATAATAGTCGTAGCGGGACGACCGTTCACGGATAGTGTCCGCGGCGGACAGCGGAGCCATGACTCTGCCGACGCCGACGGCGTGCCCGGCAGATATGATCCGTTCGAAGAGCTGCTGACGCCGCTGAGGGATCAGTTCCGCAATCTCGGGCACAGCGCCGAAATCCGTTTCCGAAAGGATCTCCGTCACCAGCTCAAGCGCGCGTTCGAGATCTTTTTCCAGCGCACTGAAAGAGACGGCAAACTTGCAGCGGAATGCATCGCTGCCTTCATGCTCCCGCTCGTAGGCGCTGAGGGAGAAGGACAGACTGCCGGTGGCCAGTTTCGCAAGCACGGACAGTTCTGCGGCCGAATGGCTCGCCGTAGGCAGACGGCTCAGCAGATCCGCTGCAAGGCTGAGTCCGGCGATGTCTTCGGGAGGAACGTCTTCGGCGTCGAAGAAAAGGGTGACGTACGCGATCCCGTTGGTGTTGATCCGGTGAAGGAGCAGGGGGATCCCGCTGCTTTCCGCGGCCTCCATGGGGAGCGGCTCGGGCATCTGCCGGATATCCTCCCAGGTGAGCCGGGGCAGAGACGCCAGCTGTTCGGGACTGTCTTCTCCGGCCTGCCATGCGACCAGCGTTTCCTGGTCACGCTGCTTTTCCCTGCGTTCCGCATCGGACCATGCCCCGGACTCCCCGGCAAGCCGTGCGGATTCCCGTTCCCTGCGCTCCTGTCCGCAGGAGGGAGCAGGGTGAAGAAGAACGGTGCATCGGTGGGGATTGTCTGCGAAGACTTCCCGCAGAAGGTGCTCGAAGTGGCCGGACGGCATCTTTTCCCTCAGGTCATCGAACATCGTTCCGATCTGAAGGTTGTCCTCCGGTTCTCCTCCGTACTGCCAGCTTCCGAGAGCGAGGAACGCGTTGGCAAGGCCGGGAGGGAAGGAACCGTAGTCGCGTTCCCGCATGCGGAATTCCAGACGCGTGAGCTCCGCCATCAGGCGTTCCCAGTCCAGCCCGTCCGCCTGCTCCGCAAGGACCTGCGCGATCGTCCGGTCTACGGCTTCGAGGTTATCCGAGGAGACTCCGGTGACCTGGAGATAGAGCCAGGGCTGTTTCATGTCATCCATCAGCTGCAGCTGGACGTCCTCGGCCAGCCCGGCATCGAGGATCGCACGGGTGAGGGGAGCGTGATTGTTCGCAGCCAGATAGGAGGAGAGGATTCTCACGGCGGTGAGGCGCTCCTTCTGGTCAAAGGTGCCCGCGGCAAGCCCTCTGGCGAAGCGGTGCTTTGTCATCTGATCGGCGCTTCCGGGCTCGTAGTCCACGTGGACGATGCCGCCGTCGACCGGTGCCTGCAGGCGAGCAGACGGGATCCGTCCGGTATCCGTCCTGCCTTTCAGATACACGCCGTCCAGCAGGGAGAGGACCTTTTCCAGCGGAACGGACCCATCCAGGAAGACGAATGCGTTGGATGGAGAGTAGTATCTGCGGTGGGCGGAGATGAAGGCTTCCGGCGTCAGATCGGGGATATGTTCGGGATCTCCGCCGGAGACAAAACGGTAAGGCGTATCCGGAAACAGACCGCGGTTCAGAGCATTTACGGCAAGTTCATCCGGATCGGCGAAGGCGCCTTTCATCTCGTTGAAGACGACACCTCGGTACTCCGCCGTGCCGTCCGCGCCGAACTCGTAGTGCCATCCCTCCTGACGGAAGATTTCCGGCCTGTCATAGATGGCGGGGCAGAAGACCGCATCAAGATATACACTGACAAGATTCATGAAGTCCGCTTCGTTGCGGCTGCATACGGGATACATGGTCTTGTCCTGGAAGGTTAGAGCGTTCAGGAAAGTATTCAGAGAACTTTTCATGAGTTCGACGAACGGTTCTTTCACCGGGTAGCGGGCGGAGCCGCAGAGCACGGAATGCTCCAGGATGTGGAACACGCCGGTATCGTCTTCAGGAAGAGTGGTAAAAGCGATGGCGAAGGTCTTGTTGTCGTCCGGACGGTCGAGCCAGACCAGATCCAGGCCGGTTGCCCTGTGGACCATCCGAAACAGTCTGCCGGACAGCTCGGGCACCGGTACTTCGCGGGTCACTTCAAATCCGCAGGTATTCGCGCAGCTGAGCATGGGGGACCTCCTTGATACTGTACTTGAGAACTATTATACCGCGAATCCGCTTTCCGTCAAAGGGCGGGGAATGGCGGAGAAATACCCGGGGCTGAAGAAAAAGCAACGAAAAAAACAAAAAATCCGGCCGGAACCTGTTGACACAGGAGGCAGGATTTGATAAAATTAAGTGCTTAAAATCGCTATGAGTGTGCATAGATACCCATCATGCATTTCTGACTGCATTGTACCATACGTTTCGCCGATTGCAACAGGGACAAGAACGAAAGATACAACGGCACCGGGAGTGCTATATTGGGCGGAGATTCTGCAGAAGGAGTGAAGCAAGTGCCGCAAAAACAGATGTACGGCAAGACCGAGCGCATGAGTTTTGCCAAGACCAAGGAGATCCAGCAGATGCCGGACCTGCTCGAGATCCAGAGGGACTCTTATAAATGGTTCCTCGACAAAGGCCTGCGGGAGGTATTCCGCGATGTGGCCGGGATCACGGACTATACCGGGACGCTGGAACTGAGCTTCGTCGACTACTCGATGAAGGACAAGCCGAAATACAGCATCGAGGAGTGCAAGGCCAGGGACGCCACCTACGCGGTGCCGCTGAGAGTGACCGTGCGCCTTCTCAACCGCGAGACGATGGTCATCAAGGAGCAGGAGATCTTCATGGGCGATTTCCCGCTGATGACCGCTTCCGGGACCTTCGTCATCAACGGCGCGGAGCGCGTCGTTGTTTCCCAGGTCATCCGCAGCCCCAGCGTGTACTATGAAAAGAGAGTGGACCAGAAGACGGGCGTTCCCTGCTTCGCCACCACCGTCATCCCGTACCGCGGCGCCTGGCTGGAGTACGAGACGGATTCTTCACTTACCTTCTACGTGCGCATAGATAAAAACCGCAAACTCCCCGTCACCTGGCTGCTCAGAGCCATGGGTAAGAGGACGGACGAGCCCTATACCTGGCTGTCCGCCAGCGGCGCCGAGACCGGCGCCGTGACCACGGAGCAGCTCAAGGAGATGTTTGGAGAGGACGAGCGCATCAACGCCACGCTGGAACGGGACAACTGCCCGACCCGTGATGAGGCGCTGATTGAGCTGTGCCGCAGGCTGCGCCCCGGCGATCCCCCGACCCTTGACAGTGCCGAGACGCTGGTCTACAACCTGTTCTTCGATCCCAGACGGTACGACATCTCCGCCGTGGGACGCTTCAAGTACAACAAGAAGCTGGCTCTGTGGCCCCGCATGATCGGCCATGAGCTGACGAGACCGGTCACCGATCCCATGACCGGCGAGATCCTGGCGGAAGCCGGTGAGGTGATCGACCGGCAGAAGGCCGAGATGCTCGACCGGAAGGGCGTCATCGAGTGCTGGATGAAGGCCGACGACAGGGAAGTGAAGCTCTTCTCCAACGGCATGGTCATCCTGAAGGAATTCGTGGATTTCGATCCCGAGCAGGAGCTGGGTATCAAGGAGAGGGTGCGCTGGGTCGTTCTGAAGAAGCTTCTCGAGGAGTACGAGGGAGATCCCGAGGGCCTGAAGGAAGCCATCGAAGAGCAGAGGGACGATCTGATCCCCCGCCACATCATTCCCGACGACGTATTCGCCTCCGTGAACTACCTCAACGGCCTGGCGCACGGATTCGGCAGCGAGGATGACATCGACCATCTGGGCAACCGTCGCATGCGCTGCGTGGGCGAGCTGCTGCAGAACCAGTTCCGCGTGGGATTCTCCCGCATGGAGCGCGTCATCCGCGAGAGAATGACTCTTCAGGACATCGACCAGATCACTCCGCAGTCCCTGATCAATATCCGGCCGGTGACGGCAGCCATCAAGGAGTTCTTCGGATCTTCGCCTCTGAGCCAGTTCATGGACCAGACCAATCCTCTGGCCGAGCTGACGCACAAGCGCCGTATCTCCGCTCTCGGCCCCGGCGGCCTGTCCCGCGAACGCGCCAGTTTCGACGTCCGTGACGTTCACTATACGCATTACGGGCGCATGTGCCCCATCGAGACTCCCGAAGGTCCGAACATCGGCCTGATCTCCTACCTGGCCTCCTATGCCCGCGTGGACGAGCACGGCTTCCTGATCTGTCCTTACCGCAGAGTGGAGAAGGGGACCTGCCGCGTCACGGATGACGTGGACTACCTCACGGCCGATATGGAAGAGGAGTTTATCGTCGCCCAGGCGGCCGAGCCTCTGGATGAGAACGGATGCCTGAAGAACAAGCGTATCACCTGCCGCCACCGCGACGAGATCGTGGAGGTCGACCGGGAGCGCGTGGATTACGTGGACATCTCTCCCAGGATGATGGTCTCCATCGCCACGGCGATGATCCCGTTCCTGCAGAACGACGACGCCAACCGCGCTCTGATGGGCGCGAACATGCAGCGTCAGGCGGTGCCCCTGATGACCACGGAGGCGCCCATCGTCGCCACCGGCATCGAGCACAAGCTGGCCATGGACTCCAACGTCATGATCCTCTCGGAGGGCGACGGCGTCGTGAAGGACGTTTCCGGAACGAACGTGACCGTCGCTTACGACGACGGAGAGGTGAAGGATTATCCTCTGACGAAGTTTGCCCGCGCCAACGCCGGAACCTGCGTGAATCAGCGGCCGATCGTGAACCGCGGCGACAGAGTCGCCAAGGGGGACGTCCTGGCCGACGGCCCCTCCACCAGCCAGGGCGAACTTTCCCTGGGAAAGAACATCCTGGTCGGTTACATGAACTGGGAGGGCTACAACTATGAGGATGCCGTTCTGCTCAACGAACGGCTGTGCATGGAGGACGTTTTCACGTCCATCCACATCGAAGAGCATGAGATCGACTCCCGTGACACCAAGCTCGGGCCCGAGGAGATCACCCGGGATATTCCCGGCGTGGGCGAGGATTCCCTGAAGTATCTGGACGACCGCGGCATCATCTGCATCGGCGCCGAGGTGCACGCAGGGGACATCCTGGTCGGCAAGGTCACTCCGAAGGGAGAGACCGATCTGACGGCGGAGGAGCGTCTGCTCCGCGCGATCTTCGGCGAGAAGGCCCGCGAAGTCCGCGATACCTCCCTGAAGGTGCCCCACGGCGAGAGCGGCGTCGTTGTGGACGTGAAGGTGTTCACCCGCGAGAACGGCGACGAGCTGCCTCCCGGAGTCAACCAGGTCGTCCGCTGCTATATCGCCCAGAAGAGAAAGATCAGCGTGGGCGACAAGATGGCCGGACGTCACGGAAACAAGGGCGTCGTGTCCCGCATCCTTCCTCAGGAGGACATGCCCTATCTGCCGGACGGCACGCCGCTGGATATCGTGCTGAACCCATTGGGCGTCCCGTCCCGTATGAACATCGGACAGGTGCTTGAGGTCCATCTGGGCTACGCGGCCAAGGCGCTGGGCTGGAAAGTGGCGACCCCCATTTTCGACGGCGCCAACGAAAAGGATATCCGCGACACGCTGGTCCAGGCCGGCCTGAGCAGCGACGGCAAGAGCATCCTTTACGACGGACGTACCGGCGAGCAGTTCGACAATCCGGTCACGGTCGGATACGTGTACTTCCTGAAGCTGCATCATCTGGTCGACGACAAGATCCACGCCCGTTCCACCGGACCGTACAGCATGGTCACCCAGCAGCCGCTGGGCGGCAAGGCGCAGTTCGGCGGACAGCGCTTCGGCGAGATGGAAGTGTGGGCGCTGGAAGCTTACGGCGCCGCCTATACCCTGCAGGAGATCCTGACGGTCAAGAGCGACGACGTGAACGGCCGTGTGCGCGCCTATGAAGCCATCGTGAAGGGACACAATATCCCGACGCCCGGCGTGCCGGAATCCTTCAAGGTCCTGATCAAGGAACTGCAGTCCCTGTGTCTGGACGTCCGCGTCCTGGACAAGGACGGCCAGCCGATCGAGTTCAAGAACGACGACGATGACGACATGCCCGTCTCGTTCCGCGAGCGCGAGTATTATCAGGCCGATGACAACGAGATTACCGACGCCGGATATACCATCGAGGATATCGAGGATCATCTGGACGATGATCCGGACGGCCTTCCCGCAGAGCTGAATGACCTCCTGGGAGGCATCGCAGAGGCGCAGGAGGACTATAACGAGGGCGAGGAGGAATAAGATAATGAGTTATACACCGTTTGATTCTGTTCAGATCAGTATTGCTTCTCCCGAAACGATCCGCAGCTGGTCCTACGGCGAAGTGAAAAAGCCGGAGACCATCAACTACCGCACCCTGAAGCCCGAGCGCGACGGCCTGTTCTGCGAGCGCATCTTCGGGCCCACCAAGGACTGGGAGTGCCACTGCGGCAAATACAAGAAGATCATCTACAAGGGCAAGATCTGCGACCGCTGCGGCGTCGAAGTCACGAAATCCAACGTCCGCCGCGAGCGCATGGGCCACATCGAACTGGCGGCTCCCGTCTCTCACATCTGGTATTTCAAGGGCATCCCGTCCAGAATGGGACTCCTTCTGGACATCACGCCCCGCATCCTGGAGAAGGTGCTGTATTTCGCCGCGTACATCGTGATCGATCCCGGCTTCACTCCCCTGCAGAAGTACCAGATCCTTTCCGAGAAGGAATACAGCAATATGCGCGAGCGCTATGAGGACGATTTCCGCGCCGGAATGGGCGCCGAGGCCGTCCGCGAGCTGCTGGCGGATATCGACGTGGAAAAGCTTTCCAAGGAGCTGCGGGAGGAGATCAGCACTTCCTCCGGTCAGAAGAAGGCAAAGCTGCTCAAGCGCCTGGAAGTGGTGGATGCATTCCGCCTGTCGGGCAACGATCCTACCTGGATGATCATCTCCGTGCTGCCGGTCATTCCTCCGGATATCCGTCCCATGGTCCAGCTGGACGGCGGCCGGTTTGCCACGAGCGACCTGAACGATCTGTACCGACGCGTGATCAACCGCAACAACCGTCTGAAAAGACTGCTTGAGCTGCACGCGCCCGACATCATCGTCAGAAACGAAAAACGCATGCTGCAGGAAGCGGTGGACGCCCTGATCGACAACGGCCGCCGCGGCCGCGCCGTGACCGGCGCCAACTCCCGCGCGCTGAAGAGCCTTTCGGACATGCTGAAGGGCAAGCAGGGCCGTTTCCGTCAGAACCTGCTGGGCAAGCGTGTCGACTACTCCGGACGTTCCGTCATCGTCGTCGGCCCCGACCTTAAGATCTATCAGTGCGGCGTGCCGAAGGAAATGGCCATCGAACTGTTCCGCCCCTTCGTCATGAAGAAACTGGTGGAGGATGGAGTGGCAAATAACATCAAATCCGCCAAGAAAATGGTGGATAAGGCGCGCGCGGAAGTATGGGATGCGCTGGAAGTGGTGATCAAGGAACATCCGGTCCTTCTGAACCGCGCTCCTACGCTGCACCGCCTTGGCATCCAGGCTTTTGAGCCCATCCTGGTGGAAGGCCGCGCCCTGAAGCTGCATCCTCTGGTATGTACCGCCTATAACGCCGACTTCGACGGCGACCAGATGGCCATCCACGTGCCGCTCAGCGCCGAGGCGCAGGCGGAATCCCGCGTGCTGATGCTCTCTGCCAACAACCTGCTGCATCCGAAAGACGGCCAGCCTGTCACTGTGCCGACGCAGGACATGATCCTCGGCTCTTACTATCTGACCTATCTGCGCATCGGCTCCACGGAGAAGGGTGCCGAGGAGGTCTACGTGACCGAAGCCGGAGACACCGGCCTGCCCGAGCAGCAGCGTGTCAGCGGAGACGAGGTTTATGAAGCGAATCTGAAGATCGGCCGTGAGAACGAGGAGATCGCGAAACGCAACGCGGACAGAAAGAAGAGACTCGAGGCCGGGGAGAAGGACGTAGAGCCCATGGAGGACCAGCTGAAGAAGGCGGTCTACAAGCCCATCCACGCCTACCGGTCCTGCGACGAGGCCATCATGGCCTATCAGAACGGCGAGCTCGGCGTCCATGCCCCGATCCAGGTCCGCGTGACCCGCGAGGTGGAAGGGAAGACGGAGAGCCGCGTGATCACGACGTCGGTCGGACGCATCATCTTCAACCAGCCCATTCCCCAGGATCTGGGCTTTGTGGACCGTACCGATCCCGAGCATATGTTCGATCTGGAGATCTCCGTGCGCGCGGACAAGAAGATGCTGCAGCGCATCATCGAAAGGTGCATCGCCATCCACGGGTTCACCCAGTCCGCGGAAGTCGTGGACAGCATCAAGGCCATGGGCTTCAAGTATTCCACCAAGGGAGCCATCACGATCTCCATCGCGGATATGACCGTGCCTCCCGAGAAGGATGTCCTGATCCGCGAGACGGAGGAGAAGGTCGTCGGCATCGAGCGCCAGTACAAGCGCGGCTTCATCACCGACGATGAGCGTTACCGTCTGGTCGTTTCCGAGTGGGAGAAAACGACGAACGACGTGACGGCTGCCCTGAAGGACTGTCTGGACGAGTACAACCCCATCTTCATGATGGCGGATTCCGGCGCCCGAGGCAGCATGAACCAGATCCGTCAGCTGGCAGGCATGCGCGGCCTGATGGCCAACACCTCCGGTAAGACGATTGAGATCCCGGTCAAGGCCAACTTCCGTGAGGGCCTTTCCGTTCTGGAGTATTTCACCTCCTCCCGAGGCGCCCGTAAGGGAATGGCGGATACGGCTCTTCGTACCGCGGACTCCGGTTATCTGACCCGCCGTCTGGTGGACGTTTCCCAGGAGGTCATCATCCGCGAGGACGACTGTCACACCCATGAGGGCATCGACGCCTGCGAGATCGTGGAAAAGGGCAACGTTGTCCGCAGTTACGGCGACGCCATCCACGGCCGTTTCCCGGTCGAGGACGTGAAGGATCCGGTGACCGGCGAAGTGTTGTTCACCAGAAACGACATGATGCTGAAGAAGGACGCCGATCTGCTCCTGGCCCACGGTATCACGAAGGTCAAGATCCGCTCGGTCCTGGGCTGCCACGCCAAGAGCGGCGTGTGCGCCAAATGCTACGGCCTGAACCTGGCAACGGCTGAGCCCGTCTGCGCCGGCGAGGCGGTAGGCGTCATCGCCGCCCAGTCCATCGGCGAGCCCGGTACGCAGCTGACGATGCGTACGTTCCATACCGGCGGTATCGCCGGCGACGATATCACCCAGGGCCTTCCGAGGGTCGAGGAACTGTTCGAAGCCAGAAAGCCCAAGAAGGTGGCGACGCTCAGCGAGATCAGCGGCGTGTGCACCATCGAGGAGACCAGAAAGAACGCATTCGTGGCCATCACGGTCACCAACGCCGACGACGGAGAAGTCAAGGTCTATCAGGTGCCCTACGCTTCCGGCATCCGGGTGGAGACCGGCGATCACGTGGAGAAGGGACAGATGCTGACCGACGGCGCCCTGAATCCGCACGACGTGATGCGGATCCGCGGCAAGGAGGCCTGCGAGAGCTATCTGATCCGCGAGGTCCAGAAGGTGTACAGCCAGCAGGGCGTCGATATCAACGACAAGCACATCGAGGTCATCGTACGTCAGATGATGCGGAAGGTCCGCGTCGAGGACGTGGGAGATACGGATCTGATGAGCGGAACAGTGATCAACGTAAGGGAATTCCTCAACGCCAATGAGGAGATCGAACGCCGGATCGAGGCAGGAGAGACGGAACTGAAGAAAGCGGAGTGCACGCCCATCCTGATGGGTATCACGAAGGCATCTCTGGCGACGGACAGTTTCCTGTCTGCAGCCTCCTTCCAGGAGACGACAAAGGTCCTGTGCGAAGCGGCCATCAAGGGCAAGGTGGACCATCTGGTCGGCCTGAAGGAGAACGTTATCATCGGCAAGCTGATCCCCGCCGGGACCGGACTGGACATGTACCGGGATCCCGAAACGGTGATCGAGGCTCCCGCCCCCGCTCCGGAGGAGCCGGAGGAGGAAGTCGATTTGTCCGCACTGCTCAACAGCGGAAACGCGCTGTAAGCCGGAAGATTCAGCTGCAATTCAGAAGCCGGACCCCTTACGGAGTTCGGCTTCTTCGTTCTGACGGCATGGATGTCATATGATAATACTTGGAATGACGGGCGGCCTGTGATACAATTGACCGCGGTTATTCTGATAAAACGGGAGAGAGCCATATGATCTGCAATACTGTTCTGGACGCGCTCGGAAACACCCCGATGATCCGGCTGAACCGGATGACGGGTCCGGAGGACGCTGAGATCCTGGTGAAATATGAAGGACTGAATATCGGCGGATCCATCAAGACGAGAACGGCTTTTCAGATGGTCCGCGCTGCGGAGGATGCCGGTATCCTGACACCGGATTCCGTGATCGTGGAGCCAACGAGCGGCAATCAGGGGATCGGTCTGGCGCTGGTCGGAGCGGTCAAGGGTTACCGGGTCGTGATCATCATGCCGGATTCCGTCAGCGAGGAAAGACGTCTGCTGATGCGGCATTACGGTGCGGACGTCATTCTCGTGCATGACGACAACAACATCGGCGAGTGCATGGACCGGTGCATCAGCATGGCGAGGGAGATGGCGGCCGAGGATCCGAACGTGTTTATGCCCGACCAGTTCTCCAATCCCGAAAACATTAACGCCCACCATCTGACGACCGCCAGAGAGATCCTGGAACAGGTCGGCGGCCCCGTTCACGGCTTCTGCTCGGGCATCGGCACCGGCGGGACGATCACCGGGATCGGTGCGGAACTGAAGAAGAGAAATCCGGATATCCTCATCTGGGCGGTCGAGCCGGAGAACGCGGCGATCCTGTCCGGGGGATCCGTAGGGTCCCATCTGCAGATGGGGATCGGAGACGGCCTGATCCCGCCTATCCTCGATCTTTCCGTGTTTACGGACGTCGCGATCGTCCGGGATGAAGAGGCCATACAGACGACCAGAGATCTTGCCGAAAAAGAGGGGATACTCTGCGGCATTTCCAGCGGAACGAACGTCTGCGCTGCGCTGCGCATGGCGAAACTGCTAGGAAAAGGGAAACGGGTTGTCACCATCCTGCCGGATACGGGGGAGCGCTATTTCAGCACGGAGCTCTTCCGGCGCTGAGAAGGAGAAACTGAAAATGCCCCCGCCGTCCGGCGGGGGCATTGTTCTGCAGAAGGATCACTCTTCGCCGGCACCGGCGGAGACCAGATAATCCACGATGTTGGCGACGGTCGTGGCATCCGTCATGGATTCCATCAGTTTCTCGGTATCGAAGGAGACGTTGAACTCATCCTCCAGGGAAACGCAGATCTCGACGTAGTCGACGGAGTCGACTTTCAGATCCGTCACGAGCTTCGTCTCTGACGTGATATCGGAAGGATCCATGGCCAGCGTATCCGCAATGATCCGGATGACGGTTTCCTCTATTTTTTCATACATGGGCAAACACCTTTCTTTCTATGTGATCGTATAAAACGCACCGGTTCCTTTGGTTGACTTATTGTTGCACAGTCATACATGGTTGTCAACACCAAAATGAGCAGGGGCTCCGTGAAGAAAAATATGTTGAAAAACCGTAAAAAATGCTTGCATTTACTGTAAAAAGATGATAACATAGCAGAGCTGTCGAAAAGACATGCGCCTGTAGCTCAGCTGGATAGAGTGCACGGCTACGAACCGTGAGACCGGGGGTTCGAGTCCCTTCAGGCGTACCAGAGCGAAGATCCCGTTGCGAAAGCAGCGGGATCTTCGTTTTTTCTTTACAGGGCTGGAGGATTCCACCACTTTCATGGAACACGCCTCCAGTTTTGCGATGCCGGTGATGCACAGGTCCTGATAATGCGTTATAATAACTGCAGAAAAAGTCCCGCCTTGCAGCAGCCGGGCAGTACCGGAACGGAGGAAACGGAATGTTTGAATATCTTTTGAAACCAGGAAAGATCGGAACGTGCGAGATCAGGAACAGATTCGTCATGCCTGCCATGGGCTCCGGCCACAGTCAGGCCGGCGGGATGATCAATGAGGAGACGATAGAATACTACTGCGAGCGCGCCAGGGGCGGATTCGGTCTGATCGTCGCTGAGTTCTCCGGCGTCGATGTGGAAGGACTCTGTTCGATCCCCCAGTTCAGGATCTATTCGGATGATTTCATCCCGGTCTACAGGAAACTGTCGGACGCGATCCACGCCGCGGGAGCGAAAACGTTCCTTCAGCTGCACCACGCGGGCAGGGTCGGGGACAGCGCGGTAACAGGAAAGCAGCTGGTCTCCTCTTCCCGCATCCCGTCGCCGGCGGCAGTCGATCCCATACGTTCTCTCAGAACGGAGGAAGTGTATGCGCTGATCGAAAGGTTCGGAGATGCCGCCGTACGAGCGAAGGCTGCCGGATTCGACGGCGTCGAACTTCACGGCGGGCACGGATATATGATCGCCCAGTTCATGTCTGCTTATCTCAACAAACGGACGGACGAGTTTGGCGGAGACATCCTCGGCCGGGCGAAGTTCCCTGTGGGCATCGTCAGAAACATCAAGGAAAAATGCGGGGAGGATTTCCCCGTCATGCTGAAAATGGCGGGCGATGAGATGGTCGAAGGGGCCATGCATATCAATGAGACGCGCGTGTTTGCCAGAATACTGGAGGAGGCAGGACTGGACGCACTTACCGTGACAGTCGGACTTCCGTTTGCTTTCGGAGACCATTCCGCATCGCTTCCGTCCTTCCGGTTCCCCATCGGATTCAACTCATATAATGCCGAAGAAATCAGGCATTCCGTCAGCATCCCCGTGATCACCATCGGCAGGGTCGTCGATCCCGCGATGGCGGATACCGTTATCAGAGACGGGATGGCGGACTTCGTCGCCCTTGGCCGTGCGTCAATAGCAGATCCTCATTTTCCCAGGAAAGTCGCAGAAGGCCGCCCGGAGGAGATCGTGCCGTGCACGGGTTGCATGGCGACCTGCATCACGGGCCCCGGAACGCCGGGGACGACCTGCGCTTTCAACCCGTTTTCGGGGCGGGAAACGGAGCTGAGGATCACACCGGCGGAAAGGAAGAAGAGGATCGTTGTGGCCGGCGGGGGGCTGGCAGGCCTTGAGGCCTCGTGGGTGATGGCCGCGCGCGGCCATCAGGTCATCCTGCTGGAAAAAGAGGAGGAACCCGGCGGCCAGATGCGGGCTGCCAGCGTACCATGCAACAAACAGAAATACGCCCAGGTCATTCGGTATTATATGACGATGTGCAGGAAGTACGGAGCGGATATCCGCCTGCTGACGGAGGCCACCGCGGAGTCCGTCCTCGCCATGGATCCCGACGCCGTGATCCTGTGCACGGGTGCAAGACCTTGCCGGCCGGACGTGCCGAACGACGGAATCGAAACGCTTCAGGCGGTCGACATTCTCCTCGGGAAAGTCGTCCCGGGGCGCAGCTGTCTGGTCGTCGGAGGGAACATGATCGGACTCGAGACTGCGGAATATCTGATGATGCTGCACAGAAAAGTCACTGTTCTGGCCTCGGAAGACAGCGTCGGGGAAGATATCGTTACCAGCGATCTGTTTATGGAGGGACTGAAAAAGGGCGGCGTGACCATCCTTACAGGTACGGATCCGGTGAAGTTCACCGCAGACGGTGCCGTATGTACCGGAACAGCAGGAGAGACCGTCCTCACAGGATTCGACACTGCGGTGTTCGCCACGGGAATGCAGTCCTGGAATCCGCTGGAGCAGCAGCTCCGCGGGAAGGTCGGGGAACTCCATGTCATCGGAGACGCCGTGCGGCCGGGAAAGATGCAGGACGCCGTGCTGGAAGCGGCGGAACTCGCCGCCAGGATCTGACAGCGGCCGGCCGGAGACACAGTGAGATCTTAGACGGGAAGGCCGGGGACCGGACGACGGTTCCCGGCCTTCCGCATGCAGATCCGGAGCAAAGAGTGCGGGAGGTTGATTCCGGCGGTGTTTGCGGGTATTATATATAACAGCAAGGAAACAGGGGACTGCCGGAAAGCGGGCAGCCCGATCCACGGACAATAAGGAACGGAGGAAAAAGAAATGCAGAAAAAGTTTGAAGACCTGTTTTATGAGTTTACTCCTGAAAAGAGCGGCAAGGACTGGCTGAGTCCTGACCAGATCTTTTTCAGGGGGACCAAGGATATGCCCGGCGCAACCATGCACTGCGGCTTCCAGGTCGTGACCGGGCCGGCGGTGCTTCTCGATCAGCCGATCTGCCACACGTTCAATGCGCATATGGTCTTTCTTGGAGCCACATTCCCCGATGTGTTCAAATCATTTGATGCGGAGATCCACTTCTACATGGGAAAGACGCTGGATACCATGGAGAAGATCGTGATCACCGAACCCACGATTCTGAAGATCCCCAAAGGTTACTGGCACGGTCCCCTGAAGATCGTCCGCGTAGGAAAACCTCTTTATTACCAGAAGGTGCTTTTCAACGGCGAGGCGGACTATCTCCAGCTGATCGAGGAAAACGGAAAGACGAGATACCTGTACATGCCTGAACCTGAGCGGTCCGACACGGATTTCTATCTGTCCGGCTACAAGAGCGTGCCGTGGACCGTCATCAACGAGGACGGGATCGACCGGTATTCGGAGAACGGATCCTACGACGATACCAAGGCACCGGATTCCCGTCAGTGTGTCGTGCGCCCGGGGTATACGACGAACACCTATACGGAAGCGTCGACGCTGATTGCCGAGAAACCGGCGCTGAAGCCCGAAACGGCGAAGATGGTCCTTGCCGTTCCGAGAGAAGAGACGCAGTGGGGACCGTGGTGTCCCTCTCCTCAGGCCTATTTCCGCGGGGATATCTACATGGAGGATTCTTTCTACAATGTGGGGTTCCAGGTCTTTACCGCCGCGAACAACATGGAGGATCCGCATTTCCATCAGGCGGTGGATGAGTACATCTTCTTCATCAGCGCGGATCCCACGAAGCCTGAAGAATTCGATGCGGAGATCGAATTTATGATCGGTGACGATCCGGATCATATGGAATCCAGAATGATCACAAAACCGACGGTCGTAAGGCTGCCGCCGAACGTATGGCACTGCCCGATCAAATTCCGCAAGATGAACAAGCCCCTGATCTTCCAGGCCGCGTTCCTGAACGGAACGTGGGGAACGATCGTCCGCAAGAAGAACACCGCGCAGGAGGCTTCCCCCTTCTTCAACCGCGAGTACGTGTATGAGTACATGGGAGACAACGTCAGGTTCTGCAAGTTCAACAAGCAGAAAAGATGCAACATCTGCGGCGCGTGCTTCCCCAAGATGGACGAGATCGATTTCGACAAGCTGGACGAGGAAGAGAAGAAAAAGCACGCGGAATCATCACAGGGACAGGCATAAGAGAACGGCGGGACACAGCAGATCCCGTATCAGAGCATAGGACAGAGGATGTGGATCGATGCAGCTGAGAAAAGAGCGGCGGGCGATGCTCCGGCAGTTTTTCCCCCTGCTTGTCGCCATAGCGCTCCAGCAGATACTGGCGCTGACCGTCAACCTGGTGGACAATTTCATGCTCGGCCGTTACAGCGAGACGGCGATGTCCGGCGCGGCGCTGGTGAATCAGGTGCAGTTCATCGTCCAGCAGCTTTCGGCCGGTATCGGCGTCGGCGTTTCCGTGCTCGGCGCGCAGTACTGGGGAAAGGGACAGACGGAACCCATCAAGAGGATCATCGGCGTCGGTCTGAAATTCGGGCTGGCGGCCGGCCTGATATTCACCGTGGTCACCCGGATGTTTCCGGCGCAGGTCATCGGGCTTTTCACCGACGATCCGGTCGTTCTCTCCGAGGCCGTGCGGTATCTCCGCATCATGTGCTGGACATACATCCTCTTCGCCGCCTCGTCTCTTCTGGTATGTTCACTGCAGAGCGTGCAGACGGCCTTTATCGGGATGATCATGTCCGCTATGACCATCGTGATCAACATGGCGCTGAACTATACCTTCATTTTCGGCAATTCCGGAGCGCCTGAAATGGGAGTTCAGGGCGCTGCGGTCGCGACTCTGACCAGCCGGAGCGTCGAACTGATCACGATCCTTGTCTATATCCTCTGTATTGACAGAAAACTGAAGACCAGAGTGAAGGATCTTCTGAGATTCGACGTCAGCTATCTGGGAGATTACGTCCGCGTGTCCCTGCCTGTGATGCTGAGCGGACTGATGTGGGGCGTCGCCCAGGCGGCGCAGACGGCCATACTGGGACATATCAGTGCAGAAACGATCGCGGCCAACGCCATCGCATCCGTCATATTCCAGCTGTTTGCCGCATTCGGCATGTCTTCCGCCAACGCCGCTTCGGTGACGATCGGGAAAACGATCGGAGAAGGACGGATGGATCTCGTGAAGCCGTTTACCAGGACATTTCAGGTGATCTTCCTGATCCTCGGCTTGTGTACGGGCCTGCTGATCTTCACACTGAAGGGCGTGGTCGTCAGTTTCTATCACATTTCCGAGGAGACGCGGTCACTTGCCCTGTCTTTCCTTACCGTGCTGGCCGTGACCACCGTGGGAAGCGTTTACGAGTATCCGGTAGAGGGCGGGATCATCGCCGGAGGCGGAGATCCGAAATACCAGGCCATCGTCGACAACCTGTTCATGTGGCTGTATACCATCCCGCTGGCGTATCTCTGCGCCTTTGTATTCCGATTCCCGCCAGTCGTGACGTTCATGGCGCTGAAGAGCGATCAGATATGGAAATGCATTCCCAACGCCATCCGGTGCAACCGGTACAAATGGGTGAGAGACCTGACGCGATGAGCGAAAAAAGAAAGAACCGGGGTTTTCCCCGGTTCTTTTCCGTATGAAGAGAGATCAGTCGGTGACGACGACCGTCAGATTTCCGGAATCAGCCTCGGCGTCACGGAACACCTGAAGCAGTTTTTTTCCGTAAGCTCCCAGCGGTTCCAGCCAGCGGAGCCCGGCCAGAGATATCACGCTGGGGCCGAGATCCGTCAGGCAGTCGTACAGGGCGTCAAGATTGGCCCCGTACCAGTCCGGAAGTCCCAGACACGCTTTCAGTTTGGCGTGCAGGGAAGCACGGTCGTTGACCGTACTGAAATTGATGAAGTACTCTCTCGGCTTAATAGTCATAATCCAACACCATCCTGCCGTCAACGAACGTGACCTCCGCAAAGGTCTCGTAGTGATCGTCCGTGTAGAAATACCGCCCGTCGGTGGAAAAAACCAGACGCTTCGCGCCTCTGCCGGAGGCTCCGTCGGTGTCGATATCACATTCGGTGTATTTTCCGTCCGGCAGCAGTCCCTCGTAATTGCCGAACCGGCCTCCGCCGATGGCGGCGCCTTCCCTGTAGCGCTGTACGGAACCGCCGGACCATCCGAGGCCTTCCGCCTCCCGCTTCGTAATGTAGTTGGAGGGCAGTTTTCCGTACGCCATCAGATACGCCGTAACGTTCTCAAGATCGTAATACCATCCATCCTCATCAGGGACGGGAACGGATGCCTCCGGTTCTTCGGGTTCCGGGGCGGCGGGGACTTCGGCAGGGGGTTCCTCCGGATCTGCGGCGGGAGTCCCGTCCGGAACGTCCGGAGATGTGTCGGGAACTTCTGCGGGGGGTTCATCCGGCACCGGAAGGTCTTCAGCGGGCTGCGTGTCCTGTTCGGCGGCAGGCGTGACGGCTTCCGGCGCAGGCGCCGGCGCGGGATCGGGAGTGTGCTGGCTGCGCCTGCCGCAAGCCGGAAGCATGAGGATCAGCAGCAGCGCCAGACACAGTGAGACGATCTTTTTCATTGGCAAATCACCTCGGCTCAGATAACGCTGTCATCATAACCGAGGCGCTGCCGGCTGTCAAGCAAGGCGGGTTGTTAACAGAGCCGGACTCGGATATAATACCATTGACGAAACATCAGGAGGGAGGCGGCCCATGAAGAAATACGTGATCGGGATACTGGCGCATGTGGATGCGGGAAAGACCACGCTGTCCGAAGCACTGCTGTATATAGCCGGCGCCATACGTTCTGCGGGAAGAGTGGATCACGGGGACGCTTTTCTGGATACCTTTGATATGGAACGACGGCGCGGCATCACCATCTTTTCCAAGCAGGCGGTGCTGCAGACGAAGGATGCGGTGATCACGCTGCTGGATACTCCGGGGCATGTGGATTTCGCCCCGGAAATGGAGCGGACGCTGGCGGTGCTGGACGGCGCGGTGCTGGTCATCAGCGGGACCGACGGCGTGCAGAGCCATACTCTTACGGTGTGGCGGCTTTTGAGAAAATACGGAGTTCCGACGTTCCTGTTCATCAACAAAATGGATCTGGCCGGAGCTGACAGGGAACGCGTACGGAAGAGCCTTGCGCAGGAACTGGGAGAGGGCTTCTTCGACGCCGGCAGCGAGGATCCCGAGGAGGCCGCCGCGTGTGACGAGACCCTGATGGAGGAATACCTTTCCAAAGGAGAGGTCAGCAGGGAAAGCCTGACGGAAGCAGTGCGCGGAGGGAGGGTTTTTCCCTGCTGGTACGGATCCGCGCTGAAACTGCAGGGAGTGGATGGTTTTCTGGCGGGCATGACATCCTTTCTGCCGGAAAGGGAGCCTTCCGAAGACACTTTCGGGGCGAAGGTCTTCAAGATATCCAGGGATGAGCAGGGAGTAAGGCTCACCCACATGAAAGTGACTTTCGGACTGCTGCATGTGCGCGATACGGTCATCTGCGGCGGGAAGGAAGAAAAAGTGACCCGCCTGCGGATGTACTCCGGGAGCAGATATACCCAGACAGAGTGCGCCGGACCCGGCGACGTGATCGCTGCGGAGGGACTGTCAGGCACCCGTCCCGGCATGGGACTGGGGACAGAGGCGGACACTGCGGGCTATCTGGTGGAGCCGGTCCTCTCCTACGGCGTCATCCTTCCGGAAGGGGCGGATCCGGTCCGGACTCTGGCATGGTTCCGGCAGCTGGAGGATGAGGAGCCTCAGCTGCACGTGGACTGGAACGAACGGCAGAAAGAGATCGGTGTGCGGCTGATGGGGCCGGTCCAGCTGGAAGTGCTTACCCAGCAGATGGTTGACCGCTTCGGCCTGGACATCGGGTTCGGACCGGGAAAGATCAGATACAGGGAGACCATCGCGGATACCGTGGAGGGAGTCGGCCACTACGAGCCTCTGCGGCATTACGCAGAGGTACACCTGGTCATCGAACCGGGGGAGAACGGGAGCGGGATCGTTCTGGACTCCAACTGTCCCGAAGACAAGCTGGACAGGAACTGGCAGAGGCTGATCCTGACACATCTGAAGGAGAAACAGCATCTCGGCATCCTCACCGGATCGCCGCTCACCGACGTGAAGATCACACTGACAGCGGGGAAAGCCCACGAAAAACATACGGAGGGCGGGGATTTCCGCCAGGCGACCTACCGGGCAGTGAGGCACGGACTGATGCAGGCGCGGCCGGTCCTTCTGGAACCGTGGTATGAATTCATCATTACGGTTCCCGGCCATTACGTCGGGCGTATCATGAACGATCTGTCCGAGCGGCACGCGGAATACCGGGTGAAGCAGGAGGGCGAACTGGCGGTATTCACGGGATCCGCGGCAGTATCCGAATTCCGGGATTACCCTTCGGAGGCAGCCGCCTGCACCCGCGGGACTGCCCGTATAAGCGTTTCCGTCACGGGCTACTATCCCTGCAGGGACCAGGAGACTGTGGCAGCGGAGATCGGCTACGATCCCGAAGCGGATACGGAGAATACGGCCGACAGCGTCTTCTGCCGTCACGGCGCGGGAGTCAATGTGAACTGGAGAGACGTGATGTCCCAGATGCACCTGCCCGGGACTCTCCGGCAGGCACAGGAGATGGAGGAACGGGAACAAGCCGTCCGCTGCATCGACCGTGCGGCAGACGATGAGGAGCTGCGGAAGATCTTCGAACGGACCTACGGGCCGATACGGCAGCGGAGGGAGAGCGTTGTCAACCGCCCGGAGCGTGCGTCTGAGGGAAAGCCGTACCGTGGGAAACCGGTAAAAACCGGGACGGAATACGTGCTGGTGGACGGATACAACATTATTTTCGCATGGGAGGAACTCAGCCGTCTTGCCGAAAAGAACCTGGACAGTGCGCGCGCGCGTCTGCTGGAGATCCTCAGGAACTATCAGGCGTTTCTGGACAACCGTGTGATCCTGGTGTTCGACGCATACAAGGTCAAAGGCAACCCCGGAAGCGTGGAGCATTTCGGAAATGTCGCGGTGGTATACACCAAAGAGGCGGAGACGGCCGACATGTACATCGAGAAGGTCAGTCAGGGCCTTGCAAAGAACTACAGGGTCAGGGTGGCGACCTCGGACGGCCTGGAGCAGGTCATCGTTCTTGGTCACGGCTGCCTGCGGATCTCAGCCGCGCAGTTCGAGGAGGAGGTCCGCCGTACGGACAGGGCGATCAGGGCCTATCTGACCGGCAGACCGCAGTGACGGAAACGCCGGCGCCGCCGCAAATGAAAAACATCTTCACTCAAACTTAATATAATTTCTCTTTTTATTTCATATCTCCCTGTTAGAATACAATCAGACAGCAGAAGAGTTTTTCATTGTTTTCATTTTTATTTTCTCCTTTCAAATTGGCGGCTCCGGTCACGGAGCCGCCTCATTTTGTTCCTGATTCTTCTTGACATATACCCGTGAACCGATTATAATGCTCAAGGCTGACGGGGTGTAGCGCAGATGGTAGCGCGCATGGTTCGGGTCCATGAGGCCGTGGGTTCAACTCCCGCCACTCCGACCAGCAAACGGCCCTCTTCTGTCCGGCGGACGGGAGAGGGCCGTTTCCGTATCACGGGACACGCGGCTGGACCCGGCGCGTGATAGGCAGGGTTTTCAAGAAGGAGAATGACCATGAAAAAACTGATCCTGATCATCATAATCGTTGCCCTGGCGGCGGGTATCATCTATCTTCTGAATGCGAAAGGGTATATTTTTACGAGAGGGCAGCAGGAACAGGCGGTGGCTCAGGCTTATGAGGACGGCTACCGTGATGCTCTGAATGACGTCCAGGCGAAGATGGAGGCCGGCGAGGCGCAGGAGGGGGAGGATCTTCTGGACCTGTTCAGCGAAGTCGCCGATGACGTCAAGGATTATCTGAAGGACAAGATCAGGGACTATGTTTCCGGAAAACTGTCTTCTCTGACGGGAGGCAGCGGATCTTGAGCCGCTGCGTGATCGTCGGCGGGGCGGATATCGGAGACGCCTCCTGGATTTCCGCGCTTTTTCAGCCGGACGATGTTTTTGTCTACTGCGACAGCGGGCTCAGACACCGGGACACGCTCGGGAGGGAACCGGCGCTCATTGTCGGGGACTTCGATTCTTTCCGCCTCCCCGAGGAGACCGGTGCGGAACTGATCGTTCTGCCGCGAGAGAAGGACGATACGGATACAGTTTATGCCGTGAAGGAGATGCTCCGCCGCGGATGCGCGGATTTTCTCCTGATAGGAGTGACCGGGGGAAGGATCGATCACACGCTGGGAAATCTTTCGCTCCTGATGATGCTGGATTCCGCCGGCGCCAGAGGAATGATCGCCGACGACTGCTCGGTGATCGAGATCGTGAGCAGGGAACCGGCCATTGTCACGGATCGCTGGCCGTTTTTCTCCCTGCTTTCGGCGGGGGGAGAAGCTTCCGGAGTGACGGTGACCGGGGCGAAGTATCCGCTGACGGAGGCCGTCCTGACACCGGAGTTCCCGTTGGGCGTCAGCAACGAAGTGCTGCCGGGAAGGACTGCGGAGATCCGCGTGGCAGAAGGAAGGCTGTTCCTGATCAGGGACAGAGCATAAAAAACCGGCTGCGTTTCATTCCGAAACGCAGCCGGTTCAGTCTGTCAAAGAACCCCTTGTTTTCAAGTGGTGAAAACAAGGGGTTTGGCATATACAGTAGAAAAAACAAGTAAATAGCGAAGCAAAAAGGAGTTTTTCCAACTCCATTCTGCCAGCTTTTTCAGGTTCATGGCAGCG
>JAFYAU010000024.1 GCA_017540565.1 Oscillospiraceae bacterium
CGGCGCGGGCGTTTCCGCCGCCGGCTCCGGCTCCGCCGCCGCTTCCTCCGCCGCCTCCGGCTCCGCCGTGAAGGAATCCTCCAGCAGCCCCGCCAGCGTCTCCGTCGGGAGCGCGCCCAGCTGCTGCTGCACTCCGGCGGCGTACTGCTCCGTCGCCTGCTCCCGGATGGCCTCCGCCACGTAGGCAAAGAGCGTCTCGTCGTCCATTCCGGCGATATAATTCTTCACGGTGGCGGCGTCCACGCCCATCTGCTGCATATAGCTGTCCGTCACCTGCGACTCGATGAGCTCCCGGGTCATGCCCTCCATCTGCTGGTCCACGATGGCGTCCAGATAGTCCTCGTCGGGGCGGCTTTGCAGCGCCACATACACGGCGGCCCGCTCGCTGAGGGGCAGGGAGCGCAGATGCTCCGTTACGTCGGCACGCTTCTGCCCGTCGCTGACAAAATAGTCCTCCGTCAGGAAGGGCAGGTTCAGCAGCACGTCCGTGTCCGGCGACTCCTTCTGCTTCCGCAGCGCCTCCAGCCCCGCCGTCTTCTCCACCAGATAGGACGTGAGGGCGGAGGTATAGCCGATGGCGCCGGTCATCATGGAGCTGACCGCGTCCTCGTTCGGGCGCAGGATGCCGACGATCTTCACCGCGGTCCCCACGTCGGGGGCGTTATAGAGGAAGTCCATGCCGGCCTCGGTGGCGCTGACGTCGTTGTAGCGGCCGCTGAGACTGTCGTACTGGTAATACTCCGCGGGCAGGATGATCTTGAAGGTCGTGCCGCAGATCTCGTCATAGGCCCAGCGCTTGTCGAAGGCCTCCGTCTCCTCCCCCGCCATGATCCGGCGCATGGCCTCCGTGACCTGATCCTGGGAGCCGAGGCCCATGCAGTAGATCACCAGGTCGGAGATCTCGTTGTCCTTGTTGACGATCAGCACCGCCTCGTCGTAGTTCTCCGGCCAGTGCCCGTAGAGCAGGTCGTACTGCTCCGTCAGAAGCCCGTTCACCAGCCCGTCGCCGGACTGGGGCGGCAGCATCTCTTCCCAGACCTGCATCATGGAATAGGCGCCGCCGAACTGCTCGAAATAGCTGCTGTAATCCCCGCCGTAGAGGGAGGCCATGGCGTTTTGCAGCAGGTCGGCGACGTCCGAGAGGAAGATGGTCCCGTCGGCGTCCTTCGCGTAGATGTTCATATCCAGCGCATAGCCGTACTGCACGGCGCTGCTGCGGAGCAAAAGCTCGCTGTCCTCCCGCTCCAGGAACTCCCGGAACGCGGCCAGGTCGTTGGTCTGGGTCTCGGTCTGGGACAGGGAGCTGATCAGGTCGTACATGATGGTGTTGGAGTAGACCGCGTCCAGCTCGTGGCCGCCCTCGCCCTCATCCATCCGGGCGTTGACGCCCATGAGGGAGGTCACGAGACCGGACATATCCAGCCGCTCCGCCTCCAGCGTGATGGGATAGCTGGAAAGCGTGTCCTCCTGCACCCGGTCGATATAGATCTGGATGCCGTTGGACAGCGAGAGGATCAGCGCGATGCCGATGATGCCGATGCTCCCGGCGAAGGCGGTCAGGAAGGTGCGGACCTTCTTGGTCATGAGATTGTTCAGGGAAAGGCCCAGCGCCGTGGGGAAGCGCATGGAAGGCTTTCGTCCGATGGGCTTCCCGATCTCGGCGTCCTCCGCCGCGTCGCAGGGGTCGGAGTCGGAGATGATCTCGCCGTCCCGGATGCGGACGATGCGTGTGGCGTAGGTCTCCGCCAGCTCCGGGTTGTGGGTCACCATGATGATGAGCCGCTTTTCCGAAATTTGCTTCAGGATCTCCATGACCTGCACGCTGGTCTCGCTGTCCAGCGCGCCGGTGGGCTCGTCGGCCAGAAGGATGTCCGGGTCGTTCACCAGCGCGCGGGCGATGGCGACGCGCTGCATCTGCCCGCCGGACATCTGATTGGGCTTTTTGTTCAGCTGGTCGCCCAGCCCCACGTCCGTCAGCGCCTGCACGGCCCGGCGGCGCCGTTCCTCCCGGCTGACGCCGGACAGGGTCAGGGCCAGTTCCACATTGGCCAGCACGGTCTGGTGCGGAATCAGGTTATAGCTCTGGAACACAAAACCCACGGAATGGTTCCGGTAAGTATCCCAGTCCCGTTCCGTAAACTGCTTGGTCGATTTGCCCCGGATGACCAGATCGCCGGAGGTATAGCGGTCCAGGCCGCCGATAATGTTCAGCAGCGTGGTCTTGCCGCAGCCGGACGGGCCCAGCACCGCGGCGAATTCGCTCTCTCCGAAGACCAGGTCCACCCCGCGGAGCGCCTCAACCTTGGTATCACCGGAAGCGTAGTCCTTGGTGATGTTCTTTAATACCAGCATATCAATCCTCCGAAAACAGAGTAAAAGTCGATACTATTGCAGTATAATCATACCATTCATCCGCCCGATGCACAACAAACAAAGCAGATCCTTCACACAAGATTCACTCTGAAGCTGCATAGAAAACGCATACGCCGTGATGGCGTATGCGCGTTCTTTTATGATCTTACTTGACCAGCATGGCCAGCAGCTTGCGGCTGCGGTCGAGGAAGGCAGTGATCTCCTCCGCCTCCAAGGGCTGAGCCGCCATGCGGGCGAGGTCGTAGACCTGGCAGCAGAGCATCTTGGTGGTCTCGTCTTCCGGATTCTTTTCGGCCAGGGCCTGGACGGTGGCGTTCCGGCGGTTCAGCACGAGGGTGAAGCTGTCCGGGATCGGGAAACGCTCGCCGTAGAGGCGGCTCATTTCCTTATACCGGCGCATCTGTTCGTCCTCGGTGACCATGGCGGTCATGTCCGCGTCGCCGAGGGATTCCAGCTTCACTTCCAGGTTTTCCTTGCCGAGGGCGCCGCGGAAGAGGTTCTGCAGCTTCTCCGCGTCCAGTTCCTTACCTTCTTCGGATTCCTCCTTCAGGCCGTCGATGTCCGCGTCCACCCGTGCGAAGGTCACCCGGTCCTCCTCCTTGCCCTGGTATTCCATGAAGGACATGAAGTTGCCGTCGATCAGGGTGTTCATGACCGCGACCTCGATGCCCCGGTCCGTATAGAGCTTGACGGAAGCCGCCTGGCGTTTCTCGTCGTTGGTGTAGTAGACCTTCTTCTCGGTCTTGTCGAAGTTGGCCGCCTTGTATTCCGCGATGGTGGAATATTTGCCGTCGGTTTTCTTCATGAGGATGGCGTCCTTCACCATGTCATAGAACTTGCTGTCCTTGATGCAGCCGTACTTGACGAAGGGCGCGATATCGTCCCAGTAGCCTTCGTAGGTCTCACGCTCTGTGTTCATCAGGCCGTTGAGCTTGTCTGCGACCTTTTTGGTGATATGGGCGCTGATCTTCTTCACGTAGCCGTCGTTCTGCAGGAAGGAACGGCTGACGTTCAGGGGCAGGTCGGGGCAGTCGATGACGCCCTTGAGGAGCATCAGGAATTCCGGAATGACTTCCTTGATGTTGTCCGCCACGAAGACCTGGCCGGCGAAGAGCTTGATCTGCCCTTCATGGGTGCCGAAGTCGTTCTTGATCTTCGGGAAATACAGGATGCCCTTGAGGTTGAAGGGATAATCCACGTTCAGGTGGATCCAGAACAGGGGTTCCTCAAAGTCCATGAAGACCTTGCGGTAGAAGGACTTGTATTCATCGTCCGTGCAGTCCGATGGCTTCTTCAGCCACAGGGGTGCGGTGTCGTTGACCTGCTGGGGCTTCGGAACCTCCAACACCTTTTCGGTCTTCGGGCTGCCGTCCTCGTTCTTCTCGTCCCCGACGGGCACGTCCTTTTCCACGGGCTTGGCGTTGGCGTCCTCCAGCATGACCGGGTAGGACATATAGCCGCAGTAGCGGTTCAGAATCTCCCGGACCTTCCACACTTCCAGGAATTCCTTTTCCTCCTCCGAGATATGCAGGATCACGTCCGTGCCGTGGGCCTTTCGCTTGCCGCCGGAGAGCTCGAAGCCCATACCGTCCGTGGATACCCAGTGAACCGGATCGGCTTCACCTTCGCTGCTGAGGGTCTGGATCTCAACCTTGTCGCTGACCATGAAAACGGAATAGAAGCCCAGGCCAAAGTGGCCGATGATATCGTTCTGCTCTTCCGGCTTCTTGTCCTCAAACTGCTTCATGAACTCCGTCGCGCCGGAAAAAGCCACCTGGTTGATGTACTTGCGGACTTCCTCCGCGGTCATGCCGATACCGGTATCGGAAATCGTGATCAGCTTCTTTTCCTTGTCGACCCTGACGTTGACGGTCATGGTCTCCTCGCTGTCCGGATGGAGCATCCGGAACTTGGTGATCGCGTCGCAGGCGTTGGAAACCGCTTCCCGCAGGAAGATATCCTTGTCTGAATACAGCCAGCGCTTGATGACCGGCATAATGTTCTGCGCA
>JAFYAU010000025.1 GCA_017540565.1 Oscillospiraceae bacterium
CATGGCGGTAAACGCTGAGGATCTTCGCCTGATCAAGCCCTTCCGCATATTTCCGGACATCCTCTTCGTAATCCAGCAGCAACTGCCTCTGCAGGGCCAGTGAGCCGGAGAAGTTTCCTTTTTCGATGTAGCTTCTGACGACGCCGGGCATCCCGCCGAGCACGCAGAAATCCAGAAAAAGCTGACGATATACGGCCATCTCACTTTCACTGAACGGGACAAGGCTCTTCATGTGATCCAGCATGCCTTCGGTCGACTCTTCTCCGTAACCCTTGGCCCAGAGGAACTCTTCAAAATCGAGAGAATACATGTCATAGTCGAGCTTATACCCCACGCTGATACTCTGTATCCTGTGGTAATGAACGCCGAGCAGCGACCCGCTGCAAATCACGTCGTAGCGCCGATCCTGACAGAAAGCCTTCAATGCGGTTGCGATCTCCGGAAACTCCTGCAGTTCGTCAAAGAAAACCAGCGTTTCCCCAGGGAGGAGTTCTTTGGAGGGATCAAGCAGCGTGATGTGCTTTACGATACTCTCCACATCATAACCTTCCTCGGTGATCGTCTTATACTTCGGTTCCAGCGCAAAGTTGATCTCTACGACGCTTTTGTATCTCCCTTCGGAGAATCGGCGGATCGACTCGGTCTTTCCGATCTGCCGCGCTCCCTTCACGATCAGCGGCTTCCGTTCCGGGTCTGCTTTCCACGCGGCCAGATACGCGTCGATCTTCCGTTTCAGATACATAACCGCACCTCCATGCTTCTGTTACGGTCATTATAAGGCCGGGACAGCGCCCCGGTCAAGCGAAAAATCACGAAATCTGAGCGACTTTTCTTTGATGCTTCACGAAATCATAGCGAGTCGAGCCAAGAAGCATCACGTTTTCCGAAAAATTTTGCCCGTTTTTCCGCTTGACCCCTCTCGGATGTGCATAGTAAATCAGCCGTTTTCCGTCAATATGTACTATTCCAGCCCCATCCTTTTGGCCAAATCCAACATGGAAAAGCTGAATTTTAGCCAGGTTTCCAATGTCGTCTGTGACGGGTCCCCGTCCATGTCCGTCATCTGCGTCAGGTATTCGAAACCGTATTTCTCGTACAGCCCGGTGTGGTTCGTCGACAGATACACCGCGGCCGCGCCGTCGCTTCCGCCAGGCGCGTGATCTTGCCGAACAGCAGCCCCGCATATCTGTGCCCCCTGCGCGCTGGGAACGTATATACGAATTCTGCCCACGGGGTCAGGTCCGTGGGCAGGATGTAGTCCTTTTCGGCATAGGTGCAGTAGGAGACCAGTTCATCCCTGCTCAGACCAGCTGGCCGGGCAGCTTCAGCTTCCGCCGCGGCGGGAAGCCGCGGTCGAACGCTTCGACCTCCGCGTCGTCCACGTAGTAGCCTTCCGGCGTCCGGTAGACGCCGGTGATCCCGGCGAGATACCCGGGGATCAGCTCCCTGGCCAGGAAGAACGAGTCGTCCGCCCCCTCGGGCAGGTCGTGGTACCGGATGCCGAACTCCCTGGCGTACGTGAATCCGCACTTCCCGTAGAACCCGATGTTCCCCTCGAACAGGACGGCGCCGTAGCCCAGCGCCGCCGCCTTCTCCAGGGAATCGTCCAGAAGGATCTTCCCGAAGCCCATGCGCTTGAGTTCCTGCCGGACGCAGATCGGGCCCATCGTGAGGACCGGCACGGTCCTTCCGTCGTCGGCGTCGATGACCGTCCTCATGAACATGTTCTGGCCGATCAGGCGGCCGTCCTGCTCCATGACAAGGTCCAGTTCCCCTATGAACGCCGGGTCGTCCCGCAGCACGTGCATCACGCAGTGCTCGCTGCAGCCCGGACGGTACACGTTCCAGAACGACTCGCGGATCATCTCCTCGACCGCTCTGTGATCCTCCGGCGTCTCCCGCCGGATGACGATCCTGTTTTCCATATGTATTCTCCCTTCCGGAGTATGATCTTTCAGCCCACCGTCCCGCGGGTCACACCCGGATCCGGAACAGGCCGTGCCGGTTGCAGTACGCGAGGATATACCGCACGCGGCTCATCTTCACCCTCGCCTCCGCGCTTCCCTCGGGGTACAGTCTGACGAACTGCACGCCGTGATCGGAGACCGCGGCGATGAACGTGATGTAATGGTCCTTCGTCATCGGATGACCGAGCGTGACCCAGTATTCGTCCTCGGAGACCTCCGCCCGGATGGCGTGGTCGCCCTCCGCCGGCTCCGCCTCCAGCGGAGGCAGCGTGATGCCGCAGCAGCTGATCACCGCGTCGCCGGACGCCTGTATCACGTTCCCGCAGACCGGGCAGACGTAGAACCGGCTCCGGAGCATGTCCGCGGCGCGGTTCCTGTTCCGCACGTCCTCGCCGGACAGGAGCTCGATCACGGAGATGTCCAGCGCCGCGGCCAGCGGCTCGAGCAGGCTGACGTCCGGGAACCCCCGGCCCGTCTCCCACTTGCTCACCGCCTTTCCGCTGACGAAGATCCTCTCCGCCAGCTCCTCCTGCGTCATCTTCCTGTTTTCCCGGAGCCTGCGTATCACGGCTCCCGTAACGTATCTGTCCATGAGCGATCCCTCCCTGTGCAGCAAGGATACCACGGATGGGGGCGGAGGGCTATCTGCGCTGCGTGGAGTCCCCCTGCTCCACCTGCCGGATCTCCTCGCCGGACGCCTCCTTCAGGGCGTAGGTGTCGAAGGCCGGCTCCGCCGGGAGCCGGATCTCGATGCTGCTGATCCGGTCCAGGCGCACGCCGCCCGCGGCCATCCGCAGTCCGAACACGTGCCCGCCGCGCGTCCTGTCGGCGGACAGGAAGTGGAAATGCCAGCCCGGCGCGTTGATCCCCTCCATGTAGTCCGGGTAGTACACGCAGACCAGGGTGCCCGGGACGTCCCGGAACGTGAAGTCCCTCTGCGTTTTCTCCAGGACCTCTTTCAGGGGGACGTGCTGCGAGCGGAACGCCGACTCGGACCGGGCGCTGACGCTTTCGAAGAAGCCGTCGATCCGCGCCATGTGCATGCTGTTCAGGCCGAAGCCCTCCTCGATCTTCAGATCCAGGACCGTCCGCAGCGACGCGAGATCCGGCATGGCCTCCGTTTCGAACCGCACGCCGCCGGCCAGTTCCGACACCGAGGCGAACGGCACGCCGGTCTCCGGCGGAGCTTCCGACACGGCGCCGGTCCCGTCCGCGCGCCAGCACCGCCCGTCCAGGACGATCATCTCCCCGCCGACGTCCTCGAAGGTCCCCAGGCCGGTATCCCCGTGGCGCAGGAGCTCCCCGACGGTCACGACCGGGCGGGTATACCCCAGGGACAGCGCCTGCAGCGTCGACACCTGGTACATCGCCGGATGCTTTTCCGTCACCGCGCTCACCCCCGCTCCGTCCCGCGTCTCTTCTTCGGCGCCGGCAGATCGCCGGCGACGGCGTACACCAGTTCCCTCAGGGCCTCCCGGTCGTCGAGATTGTCCGCCAGGAGCATCGGCTTTGCCCCGGGATAGGGCGTCTCCTCCGGCGCGTCCGGCAGCAGGCGCCGGGCCCGCTCCGTCGGCTTGACCAGGAGCCGGTCGTCGTAGATCCCTCCGACGGTCTTCCCCCCGCAGATCAGGAGATACTCCCCCATCATCGCCCGGAAGGAGATCCCCTCCGCGGGCGCCAGCTGTTCCCGCACGTATTCCATGTATTCCCTGCTCGAAGCCATTGCGTCTCCTCCCCGCGGTCCTCCGTCAGCCGGTGATGCTCCGGCTGTTTCCCACCTGGGCGGCCAGTTTCTCAAAGAAAGAGGCATAGAAATCCAGGCGTTCCCTCCACAGCCTCCCCGCCGTCTCCGTGCCCGTCGGGAGCTCCCGGATCCCGCACAGGCGGTCCAGCCGCTTCGTGACGTACGCCTCTTTCTCCTCCAGAGCCATCTCCAGGAATCCGTCCCTCGCCAGCGCCTCGTGGATGCGGTAGGCATCGAACCGGTCGATGTTGTCCGCGTCCCCGACGGACAGCGCGAACGGCGTCCGCTCCCCTTCGAAGTCCGCCTCGTCGTCCACGTGGATGGCGATACCGTAGCAGATGTCTTCGACGCGGTCCTCGGGGAAGCCGAGGGTGCGCAGGAAGGGCCGCGCGATCGCGGCCGAGCGCCGCCCGTGCTCCCGCCAGCCGTCCTCGCCGAACTCCTCGCAGTAGGCCACGTCGTGGAGCAGGCAGGCGACCGCCGTCTCCGTCTCGTCGAAGCCCTCGCCCCGGGCGATCCGCACCCCGATGTTCGCCACGCGGAAGGAGTGCTCCAGCCGGTAGGCCTTCGCTTCCGGATGCGCGTTCAGATACAGCGCGGCGTCGAACTTCTCCCGCAGGAATCTCTCCGTTCTCTCCGTCAGTTCCCTGTTCAGCATGCTGCCTCTCCTTCTCTTCTTCAGAAGATATCCTGTTCCAGACAGTTCCGGATCTGTTTCCATTCCTCCGCCAGGCGCGCCGGGTCCCAGGCGGCGTTGGCCGGGCTGGTCGACGGCAGGCACACGGCGGGCCGGCCGGTCCGCGCCTCCGCATACCGGCGGTAGTACCGCCAGGCGGTCTTTCCGTTCGCGAAGATCCCGCGGATGTCCGCCCGTTCCAGGATGGCACCCAGGTCGTTCACGGTGACGTTGCGGATGCTGCTATCCGACGAGCCCGAGATATCGCAGGAGGCGATCACGTCCCAGACGGCGATCCGGTTCTTCAGCAGGAACGCCTTTTTCTCCTCCGTCGAGGCCGGGACGTCCCCGCCGAGCACGAGCGCCAGCACCTGCCAGAAGCGGTTGCGCGGATGCCCGTAGAAGAAGCCCGCTTCCCTCGATTTCACGGAGGGAAAACTCCCGAGGATCAGGATCCTCGAATCCCGGTCATATACCGGGGCGATGGGATGAACGATCATGACATGCCTCCCCGCGGCCGCGGGAGCGCGCTCCCGCCCGCACCGCCATTATACAGGAGGTTCCTCCTCCTGAACAGGGGCATGCGGAAAAAGGAACGCGGCGGGGCATCCCCGCCGCGTGTCTCCCGTTCGTCTGCCGCCTCCGCGGCACGGACTCATTCCTCTCCGCCGGTCTCCTGCGCCGCGGCGGCTTCCTGTGCGGCCGCGAAGGCGGCCAGCCCGTTGGTGTAGTGGACGTAGTAGTCCGGCGCCCCGGCGACGGGGACCCAGAAGGACTCCATGGCCGTCCCGCCGATCTCGGAGCTGATGCTCTTCGTCTCCTGCGTCTTCAGGGCGTTCATGGCCTGGCAGTCCCGGTGGAAGGACGGATCGCCCGTGTTGCACTTGATCCCCTCCTGTCCGCCCATCTTCAGGTAAAGCGGGTTCCCGGCGATCACGTTGAAGTGCCGGTCGATGAGCCGGACCATCTCCGGATAGTTGTCCCACATCATGTGGAAGGCGCGTACTACTTCCTCCTGCGTAAGTGTTTCCACGGCTGTGTTTCCTTTCTCCGTTCAGATTTGGCTTCATCGTACCGTACTTGCGGTATGATAATCAAGGGGAGGCGGAACGGCCTCCCTTTCCCGTCAGCAGCGCATGCGGATCACGTATCCCGGCCTTTCACCGGTCCGCCTGCCTGACGCGTTCCTCCGCGTCTTTCAGGATCCCCTCGACGTCCGCGCCCACGATGTCCAGTCCGGCGGCGCTGATCAGCCGCACGTCCCGGATGCCGTAAAAGCCTTCTGCCATGGCCTTCACGTAACCGAACCCGAACTCCTCCGGGAAGAAGGGACCGCCCGCGGTGGTGACGTACGTCAGCCTTCCCGCGCGGCACAGGCCCTCGGGGATGCCCTCCGGCGAATAGCGGAACGTGATCCCGGTGACGTTGATCTGCTCGAAGTACTGCTTCAGCGACGCGGGGAACGAAAGATCCCACAGCGGGGCCGCGATCACGACTTCGTCCGCCGCGGCGAACTGCCTTGCCAGGGCGAACATGGGGTCATCGAAACTGCCGGCGGCGATCAGGGCGTCCCTCTTCTCCAGAAAGTCCGCGTCCGCGACGGGAAACGCGATTTCGTGCAGGCGCACTTCCTCCACCGGTCCTCTTCTCCGGGCGAGCAGGACGTCCGCCAGCCTCTTCGTCCGGGAACCTTCGCGCACGCACGCGTTAACGAATAATATCATGGTCATCTCTCCTGTCGTCCGCCCTCTGTCTCAGAAGAGGCGGCATATCATGTTGACGGAATCCGGGACGTCTTCATCCACGTAGCCGGAGTCCGTGAACCCGTGTTTTTCGTACAGGCGGATCGCCGCGGTGTCCGCCTTCTTCACGCACACTTCCACATGATCGTAATGCGCTTCCCGCCGCAGGGCGTCCAGGATCGCCTCCAGGCCCGGGAACCGAAGCCCCTCTGGTATCTCCCGTCGATCATGAACTGCTGCAGGTCATAGCCGAGCGGCTCGTCGTCAAACTCCCGCACGAGGGCAACGCCGACGGCGGTGCCCTCGTTTTCGATGACCCACACCCGGGCATTGCAGTTCCGGTAGACATACCCTCTGGCGAGGATCCCGATGGCAGGGGCAAGAAAGCCCTTCTGCTCCTCCTTCACGGAAAGGCCGGCCACTTCGAGCCAGTTCTCCTCCGTAACGTCCGTGATCCTTATCAAATGTGTGATTCCCTCCGTCTCATTTATCATACAGTCCAGGTCACGCGGGCGTCCCGACCTCGATCAGGTTGCCGTCGGGGTCGTAGAATCTCACGACCGTCTGTCCCCAGCTGTGGGTCGACAGGCGGTTAACGTATTCGATCTTCGGATAGAGCGTCTCAAGCCGTTTCACAAATCCTTCGACGTCGGGTTCCTCGAAATACAGTTCGGACTGATTGCTTTTTCCGACAGATCTCTTCCCCGTAAAGCTTTCCCAGTACCCCGCCTCCTGTAGATACAGGCCGTCCGTCAGTTCCATGTTCCCGCCGTTGTCCCGGACCAGCCGGAACCCGAACATGTCCCTGTAGAATCTCAGTGCCCGTTCGCAGTCGCTGACGACGATCAGTGTTCCCTTGTATCTCATGTGTGCATCCTCCCGGTCTCCGTCTGCCGTGCAGGGCTGTGCGCCTTCCCGGGGCTGTCCAGGCGGCGGACGTACCGCACCTCCCGCAGGGTCTTTCCCCCGATGGTCCCCTCCGTCGTTTCTCCCGCGCAGGAAAAGCCGTGCTTTTCGTAAAAGCGCCTCGCTCTGCCGTTGTCCTCGAGGACCCAGAGGAACGCCTCGGGGTATCCCTGCTTTTCCAGTTCCGTCACCATGGCCTCCAGCAGGGGGCCGCCGTATTCCTTTCCCCAGTATTCCGGAAGCAGGTAGATCGAGATCACCTCTCCCGCATCGGGATACCGTTCGGACCGGGACCGGCTGAAACTTCCCGTCCCAACGGGCTCCCCGTCCTCGAGGCAGAGCATCACGGACCAGCCGGGGATATCCAGGTTCTTCACCCAGCGGCCCTCAGGGATGGCGTCCAGGTACGCCTGCGGGACGATCCCGCGGTAGGCCCGCCGCCAGCTCTCCTCATAGATCCTGCTGACCGCTCTCCGGTCGTCCCCGGCGGTCATGTATCTGATCTCCATCGTTCCTCTCACATCCACTTCTTCTTTTTGAAGAAGACCAGGCAGAAGATCACGACGGCGGCGCTCACCGCGATCACGACGGGATAGCCGAGGCGCCATCCCAGCTCCGGCATGTAGCGGAAGTTCATGCCGTACCAGCCGGCGATGAGCGTCAGCGGCATGAAGATCGTCGTGACGACCGTGAGCAGCGTCATGATCTTGTTCTGGCGCACCTCCAGCTGGGCGTTGTAAAGGTCCCTCACCTGCATGGCGTGGTCGCGCAGGGAGGCGGCGGAGTCGTGCCTCCGGGCCATGAGGTTCATGAACAGGTGGATGTAGCGCAGGTTCTCCTCCCGGAAGAATCCGTTCTCGTTCTCCTCCAGCTCCTGGGTCATGTCTATGATCTGCTCGTAGTGCACAAGCAGCGCGCGCACGTCGCTGCGGATCTCGTTGACCCGCGCCATCCCCTCCTGGTCCTGCGCGGCGAGGATCCCGTCCTCGATGGCGTTGAGTTCGTCCTCGTAGCGCTCCATCAGCGCGAGGTCGCCGTCGACGATCTGCTCGAGGAAATCATAGAGGAAGCGCTCCAGGCTCGGTTCCCGCCAGCGCTTCGTGCGGCAGATAGCGTCGATCATCCGCTCCGCCCGGCCGCTGTCGTCGATGAAGACGATCCCCTTCTCGTCCAGGGCGAACGCGAAGCGGTAGTCCTTCCCCCGGAGGTCCTCCCGGTCGGGGATCCGGAAGGTCCCCGTGAGGGAGTCGTAGTTGACCTCCGCCTTCGTGTTGTGGATGTTCCCGGCGTCCGGCTCCAGTTCGATGCCCATGTCGAAGCGGCTCCGCTCGCTGAGCCATTCGGGCGTCGTCAGGACGGCGGCGTACCGGAGGTCCTTCCGTTCCTCCATCTCCTCCTCCGTACACGTACGTATGGTCTGCTCCAGAAGATAACAGTTCATAGCTCTCTCTCCGTATTCCGGCCGTACGGCCGTTTCTTTTCTCTCCGTCATTATACAGGACGATCGCTCGCCCGAAAAGACTCTTTCTTCCGGACGCGGGCATGGAAAGGCCGCGGGGCCGTCTGCGTTCCCGCCGCGCCCCGCGGCCGTCTCTTTCAGATGTATCTTCCCGTCACGCTGCCGGGGCAGGCCCGGATCTCCTCCGGCGTTCCGCAGGCGACGACCGTTCCTCCCTCGTCCCCGCCGCCGGGCCCCATGTCGATCACGTGGTCGGCGCTCCGGATCACGTCGAGGTCGTGCTCGATGACCACCACCGTGGCGCCGCTGTCCATCAGCGTACGGAACACCCCGAGGAGCGTCCGGACGTCCAGGGGATGCAGCCCGATCGTCGGCTCGTCGAACACGAACACGCTGTCCCCCTGGGCCCTGCCCATCTCGCTGGCGAGCTTCAGGCGCTGCGCCTCTCCCCCGGACAGGCTCGGCGTCTGCTCGCCCAGCGTCAGATACCCCAGGCCGAGGCTCTTCAGCACGGCCAGTTTCGGGGCGACGTTCTTCATGTCCCGGCAGAAGTCCAGCGCGCTGTCCACGTCCATGGCCATGAGCTCCGGCAGGCTCTTCGTCTCCCCCTCCCGGTTCTTCAGCTCCGCCTGCCAGGCGGCCTTCGCGTACCGGGAGCCCCGGCATTCGGGGCACGGGATGTCCACGTCCGGCAGGAACTGCACATCGAGGCTGACCGAGCCCGTGCCGTCGCACACGGGGCATCTCAGGGAGCCGGTGTTGTACGAGAAGTCCCCCGCCCGGTATCCCCTCTTTTTCGCGCCCGCGGTCCTCGCGTACAGCTTGCGCAGCTCGTCGTGGACGTTCGCGTAGGTGGCGACCGTGGAGCGCACGTTGATCCCGATGGGCGAGGCGTCGATCAGCTTCACGTGCCGGATGCCCTCCGCCTCCATCTCCGCCACGTGCTCCGGCAGCTTCTCCCCTGCCGTCAGGGCGGCCAGGCCGGGGACGAGGCTCTCCAGCACCATCGTGGTCTTGCCGGAACCGGAGACGCCGGTCACGACGGTCAGCTTTCCCTTCGGGATCCGGACGTCCAGCGCCTTCACGGTGTGGATCGGACGGGTCTTCATGCGGATCCAGCCGCCGTCGGGCGCCGCGCCGGCCGGTCTTGTCGGGAGCTCCGGCTCCTTCGTCAGGAACGGCCCGATGACGGAGGCGGGATCGGCCGCGAGCTGCTCCGCCGTCCCCTCCGCGATGATGCGGCCCCCGTTCGCCCCGGCGCCGGGGCCCATCTCGATCAGCCAGTCGGACTCCTTCAGGATCTGCGTGTCGTGATCCACCAGCAGCACGGTGTTCCCGTCGGCGACCAGGTCGCGCATCACGCCGTTGAGCCCCTCGATGTTGGCCGGATGCAGGCCGACGGAGGGTTCGTCCAGGACGTAGAGCACGCCCGTCGTGCGGTTCCTCACCGCCCGGGCAAGCTGCATCCGCTGGCGCTCCCCCGTGGACAGCGTGGACGCCGCGCGGTCGAGGGTCAGATAGGACAGTCCGAGCTCCGTCAGCCGTCCGGCCGCCGTGCGGTAGGACTCGCAGATGCTCCGGGCCATCGGCTCCATCTCCTCCGGGACGGAACCGGGCACCTTCGCCACCCAGTCCAGCGACTGCGAGAGCGTCATGGCGCACACGTCGGCGAGGCTCAGCCCCATGATCCTGGGCGCCCGCGCCTTCTCCGACAGCCGCGTCCCGCCGCACTCCGGGCAGACCGAGAGCCGCAGGAACTTCTCCACGCGCTTCATCCCCTTCTCGTCCTTCACCCGGGACAGCGCGTTCTCCACCGTATAGGTGGCGTTGAAATACGTGAAGTCCATCTCGCCCGCCGCGCCGCTCGTCCGGTTCTGGTAGACGATGTGCCGCTTGACCGCGGGGCCGTGGAAGACGATCTCCCGCTCCGTTTCCGTCAGGTCCCGGAACGGCACGTCCGTGCGCACGCCGAGGTCCCTGGCGATGTCCTTCATCAGCGACCACATCAGCGTCTGCCAGGGGAGCACCGCCCCCTCGTCGATCGTCAGGGATTCGTCGGGGACGAGCGTCGACTCGTCCACCACGCGCACGATCCCCGTCCCGTCGCAGTGCGGGCAGGCGCCCTGGCTGTTGAAGGCCAGTTCCTCCGCGCCGGGCCCGTAGAAGCGCTCCCCGCATTCGGGACAGACGAGCTCCTTCTCCGCGGCCACGGCCGTGGAGGGGGGCACGTAATGCCCGTTCGGGCAGCGGTGGCTGGCCAGGCGCGAGAACATCAGGCGCAGGCTGTTGAGCAGCTCCGTCCCCGTACCGAAGGTGGACCGGATGCCCGGCACCGCCGGGCGCTGGTGCAGCGCGAGGGAGGCGGGCACGTACAGCACCTCGTCCACGTCCGCCTTCGCCGCCTGCGTCATGCGCCGTCTCGTATAGGTGGACAGGGATTCCAGATACCGACGGGAGCCCTCGGCGTAGAGCACGCCCAGGGCGAGCGACGATTTCCCGGACCCGGACACGCCCGCGATCCCGACGATCCCGCCGAGCGGGATGTCCACGTCGATGTTCTTCAGATTGTGGACTCTCGCCCCTCTGACCAGTATCTTCTCAGGAGCCTTTCCGTTCATCCGCGCATCTTCCTCTCTTTTCCGTTCAGAGCCCGAGGCTCGTCTGTTCATCGATCCATGATTCCTGGGGCACGTCATGGATCCTGTCGCCCTCCCGCCAGTTCCCGATCAGGAACGGGGATCCCGGGTCGTGGCGCCGGCTGTTGGCCAGCACCTTCGCCGGCTCCGCGTTGGCGTAGCAGTACCGGCACAGGTGCCGGCAGGTGTCGTACGCCCCGATATCACAGGAGATCAGGCAGGCGCAGGCCGCCCGGGCTCCCTTCCTTTTCGGCGCGTTCAGGCGCTTTCCGATCGCTTTCTCGTAATCCCCGACGCGCAGGCATCCGCCGCAGTCGGCGCCGAAGGCGGCCAGTTCGTCCCCCTCCGCACAGGGCCGGAGCGTCATCCCGTGCGTCGACGCGATCTCCGCGAAGGCCTTCCCCAGGGCGAGGCGCTGCTCCTGCGGCACCTCCCGCGCTTCCGGGAAGTTCCGCCGGACCTTCGGGTACAGGTCGATGAAGCTGACGACCGCGGTATGCGTATGCCCCTCCAGCGCGGAGGCGATCTTTTCGAACGCCCGGATGTGATAATCCGGCGTGTACCGCTCCGAGAGCAGGACCGGATCGAATCTCCAGGTCACGGCGTCCGCCCCGACGGTCTCCGACAGTCTTTGGAAATCCCCGAGGATGCGGCGCTTGTCCGGAACGTTCGGCTCGATGTCCCGCCCGTAGGGCGTGACGGTGACGTGCCACAGCTGCCCGTAGTCCTTCAGCAGGTCCATATGGGGGAACATCGGGGCGGGGTCCTTCGTGCAGAAGCCGATCGCGTCCACGACGGCGGGGTCGAGCCGGTAGCGGCTGACCTGCCCCGGATCGTAGGGATTGCGCACGCAGACGAAGCCCTCTCTCAGCCGGTTGGCGAACCATTCGGCGTAGAAGGCGGGGATGTCCGTCCGCTGCCCGGTATTGATGATCATGTCTCCGCCTCCTCTCCGTATCACTGTACCACATTCCGGCCGTCTGCACTACCCCCCGCGCCGCGCGGGGAGGCAGAAAACGAACGGGGGCGCCCGCAGGCGCTCCCCGTCCGTCCCGGTCCGGATCCGGATCCTTATTTCAGCTTCAGGCCGTCCTTGAAGGCGTCGCCGACGCGGCCTCCCACTCTGTAGTAACCGTGGGTGTAGGGGTCGAAGGCGATCGCCTGCAGTGAGTCGATGTCCACCCGGCCGTCCTTCAGATGCGCCTCCTCCACGGAGGTGCGCAGCACCTTTCCGATGACGCCGAGGCCTGTGGCGTCGTCCTGGTATTCCACGAATTCACACTCGATGGCGACCGGCAGTTCGTTGATCACCGGCGCGTCCACGAGATCGGACTTCACGAAGGTCATCCCGGATCTCGCGAATTTCTCCGGATCCTTCCTCCCGCTGACCACGCCGAACCAGTCCGCCTCGACCACGTGCGCGGCGTCGGCGATGTGGACGACGAAGCCCTTCCTGGCCTTGATGTTCTCCACCGTCCGGTGCGTCTCGGTCAGGTTCAGCGCCACCATGTCGCGGTCCAGCATCGTGCCCCACGCCGCGTTCATGACGTCGACGCTCCCGTCTTCGTTGAACGTGGCAATGAGCAGCACGGGCATCGGGAAGATGGCCTCCGTTGTCCTGATCTGTCTTTTCATAATGCAAAAACCTCCCTGTGACAGATTTTCCGATCGTTGTCGTCCGCGCCGGCCGGCGCGGTCCTTCATTCGAACGCGAGCAGGTTGCCGAGGGGGACCCTGAAGCCCAGCGCCCCGTACATCGCCCTGTCGCAGTCGGCGCAGCCGACGGTCATGGTCCCGACGCCGCTGTCCCGATACGCGAGGAGCACCAGCTGCCGCGCCGCGCCCCGGTGCCGGTATTCCGGCCGGATGTAGAAGTCCTCGAACATGCCGCTGGGCGCGTAATCGAAGGTGGAAAACCCGACCGTGACCGAGCAGCAGCCGGCCAGCGTCTCCCCGTCCCACGCTCCGTAGAATGTGATCCTCCCCTCTTCGACCGCCTTCTTCAGCCGTTCAAGCTCCCGCTCCCCGGGCTCCTCCTCGCCGATTTCGGCCTTGTAGGCCTTGTGCAGCTCCCACAGCTTTTCCGCTTTGGAAGCCTCTATCCTGCGGTATTCCATCTCTTTTCCCCTTCCTTCCTCTTCCAGTCGCCAGACGTCGCAGTCTCCGCGCTTTCCCGCGAAGACGAATCCGTACTTTTCCGCGATGCGCTTCGTCGCGCGCTGCTCCGGCGCGCATTCGATGACCGCGGACTTTCCCTCCGACCGCGCCCATGCGGTCAGCATCTCCGTCAGCCGGGAGGCGCAGCCCTTTCCCCAGAAGCTCCGGTCCAGGACCCAGCCGATCTCCCGGCTGTCCTCCTCGTAATCGTGGTAGATGACGTAGCCGGCGAAACGCCGGTCACCGTCCTCGACGGCCCATATCCGCGGAGGGTCGCACAGCCCGGCGCTTTTCAGGAACGCCTCCGCCCGTTCGGGCGTGAAGGGCGGCTCCAGCCAGCGCATGACCTCCCCGTCCGCCAGGAGGCGGCTCAGGACCGGCAGGTCGCGCTCCTCAAAGCGGCGGATCCTCAGTTCCGTTTTCCTCACCTCCGGCGCGGTCAGTCCCGGACCCCGGCGATCACTCCGGCGCCGATGATCCGTTCCTCTTCATCGTAGAACACGGCCGACTGCCCGGGGGCCGGCGCCCTCACGGGCCTGTCGAAGCGGACGGTGACCCCGCCGTCTTCCTCCGCCGCGATCACGGCGGGCGCGCCGGCGTGTCCGTACCGGATCTTCGCCGTGCAGCGGACCGTCTCTCCCTCCTTCAGCCCGGGGATGCTCATGAAGCAGGTGTCCCGGCACAGGACGGTGCTGTGGTACAGGTCCTCTTCCCCGCCCAGGACCACCTCGCGGCTGTCCGGGCGGATCTCCGTCACGTAGGCGGGATGCCCCAGCGCGATGCCGAGCCCTTTCCGCTGGCCGACGGTATACCGGGCGATCCCCCGGTGACGGCCGAGGACCTTCCCGGAGGCGTCCACGAAGAAGCCCTCCGTCCGGCCGTCCGGTCCGGC
>JAFYAU010000026.1 GCA_017540565.1 Oscillospiraceae bacterium
CTTGAGTTTTTCCGTCGCTTCGTTTATGATTCTTTCCACAGGGGACACCTCTCTTTGTGGTTGATGGGGTTTGGTCATTTCATTAAACCACTTTGAGTTGTCCTCTGTCTCTATTTCTCAGATAAATACTTTACACTATGTCCCTCCATTCCGAGATTGCAAACGCGGCCCCGCTGTGAGATAATGTCCGCAACAGACATTCTGAAGGAGGACCTTCCCATGGACGCTGTCAAGTACCCGCATCTGTTCGCCCCCCTGCGCATCCGGGGCACGTATTTCCGCAACCGCCTGTTCTCCGCTCCGCAGGGCTTCTACAACGACGGGCCCGACCGGTATCCCAGCGAGGCGGCCGCCGCCTTCTACGAGCGCAAGGCCATGGGCGGCTTCGCCTCCGTCTCCGTGGGCGACTGCATCGTGGACGTGAAGACCGGCAAGGGGCTGCCCTGGACCAGGGACATGACGGACATAGAGAACCTGAACCACATGTCCAAGATCGCCCAGGCGATCACCCGCAACGGGGCCGTCGCCTCCGCCGAGCTGTCCCACGACGGCATGTTCAGCAACTACTCGAAGATGACCTACGGCACGAAGCTGTACGGTCCCTCCGCCGGCGAGTTCCGCTACGGTTGGGTCGAGGAGATGCCTGAGGAGATGATCCTCGATCTGGCGGACAAGTTCGGGAAGGCCGCGGCCTTCGCCAAACAGTGCGGCTTCAACATGATCACCATCCACGCCGGCCACGGCTGGCTGCTGCACCAGTTCATGTCCCACATCTTCAACCACCGCACGGACAGATGGGGCGGCAGCTTTGAGAACCGCATGCGGTTCCCCCTGCTCGTCATCGATTCCATCCGGAAGGCCGTGGGAGAGGACATGCCCATCGAGTTCCGCTTCTCCGGCAGCGAGATCGACCCCCGCGGCTACGGCATCGAGGAGGGCGTGCGCATCGCCCAGGCCGTGGACGGAAAGGTGGACATCATCCACGTCTCCGCCGGCCTACACGAGATCGACGAGACCTTCATCGTCGTCCATCCCTCCATGTTCCTGGAGGACGGATGCAACTCCAAATACGCGCGTGAGATCAAGAAGCACGTGACGAAATCCCTGGTCGCCACGGTCGGCGCGTTCACCGACCCGGCCCACATGGAACGCTTCCTCGCCGAGGGCGGCGCGGACATCATCAACGTCGCCCGCCAGACGCTGGCGGACCCGGACTTCCCCATCAAGGCCAGGACCGGCCGCGAGGACGAGATCGCCCCGTGCATCCGCTGCCTGCAGTGCTTCAACAACGTCGGCGAACACCGCATCTTCCGCTGCACCCTGAATCCCGAGATCGGGCAGGAGCTGGACGTCAAGATGATGCCGCGCACGGCCGCCCACCCGAAGAAGGTCCTGGTCGCCGGCGGCGGCGTCGGCGGCATGGAGGCCGCCATCCAGGCCGCGAAGATGGGCAACGAGGTCATCCTCTGCGAGAAGACCGGAAAGCTCGGCGGCATCCTCAACTGCGAGGAGAAGGTCCCGTTCAAAAAGAATCTCGGCAGGTACCTGAAGCGCCAGGCGCGCCTGCTGGAGGTCAATGGCGTCGACGTGCGCATGAACACGGCCGTAACGCCCGCCCTGGCGGAGGAACTGAAGCCCGACGTGATCATCGCCTCCCTGGGCGCGCGGCCGGTCGTTCCCCCGGTCCCGGGCATCGAGAAGGCCCTGCCGGCCGAGGCGGTCCTGGAGAACGTGGAATCCGTGAAGGGCGACGCCGTCATCATGGGCGCCGGCCAGGTCGGACTGGAGCTGGCCATCTGGCTCGCGCAGCTCGGCCACAAGGTCACCGTCGTGGAGATGGCGGACAGGCCCGGCATCGACATCCGGAGCGTCGCGTTCATGTACTACGGCATCTATATGGATAATCTCGGCGTCGATCTGCGGCTGAACACGAAAGCCGTCGCCGTGAACGGCGGCTCCCTGACCGTGGAGACCGCGGACGGCCGGGAGGAGATCCCGGCGGATACCGTCATCTATGCCGTCGGCCAGAAGCCCCTGGCGGAGGAGGCCGACGCGCTGGCTCTCTGCGCGCCGGAGTACTACCTCATCGGCGACAGCGTGAAGCCCGCCAACGTCCTGTCCGCCACGCGGCAGGCCTACGCCATCGCGAGGAACATCGGGAGGGTGTGATCCCCCTCTTCATGCACACAAGACACGTAAAGTCAGAAAACCCCGGGGCTGCCCCCGGGGTTTTCTCTGCGTATATGAGGTCTTCCGTCAGATCTGATGCTCCGCGCGGGAGATGATGTCGGCCTGCATGGCCTCCGTCATGTCCACGAAGTAGGCGGAGAAGCCCGCGATGCGGACGACCAGGTTGTGGTACTTGTCCGGGTCCTTCTGCGCCTTGCGCAGGGTCTTTCCGTCGACGACGTTGTACTGGACCTCCATGCCGCCCATGTCGAAGTAGGACTTGGTCACGTCCTCCAGCTTGGTGATGCCGTCGTTGGCCTGCAGCGCCGTCGGGTGGATCTTCAGGTTCAGCGCCATGCCGTCCATGAAGTGGCTGTGGTCGAAATACGTGGAGGAGCGGAACACGGCGGTGGGCCCGCAGACGTCGCGGCCCTGGCACGGGCTGGACGCGTCGGCGATCGGGTCGCCGGTCTTCCGTCCGTCGGGGGTCGCCCAGGTGATCTCGCCCTGCACCACGTGGTCGGACGCGCCGAACGTGCCGCACTTGTACACCTTGCAGCGCTCGGTGGAATACTTGCGGGACAGGCCGTAGTACAGGTCGATCATGTACTTCATCTGCTCGTCGGCGTACGGATCGGCGTTGCCGTAGTGGGGCACCTCGTTGATGATCCGCTGGCGCAGGGACTCGTATCCCTCCCAGTTGGCCAGGACGGCCTTCAGGTACTCCTCGGCCGTGATGAGCTTCTTGTCGTAGATCATGTACTTCAGCGCGGTCAGGCTGTCCGCGGAGGTGGCCAGGCCGGTCGCGGTGCCGCCGTAGCTGTTGTACTTGGCGCCGCCCTCGGACACGTCCTTGCCCTTCTCCATGCAGCCGATGGTGGAGATGGAGAGGTTCGGGAACGGGAACAGGCGCGGGAACTCGTGCTCCGTGTAGTTGTTCAGGGAGGCCGACCAGGTCAGCATCCAGTCGCACAACTTCTCGTAGGCGGCCTTCAGCTCGTCGAAGGTCTTGAAATCATAGAGGTAGCCGGAGCAGACCCTGTCCGGAGCTTTCACTCCGTTGATCGGGTTGACGCCGTTGTTGATGCACATGTCGAGGACGATGGCCCAATAGATGCCGCTGTGGCCCATGGCGGAGCCGTTCGGTGCCGGGTAGTCGCAGCCGGACCCGGTGATCTCCTGGCAGCCGATGAACGCGAAGTTCCGGGCGTCCTCGAGTTCGAAGTTCAGTTCGCGCATCAGGGCGGGCACGATGACCTCGTCGTTCTGCAGCAGGGGCAGGCCGCCGACCTTCATGCTCGTGGCCATGGCGCAGTCCCAGATCTCCTTCGGGGTGTTCTTCGTGCAGCGCAGGGAGACGGTGGGCTCGTGCAGCTCCAGGCGGGACATGGCCTCAAGGACCATGAAGGACACGGGATTGGTGGCGTCCTCGCCGGTCTCCGGGATCATGCCGCCGATGGTGGTGTGCTGGCCCAGATGGCCGATGCCGGCCGTCTGGGTGGTCTTGCCGAAGCCGCCGCCGTAGAACGTGTTGATCTTCAGGAAGAACGCGTCCACCAGCTCCTGGGCCTCGTCGAGGGTAAGGGTCCCCTCCTCGAGTTCCTTCTTCAGGTACGGCCAGGAGTACTGGTCGAAGCGGCCCAGGCTGGTGACGCCGGGGTCGTTGTCCACCTTCAGGAAGATGTTGTACATCATGACCTGCTGCAGGGCCTCCCAGAAGGTCCTGGCGGGATACTTCGCGATCCACTCCATGCTCTCGGCGCGGGACAGATACTCGGCCTTCCGGGCGGGATCCTCCGTCTTTTCGGCCGTCTGCCGGAGCAGCTCGGCGTGGCGCATGGTCATGGTCTCCGCGCTCAGGCAGCAGACCTCCGCCGCGGAGTAGAAGATGTACTTTCCGATATCGTCGCCCTGGATGTTGCCCTCATGGGCGTCCAGCCAGTCCCTGGCCTGCTTCCGGATGTCCTCGTAGCCGCGCTTCAGGATCGTCTGGAAGCCGGGGGTCAGGTGTCCGGGCGGCAGCATCACGGGGAATCCGCCGATCTTGCCGTAGTCGGAGGCCTGCAGGGCAAAGAATTCCCGGGCACCCGTGGGCAGCCAGTCCTCGCCTCCGATCAGGCCCATCTCGAATTTCTTCTTCGTGATCTCGCGCAGCTCCGCCAGTTCCTCGGGCGCGATGGCCAGCAGCTGCTTGGAGTACATGGGGTCGTCCAGCGGCGCGTGGTGCAGCCCGTCGGCCTCGATGGGCCACGTGTGCTCGATGTCCGCCATCAGCCAGAAGGAGCTGCTCGCGGCGCCCCAGTGCTTCGTGCACATGTCGCCGAAGAAGTACTCGTCCTCGTGGATGTGGATGGGCATGTTCTCGATCAGGTACTGGGACATGTACGCTTTCTTCAGCATGGGCGGATAGCTGCGGAACTTCATCTCCGCCTCCAGCTTCAGCTTCTCCTTCGCCGCATCGCCGATGATCAGGCGGTCGCGCACCTTCTCGCGGTAAACGGCGATCCTGTCCGTGATGGGTCTGAATTCATACATATCTGAAAACCTCCTGCTGTTTTATTATCTCTTTCATCCGGCTGACCGCGGTCAGCCGTCGTCCTCCACGCGTTTCTTCGCCTCGTCGAAGATCTTCTGCAGGCCGGGGGAAACGTACTGTTCCTCCGCGTGAAACACGTATCCGCATTCGCATGTGGAATCCGCGCTGATGCGTCCTCGCACCGTGAAGACCTCGACCTCTGCCCCGCATACGGGGCATATCCGCTCCTCGGGGATCGGCGTCTTGTGCGGTCCCCGGCATCCTTCCAGGACCCCCATATTTCTTCTCTCCATTCCCCCGCCGTCACGGCGGGCCGTCTGCATTCTGTCCTGATGGCCATCTTCTCACAGATACATTATCCTACTTTCTCCCGGAAAATACAACTGTTTTAGACGGCGCGGCGGCCGTCCGGCGCTCCTTTTCCCCGGAAAATGACAAAAGGCACGATCCGAAGATCATGCCGATGCCTTCCCGGATATCCCCCGCGGTTCATTTTCCGCCCTGCGTTTCCCTGACACCTCCTGCGACGACGGCGGCGGCCAGCGCCATGACGGCGGCCCACACGGCGGTGCTGGTCGCGATCGTCAGAGGCCGCAGCACATCGCTCCCGCTTCCGGAAACGGCGCAGATCAGGGTGTTCTGCAGCGTCAGGACCGATACCAGGGCGTCGATGAACCCGGTCGCGCGCAGCAGGCGGACAAAGCCGCTGCCGGACGCCCGGCCCTTTTTCAGATTCACGGAGGCCATAACGATCTTGTACGTCGTATACGCCGCGACCGCGATCGCGGGTATGATGGTCATGCCGACCGGCCGCTCCTGCCGGATCATCAGGGAGATCGGCACGATCAGGCTGACGTTCAGCAGCAGCAGGAGAACGGCAAGGACGAGATACTTCACTCTTCCCGTCTCCTCCGCGTCTCCGCGCAGGGAAGCCCTCCCGGCAAGCAGCACGGCAGCGCCGCGCAGGACCAGCAGGATGAGATAATACACGCAGATCGTCCCGTGCCACAGGGAGGCGTGATGCACGCCGAGAAAGCCGTTGTAGACGGCGAAGGCGGCGGTCACGGCCGCCGAGACGGCGCCGTTCACCAGAGTGCGGAAATCATAGTCGGTCTTCCAGCGTTCGAACAGTCTCTTTCCTCTTTCCGTCGACCGTCCCTCCCTTCCTGAGGATAACCGAGTATACCACCGGGGAGCCGCGCCGGTCAATCGCGGGCGGCCTGTCGGGAAAAGGAAAAGACGCCCGGATCGGGCGTCTTCTCTCTCATTCCGTCTCCGGCGGCCGGTACTCCATCAGGTCCCCGGGCTGGCAGTCCAGCGCCTGGCAGAGCTTCGCGAGGGTGGACATCTTCACGGCCCTGGCCTTGCCCGTCTTCAGGACGGACATGTTCGCCACCGTGATCCCCACCTTTTCCGCCAGCTGCGTCACGCTCATCTTCCTTCTGGCCAGCATGACGTCGATGTTGAAGATGATCTCGCCTTCCATGCCGCGCCTCCTCAGATCGTCAGGTCGCTCTGCTCCTGCAGGGCGGCCGCCTTCTTCACCAGCCGGGAGAGCGCCGCGGCCGCCACGGCCGCCGCGATCCCGACGAAGACGACCAGCAGGGAGAGCAGCGTGACCCCGGGATGGCTCATGTTCGCAAACAGCAGGACCAGGTTCCCCAGGAAGAAGAACGCCGCGTCCCCGGCGGCCAGCCAGGAGATCCACTTCAGGTACTTCGCGTTCCTCTCCGTGAAGGAGCGGTCGGCCCCGATGCCCGACGCGATCCTCCAGCCCAGGACCAGAGCCGCGAATACAGGCACCGCAGTCACCCACAGGAAGATCAGCCACGGCCAGAACCTGTCCGAGAACTCCGGATACTCCGTCCTCAGGCTGACGCCGTACATGGGGATGACGGCAAGGTATACGGCGAGGGTGCAGATCCCCACGCCGATCAGGATGACCTTCAGCCATCTTGCCAGTGTTTTCTGTTCCATATCCATACCTCCCGCGGCGTTTCTTTTCCCGCCGCATCTGCAGGATAGCATCTTCTTTACCGTTTGTCAATGGTTTTTTATCGTGTTACGATAATTATTTTTCGTTTCAGGGTATCCTCCCCGGGTCCGCCGGGGCTGTTTGCAATACTGAATTCCAGTTTGCATTATTAAGTTCCGCGTGCGGCGGCAGTTTCCGGGACTTTCCCGCCTTCCCCGCGGGTTTTCTCCATCCGCCTGTATCCATCCGGTCCTTTCTCTGGTATAATGCTCCTGTGCGCGGCTGCGCGCCGCGCGCGATCCCGAATACGGACGGAGGTCTTCCGATGAGCAACATCGATCCCAGATGGGGCAGCTGGGCAAAGGCGCCCGCGCCCTTCAAAGAGGAGGAGTTCGACGGGACGCTGACGACACAGGTGCTGGTCGTCGGCGCCGGCATCTGCGGCGTGAGCTGCGCCTACAGCGCCGCCCAGAACGGCTGCGAGGTCACGGTCATGGAGAAGCTCCCCTCCTACCACGGCTTCGCCTTCAACGTGGGCGTGGTCAACTCGAAGTACATGCGCTCCCTCGGCATCGTCAACGATCCCGACGCGGTGGCGCGGGAGTGGATCAAGCGCTGCGGGAACCGCTGCGACGAGCGCCTGGTGCGCCTGTACACGACGCGCAGCGAGGAGGCCATGGACTGGGTCCTGGACCTGGTCACCCGCCCGGAGTGGGGCGTCAAGCCGAACCTGCAGGGGGCGGTGTATCAGGGGGAGACGTACCGCGAGCTGCTGGCCGCCCACTCCTTCCACGACGGCCCCGTCGCCCGTCAGGGGAAGTTCGGAGGCCTCAACGACGTCATGGAATGCATGGTGCGCGAATCCGAGAAGCTCGGCACCCGCTTCCTGTACAGAACGAAGATGCTCCAGCTGATCAAGGAGGACGGGCGCGTGACGGGCGCGGCCGCTCGCACGGAGGACGGGAGGCTCATCCGCGTCCTGGCGGACAAGGCCGTCGTCCTGTGCACCGGCGGCATCGGCGGGAACGACGAGATGTGCGACGACCTGTGCCCGATCGCCAACCGCGTCACGGTGAAGGCGAACGTGCCGAAGGGCGTGGACAACGGGGACGGACACCGGGCGGCCCTCTGGGCGGGCGCCTCGTTCGAGGACACCCCGTTCCCCACCATGCTGCATCCGCAGGCCATCCGCCACGCCAACTACTGCTTCCTGTTCGTCACCCCGAAGGGCAGGCGCTTCATGAACGAGGACAACTATCTGCAGGGCCGCGCCCTGGGCGTGCTCAAGACGGGCTTTCCCTGGTGCTGGACCGTGTTCGACGACGCCTGGGCCACGAAGATCCCGGCCACGCTCCCCTACGGCGGCGGCATCTACTGGGGCGAGAGCTTCGAATACGAGGGCGGGCAGCCCTTCGACGAGAAGGCCGTCGGCGAGAAGATCGAGTGGAGCCTGCGCAACGGCTTCGCCGTGAAGGCGGACACGCCCCGCGAGCTGGCGGAGAAGGCCGGCATCGACCCGGACGCCTTCGAGGAGACCTTCAGCAGATACAACGAGTACTGCCGGAAGGGGCACGACGACGAGTTCGGCAAGCGGCCAGAGCTCCTGATCCCCCTGGACACCCCGCCGTACTACGCCCGCAAGTTCGGGCCCGCGCTCCTGTCCGTCTGCGGAGGCGTGCAGGTGGACGAGTACTTCCGGGCCCTGGACGAGCACCGGGAGCCCGTGCCCGGTCTGTACGCGCTGGGCAACATCATGGCCGGGCGCTACGGCGTGGACTACCCCATGCTGGTCCCCGGCAACTCCACCGGGTCCGGCCTGACCTACGGCTACATCCTCGGCCGGGATCTCGGCGGGATCCCCAGATAACACGTTTCCGGTCATGCGAAAACTCCCGGCGGATCTCTCCGCCGGGAGTTCTTTCGGACGCGTTCGGAATATGCAATATGAGTATGAATATAAGTATCAGTCTGAGAGGTCCGGGATCCGCATCTCCTCCAGCGGCTCCGGCGTCTTGACGCGGCAGATCCGGCCCACGAGGCCCGTCAGCCCTCTCTTCAGCCGTTCCGCCTGCTTCGCCGCGCACAGGTCGTACGCGTCGACCAGTCCGGAGAGGCCCTCCCGGATCTCGTTCATCTCGCGCACCCGCCGGGCGCCCTCGAAGGTGTCCCCCTTCTCCAGCGCGGCCGACCATATGATGGAGATGATCTGATTGAAGACCGGTACTTTCTCGAGATAGCTGCCTTTCTTTATGCCGTCCAGTTCCTCCAGGAGTCTTCCGCAGCGTTCCGCCTCCTCCGGCCAGACGGGGTCCGCCGCGACGAGCTCCCCGCCGAGGGAGATCCACCGGCGCAGATCGTCCTCCATCCCCCGGACCAGGCTGACGCACCGGTGCGACTCCTTGTCCAGTTTCCGGTAGATGAAGATGAATACGAGCACAGCGACCGTGACGATCATCAGCGCGATCCTTGCCGCAGTGTCCATTCCGGTCCCTCCCTTCCGAGTTTCGTGTCTTCTTCCTCCGCCATTCTACCACAGTTCCGGGGAAAACGGAACCCGTGCGTCCAGCGGTTTTCTTCTCTCCGTCATGCGCAACCCCCTCATTTCTCTTCTGTTTTGCACAACGCGGGCAGTTGCGTCCCGCCTCCGTTTTTTATTCATCTTATCCAGAAAGGAATCTTGTTTTGTTCGCACATTACTTCCGCGAGAATAGTGCACCGAGCACATACCCCGTTTTCCGGCGGCTGGTTCAGTCATCCTCCCGGAACAGCTCCTTCAGCAGCCGTTCCCGTCCGTCGACGAACAGCTTCGTGATCTGATAGCTCTCCGTCTCCTCCCAGGACACGGGATGCACCGTTCCGTCGAAGCAGAGGATGTCCGCGTCCGGCGTTCCGAGCAGGATCGGAGAGTGCGTCGCGATGACGAACTGGGAGCCGGCCCGGCTCATCCTCACGAGCCGCACCAGGAGCTCCAGCTGCTTCTGCGGCGAGAGCGCCGCCTCCGGCTCGTCCATCAGGTACAGTCCGACCGCCACGTTGTCCGTGATGAAGTCCAGGAAGCTCTCCCCGTGGGAACGCGCGTGGTAGTCCGGCATCCGGCCGTCATGGTTGTACTCCCGGAGCGCGGCGCTGGCCATGTTGTAGAAGCTCTCCGCCCGCAGGAAATAGCTCCGGTCCGGGCGGTGCGGGCCGCGGGAGAGCCGCAGCGCGCTGCCCAGGGCGGACCAGTCGTCGTACGTGCTGAAGCGGTAGTTTCCGGTGCCCCCCTCCGGATTCAGGCCCAGAGCGACGGCCAGGCCCTCCAGCAGCGTGGACTTCCCGCTCCCGTTCTCCCCGCAGAAGAAGGTGAGGTTCCTCCGGAAGGAAACCGTCTCCAGGGAACGCAGCGCGGGGATCTCAAGCACGTACTCCGAATCCGGGCCGGCGTTCCCCTCCAGGTATTTCCATTCGATCTCAAAGCCTCTGACGAACAGTTCCTCCACCGGTTTCTCCCTCCTTCTTCCCTCTCTGATATGCTTTTCCCGGTACCGGTCCCTCTCCTGCAGGATGATCAGCGCCTCGTCGGCGATCTCCTCTGCGGTGAGCGACAGGGAGTTCTTCAGATAGGACAGCATCCTCTTCGAGGTGTATTCCGTATCCGTGAGCGACGATATGGCCGCGGCGAAGTCCCGGCCGAAGCCCAGCTCCGCGAGCCTGGCCGCGACCGGTCCGGAATACCTGTCTCTCCTTCCCATCTATCTCCCCTCCGGTTCCTCTTTCATTTTCCATCCTCTCAGGCGGGCCGTCCGAAAGAGCGTACAGTTTCCGCCTTTGAAATGATGATCCGCATACGGGCGCAGGCCCGGGACGGGTCCCGGGCCTGCGGATGCATGTCTGATGGTTTACGTGCGGTAGGCCATCACGGCCTCGTAGTATTTGTAAAGCGCCGACAGGCCGTCCTTCGCCGCGGCCGTCGAACCCGCGTTGTTCAGCACGGACCGGACGTAGGACAGGGCGGAGACCTGTACCGTGAAGGTCTTCCCCGCGGTTCCGTTGATCTCGTAAAGGTCGCCCAGCCTGTGCGCCGAGATGCCGGAGATCCGGATCAGGTACCTGCCGTCGGACTGCTTCGCGGGCGTGACGTTCTTCACGGTCACGCTGCCGCCGCCCGCCGGTGTGGTGTACAGCTTCACGTTCGACGGGGTTTTCCCGTCCTTCGTCGTCAGGAACACGTCCACCGTCGTCTCGGAATCCAGATGCAGCTTGTACGTCGCCTTCGTGACGTTCGTTCCGTCGATGGCCTTGACGAACGCGTTGGCCTGCACCTTCGACAGGATGTCCGCGTAGTCGAAGGATTCCGCGTAGTGCAGGGTCATCGCCGCGTAGTCCGTTCCGATCGTCCAGTGGTTGATCGAGGACAGGTAGATCTGCGCGTAGTGTCCGTAGTCCGCGATGGCGTGCGCCAGCGCCACCGTCTTATCGTCGTAGAACGACGCGTTCCGGTCCACGGCCTGCAGGTATCTAAGGACCGAGTACTCCTTGGAGACCGTCTTTTCGTCCCCGTAATGATACACGGCCTTGATCGTGTCCGCCATCTGGATGGAATTGATGTAGCAGGTGAACCCGAAGTAGCCCTTGCCGTTGACCTTGCCCGCGTCGAAGAGCACGCTCACGGGATCCGCCTTTCCGACCTTGAATTCCACGCGGCTCGCGCTCCGCTGTTCCTCCGTGAGCCCCGACAGATCCATGTAGAAGTTCAGGCCGATCTGTCCGGACAGGACCAGGGACTGGGTCTTGAACTCGGGCCATACGAACTTGTCCGCGACCGTCTCGCGGCTCAGTTCCTTTCCGCACCTCGTGCAGTAAACGACCACGTCGTGGCTTCCGTCCGCCTCTTCCGTCGCCGGGACTTCGTTCTCCGTCACCGGTTCGCCGGGCTCGTGCCCCAGCGAGGGGATGTTGGCTTCCGTCTTCGTCTGGCCGGTGAAGGCCTTGTTCGCGAAGGCCGCCGTCCAGGTCGTCTCGCCCGGCTCCTCGCACGTCGGCTCCTTCGTGACCTCGGAGGTCGTCTTTACGGTCTCGCTGTCCACATGGGACGGATCGTTTCCGCAGGTCCGGCTGGCCGTGGCCGTGCCGTTGTCCTCCGCCCACTCGTAGGCGGGCTCGCCCCAGTCATGGCCGGTCGCCGGAATCGTCTTCGTCTCGCGGCTCAGTTCCATATGGCAGACGGAGCAGTATACGACATCGTCCCAGCTGCCGTCCTCCGTGCAGGTCGCCGGCTTTTCTTTCTCCTTCACCGGTTCGGCGGGCGTGTGGCCGGTCGGCTCGATGTTCGCTTCGGTCTTCGTCTGCTTGGCGAAGGCGGCGTTTTCGAAGACGGCCGTCCAGGTCGTCTCGCCCTTCTCCTCGCAGGCCGGCTGCTTCGTGATTTCCGCCGACGTATCCGCCGTCTCGGTCTCTTTGTGGGAAGCATCCCGTTTGCAGGCTCTCGTCGCCGTCACGCTGCCGTTGTCCTCCGCCCATTCGTACATCGGGTCGGCCCAGTCGTGGCCAAGGGCGGGGATCGTCTTCGTCTCCCTGCTCAGTTCCTTCCCGCAGACGGAGCAGTACACGGCCTCCTCATAGCTGCCGTCCTCCGTGCACGTCGCCGCCTTCTCGTTCTCCCTGACGGGATCGGCGGGCGTGTGCCCCGAGGCCGGTACGTCTTTCACGGTCTTCGTCTGTTTCTCGAACGCGGCGTTCTCAAAGGACGCGGTATACGTCGTCTCGCCCTTCTCCTCGCATGTCGGCTGCTTCGTGATCTCCGCGGCCGTCCCGGCCGTTTCGGTCTCTTTGTGGGAAGCATCCCGTCTGCAGACTCTCGTCGCCGTCACGCTGCCGTTGTCCTCCGCCCATTCGTAGACCGGGTCGGCCCAGTCGTGGCCAAGGGCGGGGACCGCGTTCGTCTCCCTGCTCAGTTCCTTATGGCAGACCGTGCAGTAGACGGCCATGTCGTAGCTTCCGTCCTCCGTGCATGTCGGGGCCTTCTCGTTCTCCCGGACGGCTTCGCCCGGCGTGTGTCCCAGCGCCTCGATATCCTGGACTTCCTTCGTCTGGGTCGCGAAAGCGGGATTTTCGAATGCGGCGGTGTACTTCGTCGTTCCCTTTCCTTCGCAGGTCGAGGGAGCGGTGACCTCGGACGCCGTTTCCACCGTCTCGGTCTCGGTATGCGAAGCGTCGCGTTTGCAGACCCGCGTCGCCGTCACGCTCGTGTTATCAGCGGACCACTCGTAGGTTGGATCGTCCCAGTCGTGCCCCAGGGCGGGGACCATCTTCGTCTCCCTGCTCAGTTCCTTATGGCATACCGTGCAGTAGACGGCAAGATCGTAGCTTCCGTCCTCCGTGCACGTCGTGGCCTTCTCGTTCTCCCGGACGGCTTCGCCCGGCGTGTGCCCCGTTGCCGGGACGTCCTCCACGGTCTTCGTCTGCGTCCCGAAACCCGTGTTTTCGAAGACGGCGGTATATGTCGTCTTCCCCATGCCTTCACAGGTCGCCTGTGTGGTGACATCAGACGACGTTTCCACCGTTTCGGTCTCTATGTGGGAAGCGTCGCGTCTGCAGATCCGGGTCGCGGTCACATGGCTGTTGTCCTCCGTCCATTCGTAGGAAGGATCGCCCCAGTCGTGGCCCAGCGGCGGGATATCCTGTACGGTCTTCGTCTGGGCGGCAAAGGCGGGGTTCGCGAACGTGGCCGTGTACTTTGTCGTGCCCATGGTCTCGCAGGCCGCGGGCACCGTGATCTCCGCCGCCGTGCTCACGGTCTCCGTCTCCGTGTAGGACGCGCTGTGCCGGCTCGCCCGGGTCGCGGTCACGCTCGTGTTGTCCTCCGACCATTCGTACGTCGGGTCGTTCCAGAAGTCCTCGTCGGTGTAATTGTTCCGGAACCACAGGGAGCGGACGGTGATATATGTCTTGAGATTTGCCGTGTAATTGCTCCACTGCGTCGTTGCCGCATAGGACTGCCGGTAACTGCCGTTCCCCAGCGTCGTGGCGCTCCTGTAGTAATGCAGGTTCTTCCCGGAACTGTTTCCGAGATCGTTGACTTTGGCGTGGTTCATCGCCGCCGACGCGGAGATCTCGTCGAACAGGGCCTGCGCGTCGTCGGGAAGCGCGTCGAATGCGTCCTTGTATCTGTTGTACTGGAATGTGACCTCCTCCATGAAATCCGCATGCTTTCTCAGCGTCTTGTAGATGGAGGTCTTGTACTCGGTGATGTTTTCGATGAAATGGCCCTGCGCGCTCCGGCGGTCGCCGTTGGTGCGGTCGTCTGCCTTGCCGAGCTTCGAATTCTGGTAGGTGGAACCGAGGGCATTGTCCAGATCCCACAGCGGGCCGGCGATCAGCTTGTCCGCGTCCGTCTGGCCGTCCCGGTGGAACAGGATGCTGCCGGCGCATACGTCGTAGTTCTTAACGTACTCATGAATGAGATACATTTGGGCGAAGCTCTCGATGTCTATGTAGTCCGTATAGTATTTGCCCTTGGAGTTGTAGCCGGTATCCGAGCGCAAGGCATCCCAGGCGTCCTGGAGCCAGGACTGGATCTCCGCCGCCTTTGCCTCCATGTTGGCAGCGCTCTCGTCGACCTCTCCGGCCTCGTCGTATCCCAGGAAGTCGTCGCCCATCTTCTTGACGGTGATCCGGTTGTAGCAGGACGACCAGCCGGAGTCTTCCTTCAGGCCGGTCAGCTGGAACTGTGGATCGCCGCCCTGCGCGACGGGATCCTCCTTGTAGTTGTCCTGTTCGATCATCCACCCGTTTTTCGGGACGAAGGAGTCCGTCTTGGGTGTGACGGTATAGCAGCCCTGGTACTCGCCGTTCATCCAGACGTCGACGGAGGCGGTGTCCTGGCCGATCCCCATCTGTTCCGCAAGATGGAAGCCGGTCCGGTTGCACAGGAGGCTCCGGTCGAGGGCTTCGGCAAGCAGGGACCATTTCTTGGTCTTTTCCGAGTCGATGCCGGGGAAGTTGATCTTCTTGCCCAGGGTGATGTTGTACGGCTTCTTGTCGTCGGAACTGGTCCAGGTGGCGTTGCCGCGGCCCTTCATCTTGGAGAGCACGTGCTCCTGCCCGTCGATGAAAACGATACCGGAGCAGCTGTTCTCCTTGTCCCTCTTCATATCCGCGATCGTACCAAGGCTCTCATCGATCTCGATGAACATGGTATGCACGCCGGCAGAGCCTTTATACGTAGCAAGGCTGAGAGAAGCCAGACGGGAGCTCCCGTTCCTGAACTCATACGTCGTTCCCGCGCTCCCGGAAGGAATGGGGCAGGATCCGCTGTCGTACGACGTTCCGCCGACCCTTGCCGTCGTTCCGCCGTCCCAGGACAGGAAGCATTCGGACACGACCGCGTTTCCGGGAAGGCAGATCAGATAGGAGGTGCTCTTCTTGTACACGGTGATCCTGGACGGGAGCCCGTTGCTCTCCGACGGCTCGATCCACAGGCTTGTCGGCGCGGTGACCGCCATCGGCTCCGCCTCGACGGGAACGGCTTCTATCTCAGCGGCGGATCCCTCCGCGGTGAGTTCCTCATCGGGGAGGACAGGAGTCTGGGGCTCCGCAGTGATCGGCGCGGTTTCATCCGTCTCCTCCTCCGGCGCCGGCTCGGCGGCCGGCACCTCTTCCGGAGGCAGTTCATCGTCCGCCGGTTCCTCTTCGGTCATCTCGGCGGTCACGTATTCCTCTTCCTCATGCTCATGCGGCAGTTCTTCCGCCAATGCGGCAAAGGGCAGCGCCTGGAGCGCCAGGAGCAGCACGAGAACGAAAACCAGGATCTTCTTCATTTTTCTCCGTCCTTTCAGAGAGTATTCCGGACCCGGATCACGGGAAGCATTCTTGTATTTGTTCTACCTCATAGTATCTCACAGTCGGGAGCGTTTCCGCAAGAGCAATTCCGTTGAAAACAGCCGCGGGGCCTCCCCCGCGGCTGTCTTATACCGTAATCTTCCCCCGTCCCCAGTCAGACGCGCCCGATGTTCTGCGCCGCGCTCATGGCGGTCAGGTTGGCGTCGGAGATCGTCGCCGGCTTCACGCAGTCGCCCACCGGCCAGAACTCGTCCGCGCAGTCGTACAGGGCCGTGGCCTCTCTGCTCAGGGCCTTCTGCCCGACGGCGTAGATAACGGTGTCCGCGTCGAACCGGCGGTCACCCTCGGGCGTCTCCGCCAGCACGCCCTGTCCGTCTATTTCCTTCGCCTTCGACGAGAAGAACACCGGGATCTTCTCCTCGCGCAGCTTGATGTCCACGGCCTGCCCGTGCAGGCTGTTGGAGCTTACGTTCATATGGTCCGCCATCTCCAGGACGCAGACTTTCTTCCCCAGGCCGTTCAGATAGATGGCCAGTTCCGTTCCCACGAAGCCGGCGCCGAGGATCACGGCGGTGTCCCCGACCCGGTCCGGATTGATGTACGCCTCGTCGGCGCACAGGACGTTCTTTCCTCCGATGCCCGGGATGTCCGGCCTGGCCGGCACCGCACCGAGGGCGGCGACGATGACGTCGGCTCCCGTGCCGCGGGCGTACTCCGGCGTCACCTCCGTGTTCATGCGGATCTCCACCGGGGAGGCCTCCAGCTTCCGGATCTGCTGGGCGATGTACTCCTTCAGGTGCCTCTTGAACGGCACGTTGTTCTCGCACGTGATATGCCCGCCGAGATGATTGCTCTTCTCGCACAGGACGACCTCATGGCCCTTGGCCGCCGCCGTCAGGGCGGCCTGCATGCCGGCGATGCCGCCGCCGGCCACCAGGACCTTCTTCGGCGTCACATGGACGTCCGTGCGGGCGAACGCCCTCTCGCGGTTCGTCACGGGGTTCAGCGCGCACCAGAAGCCTCCGCGGTCCTTCAGGTTGGAGAAGCAGGACAGGCAGCGCATGCAGCGCACGATCTCGCCGTCTCTCCCCTCCCTGGCCTTGATCGGGAGATCCGGGTCGCAGATCAGGCCTCTGGCCATCTCGACGATGTCCGCCTTTCCGGAGGCGATGATATCATTCATCATGGCGGGGTCGGTCATGGCGCCCACGGCGGCGACCGGGGTGTCCGTGATATGCTTCTTCACCTCCGCCGCGTACTTCACGTTGACGCCGTCCTCCTTGAACATGCAGGGGTGCGTCAGGGTGAAGGTCCGGTACTCCTCGGGCAGGCCGATGCCGCAGCCCACGGAGCAGTGGATGATGTCCGCGTGGCTCTGCAGCTGCTTTGCGATGGCGACGCCCTCGCCGACGTCGTAGCCGCCGTCGACGATCTCGGAGGCGCTGATGCGCACCTCCACGGGGAAGTTACGCCCGCACTTGCGGTGGATATCGTCGCAGACCTCCACGACGAAACGGGCGCGGTTCTCGGCGCTCCCGCCCCAGCGGTCTTCGCGCCGGTTGATGCGGGGCGTCAGGAACTGGTTGAGCATCCAGCCGTGGCCGGCGTGGACGGTCACCATCCCGAACCCGGAGTTCTTCAGCGCCCGGGCGGCGTTGCCGAACTTGTCTATGATCTCCAGGATCATGTCCTCGGTCATCTCATGCACGTGGATGCCGTTGAGGTCCATCTCTGACGGGCCGTACACGGCGTCCGCCCCGGTGCAGAAGCCAGGGGTCACGAGGCCCGGCGTGGCCTTCATGCCGGAGTGCTGCAGTTCCATGGAGGGCACCGCGCCGTGCCTGCGGATGCGGTCGGCCACCTGTGACAGGCTGTGGTAGGAGTTCCTGCTGTCCAGGCTCACCTGGAAGGGGTGTCTCTTGCCGTATCTGCTGTCGACGATGGCCTCGCCCAGCGTGATGACGGCTGCCCCGCCCTGGGCCTTGCGCTCGTAGTAGGCGACGGCGTCCTCGGAGAACTCGCCGTCCACCGACACGTCCGGATGCCCGGTCGGAGCGCTGAAGATCCTGTTGCGGAACAGCGTGCTGCCGATCTGTATGGGCCGGAAAAGATCTGGATATTTCATGGGATCACTCTCCTTTGGGACCATTATACTATGCGGAGGGGGCAAAATCCATATCGTTATGGTTTACATAATATTTTCTGCGGGCAAAAAGAAACTGCCGGGACGACCGGCAGTCTCTTCCCTTCTCCGCCCGGCCGGCGGAATTCTCACTTGATGACCGTGACCTCGATGCGCTGCTCGTCGGCCTTCAGCTTCGGGAACTCCTTCGTGGCGTAGCCCAGCGCCATGGTGCCGACGCAGGTGTACCCCTCCGGGAAGCCCAGCTTCGCGATGATGTCCGGATCGTCGTTGATGCCGTACATGCTCATCCACAGGTAGATGCTGTCGATCCCGAGGTCGGTGGCCGCCAGCATCATGTTCTCGATGACGCAGCCGGCGTTGGTGAACTCGATGCTCGGCAGGATGCTCTCCTTGGAGGCCAGCACCACCAGGGTGGGCGCTCCGTAGAGCGGATGGCTGCCGGGACGTCTCTTGGCGGAGGCCTCGTCGATGGCCTTCAGGAGCTCGGGATCCTGCACCGCGTACAGCTTCAGGCTCTTGAAATCCGCGCCGCCCACGGCCGCCTGGCCGCCGGCGAAGAGGATGGCGTCGAGATCGGCGTCGCCGATCTGCTTGTCCGTGAACCCGCGCACGGAACGTCTGGCTTTGATCGCGTCCAAAGTATTCATAGTGGTCCTCCTGTTATTGTTATTTCAAAAGCATTATACCGTGGGACGGAGGTTCCCGCAAGAGCGTGCTTCGGGCGGATTACTCCGCCGGTTCCCCGGTCTGCTCCGCCGGCTCCGCGGCGGGCGCCGCGGGAATGAAGTACAGGTTCAGGTCCACGCGGGTCTGGATGCCGTTCACGACCCCGTTCTCCGTGTACTGCCACATGTCGTGGGCGTAGTAGAAGTCCGGGCTGCCGTCCAGGGTGCTGATCCAGAGCCCGTACGGCTGCAGCTCCTCGAGATCGTACATCTCGTAGGCCAGATACCGGTAGGCGTACACGATCGGCTGATAGCCCGCCTCCGCGATCCTAGCGCAGAAGGCCTTCGCGCACGCCGTCAGCGTCTCCCCGTCTATATCCGCGGTGCGGGCTTCGTAGTCCCCCACCGTCTCCCAGTCGAAGGCGATCGGCATGGTGACGCTGCCCTCGGGAAGCTCCTTCAGTATAGAGACGGCGTAGTCCGCCTCTTCCCTCGCCTCCTCGGGAGTGACGGCCTGGGAGAAGAAGTATCCGCCGACCTGAATTCCGTTGTCTATGGCACCTTGAAAATTGATTTGGAAGCTGTCGTCCTCGTAGATCTCTCCGCTTCCGTAGCCCCTTCCGCCGATGCGCAGCATGGCGAAGTCTATGCCGTCGGCCGCGACGGCCGACCAGTCGATCTCCCCCTGGAAGGTGGAGACGTCGATCCCCTGCAGGGCTGTGTACTCATTTCCCGTGTACAAGAGATAACCTCCGTCGGTCTCTTTGAACTGATCGGCTTTGAGCATACTGACCGGGACGCTGTCGTAGGCGCGGATCCAGCGCGTCTCCCCGTTCCCGACGTCCACCTCGATCATGCCGGAATACCAGTCCTCTTCCGGTTCGGTCTCCCCCGACGGTCCGGGAATGGTGTCCCGGGTTCGGCTGCAGCCGGTAAACATGGTAACCAAGATCGTTATTATGATCATTAACACGGGAAACACACGTCCCGTGAAAGCATGTTGTTTCTTCTTCATGCATATTTCCTCAGCTGTCTGTTTCAGCATTTCCTCCGCTAGGATCCTGTGCTTATCATTCACGTTTGCCTCTGATTGGTTTTATCAGGGAGTAATCGCAATACGCTGTTTTACCTTCGTTGATAAAAGGCGAAAGTAATGAAGATTATATATTCTGATCACAAATATGGCAACCACTCCTGAACAATTCCTTCTTCTTCATAATCCATTTGATCACCTACGCAAATCCGATTTTTCCTTTTTGATTTTTATATCACAAGCCCACTGAATCATGAACTCAGTGGGCTTGTAAAACACTATGAATCTGTAATTTGACACTCTGCGGCATTGGAGTGGTAGGTAGTATTGTAGTGGCTAATGACGCTATATGTGTACTCCTTTCAGGCTGTTTTCAGCCCCATTCCTTTCATCCTGTACGCCGCTGGCCTCATGTAGCCAAGACTGCTGTGCAGCCGTTTTCTGTTATAGAATATCTCAATGTAATTACGTAATAACACAGATCTCGTCTTTCGTCATCAACTGTAGCATGTGAAATCCGTGGTTTTCCCATTCTGACAGTCCAGGTCTTTTCCCTCAGATTATTACTGATCTCAGTTCTCCGGCTCCTGCAAAGTCTCAACAATGCTTTTATCGCTTCTGTACTCGGCGTACACTAATTCTACCAATTCAAGATAACGCCTCTCTGGATACTTCCGTCTGTTTTCAGGAGCGTCGCTGAACAGATCCCTGATCCATTTGTTGTCTGTCCATAGATCAGAAGCGTATTTTTGTCTCAGCGCTTTGTTCTTGCAGTTATGGAAGTTGTTATCTTTGAGGAGTTGTATCCGGAGTTTTGCCTCTCCCTGTTCCTGTTTAATCCTGTCTTCCTTTATTAGCGCCTCTATTTCTTCGGCATGACTGGCAATAATATCCACTGCCGCATCATATGCAGGAGAATAGATACTGTTCTCCTGTTCTATATCTATACCTATAGCAAACCCGTTGATCGGAACAAAAGCTTTGAGGCCGATAGGAAAAGACAGATGCTCCAGATCAACCGTTTCGTTGAATCTCTGACACTCTATCAGTATGTCTCGCTCATACTGTTTCAAATTGTTCAAGTGATATGAACTTTTCTTTTCCGGATCATCTTCCGGAAGCGTCATGTTATATAGCACGTTAAAGAAACTGTCGCTGAATACTTCCCCCTCATAATACTCGCCAAGCACAGGGTCGTTTGCCAATGCTTCGCTTAATATCGAGCAATTAATAAGACAATTGGTCTGCTCCTCAAAAACATAATAATACAGCAATATGCTGTTATGGGATGCTGCAATATCGATCAGGTCATAGACTGAACCATCTATAAATGATGCCTTGCTGACATGAAACTCCGTCAGTCTTTTCGCAATGACGCTCTTATTATCTGCTGCGCAAAGAAGTTCAGATTCTGTAATCAGTTCCAAGATGATCATCTCCAAATCATGGTATGTCTTTTCACATATTTGTGTCATTAACAATACTGACAGATTAGGCGCGGTCTACGAACGGAATCGGAAATGGTGTCATCTGGTGCACTTCCGTTAGGGGTAGCATCTCTCGCATGGCTCATATCCCATAGCTATGATTTCATCTCTCGTCCCCACATAGACCTCTTTGTTTTTCTCGCTCATCTGGCCGACGCTTGGGCAGTTCGGATTATGGAACTTGTGGGTATTCTTGTTCAGGATATACGTATATGTCCTCGGTTCCACTGCAGGCTCCGTCTGGTTTTCTCTGTCAGCAGCAGTCTCTTCATCCGTATTCTCCGGTGTTTCTTCCGGAACGATCGGGACGGGTGTCACGGTCCGTTCCCGGTGCTGGAAAAGGTCCTCCGTCGTCTTCTTCTCTGTCGTGAAGGATACCGTTTTTCCATCGCTCCTGCAGACGATGGTCCCCTGCAGGTCCGTCCGGTAGAGCTCGACTCCAGCATCCCTGAGGCGGCTGAGCGCGCCTTCCGAGGGATGTCCGTAGGTGTTATTCTCACCCACGGATATTACGGCATATTCCGGCATGATTTCACGCAGGAATGGGTAGGTAGTGGAACTGTTTCCCCCGTGATGTCCGACCTTCAGGACAGTGCTCTTTAGATCGCAGCCGGTGTCCAGAATGGCCTGCTCCTCCCCTCGTTCAGCATCTCCCGTGAAGAGGAAAGACGTTTCTCCATAGGTTATCTTCAGGACGATGGACATATCGTTGAGGATCTCAGCGTTCCCCACAGGTCCCAGGATCACCGCTTCCGCGCTGCCCAGAGAAAACTTGTCGCCGGCCGCGGGTACCGTTATGCTCACTCCCTGCTCCGTCAGATACTTTTTGAAGTTAGAGAACGCTGTCGATTCGTATTCGGATACCGAACAGAGCGCGGCGTCCGCCGTCGCGTAGTTCAGCGCGCCGGCAAGTCCGCCGGCGTGGTCGTCGTGAGGATGCGTGCATACGACGCAGTCCAGATGACCGATCTCATGTTCTTCCAGATAGGCGTACATTTTCCGGGAATCCGAATTGTTTCCTCCGTCGATGAGCATTGCGTGCCCGTCGCACAGGACGAGAGCAGCGTCCGCCTGGCCGACGTTCAGAAAATGTATTTCGAAATATGACTCTTCCGGAACCGTATCTTCCGCGGGCACCGAAGGTACAGAGCTGTCTCCGGATTTCTCCCCTTCCGCCGGTTCAATCGTGTCTGGCGTCTGATCTTCTGCCGGTCTCTCGGGCTGTACGGTCTCCTCCTCAGCCTCCGGCTGTGTCCAGGGATAGTTTCTTTCCTGTCCTTCCAAAAGATCCGGTTCGTGATCGGAGAAGACAGCGCTGATACAGAACATCAGGAAAAGCACAAGCACGATGATAAGGATCCTCCCGAGCCATCCGCCTCTGCGCATCTTGTCTCCCCCTTCCTTTCAAAACTGTTCCGGCTGTATTATGCCATAGGCATGTGTACAATTAACCGCCCTGCGTGCGTTACTTCTTTCTCCTGTTCACAAAGATCAGGAACAGCGCCACGCAGATGATGGACAGGTTGACCACGAGGCTGATCCAGGAGTTCTTCGGTGTGTGCGCGAAGAACCGGTCCAGATAATCTGATAGATCGACGAGCGCAGAGAAGATGGCGAGCAGGGACAGGGCCGTCAGCAGTCCCTCGAACCGGCGGTCGTGTTTGTTCTGCTCGGCCTGCGTCACGTCGTTCAGTTGGTCGTTCGTATCCTCCAGATCGGCAATGAGGTTGTCCAGTTCCAGCACGTTGTACATCCTGTTGTAGATCGTCTGATTGTAATGGTCGTCCGAGACCACGCGGAAAGCGTAGCGGGTCTTCAGATCCGCCACTTTCTTGTGGATTCTCTGGATATCCATCAGTTTCGTGAGCGGTTCGCTGAATTCGGAGATATACGCGATGGATGCGAAACGCTGATCCAGAAGGAGCAGATACAGGAAACGGTAATCATTGGTCAGATGATCGTACTGGAAGGCGTAGGGAGTCTTTGCCAGACAGACGAGGCCGTCCTGGCTTCCGCCCCAGTATGACTGTCCCCCGGCGTTGTAAACCATCTCATACTGTGTGGAAAGATCGACGTCCGCTCCTCCGTCAACGTATCCCGCAGCAAGATGCGGCTCATAGTTGAACCGTGAACTGAACCCATGCATCAGGAGATACCGACAGCGTCCGATCTCCTCTTCCGTGCTGTCCTGCATCCCGCATGTCTCCATGTTCAGCATCGTAAAGATATTCGCCTGTTTTTTGATCTCGGAGGAATTGCTGAAGCAGATCTCCGTTCCGCTCATCCCGGGATCCAGTATGGTCTCAGCCGCCGTCTGGAGACTGACGGACCCCTCGGGAAACTGCAGGTACTCTTTTGCCTCGTTGTTGCGCAGGCTGCGGAACAGGAAAACAAATTCGATGATCTCTTCTGCGGGCATTCCGCCGTATTCGAGTCTGAATTCAAGGAACCCAACGCCCGTCCCGAAAACGTAAAGAGATACGTCTCCGAGTTTGGGAAGGATCCCGGACCATGTTCTTCCGGATTTCTCCATGGCGTACGACAGTCTGGTCTCAAACATATACAGGGGAAGCTGGTCCGTCTGCGTATATACGTACCTGCAGAGGCGCCCGTCCTGCGGTTCCGTCATACGAGACGCATAATTCAGGACATATCTTGTTTCCAGCGTGCCACGATCATCCTCCTGCCAGCCGGAGCTGTTTTTCAGATAGGAGGACAGGCGGGTCTCGTCCTTCACCAGCACGGGGAGAAGGAAGTAACTGCAGTTTTCAAAGGAATACGCATTATCCATTAATGAGATCCTTCCGTTTCTGTGACTGAACACCGTGATAACTGACGATATATTATATCACAACAAACTGTAATAGAAATACAGTATTCATCGGCAAATCACAAGGTTTCCGTCCGTTTTTTCAGGAACAACAGGCTCCGTATGAATCTGCAGTTTTCCTGAGTATTACAGATCGTGTTATTCCTCGTCCTCTTCAAACGGGTTTTTGTACAGCTCCAGGTCCTCGTCCTCCGGGCAGCAAAACCAGATATCCATAGGCCAGTCTTCATTATCCACCATCCACGAAAGCATCATATCTGCTATCGTCTGCGCAGCCAGCTTTTTGGGATATCCTGCGGTCCCGGAGCCCAGGGGCGGAAAAGCCAGGCTGGTGAACCCGTTGTTCTTTGCGGTTTCCAGCACTGTCCAGCAGCATGCAGCCAGATCCCGGACGCACTCCTCCGACCCGTCGTAAGGAGTGACGGCCGTATGGATCACCCACGGTGCTGCCAGGAATCCCCCGTGTGTCACCAGAGACTCTCCGTTATCGAGTTTTTCCGCCGCCCGAAACGTTTTTGCAATATGTGCGCCTCCCTTGCGCAGCAGATCGAAATTCACGTCGTATTTCCATTTCTTGTGATCGATGCGGTTCGCCTCACTGACAACAGCGTCCACCTCCATGTCTGCCGCATCCGCCTTCACGAAGGAAAAAGATGATTTCGGCTCCTCAGATAACAGGGCGGCGAGTTCTTCCGGCTCTCCGCTCAGCAGGAAAGGCGCATCTCCATAGTAATTGAATACCACTCCCGAAACGTCTTCAAGGAGCGCGGCGTCAAGAATGATGTCGTCCAGAGTGTGTGCAATCGTTTCACATGGGTCACCGAGTTCATATTCCTGCCTGTTAGTGAACACCGGACTCCATGCCGTCCCGTTGGACAACTCCAAAACAGGAGAGGAAAACTCCTGTTCATCCCATGGAACCGTCTCGTCAAATCCAGTCGCCGGAAAAATCACCTTCCCACCTTCCTTAATGAATCGACGGATAGCGTTGAGGGCCGGCTCATCGCTCACCTCTTCGCTATACTTCCATACCATGGCGAAGGCGTTTTCCAGCATGGGGCAGCCTTCGGAATACGGATCCTGCCAGCGTTTTTCGTTTTCGCTCATGTTTTTTCCTCCTCAAGCATGTTGATATTTGCATTTTAACATATTTTTGCCCTATGTGGTCACTTGACAGGCGACTATTCATAATAGTCAGCATAATATCAGCATAAAGGTATGATATAAGCTGTCTATTCTGCCTTGCACTGGATTGGGTTTACGAGAGTTTCTGATATCCCGCTCACTATCGTTTTCGTTCAAACTGTTCAGTTACCTGATTCCCCGTTCTTTGCCGCATCACTGTAACTGTAATACCTGTATTCCCGGCTGTCATACTCGCCGGACCGGTAGAACGCTTTCAGCAGGCTGCTGTACAGACGGAGGATCGCCTTCCTGTTGATGTCCCCCGCTGAGACGAGATCACCGACGCTGACTTTCGACATCTCCCTGTGCTCCTTTCTCCAGGCGGTAAACGGGAACGTCTGACCCATCAGTTTCAGTTCCATGCTCTCGTCCACCGCAGGGTTGTGGTTGAAGATGCGGTAGAGCATGAGGATGATCTCCTGGGCGACTTCCGCATTGATCCTGTAAATGTTCAGAAGATCGAAGACCCGCAGTTCCATGAGTTGGTCGGCGTAGCGGAAGCCGCGCTCCATCAGTCTCTGCGTGATATAGTAGGTGTCCTCCTTCTGCCAGGTCTCCGACCTCAGGCTGATCCTTGTATCGTCTTTCATCTGCTTTTTCCTCCGGCCAGTATTCTGAGATCGCTCTCATAGGAAAACTGCTGAACGGACGGGTTTATTGCGACACGTTTCTTCGCGGGTCACTCTTCGAGCAGGAGCCGCAGTTTTTCGAGCACCTTCCTCTTTCTGTAATTCGCCTGGTGTCTCTTGATCCCGATACTTTCCGCATACTCTTCCTCCGTCATCGGTGGCTCTGTCAGGTACATCTTCTCCACGAGGTCGCGTTCCCCCGCACCCAGGCTTCGGATGGCTGCGCGCAGCCTCTCCTTCGCCAGGTTTTCCATGACGGTCTCCTCCAGCGCTCCTCTCTCATCCGCCAGCAGTTCCTCCCAGCCGTAGCCCCCGGCGTGATCCGGCCGGAGCTCCGAGAATGAGTACACGAGACTGCCATGCTTCGCGTTCCGTGTCCGGAGATAGTCCGCCCTGTTGATATCCGCCTTCCACTGCCTGGCGTTTTCCTCCCCGCACTCCGCAATGATGATCGCGTCGTCCCGTTCGCAGCCGTAGAGCATCGCGAAACCGCGTCTTCTCCTCTGTCCCTCCGGCGTCTTCATGAACATGGCGAATTCATAGCTGTTCATTACGATCCAGTTGTCCGCACCTGCCGGTTTTCCGGGGTCCTTCTTTACCAGTATTACCTTTTTCATTCTGAAGTCCTTTCCCAAGCGGCAGCCTGAGAAAGGACTTCGTCATCGTACAAAGCAGAAAAGAGCGCAAAAAAGAAGCACCGCAGAAATCGGTCAGAATCGGCAGAAGGGCATGATGACCCTTTGTCGTTCCGAACCGGCTTCGTACGGTGCCTGGTAGTTTCTCAGCACATCGTCTGCGCTGCTCCGCTTGCTCGATTTAAAGTCGATTGGTATTTCGATATTAAGTTGACATAAATTAAATTATGTTATTTTCTGCTCATTTAATGCCTTTGTATTCCCATGTTTCGGTATCTATGAGCAGGTATTCCTGCGGACCGATGGGATCCCCGTTGTTGTAGGTGGAGAAGACATCACAGGAGATGACGCTGCCGACTCTCCCTAGGTATTCCATCGGAGTATGCCCTACCACCTGCAGCAGCTTGCGCGGTTTGTACATCTTACCATGCTCATACTGAGGACGGTACCAGATCGGCGACCAGTCGCTCCACATCTCGTCCATGCCCAGGGCATTGATCTTTCTCACCACTTCGTCGGTATCATCGTAAGACCCGGCCGGCACATACCTGCGGACAAAATCGTCTGTCAGGCCGCCGTGGAGGAACAGGACGTTGTCGATCCTGTGGATATACCTCAGCTGGGTGCTGTCGGGAAGGCTCCATTTCAGTTCCCGGATCTTTCCGCACACGACAGGCAGGGCGTTGATGGAGAATCCGGTCTCTCTCTGATCCCATACATAGCAGAGATCGTGGTTTCCGTAGCTCCACAGCGTATCCGGATGATCCTTCTGAAACCGTATCGCCCGGTCAAAGGTCCGGACATACAGATCCAGATTCAGTTCCTGGTTCCAGTCGTCCGGGATATCCATCAGGCAGACCGCCTTGTCCGCGATCCCCTGCTTCAGAAGGCTATCCGCCCTGTCGAACATCCGGGGTTTCAGGTGAACATCCGGAATCACAAGGACTTTCAAGGATCCACCCCCTCAGAGGCAGGGACGCTTCCCAGCTCCGTATAGATCATGCCGTTCTTTCCTCTGGTGGACTGCATCAGGGAAAAGCTGTCCACCCACATGGAGGCCGGCGTGACAAAGACCGGCTTCAGGTCTCCCAAATCGTATTCTGACTTCCTCAGTATCGTGATATGCGGCTGAAACCGTTTCCGGTCGAACGGGATCCCCTTCTCCGCCAGCGCATAGCGTACGTTATGGGCCAGAGTATCGAGTTCCGGGCATCGGGACAGCCCCGTCCACCAGAGTCTGTCAAACTGGCCAAGCCGGTCCATCGTGATGGTGAACGGACGAAAACGGACCATTTCGATCACGTCCAGCACCTGGTCCGGATCTCCGTATTCCCCGATAAATGCCAGCGTGATATGAAGGTTTTCAGAAGGCGTATAGTTCCCGTGTACATGCTGCCGCAGGAGCTGTACCTGCACGTCCTTGACCCGCTCCTTCATCTCATTCTTCAGCGGGATCGCTATAAACAGTCTCATGCTTTTCCCTCCGTTCCGGGCGTGCCTCTCATTCCGCCCTCTGCCGTTCCCGGTTCCCCGGCGTCCGCACGACTATATCCACCGTTCTTGCAGGCTGTTTTCCGAACCTGCGGAAACGGACGTCCTGCGTCTCCGAGCTGCAGCGTTCGCAGATCATGCGCCCTTCCGTCTCCTCCAGATTGAGGCCTCGGTTGACGGTGCCGCAGACGGGGCACTTCACGTCGTATGCCATTTCTTTCTGCTTCCTTTCCTCTCCGGTCCTCCGGCTGGGCTCCCTTGCGGAGTCCCGGCCCATATTTCTTCTGTTCTGTTTCGCCTATTAAGGAAATCTCCTGCCGTCTGCTCCTGACTGTCCGGAACAGCGCCGTGTCGATCACGTCGCAGAACTTGCATTTGCGGCATTTCACCCGGACAAGGCAGTGGTCGTATCCGTACACGTCCAGCAGATGGAACCCGCAGTTCGGGCACCGGATCGTCCTCTCTGGCTTCTGTACTGCCAGCGTCCGCGACCGCGCCAGGCGGCAGCGGATATCCGGTGACAGGGCAGCGTTGTTTTCATGAGGCGCGGTCATTGTCCCCGCCTCCGTAATGCAGTCCCGCATGCAGATATTCCTCCACCGGCCGGCGCTCGAACAGATCCAGTTCCGACAGCCGGACAAAGAAGGCCGTATAGGACACGCCCATCGTGTCCGCCATCTTCTGGATCAACAGCTTCTGATCCTGGGACAGGATGTTGTTATCATAGATGATAACCTTTCGTGAGCCGTTGTGCCTCTTCAGCACCCGCCTCACCAGGAACTCCGGCATCAGGAAGCAGGCGGCCGCACGGTTGGCAAAGCACTCGCTGATGTTCAGCATCTCTCTGAGCAGGTCCGGGCTGTACGTAGTGTCCGCATCGAACTCGCTGTGGAAGACCGCCGCGGGGCTGGTCTGCAGGGGGATATGCCGGTGCAGGACGTCATGCGCCCCCTCATGGGCGATGGAGAACCTCCTCCTGGCGTTCTCCGTGCCGCCCGACAGTCCCTTTTCGATCACGGCCGTGCGGGGCGGAAATACGATCTTCTCGACCCTGTCGCCCCTTTTTACAGCCAGAGGCCGGACGCCGTCCGACAGGAAGCCGATCCTGCCGGGATCCGGCTCCGCGAACCTCTCATAGACGATCGGAACCCCAAGATAGTCCCTGACGAAGCCCTCGATATCCACGCACTGCACGTTGGTGTAGTGCCTGCTTCTGAAAAAGTCCCTGATCATGGCTTCGCAGAGGGCTTCGATCTCGTCGAATGAAGTGAATCTCTTCATCTGCGGCACCTCCCTTCTGTCAGGCCATCACGTACCACGCGTGGCCCGTTCTGTAAACGTACCTCTCCGCGCGCCCGATATACACCGTGTAGCGGATCCCCTCGTATTCTCCGTCGGGAGAAGCGCAGGAGTGGATGACCCTGTCGATGTTCCACGCCCGTCCATCCACCCAGGTGATCGCTTTCGGGACGATCTCCCCGCTTTCCCGCTTCTCGCTGTCCACCTGGACAAAAATCTTCTCCAATTCCGTCCTCCTGTTCCGTCAGAGTCTCTTGATGACGTGCTTGGCCACGCCCTGCACGACGAGTTTGCTGACCAGTATCCTCTCTCCCGGATACGCCTCCTCGTTGGCGTACTCCAGGATCGCCATTCCGTTCTCTTTGTCGATTCCCCCGTAGACCTTGAGGGTGTTCTGTCCGTCCTGATCCAGGGCGACGACCACGTCGCCGATCTCGCAGGAAGGCTGCTTCCGGATGAGGATCAGGTCCCCTTCCGTGATCCCGGCGTCCACCATGGAGTCGCCCGTTGCGCGCAGGAGATAGAAATCCCCCCGGCCGAACAGCGCCTCCGGCAGGCTGACGTACATCTCGACCTGCTCCTCCTCCGTCTCCGGGTCGCCGCAGCGGATGCTGCCGACGAGCGGGGCGGAAAAATACCCGGTCTCCGTCTTGTCTATCTTCGGAAGATCCGTGATGACGCCGTCCTCATAGGTGATCATGTCCCTGGCGTTCATTTCCCGCAGGTAGTTGTATACCGCGGACTTTGACAGTCCGACCCCTTCCGCGATTGCGCGGACCGTTGGCGTCCGGTGGATCTTCCTGTAGTAATCTCCTATATATCTGCTGATCTTTTCCATCAGTTCCGGATCTTTGCTTCGCATGCGTCCCCACTCCCGATATAAATCAAAACCACGCGTTGAACGCGTGGTTTGGTCAGGCCCTATAAGGGCCTATCTCCTGTGGTTGCCCCCTTAAGGGGGCACCGAGGAGGCCTGACAACCACACCATTATTACTGGCAGCCCCCTACTCGGGGGCTGTTACTTTTTGCCCTCTTCCACGGGCTTACCCGTGAACGGGTCCACGAACTCCTTGATACTTATCTGGTCATTCGCGATATCTTCCTGTAGCTGATTCCTGATGTATTCCTTTATCGCTCCCTCGTACTTCCCTACGGTATCCACGTAATACCCCCGGCACCAGAAATGCCTGTTGCCGTATTTGTATTTCAGGTTGGCGTGGTGATCGAAGATCATCAGACTGCTCTTGCTTTTCAGATACCCCATGTACGACGACACACTCATATGCGGCGGTATTGACACAAGCATATGGATATGGTCCGGGCAGCACTCCGCTTCTATTATTTCTACTCCTTTTCGCTCACTCAGTTCCCGCAGTATTTTTCCTACGTCTGCCTTGATCTTTCCATAGATCACCTGTCGCCGGTATTTCGGTGCGAATACTATGTGATACTTGCACCGCCATTTGCTGTGTGATAGACTCTGTACGTCATCTTTCATGACAAAACCTCCTGTTGTTTTTCTCGTGGTTGTCAGGCCACCTGAAGTCTACCACAGGAGGTTTTCTCTGTCTTTTTCTAAAGTATTTTTATCCTCCCCCAGTTGAACTGGGGGTTTATTTGTCTCTAAAGAGCCAAGAATGATGCCTATCGTGGACAAGTTGTCCTTGATAGGCATCATTATACATATCCGTCTTCGAATTGCAAGAGGGCATTATCATGGTGTCGGTTACAAGCGACACCATGTTCCTGCATTGCACTCTGGTATTCTCGAAATGTGTCCTTCGCTGATTGCTATAGTTATTTCTGTTCCCTGTTCACATGGTCCGCCTTCGGCTTTCGGTCCCTCTACACTACGGATTGCATTTTTGACACGGGACATAGCCTTTGGCAATCATTTCATCTCTGGTCCCTGTGTAGTAGTATTTATTGCTCTCTTTCATCTGACCGACAGATGAACACCATTCATAATGGAATTTCTTGGTGTTCATATTTCCGATATATGAGCTCGTTTTTTCTGTTGTCTTTGCCGCATCTGCCACGGACTCCTCCGCTTTTGTCGTGGTCGAAGCAGACTCAGTTTTCTTTGTTGAGGAGCTTGTACTGTAATTCGATTTTGACGAAGAGGATGAGTAAGATTTCGAATAGGATGATTTTGTATATGATTTTGATTGTGCCGTCGTTTTCGATTCGCTTTTACTCGTCTGTGCGCTGGAACTGGCGCTCGTACTTTCCTTACGCGTGGACGATGATTCTTCATTTCCCCCGCCCATGCATGATCCCAGCAGTCCAACGAGGACAAGAACAGCCAGTACGATCAGAAGCACTTTCTTCATACTGATTCCTCCAATATTATACCCGTATGATTGCATTATAGCAGGTTTTATAGCTTAATACATCCTCTTTCGCATTTTTGAGGATCATACAAAACAGACTTGGTATCGCATACAGGCCATGGAAGGACCTCATCCTAGCTGTGTTTCAAGACGCATCAGTTCTGTTCATGCAGGGTATTGCTTTATTATTTACAATCTAATTAGTGAAGCCCTCCCTTCCACTTTATATAGCGGAACAGAGGGCTTCATGATAAAAACAATGGGACTGATTTGCTTGTCATTTTCAGCTGTCTCCTTTGACTGTAGTGCGGTTGTCGAACTATTACTACCTATCATTGGAGTTCTTTGCAATAAGCACTTCCTCTCGACTGCAAAGCTGGTAGTTCTTTCTCTCTAGAGAGCCAATTACAAAAGGAGCTGCGCAAAAAATACATTTTGCGACAGCTCCATCTCATACCTACGCTAATAATGAAATATCGCTAAACTATGAATTCCAACGGACCTCTAACAGGCCGCAAGCCAATTCATCTCTTGCCGCATCTCACACCTGCGAGGACCTCAAGCAGGTAGAGCTTACTGTTTTCAAAACCTTCTCTCAAGCCGCAATAATGTCATGCACCCAGTCTGGAAGGGTCCGTATGCATTATGCATTTCCTATTATGTACTCTCTCTTGTGTTTGGGGCTCATAATTCAAGCCAATGGTACTTACTCGTTCAATCAGTAGCTGGTTTGCATTGAGTATGCGCCATTGTTCCCTGGTGATCAGGCATAGGAAATGTACAGTTTCAGCCAATTAACTATTTACTTCCTCTGCTCCCGACACCACCAATATAGCAGTGATGATGTCGGGCAAACAATTATTTCACCGGGGTATGCATTGTCATTTTACATGCTCTGCTCTGTTCTGGTTATAAAGTCGTTCTGTACCGCTTCATCAAGCGTAACGAAATACGTCGAGAAGCCCGCGATCCTGACAATCAGATCCTTATACTCCAGGGGATCCTCCTGCGCTTTGCGCAGCTTGTCCGTCCCGATGACGTTGAACTGCACCTGCATGCCGCCCAGTTTGAAGTACGTGTTGATCAGATTCTTCAGTTTCTCTGCGCCTGCGTCACCGCTGACCGAAGACGGGGTGAATCGGATGTTCAGCGCGTCTCCGTTACACAGCTTGTGGTGCGGGAGCTTGAGAGCGCTGCGGAGATAGGCCGTGGGACCGTTTTTGTCGAAGCCCTGGCGAGGTGAGATCGCATCTGCGATCGGCTCTCCCGCTTTTCTCCCATCCGGTGTTGCTCCCAGGATGGAACCAAAGTAGATATGCGCAGTCACCGTGAACGTACCGGCGGAGAACCGGCCTCTCGGTCCTTCCTCTGCATTGGTCAGATCGGCGAAAAGGCCAAGCGCCCAGGATGCCAGCTCATCGACCTCATCGATATCATTTCCGTAATGCGGCACTTCATTGATGATCGTCTGCCGCAGGTCCTCATAGCCCTCCCAGTTCGCCTGCAGCGCGTCGTACATCTCGCGGAGAGACACTGTTTTGTCGTCAAAGCACAGTTTCTTGATGGCCATCAGGCTGTCGCCCACGTTGGAGGTACCGCAGGCCTGCAGACCCGTCCGGTTGTACTTCGCGCCACCCTCAGTGGCGTCCTTGCCGGATTCCAGGCAGCCCTCCATCATCGTGGATGCAACGATGCACGGGAAGTTCTGCGAATAGGCCAGTTCATACATGGAACTGTGGGATACCGCCCAGTCCAGACAGTACTTCATCTCCATGGCAAATGTTTCCTTGATCTCCTCGAAGCTGTCGTACTCATACAGTTTCTTGCAGGGAATCGCGGTCTTTCCCGTTCTCGGATTCACACCGCCGTTGATCACGAGCTGCATGACATCCATAATATCCCACACGGACTCAGAGCCGTTGTTCCCCGATGCGGACCACTCGTTTCCATTTCCTCCGGGTTCCACACAGCCTACGATACCATAGTCGTGGGCATCTTCCTTCGAAAAACCGCAGTTGATCAATGCCGGAATGATGACTTCGTCGTTTTCCAGCTGGGGCATTCCCCCGCAGATCTTGCTGGATTCGATCGCCAGTCTCCAGATATCCTCCGGCGTCTTCCTGTGGATTCTAAGTGCAACGGTGGGATCGGTCAGATGCATTCTGCCGTAGGTCTGCAGAAAGCACCGGGTGGCGGGTGTGGAATCATCCTGCCCGTCGGGTTTTGAACCGCCAAGCGTCAGCACGATCCCTCCCGTGGCCGTCATCCCGCTGTAGATGGACATGTATGCGTTCATACCCGCCTCATTGAGTTCGATGATATGGCGGTTGTTCAGCATCATGCCGTGCACGACGATGATGTCACAGAGCTTGAGGACGAACGCGTCCGTGTATTCCTGGGCCATTTCCTGCGTGATGGTTCCGTCTTTCAGTTCTTTTTCAAGCAGTCGGCCCGTATGCTTGTCTACCCTTCCCATGGACTGGCCGTGCTGCTGGCAGTCTGTCACCAGCATCAGTTCGTACAGGATATGGACCTGAAGTCCTTCCCAGTAGGTGCGCGCCGGATTCTCCATGATCCAGTCGAGCGAATCCGCCATGCGCAGCAGTTCTTCCCTTCTCTCTGGATCCCGTGTTGCCCCCGCTTTTTCCCGGCAGGCCTGGGCATACCGTTTGGAAAGAAGGATGGCGGCGTCGCACACCCGCACGACGGCGGTGTAGAACACCTGCTTCTTTGCCCAGTCCTTCAGGATCTTTCCCTTATGCGCTTCGATCTTTTCCAGCGCCTGGCGCCGGACCTCTCCGAAGCCCACGTTCGTCGCTTTCTCGAAGTTGGCGATATAGTGCCCCTGGATACCGGCGAACACGCCCGTGTATCCCTCATCGTATTTGCCCTTGCCGTTGACCACGCTGCCGTTGCCGAAGCCGTCCCAGAGATCGTCTGTGATCACGCCCTCGAAAACCTTACTGATCGTGCAGTCCTTCCAGACTTCGCGCGCCTCGATCAGGATGTCGCGCTGTTCATCCGTCATGGTCACGGCGCCGCCGGACTGCCACGCCTCCTTAAACGTCTCTTCGTCCACGACGCCGTCGATCCATCCGGTCCCCCCGTCGACGTAGATGCTCATGCTCCTTTCGTCCGGTCCGGGCGTTCCTACGAAGATGTCGTCGTCGAACACGTTGATCTCGCGCTGAGCGGCCCACGCCAGGATGGCGCCCGACCTTCTAAGCAGCGGATGCTCATTCATGTGCGTCCTGTAATAGTCCGTATAGATCTTTGTTCTTTCCGTATTGATATGGATGAGATTTCCCTGTGTGAATGCGTCCCTGTTCTCCCGGATCTTCCGTATCCTCTCGGATACCGGTGCAAATTCGAACATGTTATTACCCTCCTTTTGGGTCCATATATCCAAGCATGTCTTCCCGCCTCAGATCGTCTGCTCGGTGCGCGTGATGAAGTCGTCCTGCGTGCGCTTGTCCAGTGAGACGAAATAGGTGGAGAAGCCCGCGATGCGCACGATCAGGCTCTTGTAGCTGTCCGGATCCTTCTGGGCCGCATGCAGCGCGTCCGTGCTCACCACGTTGAACTGC
>JAFYAU010000027.1 GCA_017540565.1 Oscillospiraceae bacterium
GCAGTTCAACGTGGTGAGCACGGACGCGCTGCATGCGGCCCAGAAGGATCCGGACAGCTACAAGAGCCTGATCGTGCGCATCGCGGGCTTCTCCACCTATTTCGTCTCACTGGACAAGCGCACGCAGGACGACTTCATCACTCGCACGGAGCAGACGATCTGACGACCCCCGGGCGGGGTGAAAGGTCCGCAATGTGCCGGGGGAAGATGCGGCTGCCGCAGGGCAGAATTGAATTTATATGCGGTTTTGACCCGGCTATATACATCTTTCCTCGCATAACGCCCCCTGAATATGATACAATACTCACAATACTCGGTTAGCCGTTGAAAAGAACGCAGCCTCTGGAAAGAAAGGATCCATATGAAGAAGCTACTGGCCGCGCTCCTTGCGGTGATATTGCTGGTCCAGGCCGTGCCGCTGACGGGCCTGGCGGCGGAGGAAGGGGAGACCGCGCCGAAGAGCGCGGAGAAGTTCACAAGACTGGCGGAACCCGTGGCCGCGGAAGCACAGGAGACGGGAAAAGGGAATCAGGGAAAAGAAAGAGAAGAAGCGCGGACGGCCGCGGACCCCATGCTGGCATCCGGAAGGGGAAGTTCGTCAAAGCCCTCCGCGGAGGACCTCCGCCGGAGGATCGACGCGATCCCGAAGGTCACTCGGCTGTATGAGACGGAACCCGTCGTGTCCGGTCCCGGGTATCGGCCGGCGGTCCTGACGGAGGAGGCGTACGCCAACGCGCTGGGATGGATCAATTATTACCGGACGGCGGCGGGACTCAGGGAGGTGGCCTTCACCGACGAACTGAATCTCAGCGCCTCCTGGGGCGCGCTGTGCCTGGCGATGGCCGGACAGCTCACGCACAATCCCCAACGGCCGGAGGACATGTCGGAGGAGGACTACGAAAAGGGAAGGGACGCGGCGGCCAGCAGCACCCTCAGCTGGAGCTGGGGCTACGGGAGCGGTGCGGTCCTGCAGGAGGCCGTGGCGGGACAGATCGCGGACAGCGACAGCGCGAACATCCCCACGCTGGGACACCGGCGGTGGCTGCTGGATCCCCGCATCAGGACGATGGGCGCCGGAGTTGCGGACGGCGACGGCTATTATACGGCAGTCCGCGTCATGGGCGGAGGCGTGAGCACGCAGGCGGTCACGGATTACGACTTCATCTCGTGGCCGGCCTCAGGCAACAACCTGTCTGAAACGTTCCTTCCGGACACGGCCTGGTCCGTCACGCTGAATCCGTCCCGCTACATGGCGCCGGATCCCTCGGCGGTGAAAGTGACCCTGACCCGGAAGAGCGACGGACGGACGTGGAAGTTCGGAAGCACGACGGATACTTCGCAGATCGGGACGGAATACGACTATTTCGCCGTGAACACCAGGGGATACGGCATCGCCAACTGCATCATCTTCCGGCCCGCCTGCAGCGACCTGCCCGCCTACAGCGGGGTGTATACCGTCGACATCACCGGGATCTTCGACCGTGACGGGAACGAGACGTCAATCCATTATCCGGCGGTGTTCAGCAGCTACGGCGCCGACAGCAGCCGCAGATACAGGCTGGACAGCTGGGCCTGGGAAGACGACTGGAGCGCCGCGTGGGCGACCTTCGTGTTCGTCCATGACCCGTCGATCTCCATGACGCTGGAGGCGGAGGTCACCGGTCCCGCGGACGGCATCTACACGGCGGAGATCACCGGCCCGGAAGGGGATGTCTATACCTGCAGCGAAAGGGCGTTCGATCCGCCTGCCTTCAGGAGCCAGGCGCTGGTGCTTTCCGGACAGATCGGCGTGAAGTTCTATCTGGAACTGCCGGAGATCGAGGGCGTGGATTACGGCGAAAGCTACATGACCTTCTCCGTGGGGAGGGACACGGCCTTGTCCCGGGCGGATTTCAACGAAGGAGACAGGAACGCCTCCGGCCGGTACGGCTTCACCTGCCGCGTGAATTCCCTTCAGATGGCGGATACCATCCTGGCCACCTTCCATTACGGAAACGGGTGGACGGCGTCGAAGGAGTATTCCGTGGAACAGTACATCCGGGCAGCGGAGAAAAACAGCGAAAGATACGGCGCGAAGACGATGGCGCTGATCCGTGCCATCGCGGATTACGGGCACTACTCGCAGATCTATCTCGCGGATGTCAACCGATGGTCCGCGGGGGACAGGTACACGGAGATGACGACGTATTACACGGATTCGTTCGACTACGCGTCGATCCTGGCAGCGGTCAGCGGCATGGCCTTCGACAAGTCCGGCATCGCCGGAACGGATGTGGAGAAAGCCGCGTACCGGCTGCTCCTGGATTCCGAGACGACGCTGGACGTGTATCTGACGCCGAAGAACGGAACGGTGCTGACGGCGTCCGCTTCCTTCAACGGGACGGAATACACGGCGGCCAGGCAGCCTGACGGACGGTATCTGGTGCGGATCCCGAACATCCCGGCGCACCGCCTGGGAGAGATGATCACGGTCTCCGGGGAAGCCGGAGGAACGTTCACGGTGAGGGTCTCGGCACTGTCGTATGTGCGTTCGGTGCTGAACAGCGCCGCCTCGAACGGGGCGGCGAAGGACGGTCTGTCCGCCCTGTATCAGTACTGCGCGGCTGTGCTGGCCTATCGAGCGTGAAGCGGAAACAATAAACAATAATTAAATTATGGTAAACCGACCGGGCGGCGCAGCGGGCAACCGCCGCCGCCCGGTATCCATCTGAGAACGAACACGGAGGAAACACCCATGAGACGACTCTGCATTCTGCTCGCCCTTCTCCTGCTTCTGGGCAGCCTGGCCGGCTGCGCGTCCGGCGCGGCGCCGAAGCAGCCGGACGGCGCACAGCCGGAGGATGTGCCGGAGGAGGATACATCCGTTCCTGAAGAGCCGGACACGGATGTTCCGGAGCCGGAGGGAGGGGAGAGCGCCGGCCCGGGACCCGGAGAGACGGCGCCTGTGCCCGCCCCGGAGACGATCGTCCTTCAGGACTTTACGGTGGAGACGGTGGACGGAGGAACGTTCACGCTGTCCGAGGCGCTGAAGGACCATGAGCTGGTGCTCATCAACCTTTTCGCTACGTGGTGCGGTCCCTGCCGCATGGAATTCCCGTACATGCAGGAGGCGCTGGACCAGCGGTCCGGCAGCGTGGCGGCGGTGGTCCTCTCCGTGGATCCCGGTGATACCGGGGACATGCTCCGGGACTATGTACAGGAGACGGGCCTGACGCTCCCCGTAGCCAGCGGGGCCGGCCTGGATGTGGCGGACTACGCGGCTGAGGCCATTCCCACTACCCTTCTGGTGGACCGCACCGGAAGGCTCGCGGGGGTGGAGGTCGGCGCGAAGACCTCCGCGCAGGAATTCCTGGACCTGTTCGACGGCTTTACGGGGGAGGACTACGATCCCGGGACCGCCATATATACGGTGTATGTCTATGATATAGCGACGCAGCAGATGATCCCCGGCGCGGTCGTGAACTTCTGCACGGATACCGCCTGTACCCCCGTCACCGCGGACGGGGACGGGGCGGCGGTGTTCACCGGCCCGCCGGCCAGATACCACGTGCAGATCATCAGCGTGCCGGAGGGCATGCAGCCGTATTACGGAGATGAGTTCACCACGGAACCGTACGGACAGACGTTCTATGTTCCCTACATGGAGGCGGAAAGATGACGAGGAAGACTCTGCTCCGGACCGCGCTCTTCTGTGCCGGCGCCGCGCTGGTGATCCTCGGCATAGCCAACGGAGGCGCGCGGGACGTGCTCGCCAAGGCCGTGAAGATCTGCTCGGAGTGCATCGGCCTTGGGTAGGCGGAGAAGAGGACCGGCGCCCCGCCGGCTGATCCAGCTGTACGCGGCGCTGCTGTACAACGCCCACCTCAGGGGCTTTGCCGAGGGAAAGATCTATACGGGACCGCTGAAGAGCGTGTGTGTGCCGGGGCTGAACTGCTATTCCTGCCCGGGCGCGGTCGCGGCGTGCCCTCTCGGCGCGCTGCAGAACGCCGTGGCGGCATCCGCGGACCGTCCCGCTTTCTACGTGGTCGGTCTGCTCCTGCTGTTCGGCCTCCTGCTGGGCCGCGTGATCTGCGGATCCCTGTGTCCGTTCGGGCTGCTGCAGGAGCTTCTGTACAGGATACCCGTGAAAAAAGTGAGGAAGAGCGCGGTGACGCGGAAGCTCATCCGCCTGAAATACGGGATCCTGGCGGTGTTCGCCGTGGCGGTTCCCGCGTGGTTTGCCCTGCGGCGCCTGCCGCTGCCGGCCTTCTGCAAGTTCATCTGCCCTGCCGGCACGCTGGAGGGAGCTGTCCTCCTCCTGCTGCATCCCGGCAACGGGGAACTGCGCGCCATGACCGGGGGACTGTTCGTCTGGAAGCTGGCCGTTCTGGTCCTCGTCCTTGCCGCCTGCGTTTTCGCCTTCCGGGCGTTCTGCCGCTTTCTGTGTCCCCTGGGGGCGATCTACAGCCTGATGTCGCGGATCGCGCTGCTGGGCGTGAAGACGGACAGGACGCGCTGCACGGGCTGCGGCGCCTGCGTCCGCGTCTGCCGGATGGATATCCGGTATGCGGGTGACGGGGAATGCGTGCACTGCGGGGACTGCATCTCCGCGTGTCCGGAGAAGGCCATCTCCTTCCGGGCGGGGAAGATCGTCCTGCGGGGGCCGGATATCCCGGAGAGGAGGGAGCGCCTGTGAAACGGAGGAGACTCCGCCTGCTGTGGGGGCCGGCCCTCCTCCTGCTGGCCGTCGTGCTGGTGATCGCCAATATGCCGGAAAAGGAACAGCTTCCCGCCGGAGCGGGCGAGGGGCAGCGGATGCCCGCTTTCCGCGCCGTGTGCACGGACGGCAGCACGTTCGATCTGAGAGAACAGGAAGGAAAGACGGTCGTCATCAATCTGTGGGCGACCTGGTGCGCGCCGTGCGTGAAGGAACTGCCGAATTTCGAACGCCTGCAGAAGGAACGTCCGGAGGAGGTGACCGTTCTGGCGCTCCATTCCCCGCCCGTGACGACGGACGTGGAGAAATGGCTCTCCGGGTTCGGCTGCGACATCCCGTTTGCCGTGGATGCCGACGGCAGCCTGAGCGCGGCGCTGAACGCCTCGGACGTTCTGCCGCAGACGGTGATCATCGGGCCGGACGGCGTGGTGGCCTACAACCGTTCCGGAGCCCTGACCTACGGGCAGCTCGCCTCCCTGACGGACGAAGCGGCGAAACAGAGATGATCCATAAAACCTGAAAGAACGAATAATCATTAAGAAGGAAGGAAAGGAAGGAATCGACTGACCGGACGGAACTGTCCGAACGCGAGCCCCTGACCCACGAAAGGAAGGATACCCCATGAAGAAGATACTGACCGTACTGATTGCCCTGCTGCTTCTGGCGCAGGCGCTGCCCGCCCTGGCCGCGGCACCGGAGGAGCCGGCGCCGGAGGCCGGAAAGAAGTTCGCGACAACCGGCGAAGCCGTCGCGTATGAGACCGCGGAGGCCGACGGACCGACGGCGGAGAAGACCGCGGAGGAAGGGACGGTCCGGGCGGCTGCGGCCGGCACCGTTTCCGGCCGGAGCAGCGTGGCCAAGCCCACGATGGACGAACTGCGGCAGCAGCTGGAGGCGATCCCGGAGATCACGGACCTCTACACGACCGGATCGTCGATCGCGGCGGAGGATTATCATCCGGCGGTGCTCTCCCCGTCCGCCCGCGCCAACGCGCTGGCCTGGATCAACTATTTCCGGACGGCGGCGGGACTGACCAAGGTGTCTTTCACCGACGCGCTGAATCTCAGCGCCTCCTGGGGGGCGCTGGTCCTCGCGATGGGGGACCAGTTCACCCACTGGCCGCAACTACCGGAGGGCATGTCCGACGCGGATTTCGAGAAAGGCTATGACGCGACCACGCAGAGCAATATCAGCTACTGCGGAGGATATGAGAGCAGGGAATCCCTGCGGGTGGCCGTCTGGGGCCAGATCGAGGACCGGGACGAATACAATGTCGAGGTACTGGGACACCGCCGCTGGCTCCTGGATCCCCGCACGAAGACGATGGGCGTCGGGTCGGCGGAGAGCGACAAGTATTACGCGGATCTCGGCCTGCTGGAGTACTATACGGACATCCGCGTCTTCGGGGACGGTGTGGGCACGCAGTCCGCGACGGACTACGACTTCATCTCTTGGCCGGCCTCCGGGAACAACATCTCCGAAACGTTCGCCTGCGATGTCCCGTGGTCGGTGACGCTGAATCCCGCGCGGTACGCGGCTCCCGACCGGTCGAAGGTCCAGGTGAAGCTGACCAGGAAGAGCGACGGAAAGGTGTGGACGTTCAGCAGCAAGACGGATGTCAGCAACGTCGGCCCCGATTATGATTTCTTCAACGTCGACAACGACGGATACGGGATCGACAACTGCATCGTCTTCCGTCCGTCCTGTAAGGATTTCACCTACTACGACGGGGAGTACTCCGTGGACGTCACGGGGATCTATGACAGCGCGGGCAAGGCGGCCGCCCTGCACTATACCGTGCTGTTCGCCCCGTACAAGTCGCCGGCTTTCAAAAGCCAGTCCCTGGTGCTGTCGGGGGAGATCGGCATGAACTTCTTCCTCGAGCTGCCTACGGACGACTATGATTTCAGCGGCAGCTACATGACGTTCAGGGTCGGAAAGAACGGCCCCGAGCAACGCGCGGATTTCGATCCGGAGTTCATGAACAGCGCGAAGACGCGTTACGGCTTCACCTGCTACGTGAAGTCCATCCAGATGGCGGATACCATCACGGCCACGTTCCACTACGGCGGCGGGAGGACGATCTCCAAGCAGTATTCCGTGGCGAAGTATATAGAGTTCTTCGAGAAAAACCAGAGCTCGTTCAACGCGAAGACGATCTCGCTGATCCACGCCATCGCAGATTTCGGGCATTACGGGCAGATCTATCTCGCCGATGTCAACAGCTGGACCATCGGGGACAGCTACGCGGAGATGACGAGGTACTACGAGACAGATTTCGACTATGCCGCGATCCTGTCCGCGGTGGAGAGCAAGGCCTTCGCGAAGGAACTGGAAGGATCGAAGATGACCAAGGCGACGTACAAGCTTCACCTCGATTCCACGACGACGGTCGATGTGTATCTGACCGTGGAGGAAGGAACGGAGTTCTCGGCCTGGGCGGAGTTCGGAGGAACGACATACAGTCCGGAAGTGCAGGAAGATGGGCGGTACCTGATCCGGATCCCGGACATTTCCGCGCATCAGCTCGGGGACATGATCGAGGTGTACGGCTACGCCGACGGTGATTTCACGGTGAGAGTCTCGGCGCTGTCCTACGTGCGGTCGGTTCTGAAAAACGCCGCGTCGAACAAGGCGGCGAAGGACGGCCTGTCGGCGCTGTACAATTACTACGCCGCCGTGCTGGCCTACCGGAAGTAAAGAGAGACGGAAGGAAAGCGGGACGGAGGAACACGGCTCCGGCCCGCCCGCCTGAATATCATGCCGGGGCCCCGCGGCGATCCGCCGCAGCACCCCGGAAACGGAGGAAAACAGACATGAAGATCTTCGCCTACTCGATGCGTCCCTACGACGAACTGCCTGCCTTCGAAGCGCTGCAGAAGCAGCTGGGGTTCGAATTTGCGTGGACGGAGGAGTATCCATCGCCCGAGAACGTTCATCTGGCGGAAGGCGCCGACGGCGTCTCCATCATTACCAATCCCACCCCCGCCTCCATGCTTGACCTTTACCGCAGTGCCGGCGTGCGCTTCCTGAGCACCCGCAGCATCGGGTACGACCACATCGACGTGGCCCACGCCCGGAAACTGGGCATGCGGGTCTCCCACGTCACCTACTCGCCGAACAGCGTGGCCAACTATACCATCATGCTGATGCTCATGGCCTGCCGGAAGATCGGGACCATCGTGGAGAGCGGAAAGAGGCAGGATTTCTCCCTCCTCGGAAAGATGGGGCGGGAACTGAGCCTGAGCACCGTGGGCGTGATCGGCACGGGCAGGATCGGGGAGACCGTGATCCGTCATCTGGCAGGGTTCGGCTGCCGGATCCTGGCCTATGACCTGTACCCCAAGACGTCCCTGGAGGGGCTGTGCGAGTATGCGGATCTGGACACACTGTACGGAGCCTGCGACATCATCACCGTGCATGTGCCCGGGAGCGCCCATACCCGGCATATGTTCGACGCGGAGGCTTTCGCGAAGATGAAGCCCGGCGCGATCTTTATCAACTGCGCCAGGGGCATGCTTGTCGATACGGCGGCCCTGCTGGACGCTGCGGACAGCGGCAGGATAGCGTATGCCATGCTGGATACCTTCGAAGCGGAGACAGGCATGTATTACCATAACTTTGAGGGACGGGATCTGGACAATCCGGAATGGGCTGCTCTGCAGGCGGCCCCGAATATCCTGCTGGCTCCCCACATGGCCTTCTATACCGAACAGGCCGTGGCGGATATGGTGGCCAATTCCGTCAGGGGCCTTCTGGCCTTCGGGGAGGGGAAGGAGACTCCGCTGGAGGTCGATTACGAGGGATGACGCCCCGGCAGGACAGGAATACAGGCACATGAATAATGCCGGACTGCTGCACTGGCAGCAGTCCGGCATCTCATTTCGGTCCGGAAGAGCCGGACCGGTATTTCCGTATCGTTGCGGAGGATCACTCCACTATGGTCTGCTCGCTCTCGCTCACGGCGAAGATCGTGAGGAACAGCGTCTCGAAATCACTGGAATCCGTCCAGAAGCGGTAATAGTATCTGCCGATGGGGAGCACGAGCTTGTGCTGCGCTTCCTCGTCTTCGTGCACGTATTTGCTGCACGCCTCGATACGGGCGAAAGGCCGCCCGTTCCGGGAGACGTCATAGGAGATGTTCGGGAACCTGCTGCGCAGATCGGTCGACAGACGGAGCCCGCGCTCATGCAGGACGTCCCAGATGTTCTTCCCGTCGAACTTGAACGAGGAGGAGGCGGAGAAGTACTCGTCGTTGAAAGACTCGGTCACTATGTGTCCGACCTCATGTTCCTTCACGCTGCCGGTGGTGTGGTCGGTGAACGTGAAGGTGCGCGCGCCGACGAGGGCGTTTTTGGTCATGGTTCCCTCAAAGAGCACGGCTCGAGCCGCGTCCTCGATGATGTATCCGGGCTTGAGGTTGTTGCCGTCGAACCGGCAGTAATACTCGGTCACGCCGGGAGCGGTCTTGAAGCCGTGGAAATCCACGGGGGGTGCGCCGACCCCGGGAGCGGTCTGGTCGAGCTCGGCGCTCTTTTTGAACGCTCTGGCAGATTTCGAGATGCCGTAGGCGATGGCCAGTACGCCGAGAATGATCAGAACAGGCGCGATGAAGCCGCCGCTCTTGGTGTTGGCGACGTTTCCCGGATTTTCGGAATCGTAAAACACCTTGATGGCGTCTCCGATATTGAACGTCCCGGTGAGATTCGGGAATACGTTCTGGTATTCCCTGCCGTCGACAGTGTAGGAAAAGCCGACGTCATATTCCTTCCCGTCGCCATCAGCGGTGGCCTCTGTCACGGAGGTGACGGTCCCGACCGTCTCCACAAGCTCGCCGGCCGGCCGGAACAGGAACATGATGATGCCGAAGACGATCAGGATGATGCCGATGGGCACGAGCACGCGCGCAGGTCCGGAGTTTCGCATCAGTCTGGCCAGTTTGTTTTCAGTGTTCATATCGTTTGCCCCCCTGTTGCTGTAATGATTCCGGAACGCGGGCGGAAGGGAAAGAAATACGCCTGCAGCCGCGCGGCGCCCGGTACATGTCAATCATAACAGGTGCAGAGGAAAAAGTCCACGTTGAATCAGAGCGTTCACGCGGCCTGCAGCGTGTGCAGTGCCTTGTGCGGAAACCGTATCTGTGATAGAATAATTACCAGAGGAAAGAAGAGATACTGAAATGTTGTCGGAAACAGCCAATTATCGCTACATATTTTTGTGCAGAATGACCATTGCCGGCAGACGGTACTGGAGGTGATCCCTTGGATCGCGAAACAGAAGAAGCCCGGAAGGGAAAGAGCTTCCGCGCGTTCATGGACGGAGACTTCTCGGGCATAGTGCTCGTGGACAGGGAAGGGATGGTCACGGATATCAACGACCGCGCAAGAGCGTGGCTGGACTGCCGGCACAGGGACGTTGCCGGCGTTTACATCTGCAATCTGTTTCCCCTGCTGGAGGAAGAACTGCTGAACGACGTGATCCGACAGGGGGATTCGGTCGCCAACTGGTACGCGCAGAACAGGGTCGCCCGTTTTGCCGTCAACATGGAGCCCATAGGGGAGCGGGACGATCCCGACGGAGCGGTGATCTTTCTGCAGAAACTTCCCATTCCCGCCAGGACCGCGGGCGGAAAGTCCGAATATTCCGTGACGGCCAACCGCTTCTTTTCGGAATTTGAAACGGCCAGCGGGGCCTTTCTGCGTACCATTAAGCTGCTGAAATATACGGCGCAGCAGGATCATCCGATCCTGCTCGTGGGAGAGGACGGAACGGAGATCCCCGCGCTGGCCAAGTGCATCCACAACGAGAGCGGACGAAGGAAAAACGGCTACGCCGAGGTCGAGTGCGACGCGCTGAGCGCGGAACAGGTGTCCCATCTGCTGTTTGACAGGGCTCCGGAGTCGGAAAGCTCCGGCATGAACCGGTCCATCGCCAGCCTCCAGGGCGGCACGCTGTTCCTCGGACACATCGACAGGCTTTCGGCGGATCTGCAGTACAGGATCGCCCTGCTCGTCCGAGGCGTTTACGTGGCGGAAAACGAACTGCACCAGCGGCCGGCGGATATCCGGGTCATCGCGTCCACGGACAGGGATCTGAAGGATCTGATCCGGCAGGGCCTTTTCAGGGAGGACCTTTACTATTCCCTGAGCCCCACCACCGTGACGGTCCCGCCCCTGCGGGAGCGAGGCGACGAGATCATCGACATCGCGATCCATTTCCTGGACGTCTACAGGGAACGGTACGAAAAGCCGGTGAAGCTGACCCGCGGCGCCTTCGACTGCCTGAGGGAATACGACTGGCCGGGCAACACGCGGGAACTGAACGCGTTCTGCCGGAAGATCGTTCTCACGACACCGCGCCACAGCGTGAACGAGGCGTTCATACGGAGCGCGCTGGAGGAGATGAAGGGACCGGACGCGCGGCAGGAAGGCCCTGCGGCGGAAACGGCCGGCGGGGACGATCCGGCGGCACAGATCAGAGAAGCTCTGAAGCGCAACGGCGGCAGCAAGATGAGAACGGCCGCCGAACTTGGCATCAGCAAGGCCACGCTGTGGCGGCGCATGCAGAAATACGGGATCCGCGACGGCTCGGCCGGAAAGGATACAAGAGTTTAGACATGGAAAAGGAACGCTCCGGCACAAGCCGGGACGTTCCTTTTTTGCCTTTGGGGCATGCCGAAACGAAAAACCGGTGAAAATGAAACGAAAACGTTTCAAAAAGTGAAACACTGTGGCTTCTCCCAGTTTCGGACCGCGAGATTTGGACGATAGGCGAAATGAAAAAAAGCCTGTCTTGCGTTAAAATATACACAGGAAGGACTGTAAACCCAAATAATTTGAAAGAAGAGGAAAAGGCCGGGTCCATCCGGCAGAAAACGGCAAAGGAGCTGATGCACATGAGTATGCAGGACGAATTCGTATTCACGCTGCCCAAAGTGGAGGGCCCGGGCGGAGACCTGTACGCGAGCCCGAAGGCATATTTCAACGGATCGGCGGACATGTGGCACGCCAACATGGTGATGGGGTTCACCGTGGTGCAGCATGAGGCCCTGGTGGATATCCCCCACGTGCATCACGCCGTGGAAGAGATCTACATGTTTTCGGGCAAGGACGTGGCGAAATTCTTCGATTTCGACGCGGAGATCGAGATCTGGATCGGGGAGAACCCGGACAGAATGGAAAAATACGTGATCACGAAGCCGACGCTGGTGAGGATCCCGGCCAGGATGTGGCACGGCCCCATCAATTACAAGAGGGTGGGCAAGCCGGTGGCGTTCTCCGCCGTTTACATGAACGGCGAAAGAAGCAAGATCACGCGCCGGGTCAACGACGACGGGACCGTGGAATTCCCGTATCTGGGTTCCAGCCTCAAGCGCTGCGTACTCGACAGGACGAAGAGCTGCAGCAACTGCGGCCGGTGCCTGAAGGTGAGCAAGGAAAACGGGACGCCCCATCCGCGCATCAATTTCGCGCTCGAGTGGGCGAAAGAGATCGCCGAGAGCGAGCCGGCGCCGCACAGCGGGAAGTACGACGGCCTGTTCTTCGAGTATCCCGTGGAGTATCACAACTACGGGGATACGTACGCAAATCCCAGGGGAAAGTTCCGCGGGATCCTGCAGCTGCCGGAGGTGAATTTCTTCGGAGGATTCAGCGTCGTGATGGCGCCGCATCACATGGAAGTGCCGCACTGCCATCACGCCCGGGACGAGTATCTGTGGTTCAGCGGCTCGGATCTGTCCGACCCCTTCGGGTCCTTCGACGCTGAGATCACGGTGGAAATGGGTTGGGATCCCGACCATATGGAAACGGTGACGATCACGGAGCCTTCGGTGATCCGCGTGCCGCCGAACATGTGGCACTGCCCGATCAACTTCAAACGGATAGACAAGCCGATGGCGTTCTTCCCGTTCTACGGGGACGGCGACTGGTCCAAGATCATCCGGAAGCAGACGGCGGACGGAGATTACGAGTATCTGTTCGAGGCGGCCAGCCTCCGCAAGTGCGTGTACAATCACGACAAGCTGTGCATGTACTGCGGAAAGTGCGCCAAGGACGATTCCGTGCCGTCTTTCGGCATTTTCCCCTATGAGAAAAAGAAGTAAAGCAGCTGAACGAGGTGAGAGCAGATGTTAAGATATTTCGTCAAACGGCTGCTGTGGATCATTCCCACGGTGCTGGGCGTGACGCTCATCGTCATGCTTCTTCTGGAATTCACGCCCGGCGACCCGGCGCGTCAGCTGCTGGGCAACTTCGCCACTGAGGAAGAGATCGCCGCCATGCGGGAGGAGATGGGTCTGAACAAGAACATCTTCGTCCGGTACGGAGAATACATCCTGGGCATTTTCCACGGTGACATCGGACGCTCCTATTTCACTAAGGGAGCCGTATGGGATGAGGTGATTTCCAAATTCCCGTACACGCTGCTGCTGGTATCCGTCAGTATGATACTGGCCATACTTATAGGTATACCCGTCGGAGTCTACGCGGCGACGCACCAGTACAGCTGGAAGGACCATACGTCCATCGTGCTGTCGCTGTTCTGCGTCTCCATGCCGAGCTTCTGGTTCGCGCTGATCCTGGTCCGGCTCTTCGCACTGAAACTGGGGTGGGTCCCGCCGCTGGGCATACAGACATGGAAAGGATGGATCCTGCCGACCTGCTCCATGGCCCTGGGCTACGCCGCCACGCTGGCGCGCCAGACCCGGTCCAGCATGCTGGAGCAGATCCGCCAGGATTACGTGACGACCGCCAGGGCCAAAGGACAGACGGAGCGGAAGGTCATATACAAGCACGCACTGAAGAATGCCCTGATCCCCGTCATCGTCATCGTGGGCTCGATGTTCGGCGCCTCCCTCGGCGGCTCGGTCATCGCAGAGAACATCTTCGCCATCCCCGGCCTGGGCAACTATACGATCAGTGCCCTGACCTCCCGCGACTACCCGGTCGTCCAGGGGAGCGTACTGTTCTTCACCGTCATGTTCAGTTTCATCCTGGTGCTGGTGGACCTGGTGTTCGCTCTGGTCGATCCGCGTATCAAGTCGCAGTTCAGCGCTCATTCCAAAAAGAAAAAACGCGCCGACGCCGGCGCGAAGCAGTAAGGCGGTGAGACCATGAACAACACGAAGAAAAAGCAGCGCGGCCGGCTCGGAGAGACCTGGCATCAGCTGAAGAAGAACAAGTTCGCCATCGTCGGTCTGGTCATCATCGTCATCGTTCTCCTGATCGCCGTATTCGCACCTGTACTGGCACCCTATTCCTATGATACGCAGGATCTGGTCAATGCCTACGCAAAGCCCTCGGCCGAGCATCTGCTGGGGACCGACAAATTCGGACGGGATACGTTCAGCCGCCTGATCTGGGGTACCCGGAAGTCCATGGAGATGGGCCTCGGATGCGTGGCCTTCGGAACGGCGGCAGGCCTGATCATCGGATCCATTGCCGGCTATTTCGGCGGGCGGGTGGACAACATCATCATGAGGATCATGGATATCTTCTCCTGCGTGCCGATGATGCTGATGTGCGTGGTCATCGCGGCCATCCTCGGCCCCAGTACCCGAAACGCCATCATCGCCATCGCGGTATCCACGACGCCTTCGGCAGCCCGCCTGATACGTGCCAACATTCTGACGGTGCGCGGCAAGGAATTCGTGGAGGCCGCGCGCGCCATCGACGGCAAGGCCCCCCACATCATCCTGAACCACGTCCTGCCCAATGCCATCGCGCCGACCATCGTGTCGACCACGATGAACATAGGCAACTCCATCATCTCCGGCGCCACCCTGAGCTTCATCGGACTCGGCGCGCAGCCGCCCATCGCGGAATGGGGCGCCATGCTGTCCGAGGGCCGCAACCTGATGCGCGATCACATGGAACTGGTCCTGTATCCGGGCATCTGCATCATGATCACCGTTCTGGCTTTCAACATGCTGGGCGACGGCCTGCGCGATGCCATGGATCCGCGTCTGAGAAACTGAGGAGGCGGCAGAAATGGAAAACAACAAACCGATCGTTGAGATCAGGGATCTGCATGTGCAGTTCCATTCCGACGACGCCGTCATCCACGCCGTGAACGGCGTCGACCTGACCATCCGGGAAGGGGAGACGCTGGGCCTGGTCGGCGAGACCGGCGCCGGAAAGACCACCATCGCCCGGGCCATACTGGGCATCGTGGCGAAGCCTCAGGGGGAGATCACCCAGGGCGAGATCTTTTTCGAAGGTCAGGACATCCTGAAGCTGCACGAAAAGGATATGCGCAGCCTGAGGGGAAACCAGATCGCCATGATCTTCCAGGATCCGATGACCGCGCTGAACCCCATCGAACGGGTCGGGGAACAGATCGAGGAAGCCATCGGCCTTCATAACGACATCAGCCATGCAGAGGCCATAGAGAGGGCCATGCAGATGCTGGAGCTCGTCGGCATCCCGAGAGAACGCTATTTCGAATATCCTCACCAGTTCTCCGGCGGCATGAAGCAGAGGGTGGTCATCGCCATGGCGCTGGCCTGCAACCCGAAACTGCTGCTGGCGGACGAACCCACCACCGCCCTGGACGTGACCATCCAGGCGCAGGTGCTGAAGATGATGCGCGAGCTGAAGGAGAAACTGAATACGGCGGTGCTGATGATCACCCATGACCTCGGCGTCGTGGCCAGCATCTGTCAGAAAGTAGCGGTCATCTACGCCGGCGAGATCGTGGAATACGGTACGCTGGAACAGATCTTCGACCATCCCACGCATCCCTATACGCTGGGACTGTTCGGATCGCTTCCCAAGCTGGATTCCACAGAGAAGAGGCTCAAACCCATCCGGGGCATGATGCCCGATCCCACGATTGAGATCCAGGGATGCAAGTTTGCCGACCGCTGCGAGTACGCCACGGAGGAATGCCGCGCCCGCCATCCGGAGATCTACACCACTCCGGACGGGCACCAGATCCGCTGCCTGCGCGCCGGAAAGGAGGGGGCATGATGTCTGCTCCGCTGATCGAAGTTAGAAACCTGAAAAAGTTTTTCAAGACCGGACGCGGTATGCTTCACGCCGTGGACGACGTGAACTTCACCATCGAGGAAGGCAAGACCCTCGGCGTGGTCGGCGAGTCCGGATGCGGCAAAAGCACGCTGGGACGCACGATCCTGCATCTGCTGGACGCGACGGACGGGCAGATCCTTTACAAGGGAAAGGACATCACGACGCCTACGAGGAAAGAACTCAGCGCCCTGCGCCATGAGATGCAGATCATCTTCCAGGATCCGTTCTCTTCCCTGAATCCCCGCAAATCCGTCAGTGAGACCATCATGGAACCCATGAAGCTGAGCCACAGCATGAAGAAGCAGGAGATGATCGACCGGACAAAGGAACTGATGGAGACGGTCGGCCTCGCGGAGCGCTTCTGGGGGACCTACCCCCACGAACTGGACGGCGGCCGCCGGCAGAGGATCGGCATCGCCCGGGCTCTTGCCCTGGGACCGCGTTTCATAGTATGCGACGAGCCGGTCTCCGCTCTGGACGTCTCCATCCAGGCACAGATCCTGAACCTGATGCTGGATCTGCAGGAACAGCGGAAACTGACGTACATGTTCGTGACACACGACCTGTCCGTGGTCAAGTACATTTCGGACGACATCCTGGTCATGTATCTGGGGCAGGTGGTGGAGAAGGCGCCTTCGGACGAACTCTTCAAGAACACGCTGCATCCCTACAGCAAGGCTCTGCTGTCCGCCATCCCCGTTCCGGACATCCACGCGAACAATGAACTCGTGACCCTGGCGGGGGAGATCACGTCCCCCATCGACCCGAAGCCCGGCTGCCGCTTCATGGCGCGCTGCCCCTACGCCTCGGACCGGTGCAACGAACCGCAGAAGATCGAAGAGATCCTGCCCAACCATTTTGTATCTTGCTGCAAGTGCAGAGAGATAAACAATTTATAAGGAGGAAAGTACAATGAAAAAAGCGTTAGCTCTGCTCCTGTGCCTGCTGATGGTCCTGTCCCTGGCCGCCTGCGGCGGCGGAGGCACGAAACCGGCCGATGACGGCGCAAAGCCGGCGGACACAACTCCTGCCGATGACGGCGCGAAGCCGGCGGACACGACCCCGGCAGACGACAAGGGCGAGGAGCCCGCACCTACCGCGGATACCGGCAGAGACACCGTGAGGATCGCCGTCGACGGCGACTGCGGCTCTCTGGATCCCTATATCGTATCCGGCGCAGGTTATCTGATGGCCATGTACGCCTATGCGGAGCCCCTGTGGGTCTATGACGGCACTGGCAACGTGGATTACCTGCTCTGCGAGAGTGTTGAGACGATCTCCGACACCGAGTACATCCTGCATCTGCGCCAGGGCGTCAAGTTCTCAAACGGCAGCGACTTCAACGCCGACGACGTCCTGTTCACCTGGGACTACGTCATGAACAACACCGCCCGTTACTTCAGCTTCCAGAGCTTCGACTGGGATGCCGTCGAGAAGATCGACGACTACACCATCAAGATCGGCCTGACGAAGGCTGACGTCACCCAGTTCCCCGTCATCTCCGATATCTGCATCATCGACAAGGAGACCTATGACGCTGAAGCATCCGGCAAGAACCCCGTAGGCACCGGCCCGTATACCGTTGAGAGCTATGTCGTCAACAGCGAGCTGGTCCTGAAGGCCCGTGACGATTACTGGGGCGGCAAGCCCGCCATCGAGAACGTGATCTTCAAGAACATCCCCGAGCCCTCTCAGAAGATCAACGCCTATGAAGCCGGCGAAGTGGACTTCATCCTGACCGTACCCAGCGCGGATATCGACTATCTGAGCACCCTGCCTGAAACCAACCTGATCCGCAAGACCGCAGCCGGCAACGTCGGTCTGACGATCAACGGCAAAGAAGACTCCCCGCTGGCGACCAAGGAAGCCCGCTGGGCCGTCGCCTACGCCTGCAACAGCGTCGGCATGATCAACGTGGCCTACAGCGGCGTCGCGACGCCTGCCGTATCCTGCGTCGGCGTCGGCTGCGCTGACTACGTGCCCGAGATGGCCAAGCAGCATGACACCTATGCCACCGGCTACAATATGGAACTGGCCAAGAAGTACGCTGAAGAGAGCGGCCTTGTCGGCAAGGAAGTCCGCATCGTCACCAACGGCTCCGATGCGTTCGTCTCCATTGCCCAGGTCCTCGAGCAGTCCCTGAAGGAACTCGGCGTGGACGCCAAGGTCGTCAACTACGACCAGGCCACCGTCCGTAACCTGATCTCCGGTCCCGACGACTGGGAGATCTGGGTCGCCAACGTAGCCGGTTCCTCCGGCCTCGGCATCGACCTGATGTACGCTCAGGCCAGCAAGTTCAACCGCTGCCACTTCGAGTGGAAAGAAGATCTGTGGAACGACCTGAAGACTCAGGGCGAAGTCATCCTGGCGACCATGGACAACGCCAAGTACAAGGAACTGGCTCTTGCCTATCTGAAAGAGTTCGAGGAAGAGTGCTACTACTACTCCATCTGCGACACCGAGAACGTCCGCGCCGCGAAGAGCTACATCGGCGGCATCCGTACGACCGGCAACGCGCACGACAGAGTCGGCGAGTGGTTCTTTACCGGCTGATCGTTATAGGAAGACCTGAACAGATCAAAAAGATAAACTGACGCAGGAACAGCCCGGGCGGTCCCGCCCGGGCTGCTCCGGATAAGGAATAGCCCGGAAACGCGTTCCGGGCACCGCGCAGAAAGAGGTGTTACGCATGGGCGCATACGACTGGTGTTTTTATGAACTGCCGAAAGAGCCGGTGAAGAGCGACGGAATGCTTCCGGAAGCGCAGCAGTACTTCTGGGGAGACTCCTGCATTCCCGGCGCGAGGATCAACCTGCCCTACCGGGCGTATCTGAAGACCGGAGTCATCGACGCCGAGCCGCATTTCCACAGGGACGAGGAATACCTGGCCTTCGTGGGCTACGACGTGAGGGACGCCTTCGAGAGCTTCGACGCCGAGATCTGGCTGTGGATGGGCGAGAGCATCACCGACATGGAGAAGATCGTGATCACGGAACCAACCATGGTCCGGATCCCGAAATTCTGGTGGCACGGGCCGATCGAGATCCGGCGCCTGGGCAAGCCCCTGTTCTTCCAGCCGATTCTGTATGCGACGACCTATTACGCCATCCGCCAGCGGAAGGGGATCGAGGGACCGGTCTATTACAACATGGCGGGCTATGGCGTCTCTCCCTACGGGATGGATTTCGGCGAACCGTACAAACTGAAAAACTGGACGGAGAATACCGGACGGTTCAGCCATCTGGTGTACACGTTCGAAAAGCAGTATACCCACTGGGGCGATTTCATGCCCCCGTATCAGGCCTATTTCAGGGGCCATGACTGCATGCCGGACTCCGACATTTATACCTGCTTCCGGCCGTACCTGAAGGAAGCGTTCATCGACAAGTATCCCAATTTCCATCCGGAAGAGGAATATCTCTGCTTCACGGGCTACGACATGACGGATCCGTGGGGCTCCTTCGACGCCGAGATGGAATTCTGGATCGGGCCGGAGCCCAACAAACTGGAGAAACATATCATCAGCGCGCCGACTATGGTGCGGATCCCGCCCTTCACGTGGCACTGCCCGCTGCAGTATCTGAGGGTCGGAAAGCCCGTGTACCTGCAGGTGCTGGGGACCCACGGAAAATTCGGGTTCGGACAGCTGCGGTTCAATGCGGACGGCACGTATGAGATCGAATATGCCGGTTCCGCAGGACAGAAGCCCTGCGTGCTGGAGGAGGGCAAACAGTGCACGTTCTGCGGAAAGTGCATGAAGAAGAGAGAGACCTCCAACGAACCGAAGACGGCTACGGAGGCGGCCGAGTATTACAACTCGCTGATCCTGGAGCCGTCCGGACGCTGGTCCCGGAAATAGACCGGAAGGATGAAAAGAGGACCCCGGCCTGCGGCGGAAAACACGCGGCCGGGGTTTTCATTTCCAGACGGCTCTGATACAATGGCGGAGGAAACACGGAAGGGAAAGGAGCTGAGCATCGCCCATGGACAGGATCGTACCGGGCCTGCTGCTGATCATAGTCGTTCTGGCCCTTGCCATCTTCCTTTATTACCAGATGCTGGACAGGAAGAAATTCATGGCGGCCGCTCATTATCTGAATTCACTGGAGGAACCGCTCGGAGAGTGGCTCTCCGGAGCGCTGTCTGACCCGGAACGGCCGGAGGCGGCGTCCGGCGCGCACAGGGAGCGTCTGGAGGCCTGCCTCGAGGAGTACGATGAGACGAAGCCCATTCGCTCCGAGCAGAAGACCCTGCTGATGAACGAGGCGCACGGCCTGCTGAAGAGAGTCTGCGCATCAGCTGCCGGCGATCCTTTCGCGGAGCGGTGGAGGGAACGCCTGAACGCGGAGATGGAGGAACTGATCGATCCCATCAACCAGTACAATCACTATGTGCGGGCCTACAACAAAGCGCTGGAGACCCGGACGGGGGCGATCGTCGCGGATCTTCTTCGCCTGAAGCACCTGACGGTGCTGGACGATCTCCGCCTGTGACGGATAGAATCAAACACGGAGGAAAAGACCGCAGGCCTTTTCCTCCGTGTTCTTTTTCCGGAAGGTGCTCAAGAACCTTCCGCAACGGATATCTTCACGTCCCCCGTGCTGGTCTCGATCTCGCAGGGATCGCCCGTCATGCTGCGGGGAACCTCGATCTTTCCGGTGTTGGATTCCACGAAGAAGATCTTTTCGGAAAGAAGCGTCCCCGTCACGTCTCCGGTGTCCGTGTCGATCTCTATCTCATCGGCATCGGCCGCGTCCAGGAGAACGTCTCCGGTATCCGTCTCGATGTCGAGCTTTCCGCTGATCAGGCAGCGGGTCAGCGTCACCCTGCCCGTGGTCGTCGTGATATCCGCCCCGCTGCAGGTGATGTCCGTCAGCCCGACGGATCCCGTGCGGGACGAGATCTGGATCCCGCCGGAGAGGGATACGGATTCGATGGTGATCCGGCCCGTGTCAGTCTTCATCTTCAGGTTTTCCAGCAGCGTGTGTCCGATCCGGATGTCTCCCGTATCCGTGATGAACTCAGCACTCTCCGACGCATTAGCCACACAGACGATGTCCGCCGTATCGCTCTCGATGCGCAGCGTACCGAAGGAAAAGTCCGCCGGTACGTCGACATCCCCGGTATCTGTCTTCACGTTCAGGGAATCGTATTCTCCCCCGGACATGTATATCGTGACCGATGTGGGCTCGGTGAACATGCCGATGTGGTCGGACCACCGGCGCTCATCCTTCTGCAGGACTGTGAGCACTCCGTTTTCCACCGTCACGACGTGCTTGAGTTTGCTGTCCTCGACGCATTCGACCCGGCATTCTCCCGCATTCGACTGCTCGAAACGGATGTCCGAGACGGTGTCCGTGACGGAGACGGAGGTGAAGGGAACGGAGACCGGATAGATATTCGTTTCCATCTTCCCTGCCCGGGAAGAGAACAGGTCCAGAAAACTGTTCCCGGTGAGCAGCGAACCGCCGACGATGACGGCGCCTGCGACGATCAGGACAATGGCGACGATCAGCGCCGCGCGAGTTGAAGATTTCATGAGTTTTCACCCTTTCTTACAAACAGCGATTTGATCCATCTGCCGATCCTTTTCGTGAGGATCACCGCGCCTTTCGTCGCTTTGACGCAGCCGAGGAACAGCAGGATGGCCAGCCCGGCGCACAGGAGGCTGGCACCGACGAAAGCAGCGGCCTGGGTCGGCTGCCCCTGCAGCAGAGCTCTTACGGCGAGGGCGATCCCGCCCACGGCGCTGACAGCCAGCGCCAGATCCACGGCGTACAGGCTGACGATCACGCTCCAGAGCACCACGTAGACGGAGAGGGCTATGATGCACAGAGAGATCAGGATCGGGAACCAGACGGGGAAGCCCAGTACGAGAAGAACGATCTCCCATGCCCGAAGCGCCCGCTTCGGCTTCACACGCTCCCGGACCAGGCGGGAGAGCGGGATCTCCGACAGGATCTGATCCGCGATCTCCTCCGGCGTTCCGAAACTGGAGACGGCCTCCTCCTCGGATAGTCCTTCCTCCGTGCGGTCGTCGATCATTTCGTCATAGAAGGCAAGCCGCTCCTCCGCATCCTCCAACGGAAGCCCCGCCAGACTGCGGCGCAGACGGTCAAGAAATTCCTGCTTTGTCATCGTTCTCACACTCCCTGATGATGAATTCGGCAATGGCCGAGATCTCGCTCCATTCTTCCCGGAACTCCCGCAGCCGGTCCGTGCCCGCGCCGGTGATGCGGTAGTATTTCCGCAGCCGGCCGTTGTGTTCGGCGGACCGGACGGTGAGCATCCCGGCGGATTCCAGCCGTTTGAGGATCGTATACAGTGTGGATTCCGAGAGCTCCGTGTACGGCTTCAGGTCCTTGATGATCTGGTATCCGTAGGAGTCTTTGTTTCTGATGGCGGCCAGGACGCACGAGTCCAGCAGGCCGCGTTTCAGCTGAGCATCCATGGAATACCCCCTTTCACGATATACATCGTAATACGAGGTATTATATCTGTCAAGTCTTTTCCTGCTTTTTTTTGAAAAAGATTTAGGGGAGGAAGATCTCCCGGAACACCATGTTTTTGTTTACTCTGAGTATTTCACTGTGATATAATCAATCGTCAAAGCACCATTCCTTACGTTTCAGTGAAAGAAGGATGAACAGATGAAAACACTTTATGACGGCAAAACCAAAACAGTCCTGCTCGATGAGGAGACCGGCGTAGTCAACCTGCTGTTCAAGGATACGGCCACCGGAGAGAACGGCATGTTCGATCCCGGCTACAACACGGTAGGCGGCAGCGTGGAAGGCAAGGGCAAGATCGGTCTCCGCATCTCCAAGTACTTCTTCGAACTCATGGAGAAGAACGGTATCCCCACGCACTATCTGGGCGCGGACATCGACAAGTGCCTGATGCAGGTGCGCCAGCTGACGGTGCCGAAGCTCGAGTTCGTGCTGCGGTACTACACTGCCGGCAGCATGTGCCGCCGCTTTACCCTGCCTGAGGGCATCCCCTTCGATCCTCCCTACAAAGAGGTCACTCTGAAGGACGACGAGCAGGGAGATCCGCTGATCACCGAACGGCTGTGCCTGATGAAGGACATGCTGCGTCCCGGCATGTACGACGAAGGTCTGCGCATCGTCGAACAGGTCGGCGCCATCCTCAAGGAGGAACTGGCAAAGATGGATCTGCAGCTAATCGACTTCAAGATCGAGATCGGCTTCGACGAGGCCGGCAAGGTCTACGTCGTCGACGAGATCACTCCGGACATCTGGAGAGTCAAGGACAAGAACGGCGTGATCCCCAACCAGATCGACTGCGCCAAGCTGATCCTCGAGAAGATCTGAGCGCATGCTCAGAAACGCTGAAAGACGATAAGGGAGTCCGGTCCGCACCGCGGACCGAACTCCCTCTTTTATTTGCTGTTTTCAGAAACCGTGCTGTTTCAGTTCCCGGACGATTTCGACATACACGTCGCAGATGTCCCGCACCCCGGCGCCGGGAGCTTTCGTGAAAGGCGACCGCCGCAGATCGATGGCGTCCAGATGGGAGATCCCGCGGAGGACCCCGGACCGCAGGACGCGCACGTTGTTCCCCCAGGAGGCGGACTCCACGGAGACGAGACCGTCGTTCGGCCCTTCGATCCTGTTGAGCACACAGTTCGCGGTGGAGAGGTTGATGTCCGACAGGGGCCGGCTCATCACACAGGCGACGCTCTGATAGAAGACGCCCGGCACGTCGGGATTGTCCCGGTTGAAGCGCTCCATGGCCGCAGTCGTGAAGTCCTCGCAGACTTTCAGGAAATCCGGCCTGCTGTCGCCGACGATGCGGATCCAGTTGTTCACCGCGAAGGCGGCCAGGCTGAACAGCGATCGCGGCAGCTTCATCAGTCGGTCGACGGTCTTCGAGCCACGGTGAGGCGTGGCAACGGTGGTGATACTGGCGATCCTGGTCCCGTACCCGAGAGAGGAGGCGGCCATGCGGGCCTCCAGTCCGCCCTTCGAGTGTGCGATCAGGTTGACCTTCGGCGCGCCTGTTTCCGAAAGGATGGCGTCGATGCGGGAGACGATGGTGCGGGCGTTCGTCTCCACATCCGCCCAGCTGTCCTGAAGACCGTAGTAGATGCGGGCACCGCGCTTTTCCAGTTCTCCGGGGATCCGGCCCCAGTAGACGGGCCATTTCAGGTCGCGGAATCCGGCGCCGTGGATCAGAACGATCGGGAAGCGCGTCGCGCAGTCACCGTCCGGGGCGGGAGAATCCCCGGAAGAAAAGGGAATCGGCTTGTCCATTCAGGTCCCTCGTTTCACGCAGGATGGCAGATGCTTCAGATCGCCGGTATTATATCATGCTTCCGCGCCGGTGTCATTCGGATGCGGTCGGCTTGCTTTTCCGCGGAGAGAGTTGTACAATGACACAGGAAAACGGGCAGTTAGGAAAGGGAGGGACGGCCGTGAGAAAATCCAAGTTCAGCGTGAACGCGCTCCTGCTCCTGGTCATCATTTTTTCCGCCATCATCTTCTTCGTGACGATCAAACTCGTGGATCTGGCCTATCATCCGGCCAGGAACGATTATTATCATATAGAGGGCACGGACTGCTCCGTGCGCTATTCGTCGCTTCTTCCCGACGGGATCTACACGGGAGACCAGATCACGGGCACGCTGAGGGTGGAGGGCCGGTTCGGCTATGACTGGGGAGCCGCCGCCGCAGGCGGCAGGCTGTATATCAATGAGTATGTGTCCACCGATCTGGGCCTGATGCTCTGCAATCTGGTGCGGGTGGATCTCAAAACGTGGGAGAAGGAAACGCTGCTGCGGGACACGGTCCTGCAGGGGGCCTGCGCGTCCGGAGAACTGGTCTGCATCGGAAAGTCCGTGATGCCAGCCGGGCATCCGGGGACGAACGCACTGGCCCACCTCTACGCCATGTCCGAGGGGACAGATCCTTCGGCAGACGGAGCGCTGATCCTGTATCTTGATCCGGAGAGCGGAGAGATCGTCTGGAGCGTTGCGGACGCCGAAGGCGTCACGGAGGACTTCGAAGCGAAGTATCTGGCGCGTACGCTGGAGGAGGTGAGACGATGAGATTCGGGATCAACGTCCGGAACCGCCTCACCGGCGCCGACCTGTACGTCCGGATTTTCCAGCTGACGGGACTAGCGCCCGTCCTGTATGTGCTCGTTGCCTGTGTCCACCCTGCCGTCTTTACCTCGGAGAACGTGTTCTCCGTCCTGTTCAGGCTGGGAATGTCCGCGCTGCCGCGGTGGGAGGCTCTCGGACTCTCCCGGCTGTACCGGATGAGCCACAGCGAGGTCCTCGTATGCGCTGCCGTGCTCGTCTTCGCGCTGATCTTCGGCCTTGCTGCGGGGCGGCTGCTGAAAGGCGGACGGGGAAAGGCGCGCGCCGTACGCGTCGTGGTGACCGTCCTCATCGTTCTGGACCTGGCAGTGAGGGTGCTGCCTCTGCCGTTCCGGTTTTCCTTCGGGATCCCCGCCACGGTGTTCGGATTCGTCATACGGCTCGGCTGTCTGGCCCTCGTTCTGGGAGATCTGATGGCTGACCGCAGAAACACGGGAGAATGAACGTCCTTTTCGGATGATCTGTGAAAAGAAAGCCCCGCGCCGCGCAGAACAATCTGCGCCGCGCGGGGCTTTTTATCTGATTATCAGGGGAGGGAGGACGGGCTGTCCTCATCAATATCCCCAGGTCACGATCTCCCAGCCGTCGTCCTCGGTACGGGCCAGCCACCACTGGTAATCGGTGTACTCCATATCATCTTCCAGAGCGTCCGAGTCGTCGTCAGGTGAGTGGAAATCCATGAGGAACTCCGCCAGCTGCGAATATTCCGCATCGGGACGGATCGAATTCAGCCAGGCCAGGTTTTCCGCGCTGCAGACCTCGTCGCCGGCATAGCGGATGGCGTGCAGCTCACAGCCCGCCAGAGCGGCAAAGTGGCACTTGATCTGGACGACGGCGGCTTCCAGTTCCTCCTGCGTGTAGAGAGAGGAAGCCCCGTAGTCGACCGTCACCTCGGCGGCGTTCACAGCGCCGAGATATTCCTCAAGGGTGATGTCCGCGTCCATGATCTCCTTCGCAAGCTCAGCGCTGTCCAGATATCTGATGTGCCAGGGCTCGTACCCATATCCCGTGATATGTTCTCTGCCCTTCAGATAGCGAAGGATGAAGCCGTGGTCCGCGAGTCTTGCGTGGATCTTCTCCCAGATCTCGGGATACTGAACCATGTCCTCGTTGTAGTAGACGTCCGTGAATTCCCCGTCCTCGCCCTTCAGCCTGAAGTAGAGGTCCAGGGCTAGACCAGTGTGATGCTCGGAGTAGCCGGGGGCGGCGACGGTCTTCGTCGCGTATTCAAGGCCGTATTTCTCGATGAAGCGGTCCATGATCTCCTGCTGAGCCTTGATGCTGCGACGGGCGGAATCCAGTTCGATGTAGATCCCGTCGTTCTCCTCCAGATCCTGCTTCAGCGAGAGATATGCGTCATAGGCTTTGGCCTCGACCTCGACTTCGTCGCCGACGGAATTGGTGATCGTTACGGTCTCGAGCGCGTCCTCCCAGCCGTCGGGCAGGGGATTGAGCTTGTTGACCAGGGCAAGATAATCGATGCCTCCGGAAACGGGCGTCCACTCGAAGGTCACGTCACCCAGCCCGGACTGATCGTCCTGCCAGAGGAAGGTGCCGTCCTCCGAGAACACCACACGGCCGGTGCCGTCCTCGAATTCCGTGACCTCGGAGGTCACGTTTCCGTCATCGTCGACGGTGGTCACCGTCTCGGTGCAGTTGACGTAGTTCACGGTCAGAAGGTCCGGATCGAATCTGCCACTCATGACCCACGTCGCCGACTCCCAGGCACTGCTGCCCCAGCGGATGGTGATCCTGGCGTCGGTCATACCGTCGGCCTCCACCAGGGCGCTGGCCCTGCCGGAAGAATAGTTCCCGACGAAGTTCATGGCGGGATTCTGGCTGTCGGCGCCGTCCTCGCCATATTCGAAGACCGCGATGAAATCCGCGCTCTCGTCCAGAAGGACGGTGATCTGTGCCTCTTCGGAGAAGTCCTCGCCGTTCTTCGTCCACTTCACGAATCGGGCGCCTTCATCCGGCCAGGCGACCATGGTGTGCACGGTCGGCTCGGCCAGATTGATCTGCGCCGACTGATAGGGATACTCCGTATCGATCTCGGGAGCCTCTTCGCCCTCCGCATACTCGATATTGCCGGGACCTTCCGTGTTGACGGTGACGATGATCGTCGCTTTCGGCAGCTCGGTCTCCTTGAAATGGTAGGTATCGCCGCCTTCGACGGCGAGAAGGATGCCGTCCTCGCCCTCTTCGGAAACGGTGACGACAAAGGTGCCGTCCTCGCCCTCGGGCATGATGTTGCCGTGAAGGGTGCCGTTTTCGTCGGCGATCATTCTGCCGTACATGTTCTCACCCAGGAAGCAGCCGACGTACCATCCCTTCGTATCGTTCTCTTCCCAGGGCATGATGGACAGGAAATCCCCCGCTTCATTCGTGAAGTATCCTTCCCGCGTCCACTCTTTCGGGGTTTCGGGCGCCGCCGGTTTTTCCGCGCAGGCGCACAGCGCCAGCAGCAGGAGAACGGCTGTCAGCAGGCTGACGATTCTTTTCGCTTTCATGCGTGTCACTCTCTTTCTGATCCTTTGCTTTCTGAAGAAGACTCCTCCGCCTCGGGACGGAGGGTCCTCCGTTACTGACTGCCGCGTGATTATATCACAACCGTACGGGCTCATCAACAGCAGACCGCCGGAAGAAGGGAGGGGAAGAGGGAGATGCCGGGAGTTCCCTGCGGGGAATGCGGCGAATATGATTGAACGCCGGGCGTTCAGGCGGTATAGTAGAGACAGGAAGACCGCGGCGGAAGACGCCGGAGGGAAAATGCCGGCGGCATAGAATTTCAAGGAAGGATGACGGTGCATGGGCAGATTCGCAGAACTTGAATCCAGAAAGCCGGGGTGGGATACGCCGGTCATGATCGAGGCGCATATCAACGGCGTGCGGTCAAAGATGTACAATCCGAACATTCCCACGGAATATGAGGAGATCACAGAGGAGGCCATCCGGTGCTGGGAAGCGGGGGCGACGGCGATCCACGCCCACAACACGGATATCGGCCTTCACGGGAGGCAGGCGGCGGATGACTATCTGAGATCGTGGCGGCCGGTGCTGGAGAAACATCCGGAGATCTTCTGGTACTCCACCGGTTCCGCGCCGGATCCCGCCGACCCGGAGGCGTCTCTGCTGGAGCATGCGGAGATCCTTGCGGGCGAAGCCGGAATGAAGGTGTGCGTGGTGGATCCCGGATCGGCCAATCTCGTCCTGGCCGCCGGTGAGAACGGGGATCTGATCAGCATACCCTACAACAACGACACCGCCGTGATCAACCGGCAGGTGGCCCTGTGCGAGCGGAACCGGCTCGGCTGCGTCTGGGGCGTATACGAGACGGGATACCTTCGGACCGCCCTGCATTATATCCGATGCGGGAGATCGCCGAAGGGCTCCACTATCGATCTCTATTTCATCGGTGATTACGGTCTTACCGCGATGCAGCCGGTCAATGTCGCCGGAGCGCCTCCCACGGTGGAGAGCCTGTACTACTATCTGGATATCATCGAACGCTCGGGAGTGAAGCTCCCGTGGTTCATATCCGTATGGGGTGCGGGAAGCCAGTTGGAAGGGGAGCATTACGCGCTTCTCCGGCGCGCCGTCGAAATGGGCGGGCATATCAAGACCGGACTCGAGATGCACTTCGATCCCGACGACAAGCCCACCAATCTGGAACTCCTGAGACAGATCAGAGACATTGCGGAGGAAGTGGGCCGGCCGGTCGCCACGCAGGCGCAGGCACTCGGGATCTACGGGCTGACCTGACGGCGCCTTCACATGCCGGACAAAAAAAGGGCACTTGCCGGAGCAAGTGCCCTTTTCTGTGTTCATGGCGATGGCCGCAAGGCCCGACCCGTCGGAATGACCGGTCACATCTTTATGGCGAAGAGTCCCCCGGCACCGCCGGAATGCAGGAACAGGATATTGTCCTGGTCGGAGAAAGTGCCCTCATGCGCCATCTCCAGCAGGCCGGCGAATGCTTTCCCGGTGTAGACGGGGTCGAGGAAGATCCCTTCCTGTTCCGCCAGCAGGGATACGGCGGCATTCCCGGCTTCCGAGGCGATCGCATAGCCAGGGCCGCACATGTCGCGAAGAGGATAGTCCTCCGGCGTGATCTCCGGAGACACCTGCAGCAGAGCGGCTGCCTCCCGCATCAGGGCGGGCGTGATCTGATCGAAGGGGTCGGTGTCGACCATCATGCCGTGGACGGTCGTCCCGGGAAGGAACAGCTTGGCTCCGAGCGCCAGACCGGCCATCGTGCCGCCGCTGCCTTCCGCGCAGAAGATATGGTCGAAGCGCATCCCCTGTCCGGAAATCTCCCGCGCGCATTCCACGTAGCCCAGAGCGCCCAGGGCGTTCGAGCCGCCGCAGGGGATCTTGTAATACGGTTTTCCCAGTTCTTTCCCGATCCGGTCCATCTCGTCGTAGATATCCGCGTAATCGTCGGTATCGACGAATCTCACGTCCGTTCCCATCAGGTGCTCGAGCAGCTGATTGCCCACACAGTCGGTAACGCCGCGCTTTTTCAGTACAAGGATGGCCTTCATGCCGAGCTTCCCCGCGGCCGCTGCAGTCAGCATGGCGTGGTTGGACTGGGCGCCGCCGGTCGTGAACACGATCTCGGCGCCCTGCGCCTTCGCGTCGGCAAGAAGGAATTCGAGTTTCCGGATCTTGTTCCCGCCCAGTCCGAGGCCGGTCAGATCGTCGCGCTTGATATATATGTTTTTTCCGAGAAGTCTGCTGATGTTGTCGAGTTTATGGATCGGCGTCGGGAGAAGCCCCAGCCGGATCCGCGGGAAGCTGTCGATTGATTTCATTTCTGTGATCGTACTCCTTTCCGTCCGGGACGCGCCCGTACTGACGGATCATCTGGGATCTGTTAAGAAAACAGTAGCAGAAGCAGACCGGATTTGCAACCGATGACAGAGAAAACCGCAAAACGCGCCCGTCAGCAATCATCGGAAATCAGATGTCAGTTCCCGTGATGTCTGCGGCAGCCCTCGTCACCCTCCTGGTGACCGCAGTCAAGGGCTTTCCCGTGGCGGTGTCCGCACTCATGCCCTTCAGCGTGATGGTGCCCGCATTCATGTCCTTCACCGTGGTGATGGCCGCAATCATGACCCTCGCCGTGATGATGGCCGTGGTGATCGCATTCGATATTGGGATCATACTGCAGTATGCCGTCCGCCAGAGCCTGCGCCGCCGCATCGGCAGAGCCGGAAACGCCGCCGTAGAGCCTGATCCCCGCTTCTGCAAGCGCAGTCTGCGCGCCGCTGCCGATGCCGCCGCAGATCAGCGCGTCCGCCTGCGCCGCCTTCAGGAAGCCGGCCAGCGCGCCGTGACCGCTGCCGCTGGAGGGCACGACCTGCTCGGCAACGATCTTTCCGTCTTCCACGTCATAGAGCTTGAACTGCTCCGTGTGACCGAAATGCTGGAAGACCTCACCGTTCTCATAAGCTACCGCGATTCTCATTCTTTTCGATCCTTTCCGAATAATGTTCTCCGTTCCCTGATCGTTGAGCCGATAGTTCCCGCCCCGGATCAGGAGGCGTCTTCCGTCGACGAGCGCATCTGCCACCTTGCGCCGAGCTCTCTCGTAGATGGCAGTTACGGTCGTGCGGGCAATGCCCATCCGTTCGGCAGACTGTTCCTGCGTCAGCCCTTCACGGTCAAGGAGCCGGATCGTTTCAAATTCGTCCAGGCTCAGCACGACAGGCTCTTTATCCGATACTTCCTCCGGAGAGAATTCCCAATGGTCCGGGTAGCCGCCGATCCACCGGCAGCGCTGCTTTCTGGGCATAGAAGCACCTCGTTTCTGACTTATGTCAGCAATGATCATAGCACCGTTTCGGACATATGTCAATAATGACAGTGGATCAGGAAAACGGGACTGGCGGGCGCCTGTTCGCGCCCCGCCTGTCCCGGGATCCTCTCTCATATCTCGGTATTTCACAAGGAGAACAAAAATAACCCGGGCGGCTGTATCACAGCCCGGGTACTGATGTGCGTTAAGGCACCGGCAATCATACGATTCGGCGTTTTCTCACCTCCAGGCGGGGGCGGGTGCAAGGTGGGTGCAATTCATGTTATGTAAACCGCCATGCGCCTTTCTTTTTTGCCTAGTACATCCAATTGGGCTTTGTGGTACTGAGGATGTCTACGTATAATTATTTAGGTGAAGAGTGTTTTTCTATTACCAAAGCCACACATTTGTGCTAAGGAAGATTAGGTTGATTCCCGCTGTGATCATTCCACAGCCGACAACCACGCCGATTACACC
>JAFYAU010000028.1 GCA_017540565.1 Oscillospiraceae bacterium
CGTGCTCAGCAGGGCATCGGCACCTCCGAAGGCCTTGGAGGAGATGGGAATGCCGATCACGGGCAGGGTGGTGGCGGCAGCCAGAGCGCCGGCCAGATGGGCGGCCATGCCGGCCGCTGCGATGATGGCCCCGAAGCCGTTGGCCCGGGCATTCTCGGCGAACTCCCGCGCCTGAACGGGCGTCCTGTGTGCAGAGTAGACGTGGGCCTCGAAGGGCACCCCGAACTCCTTGAGCACGGCGAACGCCTTTTCCACGACGGGCAGATCGCTGTCGCTGCCCATGATGATCCCTACTTTTTTCATAGGTGTCAGTCTCCTTCCCCCGGTTTTCCCGGTCTTAGTCTGAAAAAAAGAAAAAGGGCATACTGAATGACCCCATTCAGTGTGCCCAGACGGTCGGCTGTATCGGTCTCCGCTCCCATGTGGTGCTCCACTTCCGTCAGTCGCGGGGATCCGTTATCTACTTGTCTGCCCGAAAGGCTCCGGACACCCCCATATTATATATGATGCCGGATATAGTGTCAATTCCGGAAACGGGGATTCCGGGCCTCCGGAAGCAGAAAAAACGGCGGCGCACAGGGCGCCGCCGTCTTTTCCGATCACAGTTCGGGAATGTACTTTTTATAGAAGGGTAGGTTGCCGATCTTGTCCGGCGTGTGCTCCGGAAGCTGGGAAAAATCGTACCCGGGGAAGTCGTTGCCTTCGATGATGGCCGGACCGTCCGGGGTGAGGCACACGTCCCATCCCACGTGGCCGATCTGAGGCACTACGAGGGCGGCCTTCTTCACCAGATCCAGAGCTTCGGGAATGAAGGGCAGCTGATATCCCAGCAGAGGTACGCCGGTATAGGGATGCACATCATAATTGATGAGTTTCGAAGTATGGGCCACACCGCATATCTTTCCCGTCTCCATGTCTACAGGACAGGCGAGACCATCGTTTTCCATATTGTCCACGTGCTTGCCAAGGTTGCCCATCTTGAAGGTGCAGAAGGGGATATGGACTTCGCCGTTCCTGGCCAGAGTGTTGATGCGCAGGGTGTTCACAGCGGGGGGATAGGGACGGGCGGCGTCCGGATGCTGGATGATCTCCTGCTCGGCCACGCCGAAGTTCTTCTCCGGCTGCATCACGTAGTCATACAGTTCGTCTACCGAGGCAAAGTCGCTCTTCACGAGCCGCTCGATCCCCTTGCCGCTTTCGGAAGAGTTAGGCTTGCAGAAGATTACTTCCTTGTCCGCCATAAAAGCACGGAAGGCCTCCCGATCCGTCTCCGCCAGATCCACGGTCTCCCGCCCGAGGAACTCTTTGAACAGTTTGTTGAACTCGCATTTGCGGTCGAACAGATGGGAATAGGCAGGATCATTGCACAGTTCGTTGATGCGCTTGTTGGACACCCTGGTGATATACGTGGCCCGCTGCCGGGCATTCATGTCATACCAGCCGAAGATGAGGTAGTCGTGGAAGCCGCAGCCGTAGCGGGCGGCGCACCATAGCATGTCCATAAGAAGGAAGACACGGTTCTTTCCGCACTTTTCCTGCGTGCGGTCAAGGACGTCCCGCAGCTTTTTCACCCGGAGGCCGGAGGCGATGCGGGCGAGGTATCTCAGCTTTCCCACGGCGTCAGGCTCCTGCAAGCACGGCGGACATGGCATCCTTCAGGATGGCCAGGCCCTTCCGCAGCAGATCCTCATCGATGATCAGGGGCGGCATCAGCTTGAGCACGTTGCCGTTCCTGCCGCAGCATTCGGCGATCAGGCCGCGCTCGAAGCAGGCATGGCCCACGTCACGGGCAGTGACGGCGCCGTCCAGGCCGTTGAAGTCGATGCCCCACATCAGGCCGAGGCCGCGGATCTGCAGCCGCGCGTCCATCGGAGCGATCTCGGAGGCGAGGAAATCGTGTACGATGCTCTCCTTGGCACGCACCTGTCCGGCCACGTCGTTTTCCAGCATGAACTCGAGTCCGGCTTTCGCGCACACGAAGGCCAGCTGGTTGCCGCGGAACGTGCCGTTGTGTTCTCCGGGCTTCCAGATATCCAGTTCCGGCTTCAGGAGCAGGATGCTGCAGGGCATGCCGTAGCCGCCGATGGACTTGGAAAGGGTGACCATATCCGGGATCACGCCGGCCCTCTCAAAGCTGAAGAACTGGCCGCTGCGGTTGTTGCCCGCCTGGATGTCATCGCAGATCATGAGGATGTCGTGGCGGTCGCACAGGTCGCGCACCCGGCGGATCCACTCGGCGGGCAGCGGATAGATGCCGCCGTCCGACTGGATCGGCTCGAAGATGATGGCGGCGGGCTTGGCGACGCCGCTGTGGTCATCCGTCAGGAGCCGCTCCATATATTCGATGGTATCCAGCTCCGGGAACATATAGGGAGCCGGGATATGGGTCACGTCATGCAGGGGCACGCCGGCGCCGGCGCGGTCGGACACGTCCGAGGTGAGCGCCAGGGAGCCCAGCGTCATGCCGTGGAAAGCGCCCATCAGCGCGAAGATGTTGGTGCGGCCCTTGACCTTGCGGGCCAGCTTCAGCGCGGCTTCCACGCTGTTGGTGCCGGTGGGGGCGACGAACTGGATCTTGTAGTCCATCCCTTTGGGCTGCAGGACCTTCTCCTCCATGAACCGGATGAACTCCCTCTTGGCGGGGGAATACATGTCCATGGCGTGGAGGATGCGGTCCTCCTGCAGGTAAGCGAGCAGCTTCTCCTTGATGTAGTCGTTGTTGTGACCGTAGTTCAGAGCGCCGGCTCCGCAGAAGAAGTCGATATAGGTGCGGCCGTCCTCATCCGTCATGGTCGCGCCCTTGGCGTATTCGAACACGGCGGGGAAATGACGGCAGTAGGATCTGACGTTGGATTCATATTGTTCAAAAATGCTGCTTTCCACTGAAAAAACTCCTTTCGGAAACCAGATTACCGGATGTCAGGATAACCTGTACCATTATATACGCAGCCGGTGGAATGTCAAGGAAGCCGGCGGGGAAGAGACAGAGAAACAGGCAGACGGCCGGAGGCGTCTGCCTGCAGAGGGCGGGCTACTCCCGCTTTTCTTTCTTTTTTCCTCCGGGGGTGAACTTCTTCTCCGTTCCGGCCAGCAGCCGCTGGATATTGCCGCGGTGCATGACCCACACGGTGACGCACATGACGGCCAGCGTGGCACTGCGCCAGACGCTGATGCCGGGAAGAACGAAGGAGAGGATGGCGCCGGCCAGCGTGGCGATCAGAGACGCCAGGGAGACATACCGGATGCTGACCGCCAGGACGGCAAACAGACCGATGGCGATGAGCGCGACCCGCCAGTCTGCCATGATGGCAAGTCCGGCGGCTACGGCCACGCCTTTCCCGCCCTTGAAACGGTAGAACACAGGCCAGCAGTGACCGAACAGCGCGGCAACGCCGGCGCAGAAATGGCCAGGCTCGCCGAGAAGGATGCGGCCGAACCAGATGGCCAGGACGGTCTTCAGGATATCTCCGACAAGAGTGAAGGCCCCGGCGCCCATGCCGTATACGCGGGCCATATTGGTGGTGCCGGCGTTGTGACTGCCCTCCTCGCGCACGTCCTTTTTGAAAAGGAGACGGCTGACGGGGATGGCCATGGGTACGGATCCCAGAAGGTATCCGACGACGATCACGGACAGGTATTTCAGGATGACAGAAAAAATCGGCATAGGATGTTCCTCCTGGCTCAGGGCAGCTGATACGAATACTGTCATATATTATACCGCCGGAGCGGAAAAATGCAAGGGGAGACGGCCCGGTTGACAAAGCGGGGAAAAAACCGTATTTTGAGGGAAACAAAAATGCACGGAGGATGGGAAGAAATGCGCTACAGTGTCATAGGCTGCGGCCGCTGGGGGACGTTTATCGCGTGGTATCTCAGCAGTATCGGCCATGAAGTCACCCTGTACGGGAGGGAGTCCTCCTGGCACATGAAACGGCTGATGGACAGCAGAGCCAACGACTATCTGACCCTGCCGGACAAGGTGAACCTGTCCACCCGCATGGAGGATGCGCCGGAGGCCGACGCCGTTTTCATCTCCGTCGGCGCACAGCAGTTCCGGGATCTCTGCCGGACGCTGCGCGCATACGGACTGAAGGACAGGCCGGCGGTCCTGTGCATGAAGGGACTGGAGATCGGGACGGGCTGCCGCCTGTCGCAGGTGGCGGCGCAGGAACTGGATCCCTCCGTACACGCTGCCGTATGGCTGGGACCCGGGCATGTGCAGGATTTCGTGCGGGGCATCCCCAACTGCATGGTGATCGACAGCGATGACGAGCCTACGAAAAGGACGCTTACGGCAGCCCTGTCGGGAGGTCTGATCCGCTTCTATCTGGGCGGGGACATGATCGGCAACGAGACCGGGGCGGCGGCCAAAAATGTGATCGGGATCGCGGCCGGCGTTCTGGACGGCATGGGATTGAGTTCCCTGAAAGGCGCGCTGATGGCGCGCGGCGCCCACGAGATCGCCCGTCTGATCGGACGACTGGGAGGGAAGGAGATCTCCGCCTATGGACTATGCCATCTGGGAGATTATGAGGCGACCGTGTTTTCTCCCCACAGCCATAACAGACGGTTCGGAGAAGCCTTTGTCACGGGAACGCCGTTCACCGGACTCGCGGAAGGGTATTACACAGCCAAGGCCATCGTGGATCTCGGCAGACAGGTGGACACGGAGCTTCCGATCTGTGAGGCAGTCTACGCGAGCCTGTATGAGCACGTGGACGTGCGGGAGTCCATCGATGCCCTGTTCCGCCGCACCACAAAGAGAGAATTCTGAGACCGGCGACCGGCCGGAAAAGACACGCACGGCGCGGGCAGCTGCCCGCGCCGTGTGAATTATGCTGTATGGCGGTATGGACCCCTCTGCCGGGCCGTGGGTTCACGGACCGGAAAAAATGAAACGGGAAAAGACAGGGGACGGAGCAACGTTCTAACAACCGGCTGAAACATGAAAAACTGCCGCCCGGGAACGCGGAAGACCCGCGTGCCGGGCGGCAGTGTGTTTTTTTGCTTCGGAGAGGCCGGAGCCTTCAGAGGAAGGACCTCAGCACTTCTCCCAGATGGTGGCGACGCCCATGCCGCCGCCGATGCAGAGGGTGGCGAGACCCAGTTTCGCATCGTCGCGCTTGAGCATCTCGTGGATCAGAGTGACGATGATGCGGGCGCCGGAGCAGCCGACGGGGTGACCGAGGGAGATGGCTCCGCCGTTCACGTTGACCTTGCTCATATCGAACTTCAGTTCACGGGCAACAGCGATGGACTGTGCGGCAAAGGCTTCGTTCGCTTCGATCAGATCCATGTCGTCGACGGTCAGACCGCACTTGGCCATGGCGTTCTTCGTGGCGGCCACGGGGCCTACGCCCATGATCTTGGGATCCACGCCGCCCTGGCCCCAGCTGACCAGCTTGGCCAGAGGTTTCAGACCGTACTTCTCGACGGCTTCGCCGGAGGCGAGCACGATGGCGGCGGCGCCGTCATTGATGCCGGAGGAGTTGCCGGCGGTCACGCGGCCGGTACCGTCTGTCTTGAAGGCGGGTTTCAGCTTGGCAAGGCCCTCGGCCGTGGTGCCGGCGCGGGGGAACTCATCGACGGTGAAGTCCACCAGCTGCTTCTTTACCTTGACCTGGACGGGGACGATCTCGTCATCGAACCGGCCGGCCTTCTGAGCGGCCTCGGTCTTGGTCTGGCTGGACAGAGCGAACTCATCGAGCTCTTCGCGGGTGATGCCCCACTGATCGCAGACGTTTTCGGCGGTGATGCCCATGTGGTAGTTGTTGAACACTTCCCACAGACCGTCGTTGACCATGGTGTCGACCATCTTGCCGTCGAACATGCGGGCGCCCCAGCGGGCCGCGGGGATCGCGTAGGGAGCGGCGGACATGTTCTCGGTGCCGCCTGCCAGGATCACATCGGCATCGCCGGACGCGATGGCGCGGGCGCCTTCGATGACGGCCTTCATGCCGGAACCGCAGACCATGCCGACGGTATAGGCGGGAACTTCGATGGGGATGCCGGCGCCGAGGGAGACCTGGCGGGCGACGTTCTGGCCCTGAGCGGCGGTGAGAACGCAGCCGAACATCACTTCATCGATCTTGTCGGCGTCGATGCCGGCACGCTCGATGGCGGCCTTGGCCACGACGGACCCGAGTTTTGCTGCGGGGGTATCCTTCAGACTGCCGCCAAAGGAGCCGATGGCGGTACGGCAGCAGCTGACCAGATAAATGTCTTTCATGGTGTTTGCCTCCTTGTAGCAAAAAGAGAATTGCTGATAATTATTTTACTAACAATCTTGGATGATAGTACAGGAAAAAATGAAAGTCAACCCCGAAAAGGAGGGGCGGGATGCCGCACAAATGGTATAATCCGTACAAAGTATGTACGGATGTGGTATAATCATTCACATGACAGCTTTGAAAAGGAGGGAGACTATGGCTACGGTGGTGCTGCTGGCCGGGGGGAAAAGCAGCCGCATGGGGACGGACAAGCTGATGCTGCCCCAGCGGGACGGGACCGTCTTGGAGCAGGCAGTGCGGCGGTTCTCCGCGGTCTTTGACAGGGTCCTCGTGAGCGTGGCCAGTCCGGACTGCTACCCGGATATCCCCGCGGAGCGCATCGCGGACGAGTTCCCGGGCTGCGGCCCCATGGCGGGGATCCAGGCCGGACTGAAACACTGCCGGCCGGAAGGGGCCTTCTTCTGCGCGGCCGATCTTCCGTTCTCCGATCCCCTCGCCGCGCGGGCGATCATGGAGAGATGTCCCGCAGACGCGGAGATCTGCCTTACAGAGGGACCGGACGGACGGCCAGAGCCTCTGTTTGGATTCTACCGGGCATCGGTCCTTCCCCGGGCGGAGGAGCTCCTGAACGCCGGGAGATACCGGATGAGGGATCTGCTGGATGCCTGCGCCACCTGCCGCCTGACGGCGGGGGAGGCGGAAGGCCTCTGGAACGAGGCGGGACTTGCCAATATGAACACCCCGGAGGATTACCGCCGTCTGCTGGGGGGAGACCCCGGGTGAACCAAGAATCTTCTCTCCCGCTCTTGCCTTTTTTCCGCGGGGGGAGTATGATTGACAGCGGTCAAAGAGCGCTTCGGCGCCATGAATCATCAATCAACTGGAGGTAACCGATATGAGCTACAAAATCACAATGAAGAATGAGGCCACCAAGTACGAGGCTCCCGGCCATTTTGAGTGCCTGACCACCCGTCTGCACAATCCTGACGACGTCAATGACGGCACCATCGTCATGGGCCTGAGCCACTTCCTCCCCGGCGGCGGCGCCAACATGGCTCCCGCGCGCTTCGAGATGGTCTATTACATCCAGAAGGGCGAGATGACCGTTACTCTGGACGACGGCAAGGAGTACGTTCTGCACGCCGGCGACAGCCTCCATTTCGGCCCCGGCACCGGCCGCGCCTGCAAGAACACCGGCGTGGAATGCGCCGAGATGATCACCGTAATGATCAAGAAGTGATCCGGATAATACTGACGGAACGGAAAACAGGACCCGTGAGGGTCCTGTTTTTCACATGGTCCGGACGCTGCGGATTATAAAGGATTTGTAAACATCTTGCGGCAGCGGATGGATTCGTGTATAATACCTCTGAACCGATATTAGAGGAATAAACGACGGAGGTAACTGTTATGGCAAAAAGCGTTTTCGGTAAGATCATCAAGGCGACCCTGGGTGTCGCCGGCGTCGCCGCAGCGGCCGCTGCCGCGGGCGTAGCCTACGGCCTGAACAAATGGGCGAAGGATGAGGATTCCCGCGATCTGAAGGTCACGACGGGCGGCGTGAACGGCCTGCACATCCATAAGACGGACGACGGCAAATTTGTGGTCGACACTAAGTACGAGTGGACAGACGCCGACTTCGAGGAAGAGGAAGGCGAGGCCAGCGGCGATATCATCATCGACCTGTCCAAGCGCGGCGTCGAGGAGTGCTGCGAAGAGATCAAGGAGGATCTCGAGGAAGCCAAGGAATGCTGCTGCGAAGCGGCCGAGAAGGTCACGGAAGAGGTCAAGGAGTGCTGCTGCGAAGAGGAAGACAAGCCTGCCGAGGAGTAATCGGCTGACAAAGAAACGGGAAACCCCCGCCGGAAGGCGGGGGTTTTTGCATAGTTGCGGTCATTCGCTCCCTGCCGGCGTCTCGGACTCGCCGATGGGGAGCCAGGCCTCAAAAAAGCCGGTGAGGCGGCTGCCGTCCAGCACGCTGCAGACCAGGTTGCCGAAGGCATTGTCCGCGGGCGTCAGCCCGTTCTGCCGGGCGTACCGGAACATGTAATCCATGTGCCGGGGGGAGAAGGCGTTCTTTCCTGAACTCTTGAACGCGGAGTGGATGCACAGGCGGGAGAGCATGCGCGATACCGGAGGGTCGCATGGGACCTGAAAGACGTCCACATAGTGGCGGTCAAGAGAAAAACCCCAGCTGTAACGGTCCTCTCCGGCCCCGGACCTGACAGCAGGGCATTCGAAATAACGGGTGGAAAAGGGCATGTATTTCAGCCAGCGGCGGCTGATGGTCTGCAGGGCGGAATCACTCTCATACTCGAAATTGTGCCGGTTCAGATAGTAGATGAAATCCGGACCCATGGCGATCTCGCATCTGCCGAGGAGACCTTCCACCTCTTCCATCGTCCTCTGCTGGCGGAGCAGCCGTTCGTGCAGAAGCTCGTAGCGCTTTGCCAGTTCTCCGATCTCCTCCGTCTTGTGTTCCAGCGAGTCCTGCAGGGAGCTGTAGGAACTGTGGGAGCCGATGTCGGCAATCTGGTCTATGGAGAAGCCGAAGTTCTTGTACCACAGGCAGTCGATCAGGAAGTTTATGTCCCAGGTATCGTAATAGCGATAGTTGTTGTGCTGCCCCTTTTCGGGACGTACGACACCCTTTTTCTCGTAGTAGCGTATGAGATCCGTGGAGATGCCCAGGATCTTTGCAACATCCCCTATTTTGTAACGCATTTTCCGACCTCCCTCCGGCCACTTTGTCCGTATCTGGCGACAGTATACAATATTAACTAAAAAAAACCAAGAAAAAACAGGATTCCGTCTTGACATTGGAACTGTTCCAAGGTTTACAATCCAAGAAGGTGTACAAACCACATCATCTTAAGGAGGAAAACGACTATGGCATACATGCCGCTGAGAAAAGAAGAACTGTACCTTGAGACCGAAAAAATGACCAAGATCTGGGATCTGAGCCTGCCCTGGGGCTGGGACACGCCCCTCTGGCCGTTCCCCGGCGCCCGTTCCGACCTGAACTTCCCCCGCGGACAGTATCTGGAGCGTTTCCACAAGCGCACCAACACCTACACCGGCACGCTGCACGCCGCCACCCATATGGACGCTCCCAACCACACCCTGCACGAGGAGGAAGTGGACCGCGAGCGCTATGGCTACACGCTGGCTGAGCTTCCGCTGGAGCACTGCATCGGCACCGGCGTCATCATCGATATGACCTATCTGTATGACGAGTTCCAGGCCGCATTCAACGCAGCGGAAGGCGATCCCGCCCGTATGGGCGAGTGGGCGGAGTATCCCGGCCACAAGGGCGCCATCTGGCATCTGATCACCCCCGAGGAAGTGCAGGCCGCTCTGGACAAGGACGGTCTGGAGATCCGTCCCAACGACTGGGTCATCATCGACACCGGTTTCCACCGCTTCTGGAGAAAGAACAACGACAAGTACTTCAACTACTATCCCGGCCTCGGCCCCGAAGTCTGCAAATGGCTGATGTTCGACAAGAAGATCAAGGGCATTTCCGGCACCTGGGGCGCCACGGACTCCGTCGTGTGGCACTGCCCCGCCGTTGAGCAGATGCCCTGGCTGGCCAAGAACTACAAGCTGGCCACCGGCCGCGACATCGATGTAGACTATCCCGACTATGAGCCCTGCCACCGCCTGTTCGCGCAGCACGGTGTCATGACGGTCGAGAACGCCGGCGGCGACATCGACCTGGTAAAAGGCAAGAGAATGATCATCTCCGCTTTCCCGTTCCGCTGCGAGGCTGCTGACGGCGGCATGGTTCGCCTGTGCGCCTGGGAAGAGGGCAGCTTCTGATCGGCTGACAAAAAATGAATGACCGCGGGGCGGTATCCGCCCCGCGGAACAATAAAGAGGTCTTTATATCATGAAAACTTTGAATGACATCAAAAAAGTCGCCATCCTCGGTGCCGGAACCATGGGTCCCGGCATTGCCCAGATCTACGCCATGGGCGGATGCGAGGTCACAATGTGGACCCGCCGGGAAGAGACGAAGCAGAAGGCCATTGCCTCTCTGAAGGCGCAGCTGGCTACCTTCGAATCCGAGGGCATGCTGAAAGAGGACAAGGACGCCATCTTCGCCCGCATCAACTTCGCTCCCACCGTTGAAGAAGCGGTTGCCGGCGCCGATCTGATCCAGGAGACCATCGTCGAGAAAAAGGACGCGAAGGAAGAACTGTATGCCAAGGTCGCGGCCTGCGTTCCCGCCGACACCATTATCGCCTCCAATACCTCCGCGCTGAACATTTTTGAGATCGTTCCCGAGCAGCTTCTTCCGCAGCTGATCATCTGCCACTGGTATGCGCCCCCGCACGTGATCCCGCTGGTCGAGGTCGTGAAGAGCGAACAGGCGCCCCAGGAGATGGCCGACGTTGCCGTCACCCTGCTGAAGAAGTGCGGCAAGACGCCCGTTCTGATGAAGAAGTTCATCCGCGGCTACATCGCCAACCGCCTGCAGCAGTGCCTGAACCAGGAGGTCTTCTATCTGATCAGTGAGGGCTACTGCGATGCCGAAGCCATCGACCTGGCCTGCCAGGCCTCCTTCATCCCCAGAGCCTGCGTACTGGGCATCTGCAAGCGCATCGACTTCGGCGGCGTGGACATGACCTACAACAACTTCAAGAACAAAAGCTATGCTGCTCCCCAGTGGGACACCATCCCCAGCATCCTCCAGGAGAAGGTGGACGCCAACGAACTCGGCATCAAGACCGGCAAGGGCTTCTATGACTACACCGGCAAGGACATCGAGGCCGTCAAGGCGAAGCGCGACAAGTATCTGTTCGAGGTCTTCAAACTGACACAGAAATTCATGGACGATCCTGTGTGATCCCCTGAACATAGGCGGAGGGCGGCAAGGCCCTCCGCGGAAACAAGCAACGATTTGACGAACATGGAAAGGAAGTAATACCAATGGCCAAGAGCAATAAGATCATCATCCAGTGCTGCCTGTGCGGCGCCGGAACCAAGAAGTCCCAGGCGCCTACCGTACCTTACACGGCCACCGAACTCGCCGAGCAGGTCGTCGCCGTCGCGAAGGCCGGCGCTTCCGTGGTGCACATCCACGTACGCGAGGACAAGGAAGTCAACGGCGAGATGCAGATCGGCTACAAGTCCATGGGCCTGAAGCCGTTCACCGATGCCGTGGAAGCCTGCCGCGCTGCCTGCAAGGAAGCCGGCGTGGACGTGGTCATCAACCTGACCACCTCCGGCGGTGAGTATGAGGACTACAAGCGCCTGCAGCATCTGAGCGCCCTGAAGCCCGAGATGTGCTCCTTCGACCCCAACACGATCAACTGGGCCAACAGCTACATCTTCGAGAACAGCCCCCGCTTCCTGAACAAGCTGAGCCAGGAAGTCGTGAAGAACGATATCAAGCCCGAGTTCGAAGTTTTCGATACCGGCCATATCGACAGCGTCATGTACTACGTGAACAAGTGGAACATCCCTCAGCCGCCTCACATCCAGTTCATCATGGGCGTCGGCGGGTCCATGCCCGGCACGACCGAGAACCTGGCGTTCCTGGTAAGCAAACTGCCTGCGGGAGCCACCTGGTCCGTCTCCGGTATCGGCAGAGCTCATATGCCGATGATGCTGGCCGGCCTGGCGCTGGGCTGCGACGGCCTGCGCGTGGGTCTTGAAGACAACGTCATGTTCGGCAAGGACGCCGACGGCAACAAGATCATCGCCACCAACCTGATGCTGGTAGAGCGCGCTGTGGAACTGGCCAAGCTGGCCGGCCGTGAGATTGCCACCGCTCAGGAAGCCCGCGAACTGCTCGGTATCACCCGCAACTGCCTCAGGGACGAGAAGACCCTTCCCACCACTTATCAGGAATAAGCGCAACGGAAGAAAGGAGTCAGAACATTGGCTAAAAGCAAAGTTGTTACTCTCGAGCAGGCCATGGAAAAGTGCTTTGACGGCATGACGGTCCTGCTTCCCGGATTCGTGAACTGCGGCGTTTCCGAAACGCTGATAGACGGCCTCATGCAGAAGGGCATCAAGGATCTGCACGTCATCTCTAACAACACCAGCATCAAGGGCCAGGGCATCGGCCGCCTGGTGCATGACAACCGCATCAAGCACATCACCTGCTCCCACATCGGCAACAACTCCGAGACGGTCGAGAAGGTCGTTGCCAATGAGATCAACATCACCTTCGTTCCCCAGGGCTCCCTGTGCGAGAAGACCCGTGCCGGCGGCGCCGGCATCGGAGGCATCCTGACCCCCACCGGCGTCGGCACCCCCATGCAGGACGGCAAGCAGCTGCTCGAGTGGGATGAGGAGGCCGGCCAGTACAAGTTCGTCACGGCTGACGATCCCATCAAGGGCAGGCGCTATATCCTCGAGCTCCCGCTCCACGGCGACGTGTGCTTCATCCATGCCTGGAAAGCGGACAAGATGGGCAATGTGGTCTATCACCGCACGGCCCGCAACTTCAACGAGCCCTTCGCCACCGCGGCCGACTGGGTCATCTGCGAAGCGGAGGAAATCGTAGAGGTCGGCGAGCTGGATCCCGACATCATCAACACCCCCGGTGCGCTGGTAGACATGGTCGTTCAGGCCAAGAAAAAGGAGGGCTGAGAATATGGATGCGAAAGAATTCATCGCCAAGCGTACTGCTAAATTCTTCAAGGACGGCGACCTGGTGAACCTGGGTATCGGCATGCCCACCAAGTGCATGGCCTACATCAATCCGGACTATGAAGTCTGGTTCCAGTCCGAGAACGGCGTTATCGGCATGACCGGCGCACCCAAAGAGGGCGACGTCATCGATCTGGATGTCGTCGATGCAGGCGGCGCACCCACCGGGATCCGTCCCGGCGGCTGCTGCTTCAGCTCCTTTACGTCCTTCGGCTACATCCGCGGCGGACACGTGGACTATACCGTCCTCGGCGCTTACGAAGTGGACCAGAACGGCAACCTCGCGAACTGGATGATCCCCGGCAAGGCAGCCGCCGGCATGGGCGGCGCTATGGACCTCGTCACCGGCGCCAAGTGCACCATCGTCATGACCGTGCACTGCGACAAGACGGGCAAATCCAAGATCGTCCGCGAGACGAAGCTCCCGCTGACCGGCGTGGGCGTCGTGGATTACGTCGTCACCGAGAAGTGCGTGTTCCACTTTACCAAAGAAGGCATGGTCCTCGAAGAGATCGCCCCCGGCGAGACGGTCGAGAACATCCTTGCCATCACCCCCTGCGATATCATCGTTCCCGAGAATGTAAAGTCTATGGAGGACTGACCCGAGAGAAGATTCCTGAAAGGGTGGAGAGAATTTAACAATGTCTGCACAACTGATTATCATCATCGTGTACTTCATACTGACAGTCGTTATAGGCGTCCTTTCCGGCCGGAAGACCAAGAGCGCTGCGGCATTCACCGGCGTGAGTCTTTCGACGATGGCAATCGTCTGCGCATCCACCGGCGAATGGCTGGGCGGAACTGCCACGACGGGCGTTTCCGAGTACGGATTCCTGTACGGTCTGTCCGGCTGGTGGTATACCATCGCCAATGGCATCGGCGTTCTGGTGCTCGGCCTGCTGTTCGCGAAACTATTCCGATCCCTCGAGACCGGAACGGTCCCCGGGATCATTGAAAAGTTCTTTGGCGTGCATGCACGCACCGTATCCTGCATCATCCTGACGATCGTTATGCTGGCCGTCGGCCTCAGCCAGATGATCGCGGCCGGCAAGCTCGGCGAGAGTCTGCTTGGCATCCCGTTCTGGATCAGTGCGATCGTGTTCGCGGTCATCTTCATCGTTTACACCCTGGCCGGCGGTATGAACGCCGTGGCCTCGACGAACGTGATGCACCTGTTCGTCATGTACGCCGGCGTCATCATCGCCGTGCTCGTCGTCGTTTCCCGCGTCGGCGGTTTTTCGGAGTTCAGCAGCAGCGTCCGGGATCTCAAGGCAGCCGGCAGCGGCGGCAGTTTCTGGAACATGTTCTCCATCGGCGGCACGAAGGTGTCGAGCTGGATCATCGCTTCACTGTTGGGCGCCTGCACGGCCCAGGCCGGCCTGCAGCCCGTACTGAGCGCGAAGAACGCGAAGCAGGCGCGCAAGGCCTGCATCATCACCGCGTTCGTTGCAGCCCCGTTCGGATTCTTTACCGCCTTCCTCGGTATGGCGTCCCGCGTCATGTTCGAGAAGGATCCCACCTTCCTCAGTCAGATCGAACGTACGGCTGAGGGCATCAAGATCGCCGGAAAAAGCGCCCTGCCCGAACTGATGATGAACAATTCGGTCATGCACCCGATCGTCGGCGGCCTCGTGCTCGCTGCGATCCTCGCGGCGGTGCTCTCCACTGTCAGCCCCATCATCCTTGCCTCCGGCACCATGGTCACCCGCGACGTATATCAGAGGGTGCTCCACCCCGAAGCCAGCGATGAGAAGGTCCTGAAGATGGGCCGTATCACGACGGCCATCTCCGGCGTCATCTGCTGTGTCGGCGCGATCTTCCTCTGGAAGGCATCCGCCGTTCTGGAACTTGTGTACGCGGCGTACTCGCTGCGCGGCGCACTGTTCATCGTGGTCCTCTTCGGCATCTACTGGAAGAAGGCCAGCGGCAAGGGCGCCATCTGGGCCATGATCATCACCGCCGTCGTGGCGGTGGGCTGGGTCGGCGTCAAGCTCGCCACCGGCCGCTATCCCATCGTGATCGGCAATTTCGCCATCACCGAGACCTATGCCGCCGTAGTCGTCGCTGCGGTATGCACCATCATCTTCAGCCTAGTGTTCAAACCAAGCGAGATCGAGATGGCGGAGCGCGAGCATACGAAGGCCGAGGTCCGGAAAGCCATGGAGACCGCCTGACGGGCGGCTCCGCAGAAAACCAGATATACAGCCCCGCCGGTCTACGGCGGGGCGGTTTTCTAAATTTCGACATGATCCGGCCGACAGTGCCGGAAAACTGCAGGAAACGCGCGGCGCGTGCCGCGCTCAGGTGAGAAAGATGCTCAATGAGACTATGATACGGTGCTTCCTGACGCTCGCCGGGAATCTCAGTTTTACCAAAACAGCGCAGGAGATGTATATGACCCAGCAGGCGGTGAGCAAATACATCGCCAGACTGGAGGAAACGCTCGGATTCCGGCTGTTCCTGAGGACCAGGCACTACGTGAAGCTGACCTGGGCGGGCGAGATGTACCGGGACCTGTTTGCCAGATATCAGGAGGATTTCGACCGCGTCGGCGAAGCGGTGGCCGCCTATTACCGGGATCTTCAGAAACAGATCAAGCTGGGGTATCTGGAGATGCTGGATATCTCCTCCTGCATCGCGGACGCGCTGAAGCAGGCCCGGCAGAAAGACGGGGAGCTCCGTTTTTCCGGCGTCAAGCTGCCGCAGCACGAACTGCTGGAGCAGTTCGCGGACCGGGAACTGGATATGATCATCACCTACAGGGAATTCGCGCCGAAGGAGGCGGGGGTCAGGAGCCACCGCATCCTCAACACGCCGCTGGTGCTGCTGGTATCCCCGGAGGATCCCGTCAACGTGCCCGGAGCCACCGTGGCGGATTTCAGGAGCCATCCCTTCATCAAGACCGCGGCCGGCCGGGAGCCTGTCGCAGAGACCCGCGAGCGGGCGCTGCGCCAGTGCCGGGAACTGGGATTCACCCCCGAGAAGATCGTGGTGGCGCCGAATCTGGAATCCGCGTATATGAACGCGGAACTGGGGCAGGGGGTCTTCGTTTCCACCATGCTCAGCCGCGTGAGCCTTCACAGCAGCCTGACCTGCTTCCCCATCGGGAAGGAGGAGGAACTGCGGTGCTTCTGGCATGAGAACACGGAGAACAGGACCGTGGCCAGATTCGCGGACATGCTTCAGAAGGCGTTTCAGAGCAGAGAGCGGCAGGAGAATGCGGAAGGAGTGAACGTCCTTGCCTGAACCCGTCGTCCGGAACCGGCACGGCGTTCCGGTCTATCAGTTCATCGCACTGTCCGGAACAGGCAAGACCACGTTCCTGGAGAAGCTGGTTGCGGAACTGAAGGACAGAGGACTTCACGTCGGCGTCTACAAGCATGACGGCCATGACTTTGAGATCGACCGGCCGGGGAAGGACAGCTGGCGCATGACACAGGCAGGAGCGGACGTGACATTGCTTTCGTCGGCGTCAAAAGCCGTCATTATGGAAAACAGACCGGTACCGCCGGAGGAACTGGCGGACCGGACAGATAACGTGGATATCCTTCTGGTGGAAGGATACAAGGCAGGACCGTGGCGCAAGATCGCCATGCGCCGCGAGGCTTCGGGAAAGGACTGGGCTGTCCCGCCGGAGGAGTGCCTGGCCGTCATCACAGACGGGCCGAGCCCCGACGGCGTGCCCCGTTTCGGTTTCTCGGATATCGCGGCGGTCGCGGATTTCCTGCAGGCAGATATGAACGGCCATTGAAAGGCCAAAGATCAGAAAAAAGAGGAAAGACACATGAGCGTTCAGAAATATCCCCACCTTTTCGAGCCGCTGATCATCGGCAACACCGTGTTCCGTAACCGCATCTTCGCCTCCCCCCAGGGGTCTTCCTTCGTGGACTGCGCGGAATTTCCCACACCGGAGATCGCCGCCTACTACGAGCGCAAGGCCATGGGAGGTTCCGCGACAATCTGCATGGGCGAGCGCGCGGTGGACAGCCGCCGCGGCCTGAATTACGGCGGACAGGTCATCCCGCTGGAAGATCACAGGGGACAGGCCTATTTCAAGTATCTGACCAATGCCGTGAGCAGACACGGGACCGTGCCGTCCATCGAACTGCAGCACGGCGGCTGCTGGGCCAAGCGCGGCGCGGACAGAGGGAATCAGATCTACGGGCCCGTGGAGGGCATCTATGATGGCGTGCACGTACTGGCCATGGACGAGCAGATCATCGCCGAGACGATCGACGCCTTTGTCAAGGCGGCCCAGTGGGCCAAATGGGTCGGTTTTGGCATGGTGACGATCCACGGCGGGCACGGGTGGCTGCTGGGGCAGTTCATGTCCCCGGTCATGAATACCAGAACGGACCGATGGGGCGGCAGCCTGGAAAACCGGGTGCGTCTGCCGCGGGAAATCTGCAAAGCGATCCGCAAGGCCTGCGGACGCGACCTCGTGATCGAGATGCGCATCTCCGGTGCCGAGTGCACGGAAGACGGCTACGATATCGACGCCGGCGTGGAGATCGCGAAAGGCCTTGACGGATATCCGGACATCATCCACGTATCGGCCGGCCACGGACAGTTCGACGACGTCTTCACCGTCACGCATCCCGGCATGTTCCAGCCGGACGGTGTGAACGTGAAATATGCGGCGGCGATCAAGCCGTTCATCAAGCAGAGCAAAGTGGGCACGGTCGGCGCGCTGTGCGATCCGGCGATGATGGAGGAGATCATCGCTTCCGGCAAGGCGGATATCGTGAATATGGCACGCGGCCTGGTCGCGGATCCCGATCTTCCGCTGAAGGCTGCCACCGGTCAGGAAAGAGAGATCAACAAGTGCCTGCGGTGCTTCCAGTGCTTCTCCGGCCTTATGAACAAGGGGCAGTACAGCTGCGCCATCAACCCTGAGATCGGCCGGGAACTGGAGTATTCCACCCAGCCGCGGGAGGTGACCGTACCGAAGAAGGTCCTGGTCATCGGCGGCGGCATCGGCGGCATGCAGGCGGCTCTGACGGCGGAGAAACGCGGTCATGACGTTACGCTGGTGGAAAAGACCGGGCGTCTGGGCGGCGTGCTGCTCTGTGAGGAGAAGGTGCCGTTCAAGCAGCATCTGCATGAGTACATCGAGAATCAGGTACGGAGGATCGGCGAGTCCGGCGTGAAGGTCATGATGAACACCGAACTGACGCCGGAGCAGGCGGAAGCCATGGGGGCGGACGTGATCATCGCCGCCATCGGCGCCAAGGCCATCGTACCCCCTATCCCCGGCATCGACGGGAAGAACGTGCTGCCCGCGGAATACGCCTACATGCATCCTGAGGAGACAGGAGATACCGTGATCGTCCTCGGCGGCGGCCTGGTGGGCATCGAACTGTCCATCTATCTGACATGGCTCGGGAAACACGTCGAGATCGTTGAGATGGCGGACAAGCTCAACTGCGGCGAGAACTTCGTTCACAAGATGGCCGTGGACCGCGAGATCAAACGGATCTCGCTGACGGCGCACACGGGAATGACGGCGAAGAGCATCGACGAGACCGGCGTGGTATGCCAGGGGCCGGATGGCGAAGTGCGCTATGATGCGGATACCGTCATCTGCGCCGTCGGGATGAGAGGACTGCAGGAGGAGGCCAAGGCCTACTCCCAGGCGGCGCCTCTGTTCTATCAGATCGGCGACTGCTCCCGAGCGACGAACATGTACGAGGCCAACCGGCTGGGATTCAACGTGGCCATGGATATCGGACAGCGGTGGTAAAGCGGCTGGTCGAATCAAAAACAGAATGAAACGAAAAGGAACGGCACGGAATATCATTTCAGTGCCGTTCCTTTCGTTGGCTCTTTAGAGACAAAGAAACCCCCAGTTCAACTGGGGGAGGATAAAGAAATACTTTAGTGAAAGACAGAGAAAACCTCCTGTGGTAGAGTTCAGGTGGCCTGACAACCACAAGAAAAACAACAGGAGGTTTTGTCATGAAAGATGACGTACAGAGTCTATCACACAGCAAATGGCGGTGCAAGTATCACATAGTGTTCGCA
>JAFYAU010000029.1 GCA_017540565.1 Oscillospiraceae bacterium
ATGGCGTCCGTGCTCTTGAACATCATGCCGTTGTTTCCCTCGGTATACCAGCTCCGCGCGATGTCCGTGACCTCCCACGTATACCAGCCAAGGTTATATATGAGCCGGTAGTCCTCTACAATGGGATCGTACGCCGGCTTGTTGCTCCAGTTCAGCGTTGTATGGTTCCACGCGCCCAGCACCTTGTGCACGTTGATCTGCGCCTGTTCCGTCGACTGCTGCAGCTTGTACAGGGACATCTCCGCTCTCGTGATCACGTCCGCCGATGTCAGTGTCGGGAGCGTTTTGTATTTTATATAGCAGCGGGATACGCCGTACCCGCTGTACCGGCCACACTCGACCATTCCCCACGTATACGGCTCCGTCTTGTTCGTGAACACCGTCTGGTCCTGGGTATTGGAAATGAGGATATCCGGGTGTACCACCGGGTCGAAGGTCACCGGGAAGACCCGTTCTTCAGATGAAAGCCATTCCTCCGGGAGAGAGTAAGTAACTGCATATCCTTCCTCCGTTGCCGTGACGGTAGTCTGCACGTCGAAGCACGGAAATCCCTCCGCGTCGTACAGATACGGCGCTTCCCAGATAAATGCCAGTTCCCCGCCGAAGGATACGGAGAGGGTATTGTCCTCGTTCAATTCGACGCTCATGTCTTCGCCTGTCAGGGTATACGTCAGTTCCCTTGCTTCCGGCAGGGACTGGAAGACGACGCTCTCCTTCAGCTGATGGGAGACCAGGTCGTACCGCAGCGTCCCCTCCGGAAGAGCCTCCGAATACTCGATGGCAGAGGCAAACCCCTTCGGGATCGTCTGTGCCTGCAGGCTCCCTTCCTCCGGATCCAGGGATACGTCCAGGACTTCGCTGGAAGAGGAATGAAGGTCCGTCAGGCTGTACCGCAGTGTATGGCCGTTGTACGTTACGCTTACCGGTTCAGCGGAAGGATCCTCCGGCAGGGCCACCTCCCAGGCGCCGGCCGTATTGGCATAGCCCTCCTCCGTCTTTTGGAGGGTATTGTCTATTTCCTTCCAGACCTTCTCCTCTTCGCCGTCTCCCTCTTCATAATGCACCGCAAGAGGAAAAACGGCATAAAAATGCGCCCCGCTCCCTTTCACCAGTTCCTTGGTAAAAGCGTCGCGCGACGTCTCGATCTCTTCTTCTACGACGATTTCCTTTTCGTCTTCCTCTTCCATGACCGCTATGGGTCCGTCCAGGCCGTCCGGCAGATCTTCGCTGCCGAGCTCCTCCGCCCACACGTTCAGTGGCAGGAGGAACGCAAGCATACACACGCTCAGCAGGATACTGACCGCGCTGCGTCCCAGCTTCTTTACTGCAGATTTGGATTTCATGACAAGCTCCTTTCAAACTCCGTAGGTCTTGCGGCTTGCATCGTTCGGGGAGTGCGTTTCATCGGGGTTGTCCGACCATCATGACTTCTGTGTTCCTTTCGTTTTCATTATACCGGGACTGTAGCAAGATCACAAGGCCTGTTCTTCCATTTTGGCTGCCGGCAGCGGCAGGTTATCTATTTACCCGGAAGTTTGTGCGGGGTCTCAGGGGTGTCCCCTGAAAGCTGCGGGCGGACAGACAAAACGCGACTTTGTCCATACGCCCGCGTTGCTTGCTGCAAACTGACGACGCGAGTGAACCTCATTATTCACGTTTACGCATCTTTCTTCCTTCCTGCCGTGAAGTTGGTTATTATTCATTCTTCTGAGCCTCCACCTTCCATACAGATGGTGCCCCACGGTCCTAACTCTATCCTTTTACTCGTGCCCGTGGCGTCTCCGGCCGCAGGCGGGAAAGCGAAGGCGCGTCCATCCCGGGCCGCGTCTTCGTCTTCCGTATCGTATGGCTGTCAGCCGGCCCGGTAGGCGATCACGGCCGCATAGTACCGGTACAGCGCGGCCATGCAGTCCCTGGCGGCGTTGTCGCTGCTGTTCTTCAGTACAGACCGGACGTAGGCCAGCGCCGAGACCTTTACCGTGAACGCGCCTCCCGCGTTTCCAGTGACGGTGATCGTATTCCCAAGCTGGTGGGCGGAGATCCCCGTGATGCGGACGCGGTATCTTCCGTCGGCCTGCTTCTCCGCACGGAAGACGTTCCCGTTGAACTTCGCTGTTGCGGTCAGCTCCGTGCCCGCGGGAACAGTCAGGTACACGTCGATCCCCGTGGTGGAATCCAGCACCAGTTTGTAAGTGGCCTTCGTGACCTTCGAACCATCCAGTTCCTTCACGAACGAGCAGGCGGAGACCTTGTCCAGGATTGAGTCGTAATCGAATCCGTTCGTAAAATGCATCGGCATATCCGCGTAATCCGTTCCGATGCCGAATCCGTGCACCTGGGACATATAGATCTGAGAATAGTATCCGTAGTCCGCGATCGCTCGGATCAGCGCCACGGACTTCGCCGGGAACCTGTCGCTGTTCTCCTCGAAGACCCGGATATACCTGGCCACGGAATAGTCCTTGGATACCGTCTTTCCTTCGCCGTAGTGGAAGGTCGCCCTGATGGCGTCCGCCATCTGGATGGAATTGACGTAGCACGTGAAGCCGTAATACGTTCCGGAACTGTTTTTGCATTCGGGATCGAAGCCGTCCCTCGTCGTGGTACCTCCCTTGCCGCTGACCGTGAATTCCATATAGCTCTCCGTGTAATCCACGCCCTCGATCTCCGGCAGTTCAAGGTAGAAATTCACCCCGATCTGCCCGCTCAGCGTCAGCGACTGCGAGCGGAACTTCGGCGCAGGCTCCTCCACGGAGATCACCGCCGTATCCTCCGTCACTTCGATCTCCGGCGTGTCGGAATCCACCGCATGCCTCGAAACGTCCGCCCGAGCCGAGGTCAGCCTGACCTCCGCGCGTCCCGCACCGAGGCAGCGGAACTCAAGGTCGAATCCCGTCCCGACAGGCCGGTCCGCCCCGTAGCCGACCACCCGCACGGAGCCGTCCCCGGCTCTGACGGAAAACCCGTCCAGATCCGTGGTGGCGAGTTCCAGCACGGAAGCGTCGTACGTCACCGTAACGTCCAGCGTGTTGAACGCCGTCTCCGTTTCGCTGTCCACCGTTACGCTCACCGCGGCGGTGTCTCCCACGGTCCTGGTCTGATCCTCCCCGATGGCTGCGGTATAGGCGGTTTCCCCGCTTCCCGCGGCAGAAGCCGGCAATGCCGGCAGGATGGCCAGCAGCAGGCACAGGGCCAGCGCGGCGGCCAGCGCTTTTCCGATCGTTCCCGTTTTCATCACGATACCAGCTCTCCTCCGTTGCATTCCGCCGCCGGAAGGCCCTTTCGGGCCGATCCGGCCGTCTTTGTTAATTATATTCCATGGAGCGTAACCGCACCGTAACCCGTTTCCCGTCACGTCCGGTACGCCAGCACCGCGGCGTAATACCTGTACAGTGCGGACATTCCGTCCTTCGCTGCTTTGTTCGAACCGGCGCTGTTCAGCACCGAACGCGCGTATGACAGTGCGGAGACGATCACTTTGAACGCGCCTCCCGCGCTTCCCTCGACGGTGATCATGTCCCCCAGCTGATGCGCTGAGATGCCCGGGATCCGCACCAGGTAGCGGCCGTCGCCCTGCTTCACCGCGGCATAGGTCTTCCCGTTGTATTTCGCCGACGCCGTCAGCGCCGTCCCTTCCTTCGGCGTCAGATACACGTCCACCGTCGTCTCGGAATCCAGATGGAGCTTGTATGTCGCCTTCTCCACCTTCGCGCTTCCGAGCGCCTTCACGAACGCCTTTCCGCTCACCTCGGAGAGGATCCCCGCATAGTCGAAATCCTCCTCATAGTGGACGGACATCTCCGCGTACTTCTCCCCGACGGTCCAGCCGTTCACGTCCGCCAGATAGATCTGGCTGTAGTGGCCGTAGTCGGCGATCGCGCGGATCAGGGCGACCGATTTCGCGCTGAAGGAACCGAGGTTCTGCTCGAAGAAATCGATATACCTCGCCACGGAATACTCCTTCGATACGGACTTTCCGCGGCCGTAATGGAACACCGCCGTGATGGTGTCCGCCATCTGGATGGAATTGACGTAGCACGTGAAGCCGTATCTGGTGCGGGAGGCGTTCATATGATCCGGGTCGAAGCCGTCGCGCATGACCGTCTGGTCCCTGCCCACGGTGAATTCCATGTAGCTCTCCGAGTAATCGATCCCTTCGATCTCCGGCAGTTCCAGGAAGAAATTCACGCCTATCTGACCGGACAGGACCAGGGACTGGCTCCTGAACGCCGGCCGGCGGACGACCGTCAGGCGGGCGCCCTCCGTGACCGTGACGGTCCCGGAGGAGTCCGTCACTATGCATCGGTACAGCCACCCGTCCATCTCCGCCTTCGCCGTCACCCGCAGGGACGCGGCCGCGCTCCCCTCGTCCGTGCAGTCGGACCAGTTCGCCCCGCCGTCCGTACTCACCTGCCACAGGAAAGTGCAGGCCGGATCGGACGTCCGCACGGTGAACACCGCCTGCTCTCCCTCCTCCGCGGTCACGCCACGGGGCAGGAACACGCCCTCGCCCACCGCCAGTTCCAGCACGGCGAAGGGCTCTTCGACTCGCGTGCCGGCCTCGCCGCCGGCGTCGCTGTACATGACGTACGGGAACCAGATCTGGAACTCGGTGTCCAGTTCCGTCAGCGGCTGTTCCGACCACTCCACGTAGTCCGTGACGTCCCTGACCGCGCCGTTGGCGTACACGGCGGACACTTTCATCCCCGCCGGATCGAAGGTCTCTCCCGGGGCGTACATCGTCCGGTCGGGTTCCCGCGCGATCTCCAGCGACACGATCCTGCTGCCCACCGCCATCATGCACGCGGAGTCGTTCTTGAAGTACAGGGTGCCGTACTCGTCCGCGATCGGGCTGCAGATACAGTACTGCGCCTGTTCGCCGCTGGGCGTGAACAGCACGTAGGCGGTGTCGTATTCCGTCGTGACGCCTGCGGCCGTCCAGCTCTCCACGGTCGTCAGGGACGGCGCTGTCTGCCCCGGCCTGTCCGTCAGCATGCGCAGCTTGCCGGGGGTATAGTTGTCGAAGAAGTATACGTTCACGCTGCCGGTCTCCGCCTCGTAGGCCGTGGTCAGCAGGCCGCTGGTCTGCGGATATCCCTGCGTGGGCACGGTGTAGGCAACGTTCCAGGCGTTCAGGTCCACAACGGCGATGCCGTGCCCGGAGTACGGCGTAAACTGGCTCTGGCCGGAAAAGCCGACGTACGCCCTGCCGTTGTATACCGTGGGCGTGCTCGTGCTCATCCCTGTGCCGGCGGGCAGGTCGCTCAGCTTCAGCGTCTTCAGGCTCCCGGCCGCGAAAGTCCCGTCGGAGTTCACGTCCACCCGGCAGAAGTAGCCTCCCTTGCAGGTGAAGTAACCGCGTCCGCCTCCGGAACCGCCGGGCACGAAGGTCACGCCGCTGCGCACGTCTCCGGCCACGGGCATGACGTAGCGGTCGATGGTCTCCCCGGTGCGCGGATCCAGCGACAGCACCCGGGCCTTTCCGGTGGTATACCCTATGCTGCCGTCGTCAGTGCACAGGAGCAGATATCCATCTGACGCGTAGGCGCCGGCCCAGTAGAAGCCGCCTTTGGACGCGTAGGTCCACGACGCCAGCTTCTCCTCGTCCGGTCTCAACGGATCCTCGTCCGTGACTGTCAGGCACACATAGTCCGCCAGGGCCGTCTCCCCGTTCCAGAATCCGGTGTATATGCGCCCGTCGTGATACACGATCGGGCAGTCCGGCTGTCCCAGCAGCGGATCGTGATAGATCCACAGAGGCTCCAGCGTGGCCGCGTTGAACGCCTGCAGCGTACCATCGGCCAGCCCGACGAAGATCATGCCTTCGGCGTAGGTGGGCGCGTTGATGGCAAAGCTGGAGGCATGGTCCATGGCGCCCGTCGCCAGGATATCCCCGGAGACCGTGTCGATCCTGTACAGGGTGGTCCCGGCGTAGGTATAGAGATCCCCGTTGACGATGATCGGACACCCGCACGCGTCCGAGGAGTACCCTTCTCCGACCCGGGACGCCCAGTAGAGGGCGGCGTCGTCCGCCGTCACCGGCGTCTTCACGTCCACGGCGCCGTTGTTGTATCGGTCCACTCTCGGCGAGCCCCACCAGGCTTCGTAATCCGGCAGGGACGGGTTCTCCGGTGCCGCCTGCAGCGTTACGCTCACCTCCGCCGCGGCGTTCGGGGCGACGTATCCCGTTACGCGGCTGCCTTCGTAACCGACAGCCGTCACGGTATAGGTATAGCGCTGTCCGGGCGCCAGGCGGAAGAAACCGTCAACGGGCGTCACCCGCTGCCCGGTCACCTCGCTCACCATGAATACGGAGGCATCGGAAGGCTGCGTGACGAAGCGGACCTCCACGGGATCCGTCTTGCGTACATTGATGGTATACTCCGCGCTCTCCGCGTCGGGATCCGCGTGGCAGATCCGCAGGGTCACCGTCTCGGCGTCCAGCTGCTGGTCCAGCGGGACGGTCACGCCGTTCAGGCTGTCGTACTGCTGCCCGCCGAGCAGCGCGTAATATCCGCCGCAGGCGGGAGTGGCGTCGCTCTCGCTGATGAAGGAGCCGTTCAGCGTCATCTCCGTCAGACTGCGGTCCACGGTCACGGCGTACTCAGTCACGTCCCGGTCGAAGGTCACGGACGTCCCCCCGGGATCCGTCAGGGGGATCTCCGTCTCGCCGGAAGCCAGGGCCAGGCTGCGCAGATGCAGCGCCCTTCTGAGTTTCAGCTCATAGTCCTGATACAGCGTCACGTCCCCGTCCGCGCGGGACAGGCGCACCGTGACCGTCTGCCCGAAGCCGCCGGCCGTCACGCAGGAGGACAGCGCCGCGGCGCCGGAAGGACCCACCTCGCGCTGGATGGAGACCGCGTACGGCGTCCCGTGGGTCTGCGCGTTGTTGGTCTGGCGGTCGTACAGCGCCTGCACCGTGTATCCGGCCGCGGGCGTCGCCTGGGCGTAGATCAGGCTGACAGCGTCGGGGACCGCGGCGGACATGCCGTGCCGCTCCGTGGAGAACGGCCGGTCCGGCTCGTACGCCTTCCGCGTGGAGGCGCTGCTCCCGTTGTACAGGGCGAAATCCGCGAGGGCGTCCGCCGTATCCGGCTCCGCCGCGGTCACCGTCAGCCCCTCGGCCGCGGTGAAACTCCGGCTGGCGTGGAACCAGGTATCCTTCGTCGACACGCACGTATACGTCTCGTCCGGTATCAGATGATAGACCCCGTCCGCCGGCAGGATCTCCGATCCGGCGGCGTTGAACACATCCGCCGAGGTCCCGGCCGGCGCCGCTACCGTCACGTCCGCGGCCTGCCGCCGCTCCACGGTCAGCGTGTAGCTGGTGGATCTGCCCTCCGCGCTCACCGTAACGGTCCGGACCTCCTCCGCGGAAGCCCCTGTGCCAGTGACGGCATACGAGGGGCGGAAGGGCTCGGCCATGACGCTGATCTCTTCGGCCGTGGCCGTCACGTGATACTCGTACGTCAGCGGGTCGAAAGCCAGCGGCAGCGTGGTGTTCTCCTCCACCGCCGTCAGCGAGGCCAGCGTGGGAAAGCGATGCACCGACGCGGTCCAGGACTGGATCATCGTACTGCCGTCCGATTCGTACCGGGCCTCCAGCGTGAAGGTCCGTCCGTCCATGCCCTGCACGAACAGGGCCGGCAGGGAGGCCGCGTTGCTGCCCCAGGATTTCACGCTGTCCCCGTAATACTTTCCGTCCGTCCCGGTATACACCGCGTACAGCTTCACCCCGTCCGCGTCCGGCAGATCGGTGCCCTGGGCGGCGTTGAGGATCGGACTGACCTGCCCCGCCGTGTCCGGCACGTCGAAGGCCAGGGCGTGGGCGGCGTCGTCACGGCTGCAGGCGTAGGGCTGCCGGGTCTGCTGGTCCAGCAGACGGATCTTCCCGAACCATTCGCCATACGGCAGTTCGACCGAGACCTCCGTGCTCCCGGTGACCGCGACTGTCCGTTCCGTCCGGTTCCATCCGCCGTCGGACACGGAAACCGTATACGTCCCGGCGATCACCTCCGCGGAAATCCCCGTGACCGTTGTCACGTTGCCGTAGACGTCCGTCAGCGTCACGCAGGGCGCCTCCAGGACGGCCCCGTTCTGACGGGCGGAAACGGTGACGGTGCACGTATCTCCGTGCATCAGTGCCTCATATTCCTCCACGGCAGCCGCCAGCGCTCTCCGGTATTCCGCAGCATCGGCGGCGTTCCCGCCGCGCAGCGCCGCGATCCCGCCGGACACCGCCGTCTGCACCGCCCCGTAGCGGGCCGCGTTGTCCGTCCGGTCCTGCACGTCCGCGATTTCTTTCAGGAGGGCAAGATGCTCCTCCCCCATCGACTGGTTCTCGGTGATCATCACCGCCGTCACGCCGGAAGCCGGCACGGTCAGGTCGTACCCGCCGCCGTCGTAACAGATCAGGAAACTTCCCTCCGTGCCCTCGATCACATCCAGGAAGGTCACGTGGCGCTCAAAGCGGTAGCCGGAGTCATCCAGCGCCTCCTGCACCGTCTGCCCCTCCGTGTAACCGATGCGGACGGGCCCAATCAGCGTCTTTCCAGCGGTCGCGGCAAACAGGCAGAAGGAATCTTCCCCCTCAGCCAGGGCCGCGGGAGTGAGGGCAAGCAGCAGCGCCAGAGCCAGGATCAGTGCGGTCAGGCGCGCCGGTGACTGTTTTGCTTTTTTCATGGAAGGTTCCTCCTCTTTCCTGTACGCCATCTCAGTAGACGGCGTCGATCAGCCGCAGTCTGAGCTTCCGGCCGAAGGACCACCGTTTCCGGCACTCGGCCAGCACGCCGGCGGCGTAGGCGTCCATCTCCGCCCGGTCTCCGGCCGTGATCTCGCGGGTGCTGAACAGGGCCAGCAGATTCAGCCGGGCCGCCTCCACGTCCCCGGGCAGTTCCGGATCCCCGCATCTGGCCTTCAGGGCCATCGCGTAGCCATAGCGCATCGCCACGGCGTCGCGGTCGTCCGACCTTTCGATGCGCCGCAGCGCCCGTCGCAGCATCAGCCGGCGTCGGGCCAGCAGCGCCAGGGCCGCCAGCGGGATCAGCAGCAGCGCCCACAGCGCGCGGGCGCCCAGTCCGTCCCTCTCTCCCCTCTCCGGTTTCTCCACGTCCGGTTCCTCGGTCTGGGCATAAGACATGGCGCTTTCGTACTCGAACCGGTCTCCGCCCGTGCCGTCCTGCGACGAACCGAGATCCAGATCCTCCGGATCCACGTATCCCGGCGTGACCTCGAAGGGCACGAAGCCCACGCCGTTGAGGTAGTATTCCGCCCATGCGTGGGCGTTTTTTTCCGTCAGCACGACCGACTGCCCGGCCTGTGCCTCCGAAGCCTGCTCCGGCGTGAGATAGTATCCCTCCACGTACCGGGCGGGCACGCCGTAATACCGCAGCAGCAGCGCCGCAGCCGTGGCGTAATGCACGCTGTACCCCGCGCCTCCGCCCGTCAGCATGGCACGCAGGAAATCCCCGTCCCCGCTGACCGTGTACGCGCGCTCGTCGTAACGCAGGTTCTGCTCGATCCAGTCCCGGACCAGCTGCTGTATCTCATACAGCGAGCGCCTTCCGGGCGCATCGCCCAGCATGCGGTACAGCTCGTTCCAGCACTCCTGCGTCATCTGCACGTCCTTTTCCGTCACGTACTCCCGGTACCCCTGTTCCAGGGTAAGATACTCCTCCGCCCCGCCGGACGCCTCTCCGGAGGCCAGGGCGTACTGGGCGGCGTACCAGTCCGGCACGCTGCCGTCGAAGACCGTGAATTCCGTGACAGACGGATCGGCGCGCGTGTCCCCGATCAGGGACGCGTCGAGCAGGCGGCTGTCCGCGAAGGCGACGGGAAGATAGGCGTTCTCCCGGCAGGCCGACAGGTTCCTCACCGTCACCGCCTGCGCCTGCGCCCCCTCAAGGAAGCCGACGGCTGCCGCGGTCTGGCTCTGCCCGTAGAAGCCGCCCTCGTGAAGCCAGTAGAACAGGCCGGCGTTCTCCGCCAGTTCCGCTCCGGGCACGCTCTCCCAGGAGGACCCGGTGTATACGTCGTACACGTGGCCGCGCAGATACAGTTTCTGCGGCCTTTCCATGGTCACCTCGAGCGCCGGCTCTTCCCCCGCGCGCAGAGGCCCCAGGCCGGCCAGCCGTCCCTCGGGCATGGCGTGCGCGGCGCCGGTGTCGTACCGCCACGCGTGCATCCGTTCCCTGACCGAGCTCGTCATGCCGGAGAGATCCGCGTTCCGCACCGCCAGTCCGGTGGCGAGTACCGCCAGGACGCACACGGCCGCGGCTGCCGCGCGCGTGACGGCCTGGCGCCCCGAACGCAGCCCTCCGCCGCACAGCAGCAGAAGTCCGAGGACCGTCAGGGCCCAGCCGGAGTCTACAGCTATGACGCCGTAAGCCGTACCAGCCGCCAGGGCGAGGGCCGCCGGCAGTGCCGGCCACAGCGAGCCTCTCTCCGCCGCGGACGAATACAGCAGGGACAGAAGCGCCGTCAGCAGGATCTGGACGGTCAGCGGATCTCCCGCGCCGTCCCTGGCCAGATAGATGCGTCCCCGCGCCTGCGTCAGTTTCGCCAGCGCGTCGTTGATCACCGACCGCAGCCCGGCCTGCGCCTGGCCGCGGGAAACGAGGCAGAGGATCAGTACGGCCGCCAGGCCGGCGGGCATGACCCAGCGCCGTCCCCGGCCGTCCCGCAGCGTCAGCAGCGCGGCGCTCAGCAGCAGTCCGGCGGCGGCCGCGGCCCACCAGGGTGCGGTCAGGCACGGAAAGGCCCACTCAGCCGTGAGGGCCGTTCCCGCCCACAGCGGAACGAGGGGGATCAGGCCCGTCAGAGCTCCCGCCCCGGCGGGACGCGCGTCCCCGGTCCTTCTGCCTGTCAGTCTGTCGTCCCTACGATCCATACGTACCCAGTCTCTCCAGTTTTTTCGCCGCGTCGGCCGGCGTGAACGCCACGGCGTTCCCTCCGCCGGCGTTTCCCTCCGTACACAGGAACACGTCCACGTTCTCCGGCGCGGGCGCGTCCGAAGGCTCCGCCGTGAAATACATGACCCGTCCGAACCCGTCCAGTTCTTCCGGCCCGATACGCCGGGCTCCGTTCCGGCGCAGCAGCACGGGAAACGTCTGCGCCAGCGCCTCCCTGTCCGGAATCTCATACAGGCGCAGGGCTCCGTCCTCGCTGCGGCCCGCCGTGAAGGGCAGTCCCTTTTCGCACAGCCCCTGGCCGACGGAGAACACCGCCTCCGCCAGCGCGTCCAGCTGCTCCGGCGAGCCGGCCTCCTGGTCCCAGTACAGCAGCAGGTCGTTGCTCACCTGCTGCGCCGGTTCCCGGTATACGGGCCGGTCCAGCTTTCCCGTCAGCTTCCAGTGGATGCCGCGCAGGTCGTCCCCGGGGACGTAATCCCTCAGCTGGAAGGTCTCCGTCCGGTCGTTTCCCTTCCGGTCGTCCCGGACCTCCTCCCCGCCGCCGGCAGCGGCGGCCGGCAGCGCGTCCGCGTCCACCGGAAACGTCTCCGGCAGGACGGTCAGCCGCGCCTCCCCGGCGGCCGGGCAGCGCAGGGGCAGGAACCCCACGGCGTCCGTGAATATGAGGTCCTTCACCGTGAGCCGCAGTCCGCCGCAGTGCGCGGTGGCGATCTCCAGTTCCGCCTCATAGGCGTCCTTCGCCGGGTCCAGGGGCAGGGTGATCTCCCTCCGTTCGCCCGTCAGGTCGTTGCGCAGTTCCAGCCGGACGTACGTCCGTCCTGCGGGGGCGGCCCCGGACCACGGCACCCGCACGGCGCCCCGGACCGGCTCTCCCTTCCGCGCGCCGGTCGGCAGTTCCGCCAGCGCCTTCCTCTGCCTGCGGAGCGCGCGGTTCCACAGCGCGGAGAGGAACGGCAGCAGGAGCGCGGCGGTCAGCAGGCCGAACGCCCAGGGCGATCCCGTCAGCACGGCGGCGGCCGCCAGCGCGGCCAGACACAGCAGCCAGGCAAGGCCGCGTCCGATCAGAGCCGTCCTCATCCGAGCCGGAATTCCTTCACGTCGGGCTTCTTCACCCGGGACGCGATCTCGGCTGCCAGCTGCTGCGCCGTCACTTCGTGCAGGCGCGCCCTGGCGCTGAGCACCAGCCGGTGGGCCGTCACGTCGGGGAACACCGCCAGCACGTCGTCGGGCACGGCGTAATCCCTGCCCTCCAGGCAGGCGTTGGCCCGGGCCGCCCTGGCCAGCGCCAGCGCCCCGCGGGGCGAGAGCCCCAGCTGCACGTCCGGATCGTTTCTCGTCTCCTGGGCCAGCAGCGCGATGTACGTATACATATCGTCGGACATATGCGTGCGCATCGCCTCCGCGCATAGTTCCACCAGTCCCTGCGCGTCCGTAACGGCGCGGCAGGCGTCCATGGGATCGTCGTGGTGGCGCTCCTTCATCAGCATGGCCTGGCTTTTCACGTCGGGATACCCCAGGCTGAGCCGGATCAGGAACCGGTCCAGCTGGGATTCCGGAAGCCTCTGCGTCCCCGCGGAGCCCACCGGGTTCTGCGTGGCCAGCACCACGAAGGGCACGGGCAGCGCGCGCGTCACGCCGTCCACGGTCACGCGTCTCTCCTCCATGGCCTCCAGCAGGGCCGACTGCGTCTTGGCGGAGGTGCGGTTGATCTCGTCCGCCAGCAGCAGGTTCGTCATCACGGCCCCCGGCTGGTATTTCAGACTCCCGCTGTCCTTGTCGTATACGGAAAAGCCGACGATGTCCGAGGGCATCGTGTCGGAGGTGAACTGCACGCGCCGGGTCGTCAGCCCCAGCACGCGGGCAAAGGCCATGGCCATCGTGGTCTTCCCCACGCCCGGCACGTCCTCCAGCAGCACGTGGCCGCCGGCCAGGATGGCCAGCAGCACCTTGCGCACCTGGTCCTGTTTGCCCAGGATGACCCGGTTGACCTCCCGCAGGATCTCATTCGTCACTGTCTGCATGTCTCTTCCTCCTTCTGCCGGCGAAAACGGCGGCCCCGGCGCCCGCGCACACGGCCGCGGCGGCGATCCCCGCCCACACGGCGGGCGGCGTTCCCTTCCCCGCGCCCGCCGGGGGCGCGTAGTCCGTAAAGTCATAGATGGACGCGCCGCCGGAGCGCATGCGCTGCATGGCCGTCATCGCCATCAGCGCCTGTTCCGTGGCCATTCCGTCCGACGGCTCCCCCGCCACATGGCAGAAGGTCCCGTCCTCCAGCCGGAAGGACGCCAGCGCGTCCGCCGCGGACACGCCGTTTTTCGTGAATCTCGGGTCCTCCGCCGGATCCAGTCCCAGGGTGCTGAGCGCCAGCACCACCTGTGCCGCCGCCTCCGCGTTCTCCGAACCGAAGGAGGCGAACTGCCCGTCCGGTCCCTGCCGGCCGGACAGCCATTCCAGGGCCCGGTCGATGCTCTCCCGGCAGCTGTCCGCGTACGGGGCCAGGGCGCTGAGGGTCATGGCCGTCATGTCCACGTCCGAGTCCCCGGGCGAGAAGCCGAAGCCTCCGTCTCCGTTCTGGGATCCCAGGATCTGCTCCAGCAGCCATTCCCGGTCGGTCCCGGACCCCTCCGGCACCGCGTAGTCCCCGGCGTCCAGCAAGATCAGCGCGTAGATCAGCCCGTTCAGGCCCTGACGGCCCACGCCCGGCCGGAAATCCCATATGCCCTCCGCCACCAGGTCCACGGGCTTCCCGGCGCCGTCCTTTCCGAAGGCCCTCGGGTCGCCACCCAGGGCCAGCACCGTCAGCGCGATGCGGTGGTATTCCGTGGCCAGGGTCGGATCCAGGCAGCCGTGGCGCTCATATCTCATCGTAACGTTCTTCTCCAGGCGGGCCAGATAGCTGCCGTAGCGCTCAGGAACGCCGTTCAGTGCGAACACGAAGGCCATCCAGTCGCTGCCGGACTCTCCGGCTCGCATGAAGGACGTGTCCTCCAGCAGCCGCCCCTCCGGGCAGCCGGCCATCCGGCACAGGCTTTTCTCCGCCGTCAGCGCGTCCGGCAGGCCCTCCGCCCGCGCCCCCGCGGGCAGAAGGCAGAGGCACAGCAGCAGGCACAGGGCGGCCGCGATGGTCTTCCGTTTCGGTCTTCTCATGGCGTGTCCCCGCCTCCTTCCTGTCCTCCGCCGTCCCCGTCTCCGGGTCCGGGTCCCTCCCCGGGCCCCGTGGCCGGGAGCGTTACCCGGTACGTATCCCCGCAGACGCTGCAGGTATATTCCACATACCCGTCCTCCGTCTCCGTCGGCTCCCGCCGGTCCGTCTCCTCATACGTGTGTTCGTGGCCCGTGGCCGGCAGTATCTCACGGTAGGTGTCCCCGCAGACGCTGCAGGTGTATTCGACGTATCCGTCCTCCGTCTCCGTCGGCTCCTGACGGCCCGTCTCCTCATACGTGTGTTCGTGGCCCGTGGCCGGCAGGATCTCCCGATAGGTGTCCCCGCAGCGCGCGCAGGTATATTCGACGTACCCGTCCTCCGTCTCCGTCGGTTCCCGGCGGTCCGTCTCTCCGTATCTGTGGCCCAGCGCCTGGTAATTCCCGTTCAGCCACAGTCCGCAGTAACTGGAGTATCTGCCGTACCCGCCTCCGGTGGAGGCGAATCCCCCGATATCCTTGCCGTAGGCCAGGGTGAAGCGCACGCTGACCGTGCTCCCGTCCTTCACCTCGAACCGGTTCATGGACCGGCCCGGATAGGCACCGTCCACGGCGAACATCCATCCGGCTCCCATGGTGTAGTCGAACTCGCCCAGGCTGTCCCGGTCGTGCTGACCCTCGTTCAGGGCGATCCCGTCCCTGCGGATCGCGTTCCACAGGTCCGCCGGCACGGACGCCCGCCAGCACATGTCCCAGCGGTGGATCCGACGGATGTAGAAGGTCCCTCCGCCCGAATCATAAGTGATGTCGTATCCGTATTCCTCCAGGAATCGCAGGAACACGTCCGCTGCCGTATCTCCCTTTTTGATGTCATATTCCCCTGTATCCAGGATGCCGCAGCCCACGGTGGTGGCGTCCAGCACCACGGTCACCGTGCCGGCATCGTCCCCGTCGGCCAGGGATACGTACCTGATGGTCTTGCTCCAGCGGGAAGACGAGGTCCCGTCCCAGGCGATGATCTCGATCGTGTAATCCCTATGATCTCCCACGTTGGGCGGATCGAAGTGCAGATCGTATTCCGGGCTGCTGTCTCCGCCGGTCTTCCGCACCGTCACGCCGTTGAGCTTCACGCTGATGCGCTCGGAGGTGATGGGCCTCCGGTCCGGATCCGTCAGCGCTGTCACGATCAGAGCAAGCTCGCTGCCTCTGATCTCGGCGCCGTCGGCCATGTTGTCGATGTTCGTCGTGATGACCGGCGGGTGCTCGCCGACCTCCGGATGCTCCTCGTCCGCACGGCTGGCCTGCCAGGTCACGTAGCGGGCCGTGTGCTGCGTCGGGCGCCCCGGCTGATACAGGTACATCGTGATCTGATAGGTCTCCCCGAGTTCCATCGGGAAGGACCAGTTCCGGCCGTCGTCGGAAGTCAGCCATGAAGACGCCCTCGTGGCGGTGTTCTTCACGGTGATCCGCACGCTCAGGTCCTCCGCCCCCGTACCATAGGCGTAGAACTTGAGCACGCCGCCGGGGAGTTCCTCCTGCGTCACGATGCCGTTCGGGCAGTTCGTGGCGATGGCTGTCGTGATCCCGCTCTCTCCGGGCGCCGCGTCCGGATCCTCCGCTCCGCCGGAGGGATCCTCCGCCGCCGGGTCCTCCCCCGCGGCGTCCCCGCCGCCGGGCCCGGTCTCATCGCCGGAAGCCCCCGGCGTATCGTCCTGCCTGTCGGGCAGTTCCGGATCGTCGGGATTGCCCTGTCCCTCCCCGGGCTCCGTCTGACCGGACGGCGGAGGCTCCGTCTTCCGGTCCGGCTGTTCCCTGTCCTCCGGCTGCTCCTCTTTGTGAGGTTCCTCCTCCTGCGGAGCGTCCGCCGGCTCCGTTTCCTCCTGCTCCGGCGCGGTATCCTCCCGCTCCTGCCATTCCCGCCTCTGGGAACTGCTGCCGCCGTCTACGGGATCCGCGTTCAGCGTCTGCGCCCGGCGATCCAGAGGATCCTCCGGGGACGTGCGGCCGCCGGTGACGGCGGCGACGGCCGCCCCCGCGGCCAGCGCGAGTATGAGGACGGCGCACAGTATTCTGTTGATCAGATTCTTTCGGTTCATCCTGTCCTCTCCACTCGCAGCCGCCGGTCGATCTTTTCCAGAGCCTTTCTTTTTGCCCTCGCCGCAACAGCGTATTTTCAAATCCTTCGTACTGATGAAACCAGTAACACCCGAAACCGTCACTCATAAGGTGAATAACCACCATGCCCCCTTTGGGACAAGGGGGGTGGACCGGCAATGCCGGTACGGGGAGATCGTTCGGAGTCCCCCGGAAATACCGTCACAGCGTGCCGTCCGGAGAGTGCAGCCCGTCGGAGCGTTTTTTTCCGTTATCCTCCGGAAACAGGCGATACGGAGCATGATACGGCGAAAAGGGGGTCGCGCGGCGCTGCCGCCCGGGAGGGATTTAATCGCATCCCTCCGTATCGCCCCCCTGTCCTTATTGATTTCCGTTCTCCTCTTCCCATCCGGCGAACAGTGTCACCGGCTCCGTCACCGTGTCGGTGCGGAACTTCCACGGCTGTGTCTTCGCCGCATCGCGGTACCAGCCGATCAGCCGGTACCCCGGCTTCGCGGGAACCTGCGGCCTCTCAAGCTTTCTTCCCTTTCTCACTCTGACCTGGATGGAGGGGCTCCCGTCGCCCGGTTCCAGCGTCACCGGGATGCGCCTTCCGCCAAACAGCAGGAACAGAAGAACCGCGAGAACGACGATCCCGCCCCCTGTGCAGAGCGCCCACGGCGGCAGGCTGGACCTCGGCGCATCGTCCGGCGTGTTCGGCGCACCGCCGTCCGGGACCGTCTCTCCTTCCGCCCATCCGGCAAACAGCGTCATGTTCCCTTCGACGACATCGTTATCAAAATCCCAGATCTGTGTCTCATACCAGTCCCTGTACCAGTGCTCCAGATGATACCCTTCCAACACGGGATCTCCCGGCCGGATCACCTTTTCTCCGATGCTCACGGTCTGATCCGGGATCTTCGTACCCTTGTACGTTTCAAAGTGGATGGTACAGTCGTTGGAGACGATCACCTTGAGATTCCGGGCGTTCGTCACGTACGACGCCGATCCCGTCTGGTTACCGATGATGCAGTTGCGGTTTTCGATGATCGACGTTCCGCTGGTGGCGATCACGCGGAGCTGGAAGTTGCCGATCAGCGTTTCCGCCTCCCAGGGATCGCCCCCGCCCATGGATACGCGGTTCATGTAAAAGCTTCGGTATCCGTCCATCAGTCCGATGTCCGTGGTGGCGATCCCGCTTTTCGTCATCCAGCTTCCGTCGATCAGCTCGAAGAATTCGTCGTCGTAGCTGATCTCATCCTGCATGCTGTAGAGTGTGAAGCCCTCCGCGCTGTCCGTTCTGGTTACGGTCAGCGTGACTGTGATCACGTCTCCCGGCTGGGCGTATTTCTCAGAAGTCCCATCCGCCGTAAGGCTGAAATCGAAGGCCATGGAGTCGTCTGCGGCGAAAACAGGCAAGGCAAGACTGAAAAGAACAATTATCCCAAATAAAATGGCCAACACTCGTTTTCCCGTTCTCATAGCACTCAATCCTTACCCCTATTTTCCAAGTTTTACGTTGTATCCTGCAACATGCCGCAGGATCCTTGTCGCGTCCATGGCGTTGACCGTTCCGTCACCGTTGGCGTCCGCCGCTTCCAGGTCGATCGTTACGGAGTAACCGGCCACGTAACGCAGTACTCTGGTCGCATCCATGGCGTTTACCGTTCCGTCCCCGTTCGCGTCGCCGTATACGACTGTTATTGCCGGAGTAAGATATTCTTCGATCGCTGCGATGATCCTGCTCTCACTGACCGTCATGTAAGCGAGTTTTTCGTCTTCACTCAAGGTATTGTAGGCGTCCAGTACCGCCTGCAGCGCGGCCTTATCCTCCTCGCTCCAATCGCTCTGCTTCGGCAGTGCCGCGAGCCGGTCCTTAATTTCATCGATACGGGTGAAAAAAACGATCTTCGCGTGAAGATTCTCGAGCTTATCGCCGTACGCCATACCTTCCCTGGCTTCCTCCGGCAGCGCGCAGTATCTTTCATACAGGTCCGTGATCTTTACGCGGTAATCGTTATAATTGCCGTAAGTGATGGCAGTGACCGCGGGCAGGATCTCGATTTCTCTGTCTATGCCTTCCGCCGCCCCTCCGACTACGTAGAACGTATATTTCGTGCCTGAATATTGGACGGCCTCCGCCGACTGCTTGTTCATGCTGGGCCAGCTGTACTCGCCGCAGCCTACGTACAGTACATCCCCGGTTTTCACGGGTATCATCCGCGTGGTGCTGTACCATGCATCGTCAGTGTCATAGGCATTCAGGAACGTTTTGACAAGATAGTTTTTGTTCGCCGCGGTCGGCGTGACCCTGACGTACCCCTTCCCATCCGGAACGATCAGCGTATACACATTTACCGAACCGTCGAAGGCAGGTTCCAGCGTACCTCCGTCAATGACCAGTGCTTTCAGACTCGTATCCGTCTCCCCAAAGGTTCCTCCCAGATCTTTGCCCAGACCTGCCGAAGAATATTGGATACTGATGTCGTCGCCGCTGTGCACCTTTCCCTGGGAAAAGCTGAACTGTTCCATCCCGGCATTCACAAACCAGTCGTTCAGCGTGCCCATCCATCCGGATTCCGTTCCGCCGTCAAATTCCGCCAGTTTTGGCTCGTCTGCATCCAGATTCCCATTGGCGTTTACGTCAACATAAACGGTGGAAAGATACGTGATGTCGTATCCGTCGCCCCCGGTGCCCAGCCAGGACAGTCCGTTCATCGTAAACGCCTTCAGGGCGGCTGTCATCATCGTGTCGTTTTCACATAGATCGTACCAGCCGGAAAAGAACACGTTTTCACTTTCAAAGGGATAGTGGCTCTCAAACGCCGTGTTTCCCTCCGGGTACGTCGTGTTTTCAAGGCTGATCCGTACTCTTCCGACCGGATCTCCGTATTCCGGAAGCTGCACGCCGACGGCAGTCGCTGCGTATGTCGTATCCCGTCCGACGCTGAGCATGGCAGACGTCGCGTTTTCCAGTGCGGCGGTCACTTCTTCCGCGCTCTCTGCCGCCGCCACGTCCGCAAGTCCGTCTTCTTTTGCCGCAACGATGAGATTCCAGATGTTGTCATCGTACTCCGCGTACTTTTCCTCATCATAAGTGCCAAACAGATCCGTGATCTGCAGCGCGGCCTCATTTTTGACGGCTTCGAGATCGCCTTCCTCGGATGAAGCAACGCTCCCGACCGTGATGTGGATCGTTACGTCGTTATTCGGCATGATGAAACTGGCGGAGTGCCTGGAATATCGGTATCCTCCTTCCATGTAAGACGGTTGGAATCCTTCATATACATTGTAATTCCATTCATCTACGCCGCTCACTGTAATATCGGTCACCTGGATCTCCGGCCAGTCATATTGATCAGTGACCCCTCTGTCAAAGATCTTTATGCCAAATGTGGATCCCGGAAGGATCTCAACCGGGTCGATTTGAAGAGATTCGGTCATGAGCTCATCTGTTTGATACGCCTGCCAGGGATAATCGATGAAATAATGCGACAGCGCAGCATACAGGGTATCCCCTGTTCCGTCTGCTTCAACAGAAACGACGAATTTTTTCTCTGCAGGAAGGTTTCCAGCCTGATCGACGTATGCCTGCAGAAGCATGTCGTATTTCGCTCGCTGCCCCAAGGTGAGCTGACCTTGCATATACGGCGAAAGACTATCGATGGTCTCCTTCAGCTTTTCAAAGCGCGCCTGATAGCTGACGGTAAAATCTTCCGTTCGGTCAGGAAGATTCTTCAGGAACCACTCGATATTTGAGGTCTGGTTCCGATGCTCCGCCACGACCTCATCGATCAACGTTCGCATCTGACTGAGGGCGGCCTTCTGCGCATGGAAAGCGTCGCCCACCAGATCGGACCCGGCAATGGTCGCTGTCGCTTCCGCATAGATCGATGAAAGCTGTGCCCACTGATCCGGAGTGTAAAAACCCTCGTCATACGATTCATATAACTCGTCCATTTCCGCCTGAAGCGCCGCCCTGACAGCGGCGGTATCTGCGGCTGGAACCACGTGAAGCAGAACGTAATCGCCCACTGCGAGGTTATCATAGGCTCCCCCGGTAACGTAACCTTCTGCGTCTATATTGCCAGTCTTTTGAGGAGTCACGTCAGCGACAGCCAGGCGATACCACCCTTCCGAATACCATGTGATATGCGCCTTCCCGCTTTCATCCGTCTGCACGTCGAGCTCCGTTGCTGCGGGGCTTGCTTTTGCCAGATCAGCGTCATCCTGCGGATCGCTCAGGAAAAAGCTCACGCCAGCCGCAGGTGAGGATACCGTTTCCAGCTCGGCAGCCGCCGAGGTTTTCGATACGCTGATCTCAAACGGAGTTCCTGCTTCCGTCTCAATCACCCGGTCGTCATCTTCGACGTGCAGGAGGGAAAGATAGGTATAATACCGGTCATAGGTCGAATTGGGAACTCTGCTGATATAGTAATAATAGGCGGGAGGATCGACTACCGCGATCAAGATCTCATCCCCGTTGTGAAGCTGCGGGACACCGTTTGTTTTTCCCTGCCATTCGGTCACATTTGTATGTGAACGGTCGACGGCAAGCTCACCGTTGATGTAAACGAAATACGCCGGTGCGTAGGTTGCGCTCTGGGCCCGCTGCGTCTTACGGAAGGCCATCGCGCTCATGAGGCCGTCAACCGTTTTGTTCTCCGTCATCGTTACGTCTGCATCGAATGTCACAGTAGCGTCATCCGTCAGTCCGTATTCGGGATACAGCAGGCTGAAGGTATCCGCCACGCGGACGTGCACGGTGACGGAGGCGGCCTTTGATTCCAGCGCATAGAACGCGGTGCTCGCTGTGGAAAGCGCCCGCAGGTATGCGCGGATCCTTGTCGTCGTACCGCAGCCCGCGGCGGCACAGGCTGCCATGGCGTCCCGGGCGTCGCACCAGGCGGACCAGCTTTCCGGAGTGTAATCCGCTTCCTTCAGTTCCGTTCGGGAAAGCAGCCATTCCGCCGCGCGGCGGTACAGCAGGGCAAAACGGTTGAAGGACGCCAGCGACGAGTTATCCAGCAGCCCGGCCGCAGCCTCATCCATCGCCTGTACGGCGGCATCCAGCGTCGGCTGAATGGTCGCCTCGTTTTCCTCCGTACATCCGCCTTCCGTGTCGAACAGGCGGGAAAGAAGCGTCTGCGCGTCCGCCAGCGCCGAAGCAAAAGGAGCCCAGGTCTCCGCGGTAAATCTCGTTTCATCATACGCACTGTAATCCCGGATCGCTTCATATAATGCCGTCGCGTTTGCCCGGCTTATTGGTATCAGCGCAGCGATGGCGGCGGAGAGGCTCTCCGTCGCCGCCGTCAATTCCTCGGCGGTGGCGGAAGCGTCGTCATAGACGCTCTGCGCGCTCGCGAGGATGCCCTGCAGATCGCTCCAGAAGCCGTTCTGGCTGGTGGTTTTCCCGTTGTAGCGGTCGCCGGACTGATACCAGTCGTCGGCATGGTTCCCCGTAACACGGGCGATCTGTTCGCCCAACGCCCTGCGCGCAGCACCGATTGCCGAAACGGCTCCGTTCGGAGTGATCTCGATCAGAACTGCGTAATCAAGGCCAAGATCGGAAGAATTCAGATAAAGGTAATACCATGCGGTCGACGATTCCTCCGGTACATAACCGGCCGCGGTAAGGGACGCACGGTCCGCGATATTCGTCTTATAGTACCGCGAAAAATCTGCAGCGCCGTACGTCGTACCGTCAGCAAAGCCAAACAACGCCTGAGATTCGCCTGTAATGGTTATAAGATCCTTCTTCTTTATGGATTCCCCGATGCCGTTGGTAACCGTAAAGCTCGGATCCTGAAAACGAAGGACGTACGTTTTCGTTATCTCATGCTCGCCGACTGTGTGTGTCGATTCGTCAAGCGCGGCATAGCCGCTGGTCAATCCGCTGCGGCCAAGGGCAATAGCGTAGTCGCTGTTCTCGTTGTGATACTCCTCCGGTGCGCTCGCACCACGCAGTGGGATATCGCCCTCTTCCGCGCCGTTTTCTTCCGCCGAATTTCCCACGGCGTCGCATGCGGAAGGTTCCGCACCCGGCTCAATGGGATCTTCTTTCGGCAGCGGTTCCTCATTCTCCGTCGGTTCGGAAGGCTTCTCCCGTTCCTTCTCTCCGCTGTCCCCCGTCTCCTCATAAGCAGCCGCGGAATCCTCGGTCATCTCCACGGTCTGGTCCGAGGATAACGGCAGCTCGTCGCTGTCGTCCGCCGCAAATGCCGCGGACAGGGTCCCCAGGAGCATGCAGGAACAAAGCAGCAGGGCCAGGACACTCTTCAGCAGATGCTTTTTCAGAATTCTCATAGGATTACCTCCCTCATCTTTCTCTTTCAAGGGGATGAAAGGCGCTTTTATGCCCGGATAAAGGCATCTTTCATCCTCCCGAATAATGAGCAGGTACCTCTGCCCGGAATTCCGGGCAGAGGTATCTCCGTCTGCACATTCTCGTGCGAAAATGTGGCTCTTCCTGTTTTTTACTGGCCGTTGATGATGTAATTTACGATGGCGCTGGAATCCAGAACGTTCAGTACCATATCCTGATTCGTATCCGCCAGCAGGAATTTCGTCTGCATGACCTGATCCGTATTCACGGGGACCTGATCATACGTTGCGTTGTACATGTTCCATACCAGCTGGGCGTCGTTGGTGTCTACGCCGCCTTCGGACAGGTTGACGTTGTAATTGTAATCCAGTGCCTGATTTCCTGTGGAAACTTTAATATGAGACCGTTTCCAATAGTCTACAGAGGAATTGATGCTGCCGCTGTCTCCGGCAAACAGCACTCTGCACCACACGCCGTCGACATTGCCTTCAAAGCCCGCTTTATAGGTTTCCGCCGTACTCCAACTGAAGTGCCAGGCCTCGTTGCTCGCTTCTCCGCCGGCAATGGGATCCCATACGATGTCTTCCCCTTCAAACAGGGCTCCCGTTACACGGACGAGAACGCCCACGGAATCGTCCATCTTTACGTACTCGCTTCCCAACACCTGCAGATGATAGTTGCGGGTCTCGTTCACGGTGACGGTGATGGGCGTTTCGCCGGCCGTGATATATGCCGCCGCGATGGTGTAGGCGCCGTTTTCCCCAGCGGTCACGGGGACAGACTCATCCCCGCGGACAGCGGTAACAGAGTAGTCGTAGTGCTCCGTATCCTGAGTCACAGTAAAGGAGAAGTCCTGTCCTTCTTTTGCGGTTTTGAGAGTGCCGCCGACGACCTTTTCTTTTCCGGTACCTTCGAATTCCACCGTTACGTCCTGAGCTTCCGTCTTTACGACGGTGATGACCACGTCGCCCTTTATGTCCGCCCCTGCGATCGTGTAGGTGACCGTGTGGGTCTCTTCATTTTCGACAGGCTCCAGCGTGACGACTTCATCGCCAATCTTCGCGGAAACCGCATAGACGTACCCTTCGGCTTTGCTCACGGTGAACGCATAGTCTGTTTTATAGGTCGGAACGCCGTCCGGCAGAGTCACATCCACAGAGGAAAGATCTTCGATCGCATTGCCGTCCCCGTCCTTTACGACGACAGCAAAGCTTTTCGGATCCATTTTCGTGAGCGTGATGCTGATGGGGCCGCTCACCGCGCTTCCCGGTATCGTATACGCTCCGTTTTCATCCGGGCCGCTGGGCGTTACGGTCACCCCGCCGACGGTCGCTGCAAAGGTATAGTCATAGTACGGATCAGATACGGTAAAGGTATAATCCTGGCCGGCTGTCGCCGTCCCGGCGCCGGTCACTTCAGCGTCAAAGTCGCCCGTACTGATCGAAACGGCATACTCTTCCGGCGCAGCGACGATGATCACCGTGGTATCGTCCAGCAGATGGGCCGTGATCTCGTCGCCCGCTTCTATGGTTCCCTTGTTTCCGATGCCGGCTCCGGTGCATTTCACCGCCGCCGAACCGGATCCCTTTGCCGTAAACTGCAGGGTGAAGGCCGTTCCCGTGGCGCTGGATATCTGCTCCGTACCGTATTTGCAGACGGTGATCGTACCGGAGGTTTCTTCCGCCTTCACTTCATCGCCTTCGCTCAGGCCGGCAACCCCCTTGAACTGCAGCTTTTCCGCGTCATAGGTGAAGGTCATCTCGTAGTTGGTGTACTTGTCGAACCCTTCGCCCTGACCGGCGATCCCCACAGCCACGTCGACGTCCGCGCCTGCAGCAACCGTCTTGTCCGAGTCCATGAAAACGCTGTAGCCGTTCTCAAGATCGTCTCCGCCGGCGGCAGTAACCGTGATCTTTCCCGCAGTAACGTCGACATCAAAAGGCTTGTCGTCATCCGCGAGTATGACGTCCGTCAGTCCGATCTGGTATTCTCCATACGCGGCGTCCTCTTTGATTTTGAACGTTGCCGTGCACAGCGTGCCGTTCAGCGTGTAGTATTCCGCTGCAGCAGCTGTGATCTTGCCGGAAGCCGGATCCGCCGGAGGCATGAATCCATGCAGGGTATCGCTGGCGATCGACGTCAGCGTCATTACGGATGAATCATAGGTAAGCGTACCTTGAAATGAGGCAAACTCCGGGCTATTGGCCATCGTGACCGGGATTGTAACGGTAGCACCGGGCTTGACAACCGCTGCCCCAACAGTAATAGCTGGAGAAACAGAAGCATCTTCTGCACCAATTTGAATAATTACATCATATGCAGTTGCATGTTCAAAATTATCATTATCCCAAACTACTCTCTGAGTAGCAAACCCGGTAACATTAGATGTTGGAATCAAAGACAGCGTCGTTTCATTGAAGTCACTTAAAAACTGTGAGTATCTATTTATACTTGTATCAATGAATTGTTCGTTGACCATATAATAGCTGGTATCTTCATAAAAATCTTGATTATACCCAATGAAACGCCCTTTGACGGTAAACCATCTATCTGAGATAAGATCGTCATCATTTTTCGGCCACGAACAAGACTGAATTGTTGATCCAACTGGAAGTGATACCAAGTAAACGCTTCCATCGTATATATCATTTTGAATATTACATAACTTTGTAAATGATGCGTTGATAATGTTCCCATTTGCATCTTGATATGTTAATGAAAAAGGAATGTCGGTTTCTGTTGCCACTGCACCCATGGGCAGAATACCAATAACAAGCATTAAAGATAATAATACAGCAATCGCTTTTTTCATCGTTGCTTCCAATCCGGCGTTGTTGAAAAACTAATATTAAGTTCTTCAACTGCGCCTATGATTATCAGAATTTTATAACGGCAATGTAGGGTGCACCATCGCCGGTCTGCGCAACTATCCTAACCATATCAACAGCACTGCTCTTCGTATAAGAACCTGTTGCTTCATTATTAATGTAGATAATTGCAGTTGTTCCACTCGCAGGTGTAGCCGTAATAGTAGCTGTTGAACTCGTCAATCCAAGACCTGCAGCATTGTAATAGACTATTGAATCACAGATTGTTTTCTTAGTAGCATCTCCGTTCGATACAATTGCCGCTATTGAAGTTCCGTTAACTTTTATCGTCGGGGCTCCGGTTGAAGCATCTATCGCCGTTCCGCTTGCAGCATAGATCCCGCAAAGCTCCGCAGACGTCTCACCGAAGACGGCTGGTATCGTAAACAGATTAGACCCGTCGGTCTTCATTCCCGCAGAGGAATAGACACGGATCTTGGAAATGCTGGACAATTCAACGGGCGTACCGTCTGAATCCACCGCCCAATCCAGATCGTACCCGTTGCCGCCGGTGGTACCGTACACATAGGGGTTGACCGCCGTGCCGTAGCTGCTGCCGTTGGGAGTGATATCAAAGTAACCGAACGCGTAGTCGGCTGTAGTGTCCGTATCCTTGACAATCGTCACATGCTTATAGGCGATGGTGTTCGCTGTTGTATCCACAACAACGTCATCAACGTTACCGTAAACGCCATTCGTCCCGAGGTAACCTTCCGCCTCCTCCGGCCACCAGGCAACGGTAGTATCCTGCTGAACATCCACTCCATTAATTTTCTTTATTTTCTGATTGAACTTCGTCCACCCCGTGATCTCGGTATTGCTGGCGTCGTCGATCCTGTACCAGATGCCTGCGGTAGTGAACACCGCCCCAGTGCCGGTCTCGACATCATCCGTTTCAATTTTCTTGTATGTAACGGTCACGTCGCGCAGCGTCACGTCGCTGTAATACAGTGATCCGGCCAGTTCATACCATTTGGGAACGGTCTTGCCCTTTTCGACACCGTAAACCTTAACGGAGCCTGCTTCGGGATTTCCAACAAACGCGTTGCCGTAGACAACAAAGTCGACACCGTAGCGGCGCTGGATCTTTGTGCTCACCCCGTCAACCGTCTCATAATTGTTGATGGCCATGTCATACTCGGCATAACCGCCGGGAGCACCGAGCGACAGGCCGGTAGAAGTATAGCCTCCTACGATCTTAGGCGTCGTCCCACTGGAATAGGGGCTTCCCCATCCAGAACCCGTGGCAAACTGACCGACGGGCAGATAGCCTTCAAAGCCGCTGGGTGTACTGGTCGTGTTCGTATTCGTATACGCTACGGGACTAGAGAAGTTCAGCGTCATCGTACCCTGCGAGGTCGTCAACGCCAGGCTTCTCGTGATGCCGGAGCCCTCCGCCAGTTCGATCGTACAGAATCCGTTGTCATGCAGATAAGCCGTAGCGTTCGCGTCAGCACCGATGAGGATCAGTTCGTCGTTGTTCGCGTCCCTCAGCGTCATCCCGGAAGCGGTGACATTCGTGATCCCACCGTTTCCAGACGTAATGGTAAACGCCAGAATATACGGATAGAACGGCGATAATGCCCCTTCATACAGAACGCTGAAGGTTCCTGTCGCAGTCTCACTGAATGTCATGTCACACTCAGGTTCCCCCGGTGTTTCTGAAGCCCCAAAGCGCACAGTAAGCCCCGCATGCTGAGCTGTCGTCGTCCCAACGGTAGCAAAAGCCGAGAACGGAACGACAGAAAGCAGGAGAACTAATGCCAGCAACACAGCCAGAAATTTACCGGATCTCTTTGTCTTATCCATCTTCTTACTCCTTTCTTGAAAAATACACATTTTGGATTTCCACCTCTTTTTATCCCTGCACCCAGGTGGTTATGATGCAGAGATCTGCCAATGACCTGTGATCCTCCCTTACGCCTTCCGCCGGCTCCGGCAGACGTCACACCGGGCCATTCCCATTCTGCGCGCGTGAATGGGCAAGCCCTTGGGTTCCGCCTTGTCGGGAAGCAGCGCCTCCGGCGTCGGTTCGGAACTCTTCCTGTCCGCGACAGCGCCGCAGACGCATCTGTATGTGAAACTCTCTGATGAGATGTTCCCGAAGATAATTTACATCCCCTGTCGGCTTCAGCCGACTTGCCGCTCCCGGCTCCCAAAAGGGCTCCCCACGGCACACGGGACGGCTGTCCTGGTTGTTGCTCTATTTCTCACGGCAGACATTTTTCTTCCGTTTCACGCGCTTTTCCGCCTTCCTGCGTTTTTCCTCCCGGTACAGTTCCTGCTGACGGGCGTACTCTTCCCGATAGCGATGGGTGCGGTCCATTCGGGCGGAACCGGCCGGATACTTGCAGCCGAGGCGGTGAAGAACTCTGGGCCAGCCGCCGAAACGCTCCGCTATCGCGCGGGCACCCGGAACCTCGTTCATCTGAGGCGCGTGACCCAGTGCCTCAGCCCTTTCGCATCGACAGCGGCGTATCATGTGTTTGAATCTTCCTACAAGCTGAGCCCCCGATCTTCCGTCAGATCGCGTACAAAAAGGGTTAAGAAGGTGGTACCTGACATCCGGAGGCGATTGTTTCCTATCGCCCTGTGCTAACCCGGTGTTTTAGTACCAATTGGCTATATACTGAAACTTTATCTCGCCTGTGACATACGGCTTAAAAAGTTTTCAGACAAGAAGAAAAAGGACCCGGGAAAACCCGAGTCCGTGAAGCAGAAAAGCGCCCCTTACGGAGTGCTCTTCGCGTATACTGTGGTTAAATATTGTTCTACAATGCTGACGAATTCTTCTGCTTTGACAAGCTGCTGCGCGACCTCATCGCGCGAGATGAGATAGAAGTCGTCATAGTCGCTGCCCTGGCGGACGTCTACGAGATCCCGGATAATCGGCGAAAGCTCTCTCGGCAGGATCTCTGTTTTCAGATATTTGCGTCTGAATTCCGCAATCACGCCCGAATGCTTTTTGGAATCGAACCCATCGAGCGCCAGCACCGCGCGCATCGCCGAAAACACGGCATAATACGAACGGTTGGCAACGGTCTTGTAGTCGCCCAGCTCCAGGATCTGCTTAGCATAGCCGAGACGCTCCTTCGCCAGGGCCAGACGCGCCTTGGACAGGCTGAGCTTATCCGTCTCACGCAACGCTGACGCCCTCCTTCCGCACGGCCTGATAAAACGGCAGCACGTCCAGATACCGGTCAAACGTCGCCTTGTCCCGCAAAACCAGGGAGACAACGATATCATACTTGAATTCAAGCTCGTCAAGCACAGTGTGGAACATTTTACGATACTGCGACAAGTCCTCGATCGGCACGTCCGCCAGCACCATGATGTCCACATCGGATTCATCGTCCTGATCCCCCCGGGCATAGGAGCCATAGAGGATCATCTCGCAGTAGTGTTCGGCAAAAACAGCCTTTGCCGTCTGCGCGACCTGTGTCAGAATATCCGTCAGTTGACTTTGCGTACACATGCTGCATCCCTCCGTTCTTGCCTTAGTATATGCAGTTTATCATATTCTCCGCATTTGTGCAAGCAGAGGGAAGCGCCCGGGAAATCCCGGTTTTTTCAAGTTCTGCACAGCGCCCGATACCCGTTCCTCTGCTCCCGCCGCCCTCTGACGAAGACCAGGTTGTCCGACCCTTGGCACGCGACGCATGCTTCCCCGGGCCGATATCATCTCTCGGTGCTGCTATTCAGTTTCGCTCCCATCCGGGAGAGACGTCGTCACTCCATTTTGTGATTGTTCTGCCGTTTGGCTATGTCGTCCGCTTACGCGTTCCATTCGGCGCTGCTTCTTTTCGCTGCGCTCTGCCCGGTACAGCTCCTGCTGCCGGTCGTATTCCTCCCGGTAGCGATGGGTGCGGTCCATTCGGGCGGAACCGGCCGGATACTTGCAGCCGAGGCGGTGAAGAACTCTCTGCCATCCGCCAAAACGCTCCGCTATCGCGCGAGCGCCCGGAACCTCGTTCATCTGCGGGGCATGCCCCAGGGCCTCCGCCCGGACGCGCACACGGTCCAGCAGCGCGCAGGCGTCTTCCCCCGCGCAGGCGGCCTCCGCCAGCTCGTCCTCCCGTTTCAGCACGGCGCGCGTGCGGCGGTCCATCTCCCGCCGATACCATGCGCTTCCGTCGAAACGCCACGTTCCCTTTCCCATGCGCACCGATCCCCCTTGTTTCGGATGGGGGCTGTGAGGAACTCGCCACAGGAAAGCAGAAAACTGCCGTGTCCCCAAAGGAACAGCGGCAGTTCTTACGTATGATCCCAAATGGATATGACCGTCCACTGTTCACGTGCCTGATCGCGGCGCCGAATATTCTGACTTGCGTTCCGGGAGCTGTTGAGCTCCCACGTCCACGACCTGCCTTCTCATGGGGCACGCCCCACAATGACGGATCTTCTCCCAGCCCAAGCAGGGCCTCGGTCATGGCCTCACGCGCACAGCACCGGTCGTGTCGGGATCATGATTCCCTTCTTCCTCTGCGCCGCAGGCATCCAATGTTCAGTTTTTTCTATTTCGATATCACCTTACCATAACCGGCGTAACCGACCCGTAACTTTTCGGGCCGTCTGCGCGAGCTTTTTTGCTGTTTTTTCCTATAATTTGCATAAAACTAGGATCTCTTCCGGACAATGACGCTGAGGTTCTATTCCCGAAACGAAATCGTCAGCCCGGCTGAGATCCTTGTTTTACACAGGCCTGCCTGTGTCGCGACACCTGGTTTCGGAAATCGTGGATTCCCGGTAAAAACCTAAGTGGAACTGACGACCGTCAGACCGGCTTCAGAAACGGTTCCTTTTCCCAACGGATGTCCGGGATAAAGGAACCGTTGGCCTGTCTGCGAAGTATCGATCATCCTGCGTGCCTTCGGCGCGCTTCCCAGTGTCCCCAGGGATCGGCACGATCTGAGACATTCAGCCAGGACCGTTACGGTATCATGGTTCAGACTCCGGAGCGTCCTGCCAGGGTTCGGCCCCTATGTCCTCGCCCAGGCCAACGCAGGTGTAGCACCAGACGATCACGTCCCCGTCGCTCACAGCGTAGCGCGCGCTGCCGAAATTGGGCAGCCACCCGTTCACCTTGTACATCCAGCCGGACTCGGGTCCGCAGGCACGCTCCGCCAGATCACCGATCTGCTTTACGTAATAACCGCTGAGGGCCACGGCGTAGCTGTACTCTATCTCTATGTCTGATGAAAGGCAGGTTCGCCGCAGCACGTCGTAGACGGAATCCCCGTCCACGAAGCTCACCGCCGTCGGAGGAAGGATCACGCCGTCCTTCGGCACCAGCGCCGCCGTCTCAGGCAGGAGCTCGTCCATATGGTCCAGCACGGTGTCGCATCGGATCTCCAGCGTACAGGTCATGCCCTCGCCTTCCTGAATCACCGCGGTCTGTTCCGTCTCTTCCCTGCGCCTGTCCAGCACGGCCTGCAGCTGGCTGTTATCGAAGATCAGGCCGCCCCTGTCCATCAGATGGCGGATCAGGAACCCGCGCAGATCGGCGGCCAGGGCCCGGTGAAAACTCAGGCTGTCTGTTCCCGCGTCCACGTCCCGTATCATCACGACCCGGTCCCCGGGAAGAAGGTCGTAGACCTTTCCGGCGTAGCGCAGGATCGGCGTACCGCGGAACACGCTGACGGTCACCGTCCCGTTATATGCCTCCACCGACAGTACGGATCCCGCCTCCGCCTCCACGGTGCAGCCGTCGGCCGTCATTTTCAGCACCGCCTGGGACGCGTCCTCCGACTCGAACAGGGCCGCTCCCTCCGCGACGGCGATCTCCGCAGCCTCCTGAGACAGAGCCGTCAGCTCCATCCGGCCTCCTTCGCCCAGAGCGGCATCCGCTCCGAAGGCGAAGCGCGCCTGGCACTCCGAACCCGGTCCCGCCGCCAGCACGTCGCCCGCACGCAGGCTCACGCCCTTTTTCAGGACGTAAGCCATTCCGTTGCGGAGCACACTGACGTCTCCGGACACCTGGCTCACATCGGCCCGGGAGGCGTTTCCGCCCCGGAACCAGCCCCTGAGGGGGCCGAAGATCACCGCGCCGGCGATCAACACCGCCGCGGCCAGTACGGCCGCCGTCAGAAGACGATATCTCCTCTTTTTCATCGTTCCCTATCCCCTGCCGCTTCGGCACCGCCGCCCGATCATGACCGGAGCGGAGCCGGTGTTTTCCTGTCTTTCACCATTTTCCGCGGGATCAGCGCATACCGCTTCTCTCCTGATACAGTAGTTCCAGGTCCGCCAGCGTGTTCTCGCCCCAGGAGTAGCTGGACATGTATTCCCCGCTGTACTCCTTCCAGTTCCGGTCCCGCAGCAGACGGTACAGGTCGCATTCCACCAGGGAGGTGTCCAGGTATTTTCCCCCGGCCGAGCTTTTCACGATATCCGCCACGCCGGCCTTTTTCAGTTCCTCCCGCAGACGGCCCATCGTCATCCGGTACAGGCTGGTATCGCTTCTGTCCTTCTCCGGCCAGATGATCTCCATGGCCTCCCGGGCGGTCAGCGGGGCGCCGCGCTTGTCCACCAGCAGGGCTAGCAGTTCCTTCGGCTTCTCCCTCTGGAAGGGGTACGGCACGCCGTCCACGTACATAATGAAGGGGCCGAAGGTCTGGAACCGGACGCGTTTCTGCAGCCGTCCGGACAGCAGCTTCACCCGGTCCAGCAGGTCGCGCACGTCCTCGACGGTATAGGGTTTGAGGACGTAATAGTCCGCCTTCATGCCGATGAAATCCTCCAGATAGCGCTTGTGGCCCGTGAGGAAAACTATGATCACCCCGGGGTGCAGTTCCCGCAGGCGGCGGGCCAGCTCCAGTCCGTTCATCCCCGGCATCTCTATGTCCAGCAGGGCGAAATCCACGGGGTGCTCTCCGGCGTAGCGCAGCGCCTCTTCGGAGGACTCGAACTCACCCACCAGTTCGATCTCCGGCCGGTCCTCGCACATGATGCGGAACTGGAGCATGCTCCACAGCTCGTCGTCAACCAATATCGTCTTCATCGAAATCCTCTTTTCCCATCGTTTGCAGTTGCACAGTACCTGCTTTTCGGATATACTACTGTCAGAAAGGGGTGACGCCAATGCTTCCCTATACGATCGAAGAGATCACACACCGTATTACGCCCATTGCTCAGAAATACAAGCTGACAGCCGTGTATCTCTTTGGCTCCTATGCCCGAGGAGAAGCTACGCCGGACAGCGACGTCGACCTTCTGGTCGATCTGGACGGTTCCACAGCTCACGGCATCATGCTTGGCGCTCTTTATTCCGACCTGGCCGATGCTCTTCAAGTCAGCATCGATCTTGTTACAGTCGCCAGTCTCAAAACTCCAACGACCAAACGCGGACAGATTCACTTCCGTGAAGCTGTCAATAAAGAACGGAGAATGATTTATGCAGCCGCGTGACGCCCAGCTCCTGGAACATATCCTTGATTACTGCATTGTGATAGCAAACAGTCTGTCCTCTGTTGATAACTCATATGATCTCTTTTCCAATAACATTGACATCCAGCAATCCATTGCCTTCAGCATCCTGCAGATCGGCGAACTGGTCGGCAGACTGTCTGAGAATCTGCGTTCTTCCACCGTGACAGAGATCAATTGGAATGCCATTAAGGGAATGAGAAACATCGTAGTGCATGATTATGGCAATGTAGATCAGGAGGAAGTATGGACGGCGGCAGTCCGTGATACTCCTGTACTCAAGGCGTTCTGTGAAAAGCATCTGTCGGACAACTGACTGTTACCATTCCGCTCTTCCGCCTGACAGGCTCTCCTTTTCGGAGAGCCTGTTTTCATATGGCGCCGAGAGAGGTCTCGGCGTTCCGATCACCCGATATCGTCTTCATCGAAGTCCTCCTCCCTCAGCTTCGGAACGGAGATGGTGACCGCTGTCCCCTGTCCCGGGGCGCTGCGGACGTCCACCGTGCCGCCCACCATCATCTCCAGCCGCTTCATCGCGTTGTTCAGGCCCACGCCGTGTCCGCCGCGGCGGTCGTACGGCTGAGAGGTATCGAATCCCACGCCGTCGTCCTCGACGGTGATCACGTAGGCGTCCGGTGCCTCCTCCGACCGGATGGTCAGGGTGCCCGTGCCCGTCATGGGCGCGATGCCGTGCTTCACGGCGTTCTCCACGAAGGGCTGCACCGACAGGGGCGGGATCTCGAAATCCTCGGCGCGGATATCGTAGACGACGCGCAGCCGGGGGCGCAGATGCGTGAGCTCTATCGCAAGATACGTGCGTATGTGCGTGAGCTCCAGGGAGAAGGGGCACAGCTCCGCGCTTCCCAGCGCGTCTATGTTGTACATGAGGTACTTGTTGAAGCTGTATACCATCTCCTCGGCCTCGTCCGGGTCGTACCGGATCATGGACCGGATCACCGTCATGACGTTGTTGATGAAATGCGGCCGGATCTGACTGATCATCAGGCGGATCCGGCCGTCGTTCAGTTCCCGTTCCATATTCAGACGGCGCTCCAGCTGGTCGAAGGCGGAGAACAGCCCGGCCGTCGTGTTCAGCAGCACGAATATCAGGGCACCCAGCGACTCCGCCCGCACGGCGTGCAGCGCTTTCACTCCCAGATGGGTGAAGGCGCCCAGCAGCGTGCCGGCGATCAGCGCGGCCAGGGCGGCCGCGCGCAGCACCCGGTCCCTGAGGCGGCGGTCCGTGGCGTGACGGAGGTCGCCGTACAGGCACAGCCCGAACAGCGCGCAGAAGGCGATCCCCGCGGTGACGCGCAGCACCGGGGCCAGCGCCGCGGGGCCGAGGGTCCACGCCGCCGTATACACCGCGGCCCAGGCCAGGCCCGCCCACGCGAGCGCCATGTACCTCTTCCTGCGCTGACCGGCGACAAGGCTTCCGGCATACAGGCAGTAGACGGAAGGCAGCAGGCACACCGTCACCCTGCCCGCCGCGTACAGCACACGGTACAGTTCCGTCGGCTCGTCAGAGGCGGGGATCGTTACCACGACGCTCATGCCGAAGAGAATGGCAAGAACGCCGAGCAGCCAGTCCGCACCCGTTCCCTCCCGTCCCGCATAGGCGGCCAGGGAGAACAGGAGCGTCAGAAGCCCCAGCAGCAGCATCGTCAGGCCGATCCAACGGTCGAACGAGCTGGAGGCGGATATATACATCATCAGTTCGCCGTAGGAGCCCATCAGGACCTCCCGGACCCTGCCGACAGTAAAGGCGTCGGTCCCGGAGAAGAGCAGCGTGATCCGCTGCCCTGCCAGGTCCTGGTCCAGGCGCATGAAATTCCAGCGCGGCAGCGTGAAGGCTCCCGCGGAGCCAGCGGTGGAAAACATTTCCTTTCCTTCCGAAGACACCGTCATCTGCTCCTGCCCGGAGTATACGGCCAGATAGGTGCCCGCCTGCAGCATGCGCGGCAGCGTGTTTTCCAGCGAGACGGCGCCGTCCTCAGGGCGGATCACGGCCGGGAGCCGCAGTTCCTCCCCGCCGCCGGCCGTGCGCCAGCCTTCAAACAGGATGAGCGCCTCATCGTACATGGCGCCTGCGCCGCCGCCCGTCCGGTCCCTGCCCGCCGCGAGGGGAAGGGCAAACAGCACAAGGACGAACAGGGCGGCAAGCACGGCTTTCCATCTTCTCCTCATGGCAGGCTCCTTCCCGAAAATGAAAACAGGCAGGTCACCGGCGACGCCGGGTGACCTGCCTGTCCATCCGTCTGGCAGTTGGCGCGGCCTTTCGGCCGCAAGGGATCCTCCGCGCAAAAATGGCGCAGAAGGTCCACGCACACAGGTCAAGGCATGTGTATGGACGGTTCCTCCTGCCGGCGTGTATCTGACTCATCTCCCTGACGGAGCATCACAGTACCCTGCGTGCGGGGCTTCTCACCCCATTCCACATTGAACGCCCTATTACCGGGCGTACCGGGCAGGAAACGTTATTCGAACGGGCGGGCGGCCGCAGAAAGCCGCCCACCGTCATTATATGTCACATTCAGTCAAAAATCCAGTTCATATTTGCGGGAGCACAGGGACGCTGTCCGTCCGGGACGGAAAAGAGAAGGTCCCTATTCCCTTTCCTTCAGCGAAGCAGCATGCGGTCGTTGTCCAGCGCCGCTCCGGTCCTTGCCCGGAACAGATCCATGAGATCGGATACAGTCAGGCGTTTCCGCTCCTCCCCGGAAGTATCGTAGATGATCCTCCCTGCATCCATCATGATCGTCCGGCTTCCCATGTCCAGAGCAGCCTGCATGTTGTGCGTGACCATCAGGCACGTGAGGCAGGACTCCTTCACGATCCTCTCCGTCAGTTCCGTGACCTTCTCGGCTGTTGCGGGATCGAGAGCTGCCGTATGCTCGTCCAGCAGCAGGAGCTTGGGCGGGTTCACCGTGGCCATCAGGAGCGTCAGCGCCTGGCGCTGTCCGCCGGACAGCAGTCCCACCGGCTGCTTCATCCGGTCCTCCAGCCCCATATCCAGTTCGGCCAGCCTCTCCCGGAAGAATTCACGGTCCTGCCGGGATATCGTTCCGAACCAGCCCCCTCTTCCCGAGGCGAGCGCGAGGTTCTCCTCGATGGTCATGCCCGGCGCGGTCCCCCTCATGGGATCCTGGAACAGGTGGCCTATGGCGGCCGCCCTTTTGTGCATGGGCAGCCAGGTGATGTCCCTGCCGTCCAGAGTGATGGTCCCGCTGTCGGGATAGAACTCTCCGCACACGGCGTTGAACAGGGTGCTCTTGCCCGCGCCGTTGCTTCCGATGATGGTGATGAAATCCCCCGGAAGGACATGCAGGCTGAGCCTGTCGAGCGCCGTCTTGCTGTTGACGGTGCCGGGGTTGAAGGTCTTGCTCACATTGTCAAGCACCAGCATGAGCGTCCCTCCTTTCCTTCCGGTCCGCTGTGATCATCAGGATGAGGAACACGGCGCAGAGCAGCGCGAGAAGGATCATCAGCGGCCGGGATCCCGAAGTGAATACGGAAAGCAGGATGAACAGCACCGTCAAAGCGGCGAAAGCCGCCTGGAGGATGCGGTACAGGCTGATGCCGCGCGTGCTGAGCCTCCGGTTCTGCAGGGCGAGTGCCCGCACCACCGTGGGATAGGAGATGGCCACTGCTACGATCACTGCGCTGACCAGTTTCAGGGCCGTTGCCGGCATGTTCAGCCGCAGCGCGACGGCGACGACGATGCGGTAGATGACCGCTCCGATGACGACGCCGACGGCTCTCCACGGCACGGTCTTTTTGCCGAAGATCGTCTCCCCGATGATCAGGGATGCCAGGGCGATGGTGACCATGCCCGTTCCCATGTTGATATCGCAGGTCTTGTTGTACTCCCCGATCAGGCAGCCGCCCAGCGCCGTGATGGCGTTGGAGCAGCACAGCCCGATGGTGATCATGGTTGTGGGATTGAGTGACGAGGAGCGGACCATGTCCTTGTTGTTGCCTGTGGCGCGGATGGAAAGGCCGAGCCGGGTGCGGAGGAAAAGCACCAGGAACAGCACCGTGAGGATGACGAAGCACAGGGCGACCACCAGTTTGTAGCAGTCGGCCAGCGGAGTGCCCGCCAGCACTTTCTTCATCCAGGTGAACACCGTAGGAGCGTCGTTCAGGCTGACGGTCGCTTTCCCCAGGATCATGATGTTGATGGTGTAGAGTCCCGTATTGACGATGATCCCCGCCAGCAGGCTCTCGATCTTCATCCTCGTCTGCAGGAAGGCCGTCACAAAACCGGAACATATGCCGGAACCGATGGCCGCGAGAAGCGCAAGGACGGGATGCCCTGTAAGCGCCACCATGCTTCCTACGGAACATCCAAGCGTATAGCAGCCGTCCGTTGACAGGTCGCATACGTTGAGCATGGAATAGCTCAGGAACAGCGCCAGCGCCACCATGGAATAGATCAGGCCCAGTTCCACCGCGCTCTGTATGATGCCCCAGCTGATGAACATGAGGTCCCCTTCCTTTCGTCAGTTGCTTTCGGTCCCTTTCCGGTCCGCGGTTCAGTCGAATTCGGCCTGCGTGGTCAGTTCCCTGAACTCCACAGCGATCTCCCCGAACGCCTTCTTGATCGTGTCCAGATCGAATCCGATGGCCTTGCAGGTCTCGATGTTCACGGACACGATGCCGTTTTCAAACGTCTTGACTGGATAGGAGGCGGGATCCTTCCCGTTGACAAGGATATCTACCACGATATCCGCAGTGGCGGTGCCCAGCACGGCGTAGTCCACGCCGTAGCCGACGAAGCCGCCCCACAGGGCGAAAGAATCCGCTCCGGCATAATGAGGGATGCCCGCGTCGGCGAACACGCCGCTGATCGCCTGTTCGGCCGCCATGATGGTATTGTCGGTCGGCGTGAACACGGCGTCCACTCCTTCCGCCACCAGCGCCTGCGCCGCCAGCAGCACTTCGTCCGTCGTGGATCCGGTCTTCTCAACGACTTCTATGCCCTTTCCGCCGAGGATCTCACGGGCGGAGGCAATGGCGGCCGTGGAAGCATCCTGCGCCGTATCGTACAGCAGGCCGACCTTCTTCAGATCCGGATCCGCGGCAAGCATCAGGTTGATCAGGGCGTTGGCGTCCAGGCCGTCGGAGGTGCCGGTCACCTTTCCGCCGGGTTTTTCCATGTCAGCCACCACGCCGGAACCGACAGGATCGGAGACGGCAGCGAACACGATGGGGATATCCGTATCCTCCGTCGCGCTCATCATGGTCAGCGCCGTGGGTGTCGCCACTGCGACGATCACGTCGACCTTGTCCGCAACGAGGTCCGCGCCGATCTGGTTCAGAACGGCGGAATCCGCCTGCGCGTTGTCGTAATAGGGCGCGTAATCGAAGACGACGCCGAGTTCCTTGCCCTTCTTGTCCAACTGGGCTTCCAGATTGTTGACGATCTGATTCAGGGAGGCGTCATCCACATAGTTGACGATGCCTACCTTGTAGGTCTTTCCTTCGACGGGTTCGGTCTTTCCACCGTCGGTCTTGCTTCCGCAGCCGGCCAGCAGGCCGAAGCAGAGCAGAAGCGCCAGTGAAAGTGCGATGATCTTTTTCATTTCTTTTCTTCCTTCCTTTTCTGTTCGATCTCCCTGTGAACATTGACGCAGGCAATAAAAAAGCCCCTGCTCCCCATGGGGAACAAGGACAGGAAAACCTGCGGTGCCACCTTGTTTGCCGCGCAATAGCGCGACCGCTCACGGAGAGCTGCCACTCTCCTGCCCGTTAACGCAGGCTGACGTCAGCACATACTCGGGTCTCCCCTTTCCGGCTGCCCTCGGCGGCCCATTTGCTGCCCCGCTCTCACCCTGCTCCCAGCCATGGCAGGACTCTCTGAAGACGCGCTGACAGTTTGACTTCCGCCTCATCGGTTTTTCCGTACTTTACCACCGTACCCGGCTGATGTCAAGGTTTTTTGAAAAAGCCTTTCCCGCCGGCCGGATCCGGCGCGGATGAACGCCGTATTCCACAGCCTCTCCCGCGCCCTCCTGTCACAGACATGACCCGATCTCCGTCCTGCGCCTCCCCGGGTCAGAGGAAGCCGCGGATGCCGCCGGTCTGAAGGATCCGTTCCCCCATTTCCGCCGCCTTCCCGTATCCGGCGGCCGTCATTTCTTCAACGCTTTCGCGGAGCGCGGAAAGGAACCTCCCGCACATCTCCTCCATGCGCCTCATCGCCATGCGTTCTCCCAGCCCGGCGTCCCTGGCGGCACGGCGGAAGCTGTCTTCCGTTATGTCGTCAAGGGAAAGATCACCGCCGATGCGGAATGCCATGTCCCGCGTACTGTTCTCATACGCCGTCGTACTGATGATATCATAGGCCGGCGCCAGGCGGATGCCCGTAAGATCCGCGCTGTACAGCAGGGAAAGATTCTTCACGTGGGCGTCCGTGTTTCCGACCAGGTAATCGAATACGATGATGTCCCAGAGGCGCAGCAGATCCGTGACCGGATCGGAAGAAAACTTCCGGAGAAGGCCGAACATCTCCTTCATGTAACCTCCCTGGGCGTTTTCATACTTTGCCGACGCCGGGATCCCGAGTGCCTGAGCAAAATCCTCCTGATGGAGACGCAGCGGGCGCGGAAGGCCGCTGATCAGTTCCGGATCCGGGGGAAAAACGCGGTCATAACGCCTGGTCGCGAACAGCACCTCGTGCTCCGCGCCGTGCCCGGTATCGAGGATAAAACTGCGCGGTATCCCGATCCCGCAGCGCTCGGCCGTCATCAGCGAAAGCTGTTCGTTCGTGACGATCGCATCCAGGCGGACGTGGCTCTGCTTCACGATATGCGTGCTGGGCGCGGTCCCGCGGGGCAGATACCAGCGATTGCGTCGCTCGTCATAGTACAGCCCGGCCTTTCCCGTGGCTCCCGTCAGAGATAGATGGGCGCGTGTGACCAGTTCGACACTTTTTGAAGCGCCCTCGGCCGCCAGCGCCCGGATCTGGCGCTCATCCGCCGGTTCATATGATGCCTCCCGGTCTTCTCCCTCCTCCGTGATGCAGATCGCTCCGAGGCATTCACGGCCAAGGCCGTGAAGAATGGAGAGATAATCGCCCTCGTCCACGTGCATCCGCTGGGCAACGCTCCGCCGTGTAAATCCTTCAGGTAGCAGTCCCTCGAAGAAGTTTTCCGTCTGCGCCGGAGTGAAGGGCTCCTCCTGCAGGGGAAGGCTGAGGGATATCGCCGCCGCATACGGATCGCGCAGATATCCTTCCGAGTAGCGGAACCGGGCATCCGACGGCCCGTTTCCAGCGATGCTTCCGGCCGATACCATCTTTCCCCTGCGTTCTATGCTCACGTTCAGCGTTCTCATGATCCACCTCTGGGAGTCAGGCTGCAGTCCAGTCCGAGCAGGTTTGCCAGACAGATCGCTTTCCCCAGTTCGACTGTGCTTTTGCCGTTCTCAAGATCGGATATGAAGCTTACGCTGAAACCGCTGACCTCCGACAGGAACGCCTGCGTATAGCCGAGATGTTTTCTTCTGTCACGGATCGCCTTTCCAAAGGATCCCGCGTCAGTGATCATATTTCGCACGTCCTTTCTTCGCCGCTCGAACAAATTCGATCTAATGTCCGGCAAACTTCGCCGTACGGCTCATTCTGTTGTGTCCTATCATATACTAAGCCGTACGGCTAAGTCAAGCGGTGCTTGCATTTTCTTCCGGATAGTATATGATATAAGGGTTTTTGACAGTCGAATGAGGTCACATGCCATGCTGTTTTCCAATAGAGATCTGAAAAAACTGCTGCTGCCGCTGATCGCGGAGCAGATCCTGATGTCCCTGATGGGGACGGCGGACGCCATGATGGTGTCCAACGTGGGAGCTGCCGCGCTTTCCGCCGTCTCACTGGTGGACGCCATCAACACGCTGATCCTGCATCTGTTTTCCGCGATGGCGACCGGCGGGGCCGTCGTCGCGTCGCAGTATATCGGACACCGTGAGGAGCGGAAAGCCAATCAGGCGGGCAGGCAGCTGCTCCTGTCCGTCACCGTCGCTGCTCTGTTCCTCACCTTTCTCCTGCTCGCTGTGAGAAGGCCGCTGCTGAAGATCATCTTCGGCAGGGTCACGCAGGAAGTGATGAAGGACTCTCTCACCTATTATTCCATCACCGCGCTGAGCTACCCCTTTATCGCCGTCCAATACGGCAGCGCCGCCCTGTTCCGGGCCGCCGGCAATTCCCGCACGCCCATGCTGGTCACCGTCGCCGCCAATGCGCTGAACATCGTCGGCAACGCCGTGCTCATCTTCGGCTTTCATATGGGCGTGGCCGGGGCTGCGATCGCGACGACAGTCTCCCGGGTACTGGGGGGCGTCGTCATGCTGCTCCTTCAGAGAAGGCCCGGCACTGCGATTACATTCCGGGACTATCTGAGCCTCCGTCCGGACTTCCCGACCATCCGCAGGATCCTTTCCATCGGTATCCCGACGGGTGTTGAAAACGGTCTGTTCCAGCTGGGAAAACTGCTGATCCAGAGCACCGTATCCACTCTCGGAACCGCCGCCATGGCGGTGCAGGCCATCACGGCTCAGATCGAGCTGTTCACCTCCATGCCGGGCATGGCGGTGGGCATCGGTCTCGTCACCGTCGTCGGTCAGTGCATCGGTGCAGGGCGCCCGGATGAAGCGGTGAGATACTCCAAGAAGCTCACGCTGATCTCCTTCCTTTCGGTCGCCGCCTTTTCCGCGCTGTCCATACCGGCGTGTCCGCTGATCACGCGTCTGGCCGGCATGGATGCAGACAGCGCCAGGCAGGTCTTCCGTCTCATCGTACTCATCGCCTGCGTTAAGCCCGCGATATGGGCGCTGGGCTTTACCCCGGCCTACGGCATGCGCGCCGCGGGGGACGTCAGGTACTCCATGGTCGTCTCCTCCGTCATCATGTGGATCATGCGGGTCGGGCTCTGCTGGTATCTGTGCCGCTACGCCGGTTTCGGGGTCCTCGGCGTATGGATCGCCATGTTCTCCGACTGGGCATGCAGGGCAGTGCTTTTCAGCATACGTTTCGCAAGCAGAAAATGGCTCATCCACAAAGTGATCTGATACGCAAAACAGGCGTGACCGCATTCGGTCACGCCTCAGTCTGTCAAAGAACCCCTTGTTTTCAAGTGGCGAAAACAAGGGGTTTGGCATATACAGTAGAAAAAACAAGTAAATAGCGAAGCAAAAAGGAGTTTTTCCAACTCCACTCTGCCAGCTTTTTCAGGTTCATGGCAGCGTATTTGAGCCTCACCCAGTTCGTTACCCGGGCCAGGCCTCGATGATGTGTATAACGCATGGCGTGTTTTTCTTTCGCGTCCGCAAAGACTCGTTCTATCGTTTCCTTGCGC
>JAFYAU010000030.1 GCA_017540565.1 Oscillospiraceae bacterium
CGGCCTGATGGTGCTGGCGAACACGGCGCAGGCCGCGGCGGCCCTGTCCGCCGCCATCGCGGAGGGGCGGATGGAGAAGACCTATATGGCGGCCGTCTGCGGAAGGCCGGAGCCCCCGGAGGGGGAGATGCGGGACCTGCTTTTCCACGACGCGGGAAAGAACAAAAGCTACACGGTCCGGCGGATGCGGAAGGGTGTGCGCGAAGCGCGGCTGGCCTACCGCACGCTGGGATCCGCAGAGACGGAATACGGACCGCTGACGCTGGTCAGCGTGACGCTGGACACCGGGCGGACCCACCAGATCCGGGTCCAGTTCGCCTCGCGGGGCATGCCCCTGGCGGGGGACGGAAAATACGGCAGCCGGTCCCGGGGCCCGGCGCCGGCGCTGTTCAGCGCCGGCCTGTGGTTCCCGCACCCGTTGACCGGGGAGCCGATGGCGTTCCGCGCGCTGCCGGACCCGGAGACGGAGGCCTGGCGTCCGGCGGCGGAACTGCTGCGCGCCTGTGCCGCGGATATGCGGAAAGACGGGGAAGGAGCGGATGACGGATGAGGAAACTGCTTGTCGGGCTGTTCATCGCCATCGTCTGCTTCGCTTTCGTCATCGCCGTGGGGAACACGTATACGCTGAAGTACGACGTGCCCCCGCGGAGCGCCTCCGCGGAAGAGTACGAGGTGACGCTGGATCAGGAGAGTCCGCTCGCGGAGATCACGGGCGTTGCCCTCAGAGACGGCAGGATCGAGGTCGGCCTGCGCTCCCTGGAGGGGCGGGGCAGAGGCCACATCATCATCCGGGGGCCGGACGGCTTCTCCTGGATGGGGAGCTTCCACGTGCACACCTTCGGAGTGATCACGGAGGACCTGTTTTTCGGATGGACCCGGGGAGGATGGGTGTTCTCCGCCGGCGCCGTCCTCTGGCTCCTGTATCTGCTGGGGAGCATGATCCTGGAGTACCGCAGGGACATGCGGGCCAGCCTGTACCGGTACCGCAACGTCAGGGACCTGGGGCTGCTCCTGTTCATCGCGGGGACGCTGGCGGGCATCGCGCCCAGCGCGGCCGGGGACCGGTCCCTGAGCGACACGGCGCACTCCGTCGTGAACGCTTCTGGCGCGTTCTCCACGTTCCTGCTTCCGGTGGCGTTCGTCACCTTCATCCTGGTCACGCTGAGCACCGTCCAGCTGATGAGGAAGGAGGGCCGGAACTGGCGGAACCTGCTGGCCTGCTTCCTCGGCGTCTTCGTCTGCCTGGCCACGGTGTTCCCCTACGCGCTGAGCGACTACCTGTTCTGGCACAGCCCGGTGGATTTCCACAGGGAGACGAGCGTCCTCATGCACGCGGAGATGGCCTTCGAGGAGATCATCTTCACCGGAGTGGCCTATCTGGAGTGCATCCTGCTCGCCACCGTCATCCTGGCCGTGAAGGCCGCCCGGCACGTCCCTCCCTTCGACCGGGAGTACGTGCTGATCCTGGGCAGCCAGATCAACCGGGACGGGACCCTGACGAAGCTCCTGCAGGGCCGCGCGGACCGCGCCCTGGAATTCGCGGAGATGCAGCGGCAGGCCGGGGGCCCGGATCCGGTCTTCGTGCCCTCCGGAGGGCAGGGGCCGGACGAGGTGATCTCCGAGGCCGAGGCCATGCGCCGCTATCTTATGGAGCGCGGCGTGCCGGAGGACCGAATCCTCCCGGAGGACCGGTCGGCCAACACCTACGAGAACCTGAGGAACTCCGCGGCGCTGATCCGGGAGAGAGACCCGGAGGGCGAGCCGAAGATCGCGTTCTCCACGACGAACTACCACGTGTTCCGGGCCGGCATGCTGGGCTGGAGCCAGGGGATCCGGGCCGAGGGGCTCGGCAGCAGGACGAAGCGCTATTTCTGGATCAACGCCTTCGTCCGGGAGTTCATCGCCACGCTGTACTCCGAGCGGAGGACGCATCTGCTGGTCATGGCCGGCCTGACGGTCATCATCCTGTTCCTCGTGACCATCATCTACGTCTCCCGGCTCCTGTGACCCGGGGAAGGGAGGGGACGGAAGGATGCAGACGATCGGACAGGCGCTGGACAGGCTGGAACGCTCGGCGTTCCGCTCGCGCTTCCGGCTGTCCGAAAAGGACAGACGGTATCTGGAGGAGAAGGGGCCGGAGGTCATCCGGCGGCACGCGGAGGACTTCGTGAGGCAGAAGCTCGCCCCGGCGGAGCCGGCCAACGACGGCCGGCAGACGCCCATGCGGGGGCATCCGGTCTTCCTGGCCATGCACGCCACGGCCTGCTGCTGCCGCGGCTGCCTGGAGAAATGGTACCGGGTGCCGAAGGGACGGCCGCTGACGGAGAGCCAGCAGAAAAAGATCGTGGACCTGCTGATGGCCTGGATCGAACGGCAGAAAGAGAGATGACGCGGGCGTTCGCCGGAACGCCCGCGTACGTACGGAAGAGAAAGGACCGGCGCGGCCGTGCGGCGGCGCCGGAGAGGGAAGACGGAACGTGAGAAAGAGGATCGCGCTGCAGTGGCTGCGGATCGCCGCGGGGCTGCTGGTGTTCGCCTTCGGCGTGCACCTGACCATTTTCGCCAACATCGGGCTGGCGCCCTGGGACTGCCTGGGGATGGGGGTCTCGAAGCACACGCCCCTGAACTACGGGCTGTCCATGACGCTGATCGCCGTGGCCGTCCTGATCGTGGACCTGCTCCTGAAGGAGCGCATCGGGTTCGGAACGGTGATCGACGCGCTGCTGACGGGCAATTTCGTGCAGATGTTCAACGATCTCAACCCGCTGCCGGAGAACGGCAGCCTGTGGCTCGGGATCGTCATCATGCTCGCCGGCTTCGTGTTCATGGCCCTGGGCATGTGGATCTACATGCTGGGCGGCCAGTGCTGCGGACCCAGGGACTCGCTGCTGGTGGGCCTGGGCAAGCGGCTGCGGCGGCTGCCCATCGGGCTGGTGGAGATCCTGCTGTGGGCGGCGGTCCTGCTGGCCGGATGGCTGCTGGGCGGGCCCGTCGGCATCGGGACCCTGATCAGCACCGTCGGCGCCGGCGCCGTGATGCAGCTGGTATATCACCTGGTGCGGTTCGAACCGAGGGACGTGCGCCACCGGGACATCCCCGAGGTGATCCGGGAACTGGCGGGGAAAGACGGAACATGAGAAAACAGGGCCGCGGTCCGGAAACGGGACCGCGGCCCTGTATCTGTCTCTGCGGGGAAAGAGGGGAAACTACGCCTCGAAGCTGCGGCACCGGAGCTTCCGGGACTGCAGGGCGACCGAGACGGCGAGGGCGGCAGCGCATCCCTGCGCGACGGCGAAGATGACGTCCGGAGCCGTGACCCCGAGGAAGAGGTGGGTCAGGACATAGACCAGATGGCCGGCGAAGCATACGGCGGCGCAGACGCCGAGGACGGCCGAGACGGGGAGGAAACGGCCGGAGGAGGTGTCGTACGTGCGGCGCTGCATCGGGACCTCCGCCCGGACGGCCCGCACGCAGGAGACGAGCAGGACGGCGGAGGCGACAAGGGCGATTCCGTAGGGGAAGATGACGAAAGGGGAGAACCGCATGGAGACGACCGGGAGCAGGCCCGAGAGGACCATGAACGCGGCCGCGATGGCTGAGGAGAGAAGGCAGCGGCGCAGACGCGGCGCGCAGTCCGGCTCCTCGTATTCGTACAGGAGCCCGTGATAGCGTACCTTGCCGTCGGGGGAGACGGTATAGTCCCGCGCGTATTCGTACAGGCGCTTCACGCGGACCTTCTTCTTTTTTTCCGCCATGGGGATCCTCCTTTCCGGCGCGGCAGAGGATTGACAGCCGTGCTATAATGAATTATTTGATTAATGAATACTCGCTAAGGAAAGGGATAAGAGGTAAAATTGAGGAATACGGAACAGAACAGGAAGGAACTCATCCTGGAGACGGCGCAGGAGCTGTTCTACAGGAACGGATACGACAGCACCTCCGTGCGCGAGCTGGCGAAGGAGACGGGGCTGAGCGTGGCGGGCGTCTATTATTTCTTCAGCGACAAGCAGGACATCCTGTTCACCCTCCTGAACAGGACGGTGGACCGGCTGAACGCTTCGCTGAAGGCCGGCGGACCGGACGGCCCCGACTGCGGGAGAACGGTCCTCGCCATCATCCGGAACCTGCTGGCCCACAGCATCCGGAACGGAAAGGAACTGAACGTGCTGGACAGGGAGGTCATGCGGCTGACGCCGGAGCGCGCCGCGAAGATCCGCGAGACCAGGGACTTCGGAAGGCAGATCCTGATCGAGGCCCTGTCGGACTACTGCGAACAGCACGCGCTCCCGGACCCGGACATCTACTACGCGGCCTTTACCGTCTTCTCGCAGACGGCCTGGTTCGCGCGGTGGTACTCGGTGACGGAAGAGGGACTGGACGCTTTCGCGGAGCGTATCTTCGCGATGGGCGTGAAGGCGCTGACGGCAAACGCGTGACGGACGGAGTGACGCCTCCCGCGGAAACCGCGGACGGAGAGGACAGGAGACAGCACGGATCATCCCGGATGATCCGTGCTGCCTTTTTTCATGCGCCGGGCTTTACCAGCGGTTCTGTTCCGTACGGTGGATGATATCCAGCTGCCCGACGGGGTCGATCTCGACGAAGTAGGCAACGTAGCTGGCGACGCGGACGAGCAGGTCCTGGTATTCCTCCGGGTGTTCGATCGCGGCGTGCAGCATCTTGCTGTCGATCACGTTGAACTGGACGTGGTAGTCGCCCAGGGCCTCGAACGCGCGCAGGTAGGCGACGAAGCGGTCGACGTCCTCGTCCGTGGCGAAGATCTGGGGCGTCAGGCGCTGATTGAGCAGCGTGCCCATCTGGAACCGGGCGGAGGGCAGCTTGGACATGGAGCGGAGCACGGCCGTGGTCCCCTCGACGTCCCGGCCCTGGGTCGGGGACATGGCGTCCGCCATGGGCGTGCCCTTTTTGAAGCCGTCGGGCAGGGCGCCGACCGCCATGCCGGCGGTGACGGCGGAATTGCCGAGGCAGGACGCGCCGCGGAACGTGCCTCCGTAGGAGGGGAAGTTGTCGCGGTTTTTGTTGCAGCGGTCGATCGCGTCGTACCAGATGTTCTGCACGGCAGCGACCCAGCCGTCGGCATAGTCGTTGTCGTTGCCGTATTTGGGCACGTCGTGGATCGCCATCTGGCGGAGGCGCTCATAGCCGACCCAGTCGGCGTCCAGAGCGGCGAGCATCTCGTCCCAGGTGACCTTCCGGTCGCGGTAGATCAGGGAGTCGATGACGGCCATGGCGTCGCCCGTGTTCGCGCTGCCGGCCAGCATGAGGCCGAAGGAATTGCTCCAGCAGCCGCCCCGGATGAGGTCGGTGCCCTTCTGCAGCGGCCCCTCCAGCAGGCAGGAGGTGAACGGGGCCTCGTTCCACTCGGCCTGCACGGACATCTCCACCTTGATGGCGCGGCACAGGATATCCATGAAGTAGTCGTTCTGGATCCGGTAGGCGGCCAGGAACTCGTCCATCGTTTTGAAATCCCGCGGGTCGCCGGTCTCGGGACCGAGCTGTTCGCCGCAGATGGAGCACCGGCCGTTGTGCAGCGTTAGATCGAGGATCTTACCGATGTTGAAGATGCCGGACGCGGAATGCTGCTGCGTGATGTGCGGCATGGCGATCTCGACGCAGCCGATCACGGCGTAGTCGCGCAGGTCCTCGGGACTCATGTCCGGATAGGCGTTGTGCATCATCTCCATCGCCTTTCGGTCGCCGTAGAACTTGGGCTTGCCGCGGCCGAGGCGGACGACTTCCGCCGCCTTGCGCAGGTATTCGTACGGCGTGCCCTCCCAGATCCGCATGGCGATCTCGGGCTGGATCAGGCCGACCTGCTCCTCCGCCTCCAGGCAGAGCATCGTGACCTCGTTGCAGGCGTCCTTCCCCTCGCGGGTCTGGCCTCCGATCAGCAGGTTCTGCGTGATCGGGAAGGCGACCTGAACGGAGGCGGAGCTGTAGTCGTACAGCTGCGTCCATTCCGCGGTCTTCACGAAGAAGCATTCCAGCATCTCCAGGGCCTGCTCCCTCGTCAGTTCCTTCCGCTCCTCGACGGATTTCACGTAGTAGGGATACATGTACTGGTCGAAGCGGCCGAAGGAATCCGCGTAGTTCATCTGCTCGCCCAGGATCAGGATCTGGGTCATCCAGACCGCCTGCAGGGCCTCCTGCCAGCTGTCGGCGGGTTCCATGGGGACCTTCTTCACGATGCGGGAGATCTCCTCCAGCTCCGCCTTCCTCTGCGGGTCGGGCTCCTTCGCGGCCATTTCGGCGGCCAGCGCGCTGTATCTGCCGCACAGGATCTCGGCGCCCTCCAGGCTGATGAGGACGGCGTCGTAGAAATCCGCCTTCTCCTTTTTGTAGAAGCGGTTGTAATCCGCGAGATTGGCCTCGCGGTAGAACTCGACCTGGCGCCGGATCCCGTTGAGTCCCAGTTCCAGCACCTTCTGGTAGTTGGACAGCGCGTGGCCGGCGTCGGCCCTCGTCATCAGGTCGGCGAAGTTGGGAAGGTGCGGGCACTTCGCCGTTCCGGCGAAAGCCTTCTCCCGGATCTCCTGATCGCCGCGGGCGTAGATCTCGTCCTCCATGCAGCGGCCCTTGAAGAAGGGGACGATCTGTTCGCGGATGATCTTCCGCTCCTCTTCGGAGATGTGATGCCGGTCGTTCGAACGGATCTCATAGTCGTAGACCGGATGATCCAGCTCCGCGTCCAGCTGGTTGCCCAGCAGGGAGCCGAAGATCAGGGAGGCGCGGACCTTGCTGTTGACGTTTCCGATGATCAGCTCGCCGTCGTAGATGTTCAATGTGCGCGTCTCCTGGAAACGCTTGAAGATCTGCGCCCTCTGGATGATGTGGGGGATCTTTCCGTCCGTCTCGCGGTGCACGTCGATCTCGACCAGCGCGTGCTCGAGACAGATCTCCGGAGTCCGGACCGCCCGGCGGACGGCGGTCTTCACACGCTCGGAGCAGGAGCGTTCGAAGAATTCCTGCCAGCTGCCGACCGTCGACAGGTCTTTCGGGATGCATGTGTTCATGTGAAACTCCTTTCCATCTTCTGGGTGATTGTTGTTCTCACGGGACGATGTTGATATAATGCGTATATGGTCCGGAAGCTGCCGGCCGGGGGACCGCCGGAAGCGCGGCACCGCTCATACGATCCTGCAGCGGATGCCCAGCCGTTCGACCAGCTCCCGCTTCCGCTCCAGTTCGTCCGCACCGAGGGGCTCCAGGTCCAGGACGGGGGAGACCCGGCCGACGGACCGGTAGCGGCTGGCGCCGAGATTGTGGAAATTGATCAGGTCCAGTTCCTGCACGCAGGAGAGACCGCGCAGGAAGCCGCAGGTCGCGGTCAGGTTTTCGTCGCCGTCCGTCATGCCGGGCACCTGGACGCAGCGGATGAAGACCTTCGTCCCGTACGCGTCGACCCTGGCGAGATTCTCCAGGATCAGTTCGTTCCCGACGCCGGTCAGTTCCCGGTGCCGTACGGGATCCATGACCTTCAGATCCCAGAGGAAGAAATCTATGAAGGGAAGCAGACGCTCGACCGACGCCCACGGGACGAAGCCCGTCGTGTCGACTCCGATGGAGACGCCCGCCTCCTTCAGGAGACGGTAAAGCTCCTCCATGCCGTCGTCGACGTGCATCAGGGGCTCGCCCCCGGAGAAGGTCACGCCGCCCCCGGAGTAGTCGAAGAAGATCCTGTCCTTCAGGATCTCCGCGGCCAGCGCCTCCGGCGTCCAGTCGGCCCCGATGACGGTGAGCGCCTTCGGCGCGCAGACCTCCGTGCAGGCAAAGCAGCGCGTGCACAGGGAGCGGTCGACTTCCGACGCCCCGTCCCCGGGAGAGACGGCGCCGGAAGGGCAGACGGAAACGCAGGCGCCGCAGCCGATGCAGCGCTCGGGGATCCGGCGCAGCTCGAAGGCGGTGTCCTGGGACTCCGGCGTGGAGCACCAGACGCAGCGGAGCGGGCAGCCCTTGAAGTGAACGAGCGTTCGTATACCCGGCCCGTTGCGGTTCGTCATTCTGGAGATCTCGAATACTCTCATGGCAATCCTCCGCGCATGTTCGCATGGTCCTCTGCTTTTATCATAGGGAAACGCGGCGGGAAAACAATGCTCCCGGACGAACAAATATGAACTTTTCCGACATTTATTGTGTCCTTTTTTATCCAAAGGGAGGACGGGTGCCGTCATGAAGGAAGAAACCGTAAACAGGATACTGTCGGCCTATGAGGCGGCGGCCGGGAAGCCGTGCCGCTACCAGGCCGCCCGGGAGGACCCGGCGGCGCCTCCCTGCGCCTTCTGCCGCCTGATCCAGCGCTCGCCCGCGGGCGCCGCGGCATGCCGCGCGCAGCAGCTGGCGGCATGCGAGAGGGCGGAGGAGAGGGACGGATACCATGTCCTGGCCTGCCACGCGGGCCTGGTGGAATGGGTCGTGCCGGTGCGGGAGAAGGGACGGCTGGAGGGTTGGTTCCATGCAGGATTCGCCGTGAGCAGCGGGGACGGCCGGGAGAAGATCGAGCTCCAGGAGAAGGAGTATCTGGCCAGGTTCGGCGCGGAGGAGGAGGAATTCCGGGAGGCGCTGGACGGGACGGACGTGGTGTCCAGCGGGAAATTCGCCGCCTACGCCTCGCTCCTGGCGGCGCTGACCCGCATCTGCGGGGAGAGCGAGGCGCCGGACACGAGAAGGACCGCCCCGGACATCCGGGACATCGTCTACTTCGAAGGCACTGACGCGGGCTCCGGGCCTCGCGGCAGGTCTCTGTCCTCCTACGTCTTCCAGAGGGAACTGGACCGGGAGGAGATGACGGCGTTCTGGAAGGGGATCGAAGTCCGGGCGTCCGCCGTCTTCACCGAGCTCATGTCCGGCCGCGGCATCGCCGCCAGGCAGCTGTTCGAGGAGATCATGGCCCTGGCCTATGCGGAGGAGGATCCCGAGACGGCAAAGATCAGCGCGGAGATGCTCTTCCACATCATCTTCCTGAAATACTACGGCAAGGACGTGTACGACGTCCGCTTCTACCGGCTGGCCTTCGAGACGATCCGCAGGCTGTTCGAAGCCGACGGCATGGACAGGATCCGGCGGATCATGAACGCGAGCTTCGACGAGATGTACGGTTTCTACAACGCCGGAGCGGAAAAGGAGAGCGGGAGCCGGGCGGTGCAGGTGATCATGGATTACCTGGAAAGGAACTACGCGTCGGACATCCGCGTCGCGGACGCCGCGGCAGCCGCGTATCTGTCACCGGATTACGCCAGCAGGCTCGTGAAAAAGGAGACGTCCTTCACGATCAAATGGGCGCTGAACCAGATCCGAATGCGGCACGCGCAGGAGCTGCTCGTGCAGACGAGGATGCCGGTGGCGGAGATCAGCCGCGCCGTGGGGTACCGGGACACCCGGGGATTCTACAAGATGTTCACCAAGCACTTCGGCATCACGTGCACGGAGATGCGCAGCCGGTTCTCAGGCGTGGAACGGGACGGAGGCGGGGGAACGGGGAAGAAATGACGGTACCTGCCGTTTCTCCGCGATTTTTCCGAAAATGCCTATTGACAGACGGGAAGGCAGCGGGTAGTATATCCTTAGGTTAGCGAGCGTTCAGTAGGCATCCGCCGGACGGCCGCCCGCTCAGCCGGAAATGACTATGCTTCACATGGAAAGAGGTGGTTCCCTTGAGCTTTTCCTACGATGAGATCAGAGAGTTCATGCTTGCGTATTTCCCCAGTTACGCGGAGAAGGCGCAGGATCCCGTGCTGCAGCCGGAGATGGACCGGTTCTACGCGCCGGATATCTCCTTCGACAACGGCATGAACAGCCGGGAGCAGTGGTACCGCGCCTGCCTCAGCCATCCCGCGGTCGTCGACGTACTGACCGTCGAGAGGCTGTGCATCGACGAGAGGAACCTGTTCGTCAGCGCGATGGTGACGTCCCGGCCGACGGAGAGGGAGACGGGAAAGGTGCTGCTGGAGATCGGCATGAACGCCTTCTACCGGCTGAAGGCCGACGAGGAAGGCCGGCTGAAGATCGCGCGGATCGACGTGTTCCTGGAGAGCGATCCCCGGAAGGCCGCGCAGATGTTCGAGATCTACGCCCCGAAACGCTGACATGTTTTTTTTAAGGGAAAATTAACGAGCGTTCACTAATGACGGGAAATCCGCCGGACGGGCGTTCCGGCGATTGAAAAACCAATTATTATTGAAAGGAGAACAGTTATGAAATCCATTAGGAAGATCCTTTGCGTCCTTCTGGCCCTCATGATGGTCCTTGCGCTGTGTTCCTGCGGAGGCAAGAGCGGCGGAGAGACCGCCCCGGCGCCGGGCGGCGACAAAGAGCCCGCAAAGACGGACGACGGCGGCAAGGTATCCGAACAGACGGATGACGGCGGCGCGGCCTCCCAGGCGGCCGACGGCGGCGCGGCGGTCGAGACCGCGGCCAAGCCGGAGACGGTCACCATCGGCGTGACCGGCTGGCTCGGACGCTTCCTGGACGGCGCGGAGCCCTCTCCGAACCTGACCGCCTGCGACGGTGTCTACGATTCCCTGTTCCTGATCGACCAGTCCACCGCGCAGCCCTATTCCTACATCCTGTCCGACTGGGGCTACGAGGATGAACTGACCTTCAAGATGACGCTGAAGGACGGCATCACGTTCGCCAACGGCGACGTCGCCACCGGCAGCGACCTGCTGTTCAGCGTCCTGCAGCACATCGAGAGAGGCGACATCAGCGCATCCTCCCTCGGCGATCTGGATCTCGACAACTGCAAGGCGGACGGCAATGTCGTCACGATCAAGTGGAAAGACCCCTGGGGCCCCGGCCTCACCAGCCGAAACATCTACCTGTTCGACGAGTCCTGGTGCCGCGAGAAGGGCTGGGATTCCTACGACTGGTATGAAGCCCCGAACGGCTCCGGTCCCTTCAAGGTCACCGAGTACGTGACGGACGACCACATCACGCTGGAACTGCGCGACGACTACTGGAACGCCGCCAACGAGAAGTTCCAGGTCAAGAAATGGATCATCAAGTACTATGCCGACCAGTCCACCATGTACATGGCGCTGGAAAAGGGCGAGATCGCCATGGCCGGCCTGTCCAGCACGGACTACACCCGTCTGGTCAACGACACCAGCTCCAAACTGAAGATCAAGACCCGCGCGATGGGCACGACGCTGAACTTCTTCTTCGGCGCCGTCAACAACCCGATCTTCCAGGACAAGGCGGTCCGCCAGGCCATTGCCCACGGCGTCGACTGGTCCGCCATCGGCAAGCTTGCCTACGGCGACCTGTACGAGCCCGCGGACTCCATCGTATCCACGAAGTCCCCGTTCTACAAGCCGCAGGGAGTCTATGAGTACAATCCCGATCTGGCCAAGCAGATCCTGGCCGACGCCGGCTACAAGGACGGCGACATCAAGATCCACCTGTTCGAGATGAACGGCGCGCACAAGGACTTCGCGGAAGCCTTCGACTATTACTGCGAGGCGATCGGCATCCAGGTCGATCTGGAATTCGGCGACGTCACGACGGGCCTGATGACCTGGATGCAGGACGGCGGCAGCGACGCCGGCTGGTACAACAACATCAACGGCGTCGCCAACGGCGATCCGCACGAATCCCTGAACTGCTTCTACATCAAGGGCTTCACCTGGTGCTGGTGGTATCAGCCCGAGGTCCAGGAGAGGTTCCTGAAGGCCGCCCACACGACGGACGAGGCGAGCCGCAGCGAGCAGTACGCCGAACTGCAGAAGCTGGCGTATGACGAATACATCATCGTTCCCATCTGCGAGTGCATGTCCGTTATCGGCTACGATCCCGAAGTGTTCAGCGAAGCCGAGATGAACGCCTACACCTACACGAGCGCCTACACGCTGCTGCACGCGCTTTCCTGGTAAGCAGCGGAAAACATCATTCGTTTACCTGACTGGTAAAACCTGAGCGATAACCGAAGGGCGGGAGAGCGGGAGAGACTCCTGTTCTCCTGCCCTTAGTAAAATCCGGTACTGAAACAGACTGAGGGGAGGCATGATCCTTTGTCCAGATATATCATCAAACGACTGCTGTGGATGATCCCCGTCATCTTAGGTGTGCTGGTTATCGTGTTCACGATCAGTTACTTTACGCCCGGTGACCCGGCCATGTCCATGCTGGGCACGAACTATACCGAGGAGAGCTATGTCGCTCTGAGAGAAAAGCTGGGGCTGGACAAGCCGTTTCTCGTCCAGCTGTGGAACTATCTGTGGGGCCTTATCTCCCGGGGCGATCTCGGGACTTCGTACATTGGAAGCGTGCCGGTAGCGACCGAGGTCGTCCACCGCTTCCCCATCACGTTCAAGCTCGGCATCATGAGCGTAATCGTAACGACCGTGATCGGGGTGCCGCTCGGCATCCTCTCGGCGACGAAGCAGTATTCCGTCGCCGACTATACGGTCACCAGTTTCGCGCTGATCATAGCGGCGATCCCGAACTATGTTTTCGCCCTTCTGGGCCTGCTGCTTTTCGCGGTCAAGCTCGGATGGCTGCCGGTCTCCGGCGTGGACAGCTGGAAGAGCTGGGTCATGCCGGTGGCGGCGAACTCATTCGGGTTTATCGCGGTCATCGTCCGCATGACGCGGACAAGTATGCTGGAAGTGATTCGGTCAGACTACATCCGCACGGCACGGTCCAAGGGACTGCGCGAGAGGCTCGTCATCTGGAAGCACGCGTTCCCGAACGCCCTGATCCCGATCGTCACCGTCATCGGAACGCAGCTCAGCTTCATCATGGCAGGTTCGATCATCGTCGAGACGATCTTCTCGATCCCCGGCATGGGCACCTACATCATGACGGGCATCAATTCGCGCGACTATCCCATCATCAACGGGACCGTCCTGCTCCTGTCGCTGTGCATCTGCGGCATGAACCTGATCGTGGATATTGCGTACGCATTCATCGACCCGAGGATCAAGGCGCAGTATGAATCGGGGAGAAAACGCGTAAAGAAAGCGAAAATTCCGGGAAAGGCGGTGCCGTGATGATCATCACCATGCTTACGGGCGGCGGCGAAGAGCAGATCGAGAGTCTGGAAAACGCGGCCCGCAGACACACACAGGCCGGCGACGTGTTCCGCCGCCTGCTGAACAACAAGCTCGGCATGATCGGCCTCTGCATCGTCATCGTCCTTCTGTTCCTGACGATCTTTTCCGGTGTCGTGACGAAGTTCCCGTATGAGGAGCAGGATTTCGGAAACCGGTTCCAGTTCCCGGATCCCGTTCACATCATGGGAACGGACAACTTCGGGCGGGACATCTGGTCCCGGCTCGTATACGGCGGCAGGATCTCTCTCCTGGTCGCCGTCATCTCCGTGGCGATCTCCCTGACCTGCGGCGTCATCCTCGGCTCCGTCGCCGGCTATTTCGGCGGCAAGGTCGACATCACCATCATGCGTATCCTGGACATCCTGATGGCGATCCCCGGCCTGCTGATGGCCATCGCGGTGTCGGCCATGCTGGGCTCCGGCCCGGTCAAGACCGCCATGGCGATCTCGATCTCCGGCATCCCGGCCTCGGCCAGGCTGATCCGGTCGACCGTCATGTCGATCAAGAGCAACGAATACGTGGAGGCGGCCGTCGCGACCGGTTCCACGAACCGGAGGGTCATCTTCAGGCACATCCTGCCGAACGTCATCGCGCCGATCATCGTGAACTCCACGCTGGGCATCGGCGGCAACATCATGGCGATCTCCGGCCTGAGCTTCATCGGGCTGGGCGTTCAGCCGCCCACGCCGGAATGGGGATCCATCCTCTCCTCCGGCAGGCCCTATCTGCGCGATTTCTGGCCGATGATCGTGTTCCCGTCGCTGTTTATCATGCTGACGCTGTTCGCATTCAACCTCCTGGGCGATGCGCTTCGCGACGCGCTCGACCCCAAACTGAAGAAGTGAGGGGCGTGACGAGATGAATCTGCTTGAAATCAAAGATCTGTCCATCCATTACGTTACAAAAGAAGGGACCTTCAAATCCGTCAACCATGTGAATCTGGAGCTGGAGGAAGGGGAGACGATCGGGCTCGTCGGAGAGACCGGCGCCGGAAAAACGACCACGGCGCTCGGCATCCTGCGCCTGCTGCAGTCCCCTCCGGCGAAGATCGTCAGCGGAGAGATCCTGTTCAAAGGGACGGACCTGCTCAAGGTCTCCGAGGAGGAGATGCAGAAGATCCGCGGCAACGACATCGCCATGATCTTCCAGGATCCCATGACGGCGCTGAACCCGATCATGCGCGTGGGCGACCAGATCACCGAGGTCATCGAGCTCCATAACGACTGCACGCACGAGGAAGCGCGCAAGAGGATGAGGAACATGCTCGAACTGGTCGGCATCAACGTGGAGAGAGCCAGGGAGTTCCCGCATCAGTTCTCCGGCGGCATGAAGCAGCGCGTCGTCATCGCCATGGCGCTGGCCTGCAACCCGCATCTGCTGATCGCGGACGAACCCACGACGGCCCTGGACGTGACGATCCAGGCTCAGGTGCTCGAGATGATGAACGAACTGAAGGAGAAGCTTGGCACCTCCATGATCCTGATCACGCACGACCTTGGCATCGTGGCCTCCAACTGCGACAAGGTGGCCATCATGTACGCCGGGGAGATCGTGGAATACGGTTCTCTCGAACAGATATTCCATCACATCAGCCATCCCTACACGGAAGGCCTGTTCAATTCCATCCCGAGCCTGGACAAGGACGTGGACAGACTGAAGCCGATCAAGGGCCTGATGCCGGATCCGTCCGCACTGCCCGAGGGATGCAAGTTCAATCCGCGCTGTCAGTACTGCACCGAGAAGTGCAGGACGACGGAACCGCCTCTGTATGAGATCCAGCCGGGACATCTGGTGAGATGCCTGCGGTACGGAGAGGAGGGACAGTGACATGGCAGAGCTTCTGCGTGTGGAACACCTGAAAAAGTATTTCCCGACGCCGGCCGGCATGCTCCACGCGGTGGACGACGTCTCGTTCACGGTGGAAACGGGTACGACCCTCGGCGTCGTCGGCGAGAGCGGCTGCGGCAAATCCACGCTGGGGCGGACCGTCCTGCGTCTGCTCAATCCCACCGACGGCAAAATCATCTTCGACGGCCGCGACATCACGAAGATCAAGGGAAAGGAACTGCAGAACCTCCGGCGCGAGATGCAGATCATCTTCCAGGATCCGTTCTCGTCCCTGAACCCGAGATTCTCCGTCTCCGAGCTGATCTCGGACCCGCTGAGGACCTTCAAGCTGTGCAGGACCGCCGCGGACCGGAAGAAGAGAGTCTATGAGCTGATGGACCTCGTCGGACTGGCCCGCCGGTTCGAAAACAGCTATCCGCACGAACTGGACGGCGGCCGCCGGCAGCGCATCGGCATCGCGCGCGCCCTGTCCCTCGATCCGAAGTTCATCGTATGCGACGAGCCGGTATCCGCCCTGGACGTCTCCATCCAGGCGCAGATCCTGAACCTCCTGCAGGACCTTCAGGAATCCGTCGGCCTGACCTACATCTTCGTGACCCACGACATGTCCGTCGTGCGCCACATCTCCGACGACATCCTGGTCATGTACGTCGGCGCCATGCTGGAGAAGAGCCCGTCCAAGGAACTGTTCAAAAAGCCGCTGCACCCGTACACGAAGGGCCTGCTGTCGGCGATCCCCATTCCCAGCATCGACGTGCCGAAGACGAAGGTGGTGCTCCAGGGCGAGCTGTCTTCGCCCATCGAGCCCAAGAAGCAGTGCCGCTTCTGCCCCCGCTGCCCGTACGCGGACGAGCGGTGCCAGAACGAGGTGCCGGCGTATGAGGAGGTCCTCCCGAACCACTTCGTGGCCTGCCACAAGGTGCGGGAGATCAACGGCCTGTAATGCGGGCAAGTCCGGTGATCCGGCTATTTTTCATCAAAATCAATTAGCGGTCGTTCGCTAATGAGGAGGGGTTATCCGATATGAGCAATGAAAACAAGGTCTCCTTTGAGATCCTCGAACCCAAGGGAAAACTGAAAGACCCGAAGCGCGAAGGCCTGAAGAATCCCCGCCTGACCGATCTGAACGGGAAGACCATCGCGTTCATGACGATCCACGTGGGCGACCTGTTCCAGTTCGGATCCGAGCTGTTCTTCGATCTGCTGGAGGAGGCGTTCCTGAAGAGATATCCCGGCGTGAAATTCTACCGCTGCAAGTCCTTCGGCTCCCCGAACGCCGTCGTCAACGCCGACGAGATCGCCGAGCACTGCGACGCCTGGGTAGAGGGCGTCAAGGAGGCGATCACGCAGGGCAAGCGCGACGTCGGCGTGTTCATGGAGCGCGCGGGGCGTCCCGGCGTCTCCATCTGCTCGGACATCCTGTACCGCTCCAAGAGCGCCCTGCAGGATCTGAACGGAATGCCGCGGGTGCGCCTGGTGACGGTCCCCGAGACCGACTACTGCGTGGCCAAGAGGGATCCGGAGCTGATGCGGCCCGTCGTCGAGGCGGCCTGCGACAAGATCATCGCCGCCCTGCTGACGCCTCTGACCGAAGAGGAGAAGGAGGACTTCGTTCTGGAGTACGACTACTCCCCGAAGACCTTCAGCGGGGAGACGTACCACGAGGCCTATGAGAAGTTCCTGCAGTACTGCGCGGACAACGCCCTTTCCGACGGGCTGCCCGTGGTGCCTCCGACGAAGGAGAACGTGGAGTGGATGCTGACCGGGACCACCTATCCGAGGGACAAGGAGATCGGCCTGGTCTTCCCGAAGAGAGGCATCGCCACCGTGGAGAAGATCGCGATCGCGGCGGTCATGGCCGGCTGCAGGCCGGAATACCTGCCGGTCCTGATCGGCATCATGGACGCCTTCACGGATCCGAACTTCAACCAGTTCCACGTGGTCAACGAGATCCTGCCGACGATCTTCCTCAGCGGACCGATCGTCAAGGAACTCGGATACAACACGCACTGCGGCTATCTGGCCCCCGGCTACCGCATCAACGCCACGATCGGCCGCGCGGTCCTGATGTGCATGATCACGATCGGCTGGCGCGACATGACGATCTATGCGTCTCCCGGCGGCCCCGGCCAGCCCGCGGCCTACGCCAACTACATCATTCCGGAGAACCAGGACGAAAGCCCCTGGGATTCCTGGGCCGAACAGAACGGCTACACCAACGGCGAGAGCGTCGTCACCATCTGCGAGAACACCGGTGTCATGAGAGGACCCGGCGAGTGCATGTCCAACTCCAGCTGCGAGGAACGCATCGCGCAGATCTCCAATCTGTTCTCCCGCAAAGGCCCGCTCTTCTCGGCGTTCGGCATGGCGGAGAACGGGGAGAACAGCCGCCACATGATTGTCCTGCATCCCGCCATGGCCAAGCAGCTGGCGCTGAAGGGCTTCACGAAGGAATCCTTCGTGGAATACCTCTATAAGCAGAACGTGATCGACTACGACTCCATGACCGAGGAGGAGCGGGAGCATCTGCGCGAGCAGCTGCGCCTGGAGCGCGCCGCCGCGAACGACAAGATGTATTTCCTCCTTCCCGAAGACATCAAGCCCGGCCTGCACCGCGAGCCGTTCCATGAGCTGTCCGACGTGCTGATCATGGTCGCGGGATCCGGCGCCGGCAACAGCATGATCTTCCAGACGGTCTGCGGCTCGTCGGCGCCCAACGCAGAGGACGTGAAGGAGCCGAGGCCCTGGATGACCAAGGTCATCCGCGGCGCCGCCCTGACGGAAGCCGGCAGGTAGGGAAAGGAAGGCCTGACATGAGCGAAAACAAAGTGACGCTGGAAGTGCTGGAGCCGAGAGGCGTGCTCGAGAACGCGCACCGCGAAGGCCTCAGCAACCCAAGACTGACGGATCTGAACGGAAAGACGCTCGCGCTGATGAGCATCCACGTGGACAACCTGTTCCAGTTCGGCTCCGAACTGTTCTTCAACATCCTCGAGGAGGAACTGCTGAAGCGGTATCCGGACATAAAGTTCTACCGCTGCAAGTCCTTCGGCTCGCCCAGCGCCGTGGTCAACGCGGACGAGATCGCCGCCAAATGCGACGCGTGGGTCGAGGGCGTGAAGGACGCCATCACCCAGGGCAAGCGCGACGTCGGCGTGTTCATGGAACGCGCGGGCAAACCGGGCGTATCCATCTGCTCCGACGTGCTGCTGCGCTCCAAGAGCGCCCTGCAGGACCTCAACGGCATGCCGGCCGTCCGCCTGACGACGGTCCCGGCCACCGCGTACTGCGCGGCCAAGCGCAACGAGGAACAGATGCGGAAGGTCGTGGAGGGATGCGTCGACGACCTGATCGCCAAGCTGACCGCCCCGCTGACCGACGAGGAGAAGCGGAGCTACGAGAGGGAATACGACTACGGACCCAAGACCTTCACCGGCGCGAACTACTCCGAAGCGTATGAAAAATGGCTGGAATACTGCTCCGAGAACTACCTCAACGACGGCCTTCCGGTCGTGCCTCCCACCAGGGAGGCGGTGGAGTGGATGCTGACCGGCACCTCCTATCCCAGAGACAGGCTGATCGGATACATGTATCCGAAACGCGGCGCCGCGACCGTGGAGAAGATCGCCATCGCCTCCGTCATGGCCGGCGCGAAGCCGGAATGGCTCCCGGTGATCATCACGATCATCGAGACGATCACGGATCCGAACTTCAACCAGTTCCACATCGTGAACGAGATCCTGCCGGCGATCTTCATCAGCGGCCCGATCATCGAGGAGCTGGGGATCTGCAACAAGATCGGCTATCTCGCGCCCGGCCACCGCATCAACAGCACGATCGGACGCGCGGTCCTGATCTGCATGACGGCCATCGGCTGGCGCGACATGACGATCTATTCCTCTCCCGGCGGACCGGGACGTCCCGCCGCGTACGCCAACATCTTCGTGCCGGAAAACCAGGAGGAGAACCCATGGGAATCCTGGGCGGAGCAGAACGGATACGCGCCGGATGAGAGCATCATCACCGTCTGCGAGTGGACGAGCCAGACCAGGGGTCCCGCAGAGGTCATGTCGAACGACGACTTCGAGGAGCGGCTGGCCGCGGTGAGCGCCATGTTCTCCCGGAAGTCGGATATCTTCAGGACCTTCGGCATGCCGGAGGACGGAGATTCGATCCGCCACATGCTGGTCCTGCATCCGGCGCTGGCCAGGCAGATGGCCGACGCGGGCTTCACCAAGCGGTCCCTGATCCAGTACTTCTACGACCGGAACGTCATCGACTACGACTCAATGACGCAGGAGCAGAGGGACGACCTGATCGCGGAACTGAAGAAGGAGAAGGCGGAGGCCAACAAGAAGATGTTCGCCCTGACGCCGGAGGACGTCAAGCCGGGACTGCACATGGAGCCGTTCAACAGGCCAGAGCACGTGCTCGTCTTCGTCGCGGGCTCCGGCGCGGGCAATACGGCCATGTACCAGACGGTGTTCGGATCTTCCGCGACGCACGCGGAGGACGTGAAGGAGCCGAGACCGTACATGACCAAGGTGATCCACGGGGCCACGCTGAGCAGATACGGAAAATGACCGGTATCCGCTTCCCAAACTGACAGAGGTGAAACAAATGGGAACGCCTGTATATGAAAGAAAACAGTGGAAAGCGCTGAATTACACGACCTACGCGGAGGCCAAGGAGAAATTCAAATGGTCCGACCGCTGGGAAGTGTTCGACGGCACGAAGGACAACTTCAACATCACGCACGAGTGCGTGGACCGTCACCCGAAGGACGAATATGCCCTGCGGATCAAGTTCGATACCGGAGCGACGGAGAGCTACACCTTCGGGCAGCTGTCCCGGTATACCTCCCAGTTCGCGAACATGCTCGTCCGCCTGGGCATCGGGGAGGGGGACCGCGTGGCGGTCATGCTCTTCCCGTCCATCGAGTTCTACGTGACGCTCTACGGCGTATACAAGCGCGGCGCCGTCCTGATCCCCTGCTTCCCGCTCTTCGGGGCGGACGCGATCAATTTCCGCATCCGGAACGGGAAGGTCACCTCCCTGGTGACGACCCGGGACAATCTGCATCTGGTCGATCCGAAGCTGGTCGAAGAGCAGAACATCCGGTTCATCTTCGCGGAGGATCTGATCGCGGACCTGGAAAAGGAGAGCGGCGAGTTCACGCCGCACACGAACTATAAGGATCTGTGCATGATCCAGTTCTCCAGCGGCACGACGGGCACGCCGAAGCCGATCCTGTACACGCACGGCGCGATCTCGGTCGCGGCGGTCGTCATCCGGTTCGCCGGAGGTCTGAAGTGGGACGACAACTACTTCTGCTGCTCGTCTCCCGGCTGGGGGCACGGGATCTGGTACGGGACGATCAGTCCGATGATCTATGGCAAGTTCGCCGGCGCCTATTCCGGCAAGTTCGACGGAAAGACCTGCCTGGACGCGCTGGAGGAATTCGAGATCACCAACATCGCCGGAATCGCGGCGCATTTCCGCATCATCCTGGAGGCGGGGGACATCGGGAAAAGGAACCTGAAGCTGAGATTCCTCACCTACTCCGGAGAGAAGATGTCCAATGAGCTGATCGATGCGATCCAGAGGGAACTCGGCCTGGTCCCGTATACCCAGTTCGGCACCACGGAAGTGGGCCCGATCTGCGTGGATTACGGCGGATTCGACGACTGGGTGGTCAAGCCGGGCAGCGTCGGGAAACCGATGGTCGGCGGTCTGGACGTCGTGATCCTGGACGACGACGACAACGAACTGCCGCCCGACACGATCGGGCAGGTCGCGCTGGTGAAGAAGGGCGAGTACGTGAAGATCGGCGACGAGGCCTATTACGACTCCGACGGCTACTTCTGGTATGTGGGCCGCAAGGACGACGTGATCATCTCCAACGGCTACACCATCGGGCCGATCGAGGTGGAGGCCACGGTCAACAACCATCCGGCGGTCCTGGAATCCGCCGTCGTCGGAGCGAAGGACAAAGAGCGCGGCACGATCGTGAAGGCATATATCGTTCTCAACGAGGGATACGAACCGTCCGATGAACTCGCGTCCGAGATCCAGCAGTATGTGAAGAACCAGCTGAGCAAGCATGAGTATCCGAGAGCCATCGAATTCATCGACGAGCTCCCGAAGACGCCGGACGGCAAGCTGAAGAGGAAAATACTGAAGGAACGGAGCCAGTGACCGCACCGGCGGAATCTAGAGAAGGAGATGAGGCATTTGGCACTGCCGTATACAAAATCCGAAGCAAAGGCATGGGCAAAGAAGAACTTCAAGGGCCTGGAGGCGCCGATCTTCCCGTCCTATTCACCGGACCTGAACGAACTGGATGAAGACGGCATCCGCTGGGACGTCAACCACATCATCGCCAACGGGATGATGTCCATCATGATCGCTCCCGAAGCGAGCGCCATGACGCGCGAGGAGCGCAAGCGGTTCGTCGCCATCGTCAACGACGAGGCGAAGGGCAGGGTCATCACTTCGGTGGGAGCCCTGCTGGACACCGTGGAGGAGAACATCGAGATCATGCGGGTCCATGAGGAGACCGGCGGCACGATGGCGATGCTGGGGCACCCGATCATGTACGATCCCGAGTCTCCCGAGGAGCTCTACCGGAACTACAAATACATGGCGGATTCCACCGACCTGGCCCTCAATTTCTATCCGGGGCGCCTGCGCATGAAGCGCTTCCATCCCAGCGGGTGGCCGATGGAGATCCTTCCGATGATCGCGGACATCCCCAACGTGACGGCGATGAAATTCGCCGGAAGCACCCCGCTGGTGCAGACGGTCCAGGCGTTCCGCATGATCGGAGACCGCGTGCTGGTGTCCGACCCGATGCCCGACATGTGGTTCATCACGATGCCGCAGTACGGGCAGCAGTGGGCCGGAGCCGGGCCGTTCTACATGAGCCAGACGCCGGAGGACCAGCGGAGCGTCCGCCTGTTCAACCTGCTGTACGAAGGAAAGATCGACGAGGCGTACGAGGAGTACTGGGACAGCGTGAGAAGGACCCGCGGAATCACGGGCGGAGCGGCCCACGGGATGGATTCCTATCTGGAGACCGGCATGGTGAGCCCGGTCGTGACGAAGTACGGCCACTGGTGTCTCGGCGGAAACGGCGGCCTGATGAGGCAGCCGGCCCGCAGGCTCTATGACTTCACCCGGGAGGGGATCAAGGCCGGGATCCGGGCCATGGGCTTCACTCCGCGCGAGAACGAGGAGGAGTTCTTCGTGGGCCGCTGCAACTACGCGAAGGGCTACCGCCTGAAGAGATACTGAGCGCGGGAAGAAGGAGAAACGAATATGTCTGAAACAGCAGCCAAAATGGCGGAAGGGTCCTTTACCCCGGAACTGATCGCCGAGATGGAGTCCAAGAAGGGGCTGAAGCTCCGCGTCGAGAACGCCCTGTTCAACGAGTACGCGACCGAGGACAACATCCGGAAATACGTCAACGGGATCGGCGACATGAATCCCCTGTACCGGGACAAGGAGTACGCGGCGAAGACGCGCTACGGCACGATCATCGCCCCGCCGGCGTTCATCTTCAGCGTCCTGGGCGGCGTGCAGTTCGGCTGGCGCGGCCTCGCCGGATTCCATTCGGCCAGCGACCTGTATTTCTTCAAGCCCATCAGGGCGGGGGACAAGATCACGCCCGAGGAGACCTATCTCGGATTCGACGGGCCCCGCGACAGCAAATTCGCGGGAAAAACGGTCTTCGACTGGTTTGAGGACAAGTATTTCAATCAGGACGGGGAGTGCGTCGCCCGCATGAAGCGCCTGATCATCCGGGCCGACCGGAAGAAGAGCCGCGAAAAGGGGAAATACTCCTCCATCCAGCTCCCGCATCCGTGGACGGACGGGGAAGTGGACGCGATCGAGAAGGAGATCCTGGCGTACAACCGCACGGCGATCCGGGGGAGCACGCCCCGCTACTGGGAGGACGTGGAGATCGGCGAGGAGACGCCGGAGCTGATCAAGGGACCGATCGGGACGACCGACATGGTCGCCGCCGTCGTCGCGGGACTGGCGCCCGCCCGGCTGACCGCCCACGGGGAGACCGTGGAGCAGCACGAGAAGCAGCCGGCCTGGTTCTTCCGGGATCCGGGCACCAAAGCCTGGGAGCCCATCTTCGCCGTCCATTACAACCTCGACGGCGCCAAAGCCATGGGCCTGCCGTACCCCTACGACATCGGCGTGCAGCGCCACTGCTGGCTGGCGGAGGCGATGACCGACTGGATGGGGGACGACGGCTGGCTCAGGAGGTGCTACGCGGAATACCGGAACTTCGTGTTCCTTTCCGACGTGATCCGCATCAGGGGCACGGTCACGGACAAGTTCGTGGACGAAGACGGCAGCCACGTCGTCAGGCTCAAGACGTCGGCCATGAATCAGCGCGGGGCGGACGTCATGCCCGGAGAATCGGAGATCGTCCTTCCGTCCCGGACAGAATAATGTGAATGAAAAAACTATTATAATGGGAGGAACATACAATGCCTGAATTCACTAGATCGGAAGCAAAAGCCTGGACAAAAGCCAATCTGATCGGCCTGGAGGCTCCGGTATTTCCGTCCTTCACCCCGGACCTGCTGGAACTGGACGAGGACGGTATCCGTTACGACGTCAACCACATCATCGCCAACGGCATGGTCTCCGTCCTCATCGCCCCCGAGGGGACCGGCATGACCCACGACGAGATCAAGCGCTTCATCGAGATCGTCAACGATGAGGCCAAGGGAAAGATCCACACTTCGTTCTCCGCCGTCCTGGATACGACGGAAGAGAACATCGAGATGATGAACTACCACTCCAAGTGCGGCGGTTCCATGGCGATGCTCGGCCATCCCATCATGTACGATCCGCTCAGCGTGGAGGAGCTGTTCGCCCAGTACAAGTACATGTGCGACAACACGGACCTGGCCCTGGTGTTCTATCCCGGACGTCTGAAGACCAAGAGATTCGACATCTCCGGCTTCCCCAGAGAGCTTCTGGACCGCATCGCCGACATCCCCAACGTCACGGCCATGAAGATGCAGGGCGGCTGCAGCCTGACCCAGACCATCGAGTGCTTCCACATCATGGGCGACCGGATCTGCGTGGCCGACCCGATGTCCAGCGCCTGGTTCTGCACGATCCCGACCTACGGCCAGCAGTGGGCCGGCGCCGGTCCGTTCTACGGCACGCAGGTCCCCGAGAATCCGCGTCACGTCAAGCTGTTCAACGCGCTGCGCAACAACGACCTGGACGAGGCCTTCAAGATCCATTATGAACTGATGGCCGGCATGTCCGGCTCCGGCATGGCGTTCAACAACGTCAACTACCCCGAGACCGGCATCCTCGTCGCCTACGTCGACAAGTACTGCCACTGGTGCTGCGGCGGCAACGGCGGCATCCTCCGTCAGCCGACCGGCCGTCTGTACGACTATCAGAAGCAGGCCATCCGCGCCGGCATCCGCGCGCTCGGCATCGAGCCCAGAGAGAACGAGGAAGAGTTCTATATCGGCCGCATGAACTACGCCAAGGGCTACCGCATGAAGAGGTACCTGTGACCGTCCGGCCCCGTAAGGACGGTCAAGGCTGCGAAAAGGTCCGGTCCCGCGCAGCCGGGACCGGACCGGAAGAAAGGTTTCTGGTGAAATGATATGAATCGATGCGAAGTCGACAGCATCCTTGCCGGTGCCATCGACATGCACGTGCATGCCGGCCCGGTCCCGGGACCGTACCGCCAGGATGCCGTGGAGATCGCCCAGCAGCAGAAGGAATACGGCATGGGCGGCGTTGTCTTCAAGGATACCGGTTATCTGACCGCCCCCATTGCGGACATGATCAACAGCCGTCTGCCGGATTTCACCGTGTACGGCAGCATCACGCTCAACAACGTCCACGGCGGGCTGAATCCCGAGGCGGTGGAGACGGCCGCGCGCTTCGGGTCCAAAGTCGTGTGGATGCCGACGCAGTCCTCGGAGAACTCCATGTCCAAGTACCGGGAACTGGGATATCCGATGCCCGGCACGGGGATCACCCTCGTGGATGAGCGCGGGGATCTGCGGCCGGAGATGGAGCCGATCCTGCGGACCATCAGGGAGCACGGCATGATCCTTGCCACCGGGCACATCTCGCCCGAGGAGACGATCGCCGTCGTGACCCGTGCCCGCGAGATGGGGATCGAGAAGATCATCCTGACCCATCCGTTCCAGGCGGACGTGGTGGAGAGCAGGACGATGACGCTGGAGCAGGTGAAGGATATGGTCCGTCTCGGAGCGTATGTGGAGCACACGTTCGTGTTCCATCTCCCGACGGAATTCAGCGTGAATCCCGCCGTGACGGCGGACCTGATACGCGAGATCGGCCCGGAGCACACCATCATCAGCACGGATCTCGGACTGTTCACGCACAATCCGACGCCGGCGGAGGGAATGTGGCTCTGCGTCTCGTCCCTTCTGCAGCAGAAGATCCCGGCCGAGGATATCCGCAGGATGTGCCGCGACAACCCGGTCAGACTGCTGGAGGCGTAACGGACGGCGGACGTGCCGTCCTCCGACATGATTTCAGCCTACAATGGCCCGGTATCGTACGGAAGGAGTGATTCCCACGGCAGAGAACGAAAAAACGGTCGACAAGCGGGAACGAATCCTTGATGAAGCGGTCAGCCTGTTTTACGAGAAGGGGTATGACAACACCTCAATCCGGACGCTGGCCGAAGCGACAGGACTGAGTGTTGCGGGCATCTACTATTTTTTCCAGGACAAGGAGGAGATCCTGTTTGAGCTCCTCAAGCAGGCGGGGGAGGACCTGATCGAATCGGTCAGCAGTTCATTCGATCAGAGCGCCGATCCGGAGATCTTCCTGCGCCGGACGGTCAGGAACATGCTGGAACACAGCGTCAGTCACAACAAGGATCTGGTGATCCTGAGCCGGGAGATCAACAGGCTCAGCGAGGAACGGCAGATGGTGATCCAGGAGGCCAAGAGAAAAGCCTACGATCTCGTGAAGCGCGGCTTCATGAGATTCTGCGAGCAGGGCCGCATGAGGGAGGAAGACACGACGCTGGCTTCCTTCACGCTGCTGTCGGAGGCCACCTGGTTTCCCAGATGGTACAAGCCGGGCGGCAGGCTCGATCTGGATCACTTCAGCGAGAGGATCACGGACATGCTGCTGAGCGGCCTGATCTCATGATCCCCGGCAGGGGACCGGCTCATGCAATCGAAAAGGAGTGGTTATTATGGAAAACAAGAAAGTGGACGAGCTGCTGGCCAGAGCCAGAGCGGCGCAGGCGATCGCGGCTGATTATACCCAGGAGCAGGTCGACCGCATGGTCGACGTGGTGGCGAAAAAGTGCTGGGACGACAAGGAACGCATCGCACAGCTGTGCGTGGACGATACCGGAAAGGCGACCTACGAGTCCAAGCTCGGTAAGATGCGCAACACCATCGCCTCCGTGTATATGTATCTGCACGGACGGAAATCCGTGGGCCTGATCAGCGAGGATCCGGTCAAGAAACTGAGGACCTATGCGAAGCCCGTCGGCGTCATGGCCTGCATCAGCCCGGTGACCAACCCCGCGGCGACCCCCATCGGCAACGGCCTGAACATCCTGAAGAGCCGCAACGCCATGATCGTATGCCCCCACCCAGGCGCCAGGAGAGCGTCCGGGGAGACGGTGGAACTCATGCGCGCCGCTCTGCGCGAGAACGGGTTCCCCGAGGACCTGGTGCAGTGCGTGCCCGACAACACCATCGAGGACTCCGCCTACCTGATGAGCCACGTGGATCTGACGATCGCCACCGGAGGCCCGGGCATGGTCAAAGCGGCCTACTCCAGCGGCAAGCCCGCCCTCGGCGTCGGTCCCGGCAACATCCAGTGCATTCTGGACACCGGCTGGGAGGACATTGACACGCTGGTGAACGAAGCGTTCAACAGCCGCATGGTGGACTTCGGAATGACCTGCACCGGAGAGCAGACGATCCACTGCCCGCGGGACAAGGTCGACGCCGTCCTGGATTGCTACAGGGCCAGGAAAGCGTTCATCTTCACGGACCCGGAGGATATCCAGAAACTGCGTGACGGCATATTCGAAAACGGGGTCATCAGCCGCCTGGTCGTGGGTCAGCCGGCCCACAAGGTAGCGGCGATGTGCGGCCTCGAGGTCCCGGAAGATACGACCCTGCTGATCGCCGTCCTCAATGAGGTGCAGGAGAACGATGTGCTCTCCAAGGAGATCCTGTGCCCGATCACCCGCATCCGCCCGTACGATTCGTTCGAGGTGGCCGTGGAAAGGGCCCGGGCCAATCTGCTGCGCGAAGGCGCCGGACATTCCTCCTGCATCTGGACGAACAACGACGAGCATGCGATGTATGCGGCCGAACGCATCCCGTCCGGAAGACTCATGGTCAATCAGGCGGCGACCTGCGGCAGCGGCCGCCAGAACAACGGGCTTCCGCAGACGGTGTCTCTCGGCTGCGGCTACTGGGGCGGCAACTGCGTCGGCCACAACGTGAACTACAAGGACATGCTGAACTACACGATCCTGTCCGAAAAGCTCGACAGGGAAGTGCTGACTCCGGAGCAGATCATGGAGAAATACTTCGGCTGATCCCGGCGGCACAGAAAACAGAGAGGAAAATGCCTGAGAACGGAAAACGGCTTCCCGACCGCGTCGGGAAGCCGTATTTCTGTCTATGTGTTGTTTTCCGGATCATTCTTCCTCCGGTTCCGTCTCCTCCGCCGTCTCCGGCTCGATCACGTGGTACAGGAGCCCCTGGGCGGACAGGAAGATGACCGCGCCCATGACGGCCACGGCGGCCTGGCCCGCCAGGAACACGCCGTCGGGAAGGCGGAAGGGGATATCGCGGCGGGTGAAGACGAACACCAGCGCCGCAATGATGGCGGCCGCGGCGAGCACGGCAGAGATGCCAGGGAGCCAGCGCAGCCGGGCGAAGGACGTGTCGAAGGCCCTGCGCTCCATCGGCTGTTTCGAACGGAACAGGCGCAGGCAGGACACGAGCAGCGCGAAGCACGCGAGCAGGCCGAAGCCGTAGGCCAGGGTGACCACCGACGACCGGCTCATGGCGGCCACCCGCAGGAAGCCGCACACCAGCATCAGCACCACCATGGCGCCGGAGAGGACGGCGAAGCGCCGGAACAGCGCCCGGTGCTCCTCCGGATCCCCGTTGAACGCGTACAGCGGCCCGGTGTAGATGGTCTCGCCGCTCACGGAGACCGTGTAGTCCTTCATGTATTCCAGGTCCCTTCTCAGGAACGAACGTCTCTTTCTATCAGCCATGGGGGAATCCTCCTGTTGCGGAAGCGGGGTCTGTGACGATGATGACAGAATCCGCGCCGGATGTCAAGGGGCGCCGGCCCCTCCGGGCAGCGTCAGTTCCCCGTACAGCGCCAGCAAGGCGCCGCCGTCGGATACCGCGTACACGCGGACGGCGGCGGAAGGCCCGTTCACATCGGCGGCCTTCAGATAGAGCAGGAAGCCGTTTCCTCCGGTCATGTACGCCGGATACGTCCGGTCTCCGACGGATACGAGGATCCTCGTGTCCTCCGTCACGCGGGCGGAATCCACCGTCCCTGTGAACGCCAGATAGTTCACGTCGTTTTCGGATACGGAGACCTCGATCCGGGTGTCCGTATCCGCGATCGTGATGTCCCGCGGCGCGTCGGTCTCCGCCGGCGTCAGGACGGGGGGCCCGCTCAGGTATTCGGAGATGTTCCGCTCCACCTTCTCGATCACGACGCAGTCCGGATCCCACGCGTCGGCATACCGCTCCAGGGCGTTGGGCATGCCCTTGGAGTAGCAGGCGGTCCCAAACTCCTCCGAGAGGAAGGGGATGAGCGTGTTGGCGAAGGAGTCACGGAACATCAGGAGCGTGCCCTCAGCGCCGGGGGCCTCCGTGACGATCCAGCCGTCCTCCACGTCCGCGCCCTCCCGGTCATACGTCCAGGCGCCCGGCAGGGGATAGACGGCGTTCTCCTCATACGGCCCGTAGAAGCCGTACAGCATCCGGTTCAGATCGCCGTCCCGGGTGCGCTCATACGACACGTCCGCGCCGTCATACGCCGCGTGCGGGCGTTCCAGAGCGTCCATGACGGCATCGTAGGCCAGGCAGGCGCCGTCGCTGTTCCAGTGGGAGTCGCGCCTGAGGTACAGCGTCCTCCCGTCGGAGGAGAGGAGGTCGAACAGATTGACATAATTTATCCCGCGTTCCGCCAGCAGGGGGCCGAGGAGCACGGCGGAGTGATCGTCCGAGACGGTGACGGAGTCGTAGTACGGCATGTGTTCCCCGTACAGGGTGTTCTTGTTGGGCGGGACCGTGAGGACGAAGGAGATGTCCCTGGCCTCCAGCCAGTCCCGGACGACGGAGAAGTTCTCCGCCAGGCAGAACAGGTCGCGGCCGGACAGGACGGACGTTCCCCGGAAATCGTCCAGCGTGGAGGAGTAGTACAGCCAGCCGCCGGTGCCCCGCACCACGCCGCCGACGCTGGACTCGGCGAAGACGGCGGACTGGATCTTCGCGTCGGCGGACACGAGTTCGTTGCGCAGGCCCATCCGCTCGTTGAACCAGTTCTCGAAATCCCGGAAGAAGGAGGCGTTGGGCGATCCGTCCTCCTGCGTCAGCCGCGGCGCGGCGGACATGGCCCGGTTCTCCGTCGTCTCCGTGGTGGGGAACAGCAGGAAGCCGAGGGAGGGGATCACGCAGACGGCCAGAAAGACCGCGATGAACGCGATATACAGTTTTTTCACGGAGCTTTCCCTCCCTTCAGAAGCGGAAGTAGATGAACGGGTTGTAACTGCCGCCCGCCAGGCGGATCACGCACCAGACCAGGAGCAGAAGCACCAGCGCATACGATATGGCCTGCCGCGTCTCCGGCCTGACGTTCAGGACCGTTTCCCCGCCGGTCAGGCGGGAGGTGAAGCGGCGCAGCACGCCGCTGCAGAGCACGGCGGCGGCCAGCATGACGAGGAAGAAGGGCGTGAGCAGGCGCACGGGCAGCACCATGGCGGACGCGGAAAAGTCGAAGCCGGCAAACATGCGGCCCAGGAAGGCCGCCGCTCCGGACAGCGTGTCCGCGCGGAAGACGACGAAGCCCAGCGTGACCGCCAGCAGCGTGAGGAAGTGCCCGAGGGCTTTCGGGATCCGGCGCAGGAAGGGGACGGCCTCCTCCAGCAGGAGCAGGGCCCCGTGGAACAGGCCCCATACGACGAAGGTCCAGCTGGCGCCGTGCCACAGGCCGGTGAGGAAGAAGACGGCGATGCGATTGACGATCGTCCGGACCCTGCCCTTCCGGTTGCCCCCGAGGGGGATGTAGACGTAGTCGCGGAACCAGGAGGACAGGGAGATGTGCCACCGCCGCCAGAAATCCCGGACCGAGCAGGCGAGGTAGGGATGGTCGAAGTTCTCGCGGAAATGGAAGCCGAACATCCGCCCGAGGCCGATGGCCATGTCGCTGTAGCCGCTGAAGTCGTAGTAGATCTGCATCAGGTAGGCGACGGCGCCGATCCAGGCGGACAGGACGTTCAGCCCGGACGCGCCGGCGGCGAACACGGCGTCGGCGGCGGCCCCCATGGTGTTGGCGATCAGGACCTTCTTGCCCAGACCCACGACGAAGCGCCGCAGGCCCGAAGCGGTCTGCTCCGGACTCACGGCGCGCGTGTCGATCTCATGGGCGATGTCCCGGTATCTGACGATGGGGCCCGCGATCAGCTGCGGGAAGAAGGAGATGTACAGAAGGACCTTCGCGTAGTTCCTCTGCGCCGCCACCTCGCCGCGGTACACGTCGATCACGTAGGACAGGGCCTGGAACGTGAAGAACGAGATGCCGATCGGCAGGGCGATGGCGGGGACGGGCACGGAGAGCCCGGTCAGGGCGTTCAGGTTCGAAACGAGGAAACCCGCGTACTTGAACACCGCCAGGACGCCCACGTCGGCGGCGACCGCGAGGACGAGCCAGAGCTTTCCGCCGCGCCTTTCGATCATCAGGGCGAAGAGCCAGTTGAAAAGGGCGCTGGCCAGCATCAGGAACACGTAGACAGGCTCCCCGTAGGCGTAGAAAAGCAGGCTTGCCGCGAGCAGCAGGCCGTTCTGCGCTTTTCTGTTTCTTATGACGGAGTGCAGGATGAGCACTGCCGGCAGGAAGATGCACAGGAAGACAAGTGAACTGAATACCATGGATGCTGTACCGTCCGATCAGAACAGATTGGCGCCGACGCCGTCGAAATAGAGCGTCCCGAACGACTGGGAATAGAGCCGCTTCCAGCATAGGTCCCGGGTGAAGTCGCTGAATTTCTGCAGCTCGGGATCGTAGGAGTACCAGATCCCGTCCTGCTTGACTACGGTCCAGCCGTGGTAGGTGCGGTCCACGGACATGCCCGGCGTCATCCCGTGATAGACCGTCACGGGCAGGCCGGTGGCCTCGTGCACCAGGAAGCCGAAGAAGGAGGCGTAGCGGTAGCAGTTGCCACCCTGTTTGTCCATCAGGCTGGCGGCCATGTCGTCCGTCCAGCCGTCCTCCCAGACCCAGGAGGAACTGACGTGTTCGTAGGTCCGGAGATACGTCAGCCTGCTGTGAAGGATCCAGTCGTAGATCGCGTCGATCTTCTGCTGGTCGGTCATGGAGGAGGAGACGATCTCGTCGACGTACTGGAGGATGCGGTATTTCGTGGGGCATTTTCCGGAGGCGTCCAGGCGGTAGCCCTCCTTTACCGTATCCGTCAGGAGGACGCCTTTCTCATCCGCGTAATAATAGCCGTCGCCGACGCGGAACCATCCGCCGGACACGCGGGCGTAGCTGCTGTCGAAGTAGGCGGGGGAGCCGTCGACGGCCGTGAACGTGTCGCAGGCGGCCCGGCCGTTTTCCGTGAAGTAGTAGTCCGTGCCGTTCACGGTCCGGAAGCCGGACGTGAGCGCCTGCCCGCTGGACTGGAAATAGTAGTAATAGGACAGGGAGCCGAAGGAGACGCTCTTCAGCCCTCCGGTGAACGCCTTGCCGTTCTTCTGGAAGAAGAAGTACCGGGTCTTCCCGTCCAGGCTGACGGTCTTGTAGCCGGTGGTGAAGGCCTGCCCGTTGCTCAGGAAGTAATAGTAGTCGTTCCCACTTCCCGACGGGACGGCCCTGTAGCCGCCCGTGAAAGCGCTCCCGTCCTTCTGTAGCAGGAAATACGCGGTGCGGGAGCCGAGGGAAACGGAGCGGATGCCGTCCGTGACGGCCCGTCCGTCGCTGCCGAAGAAATAGTAGTACTTTTTTCCGTCCCTCATGACGGTCTTGTAGCCGGTGTTGTAGCCCTGGTCGTTGGCGAGGAAATAGAAGTAGCATTTCTTCCCGTCGAGCGTGATCTCCTTGTAGCCGCCGGTAAAGGCGGTCCCGTCCTTCTGGAAGAAGAAGTAATACTGCTTTCCGCCCTGGGAGAAGGCCTTGTAGCCGCCCGTGAAGGCGGTGCCGTCCTCCTGAAAGTAGAAGTAGACGCGCTTCCCGTCCAGGGAGAAGGCCTTGTAGCCGCCGGTATAGGCGGTGCCGTCCTCCTGAAAATAGAAGTACCGGGTGACGCCTTCCACCCTGCCGGACAGATAGCCGCCGGTGAAGGCTTTCCCGTCCGCGCCGAACCAGTAGTAGGAGACTTCGCCGTCCGTTTCAACGGGAAGGTATCCTCCGGTGAACAGCGTCCCGTCGTCCAGGTAATAGACCGGGGACCCGTCCTCAATGGTCAGGCCGCGCGGCCCCTGCGGGACTTCCGGGACGTCCGGATCGTCGGGGATGCCGGGTTCCTCCGGATCCTGCGGATCATCCTGGTCCTGAGGATCTTCCGGGTCCTGAGGGTCCTCCGGATCCTCAGGGGTCTCGGGGTCCTCCGGAACGTCCGGATCCCCCGGATCATCCGGGTCTTGAGGCCCGTCGGGATCCTGCGGATCTGACGGCTCCTCCTCCGCTCCGGAGAGAGCGCCATCCTCCGCGGCCGCGCGCACGGAGGGCTCCTCAGGCTCGAAGGCGTAGGTGTCGCCGAAGGGCAACCGGGTCAGGATCAGGGCGAGGGCGAGCAGGAGGACCGCCCCGGCGAGACGGAGAACGAAAACACGGTTTCCGCGCCTCATCAGAAAGGCACCTCCTCCTGCGATCCGTCGGAGTAGGTGATGACCTTGACCCCGTGGCCGGAGCCGTCGCAGTCTTCATAGACCTCCACGCTGACCACATATCTTTCGCTGGGGGCGGAGGAACCGGAATCGCCGGAACCGGAACTGCCGGGATCCGGGGAAGCGGAGCCGCCGGAGCCGGACGGTGATCCGGAACCGGTGGAGGATCCGCCGCCGGAAGAGGAACCGCCGGAGGAGGAGCCGGAACCGGAGGAAGAACCGGAAGAAGAGGACGATGAGGAGGAGCCGGACCCGGAAGAGGAACCGGAGGTCCTCCCGGACCCCGAAGACCCGGAACTGCCGGAGGAGGAAGAAGACCCCGCGGATATCGTCGCGGATTCCTCCTCTTCGGGTTCCTCCGTCTCCGTCTCGGACTCGGGTTTGGGTTCGCGGACCGTGATGACGATGGTCATGTCGTCCTTCAGAGGCGTGCCGGGATCGGCGCTGAGGACCATGTCGTCCGTCAGCTCGATGCCGACGGAGCGCACCGCGTCCGCCACGGTGCCGCCGTAGCACACGGCGGCGTGCCGGATGCCCTCGGGGGCCTCGGAGGAGACCACGAGCACGGAAACACTGGTCATGCGCAGAACGCGGACGGACACGCTGCCGGTGACGTCCTGGTCGGAGTCGAAGGTCAGCATATCCCCCTTGTTCAGGGTGACGCCCGCCTCCTTCAGATAGTCCGAGATGGTCTTCCCGGCGGGATCCTCGATGGCGATGCTGTGCCCGTCCGCCTGGATGAACACCGTCCGTACCGCCTCCGGGGCGGTCACGGACAGCGCTTCCTCTTCCTGCGCGGACCGGCCGCATCCGGCCAGAAGGCACAGGGAGAAGAGGACGGCGAGCAGGGGAGGGAGGGCGCGGACAAGTCTGTTCTTCATGGGGTCAACACTCCTGTTCTCGGCCGCTCCTCGGGAGACGGCCGGGGTGAGACGCGAGAGGGCTTTTCCCTCCGCCCGGGCGGCGCCCGGAACGGGAAAAGCGCCGGAATCCGTATACAATAAACCATTGTAAATATACCATAATATAAATATACAGGAAAACGCAATCGCCGCCTTCCGGCGGATGGCGCGGAGACGGGAAGAAAAAGAAAAAGCGCCGGCATCGGCCGGCGCGGGAAGGCAGCGGGTTCAGACGGGCGGGGGAGGGGGATCCCCGCGCCCGCGTTTTGCGAGGACCAGCGCGAGGGCGATCAGCCAGGCGGTCCCGAGAATGAGCGCGGCCCAGAGGAGGGACGCCCACACCGGCTGTTCGTACACGAGAAGGAAGGGATACGGGCCGCGCACCGTCCGGGTGAGGTTCAGCGTGACGATGACGGCGGCGTACAGGACCGTGGGGATCATGGCATACAGCGTGTGGCAGAGCCTGAGCTGCGAATGGTCTTCGGCGAAGAGAAAAGCGAGCAGGCCGAGCAACGGGCAGAGAAGATGCATGTATTTCAGGCTGCCTTTCAGAAGCAGGCGGGGAAAGGCACCCGGCCCGGCCAGTGGCGCCAGGATCAGGAGCACGGTGAGGAAGGTGAGAGAGGCGGCGCAGGTGGCGCAGTAGCGGAACAGCAGCAGCCGCCGGGGCAGGGGCTTCCCGCTCCGGAGCCGGCGGACGCAGCAGACCGCCGCGGCCGCGGAGGCGGCCAGGAGAAGGAAATTGCTGTCGCAGGTGTAGAAGGAAAACAGGCTCCTGCGGTATTCGACGATGCTGAGGGCCGTCCCGAGGCACTCGCCCAGGATGACGGCGGCATGCAGGAGCAGGCACAGTACGGTCCTTTTCCGGGAACTCACGGTCTCAGTGCCCCCTGTTCTTCAGATGCCAGTAGGCCTCGGAGCCCCGGATCTCCCGCAGCGGGATCACCTCGAAGGGGATGTACAGGCGTGGATCGGCGGCCAGTCCGCCGGAAAACAGCGCGTCGGTCCGCCCGAGATCCATCACGCAGGTGCGCCCAAGCTCCTCCCGGGACAGGGGAACGGGGCTGCAGTACACGCAGCGGGAGGACAGGTCCACCGCGAAGGGGTCCTCCGCGGAGGCCAGCAGCTGCCGGAAGAAGCCGGGGCGTGCCTCCGGCATCCGGAGCCGGCGGCGCACCTCCTCCGCGTCCCGGCATCCGTCGAGGACGAGGGCCAGCGACAGGATGAACTCGCGGGCGCGGCCGGGCTCTGCGTCCATGAGCATGTAGATCTCGGCGATCTCGCCGTCCAGATAGATGCATACCGCCGCGCGGTGTGGCATGACCGGGGCCTCCTTTCTGCGTCCGGACCGGCCGGACGCCGCGTTCTGTCATACGCGGGATTATATCACGGGGGGAAAAGCGTTTCAACGGGGAGGGCGGAGCCGCCGGATGGGACGGAAAAGCCCTCCGCGGTCCCGCGTGCGGGACGAGCGGAGGGCGCGGGCGTTATTCGGTCTCCCCGGACGCCGCCGCGGGTTCCGGCGGCCTGCCGGCGTGGCGTTCCTCGATCTCGATGCTGCCGCCGTTCTCCAGCGTCTTGCCGTTGAGCAGCAGGAGCTTCTCGGCCAGCAGGCGGGAGAAGCCCGCCAGGATCGCGGAGAAGCGGATCAGGTCCTCCGTGTCGCGCGCCGTCAGGGACGTGTGATCGTCGTCGTGATCCAGGATGCCGCCGGCCGCGAGCCGGATCTGTTCGTTGAAATAGGTGGCGACCTGGTGGTGGCGGCTGGCGTAGGCGTTGTACGTCTCCTTCAGTTCCTCTTCGCTCATCCCCACGGGCAGCATCGTCTGCAGGGTGGGGATGCTGATGCACTGCTTCAGGGAGCAGATCATGATCAGGAAAGCGATATGGGTGCGGTAGTATTTCTTCCGGACGGGTTCCGGCATGATGCGCTTGCGTACGTAGTTGTTGATGGTGGCCGGGGTGATGAACTGCGCCTCCTTCAGTTCCGGGGGCATGTAGTCCAGGTAGTCCTTCAGCAGGGAGATCACCTGTTCCATGTACAGGCCGAAATCCGGGATCTCATCCCACATGGGGAGGCGGTAGCTGTCCAGGTACTTTTCCCACCGGCGCAGCTTGCCGGCGATGAGCGCTTTGTCGTAGGGCATGGTCGCGGTCTCCTTTCCTCTTCCTTCCGTATCCATTATACCACAGAACGGAATCTTCGCAAGATGTCAGGAAAAAATCCCGCGATATCTTGTTTGCCGGACAAGATGTCCCGGAAACACGCCGCTTCCCACGGAAAGTGGATGCGCAGGCCCGGGATCTGTGATATGATCAGAGCGTATGACAGGGGGAATGGAGCCGTGTGCACCAGTATCGTCGTGAACAGGAAAAAGACCGTCGTCGGCTGGAATCTGGACCTGCTGGACATGGAACACAGGGTCCGTCCGGCGCCGGACGGGGTGTACATCGAGATCAACGACGCCGCGGAGGGCTGGATGCCGCTGTTCGGCGCCAACGCCAGGGGCGATTTCGTCGGGCTGCCGACCTGCTGGCCGTTCGACGTGAGAAGCGATCCCTCGGGAGACGGGGAGAACATCATCCGGTTGGATACGGACCTCCTGCTGCGGAGGAAGACCCTGGGACAGATCCGTGACATCGCGGCGGAAAAGCCGGTATTCAGTATCCCCGGCGTGACCTTCATGGGGGCGCTCTCCGACGCGGAAGGCAATATGCTGCACATCGTTCCGGGGCAGGGCAGCCGGTATTACGGGAGACCGGACCATGCGGTCCTGACCAATTTCTCGCCCTTCAAGGGGGATGCGGAGACGCATCCGTGGATGGGAATGGACCGCTGGCTGACGGCGGAGGCCATGGTGCGCGGGGCCTCGGAGGACTTTGATACGGAGGACTGCTTCGCTGTCCTGAAGGCGGTGGCCCAGGAGGCGTGCCCCACGGTCGTATCGATGGTGTTCGACGTGGGGGAGAGAACGGTATACTGGTGCGAGGACCGGCAGTGGGACAGGGTCCGTTCCGCAAAACTGGAGGACCCGGACCGGGAGAGCGTGTAAAAGGACCTTTACACACAGCATGAGCTGCGGCATGGCAGAGCCTTTACAGGAACGACTATACTGCAATTGAAGAATCAAAAAGGTGCGGTACCGGGGATATGTCTGCGATACCGAGACCAGGCTCTATTACTTGCAGAGCCGGTACTATGATCCTGAGATCTGCAGATTCATTAATGCGGACGGATACGCAAGTACCGGTCAGGGGCTGCTGGGCGGAAATGCATTTGCGTATTGTTTGAATTGCCCCGTGATGGGGTATGATCCCAGTGGCTGTCGCCCTATATGGGAGCATGATTATGGCAAGGGTGTAATTGGGTATACTGATACAGGCACAAGAAAATCGAAAACGATAAACGGTCAGAAACTACCACAGTTTGCTAATATTCCTTATTTGATTTCAACTATTGGCTTTTCTGGTTGTGAAGCGATTGCTGTATATAATGCTCTTGTATTAACTGGTCATGAAGTATCATTTAATGATGTTAAACACTCATTTGAAGAAGTATTTAAATATGGTGGAGGGATTGGGCTTAGAGGCCTTGCGGGAGCTGCACCGATAGATATTCTAATTGTTCTTTCAAAATATAATATTAGGTATAAGGAACTGTTTTCGATTGAGGAGTTTACAAGTATCAATACGAGGGGCGTATTTATCCTGTCATATTGGAATAAACCATTTTATTATGGAATACATACTGTTGCTATTGCATACGATGGTGAACAATATACAGTTTTCAACTATTATATGAAAAGCAGACAATCAATAGTAATCTCAGATATAAACGAAATTGTATTTGGAGAGTTGCGGTATGTTCATGCATTTTTCATCAGTTACTAAACATAGATTAGTTAAAACTATAACCCTTTGCATCATTGTAGTAATGTGCATAAGCTTATTGTTTTTTCTCGTTCTCTCAAGGTTTCTGCAGATTAAAACACCTTATGATTATCCAGATACAATATGGGTTAGTGATGATCCGCAAATAATACTCCACGTGTCATCAAAAGGATATGATTATTTGACAGAAGCATTTATTTTAAAAGACAATAATAAACTACCGATTGTTTTTTTGGCTGACCCCAAACGAATAACAGCAGAAATATATGCTGCTCAAGACTATTCTAGTAATAATCTGTCATTAGAGAAAGCACTATTAATTGTCGAATGTAAATACAAAAAAGACAAAGTTGTCATGAGTATAGTCAAAGATCGTATATTTGATGGGTGTTATTCGACAATAACCCTTTTGCGGATACGGAATGAATGACAATGGAGTGGTGTGAAAAAGTATTGATTGGTTCCTTTCATTATAATTATCAGCGGGTGATTGAGATTGCAAATCATCTTCTCAGCCATATGAAAACGAAACATGTTTTTGATGAAAGAGCATTCGTATTTGGGTGATACTTGGTTGAAGTGTAGTGAGCGTGAAACAGTTAATTAAGACAATAGTAATGCCCAAAATTAAATACTTCTTTCAGTCGGTAACCATTTGAAAAGCACATACCCGGGGGGGAACAAACTTTCCGGGTATGTGTGATAGTCCAACCGAGACGGCGTTGTACTACCTGCAGAGCAGGTGCTGTGCCCATGGAATACGCATGTTCAGCAAAACAGCCCCGGGAAACGATGCGTTTCCCGGGGCTGCCTTATGCCTTCCGTCATTTCTTCAGTTCCAGCGTCTTGTCGTAGGCGGCAATCACGGCGTCCATCACGGCCCCGCGGAACGCACGCTCCTCCAGGACCCGCACGCCCTGGATCGTCGTTCCTCCCGGAGAGCACACGGCGTCCTTCAGCTCGTCGGGATGCCTTCCCGTCTCCAGGATCAGCGCGGCGGCGCCGAGGACGGTCTGTGCGGCCAGCTCCTGTGCGGCGGCCCGGGGCAGCCCGCAGGCCACGCCTCCGTCCGCCAGGGACTGGATGAACAGATCCGCGTATGCCGGCCCGCAGCCGGACACGGCGCTTCCCGCGTCGATCAGGGCCTCCGGAAGGGCAAGGAGCCGTCCCGCCCTGCTCAGGCAGGTCAGGAAGCTCTGCAGCGCCTCATCGGAGACGTCGGGCGCGCACGTATACAGGATCATCCCCTGCCCGATGGCCGAGGGCGTATTGGGCATGATGCGGATCACGGGATGACCGCCGCCGGACATGGCCTGGACGGCGCTCACGGAGAGACCGGCGGCCATGGAGACCAGCGTGCAGGGCGTCTTTCTTTTCTCAAGAACGGGAGCCAGGGAATCCAGCAGCGCGGCGACCGCGTGGGGCTTCACCCCGAGGAACAGCAGATCGGCCGCGGCTGCGGCCTCCTCGTTGGAGCCGCTGCGGCAGCCCAGCCGGGCGGCCAGCGCCTCAGCCTTGGCGGCGGTGTGGTCGGCGAGGATCACGTCCGCGGGATCCACGGCCTGGCAGGCGGCCTGCGCCAGCGCTCCGCCCATATTGCCCGTCCCTATAAATCCATAAACAGCCATGTTCTTTCCTCCTCAGCGGATCTGGCCGGAGCCGTAGACCACGTACTTCCGGCTGGTGAGCTCCTCCAGCCCCATGGGACCTCTGGCGTGGAGCTTCTGGGTGGAGATGCCGATCTCGGCTCCCAGCCCGAACTCCCCGCCGTCGGTGAAGCGGGTGGAGGCATTGACGTATACGGCGGCGGCGTCCACGGTGTCGAGGAAGCGCTGCGCCTCGGTGTAATTGTTGGTGACGATGCACTCGGAATGCCCGCTGCCGTGGGCGTTGATGAAGGCGACGGCCTCCCCGGCGCTCCGGACCGTGCGCACGGCCAGGATATAGTCGCCGTACTCCGTGTCCCAGTCCTCCGGCTCCGCGGGAACGCCGCGGTCACCGAGGATCTCCAGGGACGCTTCATCGCACCGCAGTTCCACGTTCTCCCGGTCCAGGAGAGGCAGGGCCTTCCGCCAGAAGGCTCCGGCGACGTCCTCATGCACCAGCACGCATTCCGCCGCGTTGCAGACGGAGGGACGGGAGCATTTGGCGTTGTACAGGATGCGGGCGCCCATGTCCAGGTCGGCGTCCCTGTCGATGTAGACGTGGCATACGCCCTCGCCCGTGCGGATCACGGGCACGCTCGCCTCGGCGGCCACGGCGCGGATCAGTCCGGCGCCGCCCCGGGGGATCAGCACGTCCACGTACCGGTTCAGGTGCATCAGCTCCCGGGCGGTCTCCCGGGAGGTGTCCTGCACCAGGCTGATGCAGTTTTCCGGCAGTCCCGCCTCCGTCAGCGCCCAGCGCATCATCGCCACGGCCGCCTGATTGCTGCGGAACGCCTCCTTGCCCCCGCGGAGGATCACGGCGTTGCCGGATTTCAGGCACAGCGCGGCGGCGTCGGCCGTGACGTTGGGCCTGGCTTCGTAGATGATGGCGATGACGCCCAGCGGCACCGCCCGCCGGGTGATGATCAGCCCGTTGGGGCGCCGTTCGCTGCGGTCGGCCTTGCCGATGGGGTCGGGAAGGGCGGCGACGCTGCGGATGCCCTCGGCGATGGCGTCGATCCTCGCCTCCGTCAGAGTCAGCCGGTCCAGCATGGCCCGGCTCATCCCGGCGTCCTCCGCCAGGCGGACGTCCTCCCGGTTGGCCTCCAGCCAGCGCTCCTTGCCCTCGGCAAGCGTGCGGGCGATGGCTTCCAGCGCCCGGTTCTTCTGATCGGTGCCGGCGGTGGCCAGGACCCGGGACGCCTCGCGGGCGGCAGCGCCCTGCAGTTCCAGAGCCGTCATGGTATCACGCTCCTTATAATCTTTATCTTCTGGGTGAGATAAACCGCGTGCCGACGGAGTAGCCCTCGACGATGCGGTAGAGATCGTCCATGCGTTTGCCGTTGGTGATGACCATGTCGCAGCCGCAGGCGGTCGCGATGCCCGCCGCGCTGAGCTTGGTGGCCATGCCGCCGGTGCCCCGCCAGCTGCCTGCCTCTCCGGCCATCTCCATGATCTCCGGCGTGAGGGCGTAGACCACGGGGATCAGGGCGGCGTCCGGATTCGTGCGGGGATTGGCCTCGTACAGGCCATCTATGTCGCTCAGAAGCACCAGAAGGTCGGCGCGGCAGAGCTTGGCGACGACGGCGGACAGCGTGTCGTTGTCGCCCAGGACCTTGCCGGTGCCGGTCTCGATCTCCGCGGAGGAGACCGAGTCGTTCTCGTTCACGATCGGGATGATGTTCCGCTCCAGCAGGGCGTCGAACGTATTGGTCAGATGCTCCGCCCGGGCGGGGTCCTCCACGTCCTCTCCCGTGAGCAGGATCTGGGCGACAGAGGCGTTGTACTCGGAGAACAGCGTGTCGTACACGTGCATCATCCGGCACTGGCCGACGGCGGCGGCCGCCTGCTTGACGCGCAGCTCCTTCGGGCGTTCCGCGAGCCCCATCTTGGCGGTGCCCACGGCGATGGCGCCGGAGGTGACCAGGATGATCTCGTGGCCGGAGCCCTGGAGATCGGTGAGCACGCGGGCGAGCTGTTCCATGCGGCGGAGGTCCATGGACCCGGAGTCGTGGGTGATGGTGGACGTGCCGACCTTGATGACGATGCGTTGTTTTTTCAGCATGACTGTTCTCCTGACTGGTTATTGTGAATAATTATACCACGGAACATCCGCCGTGAAAAGAGGAAGGAAAACGGCGGCGGCCTCTCCTTGAGAGAGACCGGAAGGCGTGGTAAGATGGGAGGCGGAAGGGGGTCGTTTCCGTGGAATACGATCTGAAGCCGGGGATCTACCGGCATTTCAAGGGCAACCGCTATGAGCTGCTCGGCCTGGCGCGCCACAGCGAGACGCTGGAGTGGATGGCCATCTACCGCGCCCTGTACGGGGACGGGGGGCTCTGGGTCCGCCCGGCGTCCATGTGGACGGAGACCGTCACGCGGGACGGGGCCGCCGTGCCGCGCTTCACCTATCTGGGGGAAGCTCCAGCTGAAGATCCGCCGAGCGGATCGTGAAGCGGTTCTTGCGGCAGTCCAGCAGGCCGTCCCGCTTCATCTTTCCCAGCTCCTTGGACAGGGCGCTGCGGTCCACGCCGAGATAGTCCGCCAGCTGCTGGCGGTCGAACGGGATCGACAGCTCCCGGCTCCCCTGGAGGTGCGCCTCCCGGGACAGGTAGCTGATCAGGCGGCCCCGGATCGTCTTGGAGGACGTGTCCAGGATCCGCTGGGACAGGCGGATGTTCTTTCGGGAGGAGACGGTGACCAGGTTGCGGATCACGTCCGTGTGCCTGCCGCAGGGCGCGGGGCAGGTATGGAACACCTTCCGCACGTCCACGAACAGCACGCGGCTGTTCTTCACGGCCACGGCGTCCACCATCATGGGCTCGTTCGGGCAGCAGGCGTACGATTCCGCGAACACGCCGCCGGGCCCCACGATGCCGAGGATGCTCTTCGTGCCCCAGAGATCGTTGCTCTCGATCTGCACGGCGCCGGACAGGACGATGCCGATGTCCACGTCCGTGTCTCCGGTCAGATAAACGGCGGAGCCGCGGGGATAGTCCGCCTCGCGGAAGCCGAGGCAGGAGGCCATCGCGCGGATGTCCTCCGGGTCGATGCCGCGGAACAGGAGCGTGTTTGCGAGGAACTGAGGATCCATAATGTTTTCCTTTCGTGGTAATGACAACATATCTTCCGGGCTCATTATAGTATGCTGTGACCGTAAAGACAAGAAGAACCGGACCGGAAACGGAGGAACATGACATGGTGCGGAAGATCATCCATATCGACGAGGAGAAATGCACGGGCTGCGGCCTGTGCGCGGAGGCCTGCCACGAGGGAGCCATCGAGATGGTGGACGGCAAGGCGAAACTGACCAGGGAGGACTACTGCGACGGCCTGGGCGACTGCCTGCCCGCCTGCCCGGCGGGGGCCATCACCTTCGAGGAGCGCGAAGTCCCCGCGTACGACGCGAAAGCCATGGAGGAGTCGAAGGCGGCAAAGGGGGAAAACAGACGCGTTTCCCCGGAGGGTGGCTGCCCCGGGAGCCGGATGCGCGTGCTGAAGACGCCGGACACCCCGGCGCCCGTTCCCGGCCCCGCGGCGGGGGTGCCGGCCGTATCCCGGCTCGGCCAGTGGCCGTGCCAGATCAAGCTGGTGCCGGAGAACGCGCCGTACTTCGACGGGGCGAAGCTGCTGGTCGCCGCGGACTGCACGGCCTACGCGTACGCTTCCGTCCACGAGGATTTCATGAAGGGGAGGATCACCCTGATTGGATGCCCCAAGCTGGACGGCGTGGATTACAGCGAAAAACTGGGGCGCATCCTGGCTTCGAACGAGATCCGGAGCGTGACGGTCCTGCGGATGGAGGTGCCCTGCTGCGGCGGCCTCGAGTTTGCCGTGAAGAAGGCCCTGCAGGCCTCGGGGAAGCTCATCCCCTGGCAGGTGGTCACGGTCTCCGTGGACGGGAAGATCCTGGAGGAGACCTGAGGACGGAAATAGATTCGGCCGGCGGAACGTTCTGTTCCGCCGGCCGTTTTTCACGTGCTTCAGTCTGTCTGTTCCGCCAGCTCCATCCACTGGTCCATCAGTTCCTCGAGACGGGCGTTTTCCCGCTCGGAGGCCTCCTGCAGTTCGGAGAGCCGGACATAGTCCGTGGCGTTCTCCTGGATCTCCTGCCCGAGCTTCGCCAGAAGCGCTTCCTGATCGGCGATCTGCTTTTCCAGCCGCGCCAGGGTGCGCTCGGCGTTCCGCGGCCGCGCCGGCTTCTCCCTCACAGGTTTCGGAGCCTTCGCCTCCGCGGGCTTCTTCTCCGCGGGGCGGGGGAGGGGCCGGGCGTATTTCGCGCGGTACTCGTCGTAGGTCCCGCGGAAATCCCGGATGGTGCCGCCGGCCAGTTCCCAGATGCGCGTGGCGAACCGGTTGGTGAAGTACCGGTCGTGGCTGACGAAGATCAGGGTGCCCTCATAGGCCTCCAGCGCCTGCTCGATCCACTCGCGGGACGCGATGTCCAGATGGTTGGTGGGTTCGTCCAGGATCAGGAGGTTCAGCGTCTCGCCCATGAGGATGCACAGCTTCAGGCGGCTCTTCTCGCCGCCGGACAGGTCCTGCACGCGCTTGAAGACGTCCTCCCCGGAGAACTTGAAGCTGCCCAGGCGGTTCCTCGCCGTCTGCGGGGTGCACTTCGCGTCGTACAGCATCGTGTCCAGCAGCGTGCGCTCCGGATGCTCGAAGGTCACGGCCTGGGGCAGGTACGCCGTCTTCACCTGGGGGCCGGTGCGCACGTAGCCGGTGTCCGGCCGCTCCCGGTTCAGCAGGATCTTCAGCAGCGTGGTCTTTCCCGTGCCGTTGTCGCCGATCAGGGCGATGCGCTCGCCGCCCTTGATCTGCAGCTCGGGCAGCTCGAACAGCATCCGCCCGTCGAAACTCTTGGAAACGCCCCGGATCAGCATGACCTCGTCGGCGTCGAAGGCGGCCTCGCCGAAGCCGGCTCTCATGACCTTCTCCTTATCCGGACGTTCGGTGGTCACCAGGCGTTCGATGCGGCTCTCGATGGCGAAGGCCTTCTTCACCAGGCGCTGGTTCCCGGTGCCCCACTGGTGCAGCCGGTCCGCGGCGGCCTGGAGCCGCTTCGCCTCCGCCTGTTCCGCCTCGTAGCGCTTGAGCTGGAGCTCGTACCGGCGCTGCTTCTCCTCGGCGAAGAAGGTGTAGCTCCCGCTGTAGAACTCCGCCTTCCCGTTGACCAGCTCGATGATGCGGGTCACGGTGTTGTCCAGGAATCGGCGGTCGTGGGAGATGGTGAGCACCGTCCCTTTGAAGCGCCCGAGATAGTCCTCCAGCCACTCCACGGCGTTCACGTCCAGATGGTTGGTGGGCTCGTCCAGCAGCAGGATGTCCGTCTTCTCCAGGATCAGCCGCGCCAGGTTGACGCGGGTCTGCTCCCCGCCGGACAGGGTGCTGAACAGCTGGGCGCGCTGGGACGGGGGGATCCCCAGGCCGTTGGCGACCCGGTTGACCTCATGGTCCATGTCGTAGCCGCCCAGACGGCGGTACTCCTCGAGCAGGCGGTCGTATTCCGGCGGGATGGCACCGCCGGCGTCCTCCGCCATGCGGGCCTCCAGCTCGTCGAGCTTTCTCCGGACGGCGAAGGCCTGCCGGTACGCGTCCCTCAGCACGTCCTCCGCCGTGTAGTCCGGCGGGAAGACGGGGATCTGGGTGATGAGTCCGACGGGCTTGCCCGGCGCGAGGATCACGTCGCCCTCGTCGGAGGACAGTTCGCCGCAGATGATGCGGAACAGGGTGGTCTTGCCGGCCCCGTTTTTGCCGAGCAGGCCGACCCGCTCGCCGCTGTTGATGTCGAAGGTCACGCCGTTGAGGATGTTCTCGCCCTCTTCGAACGCCTTGACGACGCGCTGTACGGAGATGTCGATCATGCGGCACCGCCTCCTTTCGTCTGCAGAATTCAGCGCCGGGCGGGCAGGCCCGGCGCTGCGCGGTCACCGGAAGGTCCCGGTCAGATCTTGTCGTTGCTGCCCAGCACGGCGGTGATCTTGTGCCGCACCAGGTCCCGGATGTTGTCCCGTCCGGGGGTCAGGTACTTGCGGGGGTCGAAGTCCGCGGGGTTGGCCGCGAGATGGGCCCGCACGCCGGCCGTCATGGCCAGGCGCAGGTCGGAATCGATGTTGATCTTGCACACCGCCATGGAGGCGGCCTTCCGGAGCATGTCCTCCGGCACGCCGATGGCGTCGGGCATGTTCCCGCCGTTGGCGTTGATCTGCGCCACGTACTCGGGGATCACGGAGCTGGCGCCGTGCAGGACGATGGGGAAGACGGGCAGGCGCTCGGCCACCTTCTCGAGGATGTCGAAGCGGAGCTGGGGCTTGGTGCCGGGCTTGAACTTGTAGGCGCCGTGGCTGGTGCCGATGGCGATGGCCAGGGAATCCACCCCGGTGCGGGCGACGAACTCCTCGACCTCCTCGGGACGGGTGTAGCTGCTGTCCTCGGGACGGACGTTCACGTCGTCCTCCACGCCGGCCAGGCGGCCCAGTTCGCCCTCCACGACCACGCCGTGATCGTGGGCGTACTCCACGACCTGCCGGGTGAGGGCGATGTTGTCCTCAAAACTGTGCTTGCTGCCGTCGATCATCACGCTGGTGAAGCCGCCGTCGATGCAGCCCTTGCAGATCTCGAAGCTCTCGCCGTGGTCCAGATGGACGCAGATGGGCAGGCCGGTGTCGGCCTCCGCCGCCTCAATCAGCTTCATCAGGTACACGTGCTTGGCATATTTCCTGGCGCCCGCGGACACCTGGAGGATCAGCGGGGAACGGCACTCGGCCGCCGCCTCGGTGATGCCCTGGATGATCTCCATGTTGTTTACGTTGAAAGCGCCGATGGCGTATCCCTCGCGGTAGGCGCGCTCGAACATCCCGGTAGAAGTCACGATTGGCATGTGCATGCACTTCCTTTCCTCAGATAGGCCTATTCTATCATAAGGAGAACGGATTTCAAAGAGGGAATCGCGGGATCGGGCGGCGAAAAAACGGAGCGGCCGGATTGCGCCGCCCTTCCGCCTGTGGTAAGATGGCGGTGTAAGATCTGTGAGCAAAGGAGAGGTTGTATGGATACAAAACAGCCCCTGAGGGGAGCCTGCGTGCTCGGACAGTCCGGCGGCCCCACCGCCGTGATCAACGCCAGCGCCTACGGCGTCATCCGGGCCGCGCTGGACGAGCCGGTCATCACCGCCGTGTACGGGGCGGACCACGGCATCACCGGCGTGCTCAACGACATCCTGTACGATATGGGTCAGGAGGACCCGGCGGAGCTGGAGCTGCTGCTCCACACGCCGTCCTCGGAACTGGGATCCTGCCGGTACAAGCTGGCCGATCCCGATAAGGACGACACCGACTACCGACGCATCCTGGAGATCTTCCGAAAGTATGATATCCGCTATTTCTTCTACAACGGCGGCAACGACAGCATGGATACCTGCAGCAAGATCAGCAGGTACATGAGCAGTGTCGGCTACGAGTGCCGGGTCATGGGCGTGCCGAAGACCATCGACAACGACCTGTTCGGCACCGACCACTGCCCGGGCTACGGAAGCGCCGCGCGCTACATCGCCACATCCGTGGCGGAGGTAAACCGGGACAACCGCGTGTATCCCACGGGATCCGTGTGCATCATGGAGATCATGGGGCGCCACGCCGGCTGGCTGACCGCGGCCGCCGCCCTGGCGGGGGAGTGCGGAGAAGCCCCGGACCTCATCTATCTCCCGGAGCGTCCCTTTGACAGGGAGAAGTTCCTGAAGGACGTCGCGGAAGTCTACAAAAGAAAGAACAGCTGCCTCGTCGCGGTATCCGAGGGCGTGCGCTACGCCGACGGCACGTTCGTGTCCGAGGCGAAGGAGTCCTCCACCGACGGCTTCGGCCACGCGCAGCTGGGCGGCCTGGCCGCCATCCTGGCGGACATGGTCAAGAAGGCCCTGGGCTGCAAGGTGCGCGCCATCGAGCTGAGCCTGCTGCAGAGGGCCGGGGCGCACCTGGCCAGCGGCACGGACATCCGGGAGGCGTTCGCCGCGGGCCGTTTCGCGGTGGAGAGCGCCGTGGCCGGCATGACGGACAAGATGGTGGGATTCGTCAGGGACGAGAAGGACGGGAAGTACGTGTGCCGCTATGTGCTGCTCCCCCTGGAGACCGTCGCCAACGCGGAGAAGAAGGTGCCCGAAGAGTGGATCACTCCCGAGGGCAACGGCGTGACGGAGGACTTCATCCGCTACGCGCTTCCTCTGGTGGACGGGGACAACGACCGGAAGCTGGTCGGAGGCCTGCCGAAGTTCGCCCGGCTGAAGAAGGTCCGGGCGGTGCCCGCCGGACAGGAAGCATGACAGAAAAAACGACGGCCGGACCGGCCGCCGAATGATGAATAACAGGCCCATCCGCACTCTGCGGATGGGCCTGTCTCCGTATTGTCCTACAGTTCGTCCGGCGGCACCTGCTTCAGGATCTCCTCAATGACCCCTTCGGGCGTGAGCCCGGAACAGGAGACCGTCACGTCCGCCCACTTCTCGTAAAGAGGGGCGCGCACGGCGTACACATCGCGGATCGTCTCCCCGGGGTTCATGGCGATGCCCCGGGTGGTGATGTTCCTGATGCGCCTCTCGATCTCGTCGGGTTCCAGTTTCAGATAGACCACGACGCCGCTTTCCCGCAGATGCTCCATCGCGCGGTCCCCGAAGATGGCGCTGCCGCCGGTGGCGATGACGCAGCGGCTCACCACCAGACCGGAGATGACCCGCTCCTCCGTCCGGAGGAAGGCGTCGATGCCGTTGCGTTCGATGGTCCTGTACAGCAGCTCGCCGGTCTGCCCCTGAATGACCAGGTCGCAGTCCACGAAGCCGTAGCCGATGGTCTTGGCCAGCAGGACGCCCACGGTGCTCTTGCCCGCGCCGGGCATCCCTATAAGTACGATGTTGCGCATCCGTCAACGGTCCTTTCTTTCGGGGTCACAGGCCCAGCAGCATGCGGGCGAAGGAGAAGTAGATCAGCAGACTCAGAGCGTCCACGATGGTCGTGATGAACGGGCTGGCCATGACGGCCGGGTCGAAGCCGATCTTCTTGGCCAGGATGGGCAGAGTGCAGCCCACGACCTTGGCGGTGAAGACGGTGGCGATCAGGGTCAGGCAGACGACGAGGGACACGGTGAAGCCGACGTGGTTGATCAGCATCAGCTTGGCGAAGTTCACGACGGCCAGGGCGATGCCGCAGAGGACCGCGACGCGGACCTCCTTCCAGATGACCCGGAGGATGTCCGAGAACTCGATCTCGTGCAGGGACAGGCCGCGGATGATGGTCACGGATGCCTGGCCGCCGCTGTTGCCGCCCGTGTCCATCAGCATGGGCACGAAGGAGACCAGCACGATGCAGGAGGCCAGCGCCCCCTCGAAATGGGTCAGGATGGATCCGGTGAAGGTGGCGGACACCATCAGGAGCAGCAGCCACGGGATGCGGCTCTTGAAGATGCTCCACACGGACAGCTTCAGATAGGGCTTGTCCGACGGCGTGATGGCGGCCATCTTCTCCATGTCCTCCGTGGCCTCGTCGGTCAGAACGTCGATGGCGTCGTCGACGGTGACGATGCCGACGAGACGGCCCTCTCCGTCCACGACGGGCAGGGCGGTGAAGTCGTATTTGGCGAAGCACTCGGCCACGCTCTCCTGGTCCTCCTGGGTCGTCACGGAGATCACGTTGGGTTCCATGATCTCCTCCATCGTGTCGTCCTCCGGAGCGAGGATCAGGGAACGGATCGAGACGGCGCCGATCAGGTGGCGGCGGTCGTCCGTGATGTAGCAGACGTTGACCGTCTCCTTGTCGATGCCGGTGCGGCGGATGTGCTTGATGGCGTCCTCGGTGGTCATGTCCGGCCGCAGCTCCACGTACTCCGTGGTCATGATGCTGCCGGCGGAATCCTCCGGATACTTCAGCATCTCGTTGATCAGCCGGCGGGTCTCGGGTTCGGCCTGGGCCAGGATGCGCTTGACGACGTTGGACGGCATCTCCTCGACGAGGTCGACGGCGTCGTCCATGTACAGTTCGTCCACGATCTCCTTCAGCTCGCTGTCGGAGAAGCTGCGGATCAGGTCCTCCTGCACGTCGGGCTCCATCTCGACGAAGGTCTCCGCGGCCAGCTCCTTCGGGAGCAGGCGGAAGAGCAGGGAGATGCGGTTGTGCGGGAGTTCGGAGAACAGGGCGGCGATGTCCGCCCCGTTGAGAGTGACCAGGATGTCCTTGAGGGTGCCGTACTTCTTTTTTTCCAGCAGCGACTCCAGGGTCGAGGTCACGGTCGCGGTAATTTCTGCCATGGTGTTCCTCCTTCTGAATGGGATGCCCGGAAGACCGGGCTCAGACAAGAGCAAGACACGAACATGGCCGAATCAGCCGGCAGTCACGACGGACGCCGGCTCCGACCCTCCGTTCACGGGCAGGGTACTTCGGCCGGGTATCGCGCCGTTACCGTTGTCAGCGTCCATCGTTTTCACCTCGCATTTCAGAGAATAAAAAATACCGCGGCGGCAGGCGCGGCGGCATCGAACAGGCAGATCCACCGTCCGAGCTTCAGCTTCGCAGGGCTTGAAGCTGCGTTGGATCATGCCTTGCGTTCGACAAGATCTGTTGGACCATCGCATGGTGTCTCCACCATTTTGCGGCAGCAGCCCGTATCCCTGCGGTAGCCTTGCCTACCGGATATCTTACCCGTTAATTTTAGAACGATTCCCCAGTGCTGTCAATTCAAAAAATCTGGAAAGGGGGTTCTTTTTCGCATAAAAATCCGCCCGCCGGGAAGGCGGGCGGAGAAGAGGATATGGGATCAGTTGCCGGACACGATGGCCAGCGCGTCGCGGGCGATGACGAGCTCCTCGTTCGTGGGGATCACGTACACCTGGACTTTGCTGTCCCCGGCGGAGATCTTCTGCAGCTTGCCGCGGCACTTGTTGGCCTCGGCGTCCAGCTTCACGCCCAGGAACTCCAGACCCTTGAGAATGTTGGCGCGGACCTCGGGGGAGTTCTCGCCGATGCCGGCGGTGAACACGATGCCGTCCAGGCCGCCCATCGCGGCGGCGTAGGCGCCGATGTACTTTCTCACGGCGTAGTTGAACATGTCCAGAGCCAGCTGGGCGCGCTCGTTGCCCTCGGCGGCGGCCTTGTCCAGGTCGCGGAAGTCGGAGGAGACGCCGGAGACGGCCAGGACGCCGGACTTCTTGTTCAGCATGGTCAGGGTCTCGGAGACGGTGATGCCCTCGAGGTTGCTGATGAACTCCACGACGGCGGGGTCGACGCTGCCGCAGCGGGTGCCCATGGGAACGCCCTCAAGAGGGGTCAGGCCCATGGAGGTGTCGAAGCACTTGCCGTCCTTCACGGCGGCCATGGAGGAGCCGTTGCCCAGGTGGCAGGTGACGATCTTGCTGCCCTCGACCGGCAGGCCCATCACGCGGATAGCCTCGGCGGAGACGTAGCGGTGGGAGGTGCCGTGGAAGCCGTAGCGGCGCACGTGGTTCTCCTCATAGTACTTGTAGGGGACGGCGTACATGTAGCTGCTGGCCGGCATCGTCTGATGGAAGGCGGTGTCGAACACGGCGATCTGGGGCACGCCGGGCATGGCCTTCTCGCAGGCCTCGATGCCCATCAGGTTGGCGGGGTTGTGCAGGGGGCCGAGGGGGAAGCACTCGCGGATGGCGTCCTTGACGGCCTCGGTGACCAGCTGGCTGGCGGTGAACTTGCTGCCGCCGTGCAGCACGCGGTGGCCGACGGCTCCGATCTCATCCATGGAGGCGACGACGCCGTACTCCTCGCTGACGAGCTTGTCCAGGACGGCGGCGATGGCTTCGCCGTGGGTGGGGAAGTCCATGTCGGAATCGAAGACCGGCTTGCCGTTGCCCACGGGGGTGTGCTTCAGGTGGCCGTCGATGCCGATGCGTTCGCACAGGCCCTTGGCGATGATGGTCTCATTCTCCATGTCGAAGACCTGGTACTTCAGGGAGGAGCTCCCTGCGTTGATGACGAGAATTTTCATGCTTTCATACCCTCTTGATATAATATTTTGAATGATTTACAATGTTTGCAATAAAAAACATTCCGCATTATTTTAATACGGATCACAGGGTTTTACAACTGTTATTTTACGCGGAGGGATGCTTTTTGCGCGCTGCCGGCATAATCTGCGAATATGATCCGTTCCATCTCGGCCACCGGTATCAGATCGGCCGGGTGAGACAGCTGCTGGGTCCGGACACCGCCGTGGTCTGCGCCATGAGCGGGAATTTCGTCCAGCGGGGCGGACCGGCCGTGATGAACAAGTTCGCCCGCGCCGCGGCCGCGGCCGCGGAGGGCGCCGACCTGGTGCTGGAGCTGCCCGCCGCCGTGAGCCTGTCCTCCGCGGAGGGCTTCGCCTCCGGGGCGGTCGCGGTGCTGGCCGCCGCGGGCGTGTGCACCCATCTGTGCTTCGGGACGGAGACGGAGGATCTGGCCTCGCTGACGAGACTCGCGGAGATCCTGTGCTCCGGGGAGGCGGACGGGGGCATCCGGACGCTGATGAAGACCGGCGTGTCCTACGCGGAAGCCCGCCAGGAGGCGGTGCGCCGCATCGCGGGAGACAGCGCGGACGTCCTCTCTTCGCCCAACAACATCCTCGGGGTGGAATACCTGAAGGCCGTCCGCCGTCAGAACGTTCCCCTGGAGCCCGTACCGGTCCTCCGGTCGGGAGGCGGACACGGAGGGAACGGCTGGAGCGGAAGCGCCGTGCGCGCCGCCCTGCTGTCGGGAGGAAACTGGAAGGAACTGGTGCCGGAACTTGCCGGCGCCGTGATCAGGGAGGAACTGGACGCCGGCCGGGCCCCCGTGTCGTGGGCGTCGCTGGAGCAGGCGGCGCTGTACCGCCTGCGGAGCATGTCCAGATACGAGTTCTCCGGGCTCCCGGACGCCACGGAGGGACTTGGGGACCGGCTCTGGAAGGCGGTCCGCCGGGCGGACACGCTGGAGCAGGTGCTGGAACTGGCCAAGACCCGCCGGTACGCCATGTCCCGCCTGCGGCGGATGGTGGCCTGCGCCTGGCTCGGGATCCGGTCCGGAGAGGGACGGGAACCGCTCTACCTCCGGGTGCTGGCCGCGGGGGAGAGAGGAAGGACCCTCCTGGCGGAGATGAGGACCGCCACGTCGCTGCCCGTGCTGGTGCGGTCGGACGAAGCGAAGAAGCTCCCCGCCGGCGCCCGCGCCGCGTTCGAGCGCGAAGCGGGCTATACGGATCTGTACGTGCTGGGATATCCGGCGGCGGGACAGAGATCCTGCGGCTCGGACTGGACGGCCAGGCCCGTGCGCAGCGGGGAAAACGGCCCCCGCGATGAGGAAGGATGAACGACATGCCCATAGGTTTTTTTGACTCCGGCCTCGGGGGCCTCACCGTACTTGAAAAGGCGCTGAGGATCATACCGGACGAGGATTACGTCTATTACGCCGACGAGGCGAACATACCCTACGGGGAGAAGACGCCGGAACAGATCGCGCAGTATGCCCGCGAGGCGGTGGAATGCCTGCGGGACCGGGGCTGCAAGGCCGTGGTGATCGCCTGCAACACCGCCACGAGCGTGGCGGTGGAGGAACTGCGGCAACGGTTTTCCCTGCCCATCGTCGGCATCGAGCCGGCGGTGAAGCCGGCGGTGGAACAGACCGGGCACCGGAGGATCCTGGTGATGGCGACGCCCGTCACGATCCGTGAGAGCCGCCTGAAGGGGCTGATCGCCTCCCTGGACGCGGAGGACACGGTGGATCTTCTGGCCATGCCCGAGCTCGTGCGCTTCTGCGAACGGGAGGAGTACGATTCCCCGGCGGTGCGGGACTACATCCGCGGCCGCCTGCGGGACAAGGACCCCGCGGCGTATTCCGCCCTGGTGCTGGGCTGCACGCATTTCAACCATTTCCGGGCGGTCCTGGGGGATTTCTTCCCGGAGCCGGTACGGATCATCGACGGCAGCATGGGCACGGCGCGGCGCCTGCGGAAGCTGCTGGAGCAGCGGGGGATCCGCGGCGGCGGCAGCGGCCGCGTGGAGTATCTGGTGACGGGCGGCGAGCCCGCGCCGGAGGCTCTGGCCGCGCGCGCCGGACGTCTTCTCGACCGCCTGAAGCGGATGGAGAAGGAGGAGTCATGACCGGGGAACTTGACAGGCTGAGGGCCTACTGCGCCGCTCTGGCGGCCAACAACAACCGGGCGTGGTTCCACGAGCATCACGACGAGTACGACAGGGCGAGGGCGGATTTCGCCGAACTGCTGGAGCATCTGCGGTTCGCCGTGTGCCGGGCGGCGCCGGCGCTGGAGGCGGACGTGATGTACGCCCGCGTGAAGGACTGGACCTACCGCATCCCCCGGGACGCCCGCATCCCCCGGGACCTGCCGCCGTACAATCCCTCGTTCCGCGCCTACATCTCCGCCGACCGCAGGTCCATGCTCCCCATCGGCTACTTCATCCATATAGATGAGAAGGAGTGCTTCTACGGGACCGGCGTGTGGATGCCGGACACCGAAAAGACGAACCGGATCCGCGACTACATCACGGCCCACGCCGCGCAGCTGGAGGAGCTGCTGGACGCGGCGGGCGTGCAGCTGCAGGGGGAAAAGGTGAAGACCATGCCCCGCGGCTACGACAGGAACTGTCCCGGCGCGGAATGGGTCCGGCACAAGAACTGGATGTTCTTCGAGAATCTTCCGGAAAGAGCGCTGAAGAGCTTCGCCGCCTGCGCCCGGACCGTGGAGGAGAAGACCGCCCGCTTCGAGCCGGTGCGGCAGTTCCTGCTGACCGCCGCCACGGGGGAGCAGAGCCGGGGCGAGCAGCTGGAGACCTACTTCAGCGACCGGTGGGGGAGCGAATGATGAAGGACCTGATCGCATCCGTCGGCCTCTGGCCAGTGCTGCTGGTATGCTGGATCCTGTTCTGGTCCGCCGTCGCCTTCATCTGCTACGGGGCGGACAAGCGGAAGGCCAGGAAGGGGAGGTTCCGCATCTCCGAGGCGGCGCTCCTGACCCTTGGCGCCATCGGCGGCGCCGCGGGCGCCCTGCTGGGCATGAGGGCGTTCCGGCACAAGACGAGGCACTGGTATTTCTGGGCGGTGAACGTCCTGGCCCTCCTGGCCTACGTCGTTCTGATTGTGTGGCTTTGCCTCCGGTAATAGGAAACGGCATAGACAATTAAAAAGTCCCTTAAGCAACACTCAGTAAGGAAGTTCCTTTGAGGCATCAATTACCGGCTCAAAAGGAGATGAAACCGGCGTGACCAATTGCGGTCACGCCGGTTTATATATGTTGGATTGTGTGGGGCAAAAACCGATGCTCGTTATGACTGCGTACAGGGAAAAACCCGTCTCCTTGCATCTTTCAGTCAACAAGCGTTCAGATCAGCTGCGGTGCAAACCGCAACCCAATTAGTTACTTGATCGAAATGACCTCACGGGAACAAGTAGGGGTGTAGCCCTCGCTATCCTCCCATTCCTCATAAAAATCGGTAAGCGGAGTAAAGTGCTTTACTAGATCATACCCACGGCGTATGGTAATCATCTCCGAAAACCATGTGCCTATTTCAAAAGATACTTCGTTGCCACTGGCAAGGTGGAATATGACGCCCTTTGTTGAGAGCATTTCCTTCTGCTCTCCATTGTGCGCTACCGATTCGCAGTCATTTACCACATCAATGCTGACGATTGTATCCTGCACGGGAGTATCGATCATCTGCCCATTTTCCATCATGCTGATGATTTCACCGGGCTGGCAAGGAGCAATTCTCATAACAGCAACATCGTCATCATGGAAAAACCGTTGGACAGCTTCCAAACCGCTTGTCATTTTGTAGGTATCGTCACCGATACGAAATCCTACGATCCCAAATACATTGGGTGTGAAGACGAACGGGTCACAGGAATAATGCTCAAAGGATTTGCCTATCATGTTTTTGAGCATTTCCATTGTTGCGTTGTCAAATCTAATATCAACCATAATTACTCCTCCACGAAATGAATCTTTTGCTTTTTTATGCCGCCGGTATGAGAACTGCTTGTGATATTGATTTCTACGACCGGGCTGCTATCAGATGTTGATACCCTGCGCCATGTGATGATTGTACCATCGGCCATTTGGGTGATTCTCCGATCCCCGTTTGCGTAGATTTTTTCTACGCCGCCGTAAGCAATCCTGTCATAGAAATCCTTTGCTGTACCCAACGAATCGGCTGATGCAATGTTCCTGGTCTCATTACCGGTGCTGGGGCTATTTTCGCCGAAGCGCCCATTGCGATAGGGATATTTTGATGCTGTCGGTATAATATTCTGCCCAACGCTCCGATAATAGGCAGCGTTTCCCTTGTATGTCGTACCCATATCACACACCCTCCTTTAGGTGGGTGCGCTCAAATTGGCTGGAATAGCGATGGAACTCAACTTGACTAGTATACTTCCCGAAAATTTCATCCGGCATGAATCCGTGGACAAGCACGATCTTTGGCTGAATAATATCCAGCATGGCACCAAGGCCCGTCGTGAACATCCGGCGTTCCTCTCTGGAGGTAATACAGCCGTGAGTGCTGACGGAAACCATGGCCCCATGCGGGACGCCAAGAAAACAGTATTCAAAGCTGCTTTCGTCGCTCCACCGCACATTTGGGATGACTGGAATGCCGTTCTTTTGGAGATAGAAACCGACAGCCCTGTTCATGTAAGTATTGGCCTGCTGCAAGCACGGAGACTGGCCGATCATCAAGGTGCAGTCCGGCGTAATGACTCCATCGTACAGCTTCAACAAATCAATATACTGATCTGTAGCAGTCAGCACCCGCGAGAACTCGCGGTCATGCATGTAGAAGTGGACGTACTGCCGTTTATTGGGACATTTCCGTGCTTTGGAAAACGGGATCATGTCGCGTGGGACTTGCACGTTGTCAAGATCCATCAGCATCGGGATACCCGGCGCACCGACTATGGTCGCGCCCTCCGTCAGCCGCTCTTGGAAGCCGTCATCAAATATGGTTTTTCTGCGTCTCATAAAGATACCTCGTATAGTGATTGGAGTAGCACATGGTACAGTTCTCCCATCTGCGCGTAAAACAGGGCAATTTGCGCGATAGTTGTAAGATTTTACCCTGAGTCCTGCGCTCCAAGGTATCTCATATCGAGTTGTTAAATCATGGATAGAGATACCCGGAGCATGTTGCAAGATTTTTGTCAATACCCAGTTTACAAAAATATTGACTTACACTCCGAATATCACTATACTAATATTACACTTTATTACGAATAGAGATATTCGGAGAATAGGCGCTGTTGTGATTGCTGGTAACAGTCACTGCGGCGCTTTTTCTTGTTTCAGCACACTCATACGTATCCCTCCCTTCAATAGATCACGCCACTTCGAACAATCGAAGCAGTCGGATTTCATATTCCGTATAGTCCTTGCCGCCAAATGCCAGCCACTTCCGGTAATAATTCATGGCATAGCTGGCAGCTTCGTAGCTGATGTTGAACACATCGGCTATTTCCTCCGGCATTTCTGGTTGGATTCGATGGATGAGGGGAGGCGGGGCAGCTGCGTACTTGGCAAAGAAACCCGCCTCATTTTCTTCTTCCTCGGACCCACCTGTATGATCCAGCACGCAATGACCAATCTCGTGAAGGATGGTCATGTTCGTGCGCTCATAGGGAATGCCATCGTCATCATTGAAATAGATATAATCGCCTCCAGACGAATCCTCCATATAGAATCCATCGGTGCTAATCTTCATGGCAGCTGATTGCTGCTTCTTTGTTAGGGCCGAGTAGGGGATCAGGGTAATCCCCATCTTATATGCCAGCTCGAAGCCGCTGATGGGAATACATCGGACGTCATATCGTTCAAAGAGGGCGACGACCTCCCCTTTGATGAACTCGTATTGTTCGTCGGATAATCTCATGTACTATTAACCCTCCCGGTCACCGATCAGGATACTCAAAATCTCTCTCTTATCGGCGGTGGTCATTTGATCCACGTTGCGGGCAATCAGTCTTTTGGCATAGCCGATTTCGTCAACGTAACCCTGGGGCACACCCTCCATTAAGTATTCCGATGTTGTACAGAGAGCCATTGCCATCCGGGCGAGGACAGCGGAACGAGGGGTACGATCCCCTTTGATATAGTGGGATATGGCCGCTTCCGTGACCTTGGCCTTTTCTGCCAACTCCTTTTGCGTCATGCGGCGGGCTTTGAGCAATTCTTCCAGTCTTATGCTGAAAGAGTTCCTTTCCGTGCACATAGTCTTCCTCCTTCTAGATTCTTCGGATATTATAACGATAGATTATTACTTTGTCAAGTGCATCGCGAAATGCGCTGTTTATGCCATATTTTAAAGCACAAGATATAGATTTTGCATCTAGTAATTATTATTAATGTCGTGCTCAGCACGAACACGGATCGATTCTTAAACAAGCAGAAGGAGGCACTTCCTTACGAAGTGCCTCCTTCGGGAGGGTTATTTGTCACGCGGGAGTGAAATCCGCCTTGGACAGGCCGCAGACGGGGCATACCCAGGTGTCCGGGATGTCCTCGAAGGCGGTGCCGGGGGCGATGCCGCCGTCGGGGTCGCCGACGGCGGGATCATACACGTATCCGCAGGGGCATTCGTACATGACGATTCTCCTTTCTTCCATGCATTCGGGCCGGCGCGGGGCCGGCATGTCTTCCGCTGCCAGTATACGTGACGCGGAGGGGAAATGCAAGGGGGACGGAGAGGTCATTCCGCGGGCAGCGGCTTTCCTAGGAAGAGCGTTCCCTCCACGCGGTCCACGCTGAACTCCGTGGGGGCGGAGACGTACCCGGAGAGGACCGTGCTCTCTTCGTCGTCCTTGTCATCGAAGCGCACGTAGCTGCCGGAGAGGTTGGATCCCTGGATCAGGTTGCGCAGCTCCGAGGTGTACGAGTCGCTCTCGCTGCTGACCCAGATGCCGCTGGGCTCGTCATCCGTGTCCTTGACGGTGTACTCGCCGGTCGCCGTGTCGTACGTGACATATTTGGCGATGTAGTTCCCGACGGTGTACTCGATGGGGAGGGAGGCGGAGATGAACCGGTCCGCGTATTCCTCCTTCAGGGTGACCGTCCGGGTGCAGTACAGATCCGAGACCTCGCCGAAGGAGTTGGTCTGGGCGGTGATCTTTTCCGAGATATCGAAGAAGGAGGCGAAGTTGTCCGGCGTGACGGCGACTGCCTCTCCCTGATAGTAGGTGAAATAGCGGTCCTGGCCCAGGCTCACCTGGACGCTGAGGAACACGCTGCCGGTCTCGCTGCTCCGCTTCTGGAAGTACAGGCCGCCCGCGTGCTCACCGGCCTCGTCGTACAGCACGACGTCCCAGGTGTCGGGGATGCCGCCCTCGTACGTGTCTCTCATGTAGTCCTGGTAGACGTAGGTATAGGACGTCCCGTCCACGGTGACCGAACCGCCCTCGGAGACGGTGAGGGAGGCCGGCCATTCCTTCGCCTCGGGCTCCGTACTGACCAGGACCCACTTGCCCAGGACGGCGGCATCCAGCACCTCGAACCCGCCGTTGAGGTCCAGCGCTTCGACGACGTCACGGCGCATGAAGTCCTTCCCGGTGGACCGGCGGGAGAAGCGGCTGCCCTCCTCGGCGGGGATCAGGCCGGCGAGGTTCAGGGCATAGACGCCGTCGGGGTCACGGCCGACGCGGAAATAGTAGACGAAGGAGCCGTCCTGCTCCTCCAGACGGAAAAAGCCCCGGTCCGCGGTGTCAGCGGTCCAGTGCAGCGTACGTCCGTTCACGTCGCAGGTGAAGTCCTCGTTCAGGACCAGCACGTCCTCCGTGTTGCCGGAGGAGACCCACTCCCCGAGACATTCGCGGGCGGCGGCAGAAAGGGCGGGAACAACGTCCTGTTCCTCCTCCTCATCGGGGATCTCCGGGGGCGCGGTGCGTCCGCCGCAGGCGGACAGGAGCAGGCACAGCGCCAGGCACAGGGCCGCGGCGCATATCCGGTGTTTTCTCATGGCAGGGATCCTCCTTGCTGTCGGATAGATATGTTCTCCCCGGTCATTCGCCGAGGCTGAAAACGTCTTTCTTGAAGATCTGGAGCTCCAGCTGATACTCCCGCGACACGTTTTCCACCGCCTCCGCGACGGCTTCGTCCAGCGGGACGGCGGGACAGTCCGCGCTGGCGTTGATGATCACGGCGATCTCCGTGCACGGCCGCGCGAAGCGGCGGGTGATCACCAGCGGCCGGCCGACGCCCAGCAGATCCACCTTGCCGAAGTCGCCCTCCGGCTCCCAGGCAAGGAACTTCATGTGGGGGACCTCGCGGCCGCCGGCCTTCAGGGTCCTCTGCACGCCGCGGGCGATGTCCGCCAGGTAGTCCGTGCCGTCGAAATCATTGCAGCAGACCACCGCGCGGTACTGGAGATAGTACTCGGAGAGCCGGTCCATGGCGTTCTGCAGATCATCGCCGTCGTAATCGATGTCCGGATGGCGCAGGGACGCCCGTCCGGTGCGCATTGCGGCGGCCAGGGCCTCCAGCCCGTCCCCCGTCAGGGCGCTGATCCCGAGGACCTCCGCCTGAGGGAATTCCTCCGCCAGCCAGTTCCGGAGCTCCTCCGCCGCCTCCGGCGTCAGGAGGTCGCACTTGTTCAGGACGATCAGGTCCGCCTCCATGAGCTGCGCGCGCAGGATGTATCCCGTTTCCCCGGCCTGTCCGGACCGCAGGAGCCCGGCGTTCCGCGGCTCGATGAGGACCGTGAACGGCGCCAGCTCGTACCGGCCGGGAAAGTCCCGTGCCAGCCCGTGGTACACGTGCTCCAGCGCGCCCACTCCGAAGCCGGGGATATCCGAGACGACGAGTTCGAACCCGTCGCCGTAATACGCGTCCAGCCGGGCCGTCAGCACGTCGTGGCAGAAGCAGATGCACTCGTCCGTGATCTCGGAGGAAGCCGCGCCGCTGAGGGCGGCCAGCCGGTGGTCGGCCAGGGTCACGCCCTCGCCGAGATCGTTGGAGATCATGGCGGCCTTTGCGTAATGCTCCGTATAGTAGTTCGTCAGCGCCATCATGGCCGTGGTCTTCCCGGAGCCGAGAAAACCGCTGAACACCGCGAATTTCTTCAAGTGATTCAATTCCTTTCGGTCAATGGCGACCAGAGCTTTCCGCTGCGGGAGGCGGCTCCGGCAGCCGGCTCCCGCATGGATATATTAAAATGCGGGAGCGGTTTCGTCAAGCGCCGGCCCGCCGGGCGACGGCGTTTGCGGGACCTTTCAATTGCATTTTTGAGTACGGAATAGTATAATATCACGCGCATTTGAATTCCTTTGAGGAAACAGGAGGTACCCAATGAAGAGAAAAACAACGATCGAGCGTCTGGCGGCGGCAGCGCTGTGCCTTGTGCTGATGCTGGGCCTCGCGGCCTGCGGCGGGAAGACCGCTCCGGAACCGGAAAACCAGGAAAAGCAGGAGGAGCAGCAGGCGGCTGCCTCGGAAAGGCTCAGGGGGATCTTTGAAGCGCTGACCGCGCCGGATTCCGATTATACCCAGTCCAAGCAGTCGATGGCGGAATACTATCCCGAGGTGGAATACAGTGAGGAGCTTGGCACGGATCGCTTTACGATCTCCGTCAAGGCGAACGGCAACGAGTATGTCCAGGACGGGAGCTGGGAATTTGTCGAGGACGGAGATTATCTGACGGCTGAACTCAGAAATGATGATTTCGCCGGCGCCATGTACCTCATGATCGTGGGTGACGCGATAGGGGAGTATTTCGGCATGGAACCGGAACTGGTCACCGGCTACATGAACGGAGTCAGCATTCTGGAGATCGAGAACGACAATTTCAGCGCGACCGAGGATGAGGCCAGCGGGACCGTCAGCTGCAGGCTGAACATCAGCGGACCCTGGGATATGAAGGAACTGGATTCCATGGTGCTGAACGAGGAGATCATGGACAGCGAGCCCCTGACTTCGGAATTTGTCAGCCAGACGGGCAGCGTAGGCAGGATCCGCATGATCGCCAACGGCTCCGTGGATGATTACACCATGCTGTTTGCCGAATTCGGCGGGTTGGACGACGTGGCTTATCAGTCCGTCGTGAACATGGTCAGCCTCCGGAAACCCGCGGGCTGGGAGGCGTTCGTCGCCGACTTTACCGAACTGAAGGCGCTGGAGACGGAGAATTATTCCGTGACCATCGATCCCGACGCCGCGGTCGTCGAAGAGATGATGGGAGAGAAGAGCGACAGGTTCAGCTATCTGCTGGTGCGCTTCGGCTCGGGGCAGCCCGAGGAGGAAGAGACCATGGCCTTCGTCCCGGATGCGGATATTTTCGCGGACTTCTATTTCCGCGTGATCGGCGGAGTTGAGGCGGGCACTGCGGGTTCTCAGCTGGCCCAGGCTCAGAGCGCCTGCGACGTGCTGGGGTTCGCCGCGGGCAATGAGCTCTGGACGGCGGACACAGATACGCTGCGGGCCAACATGCTGGAGGCCTGGAACAGCCTGACGGACGAGGAACGGGCAGATTTCGACGCCAATTTCCAGGAACTCGACGCGCTGCTGAAGGGCTGCTTCGAGGACTGGGAGGCCAACCGGGGTGCTTTTGACGACGCCGGCGTGGTCGAAATGATGGAAGAACTGCTGAGCGATGAGACCGCGCGGCAGTCCTGGGACGTGCTGAGCGCCAACACCTGGACGCTGGGCAACGCCGACGAGTGAGGACCTCCGTCGCGGCGACGTCGCGGCGACGGCGATAAAGAACTGAGAAATCAAAACCACGCGTAGAATGCAGGTGTAAAGAAAAGGTAGACACATGGAAAACCACCATGCTGTCTACCTTTTCTTTATGCTACACTCGTTTGTACACTCAATGCAGAAAGAAAAAGAAGGAGCAGTCCTTAGACCACTCCTTCATAAGGCCTTAATCTATGCGGTTTTCTTATTTTCCGAAGTATCTTTCCAGCAGCCCCTTGAAAGCCTTGCCGTGACGCGCCTCGTCGCGCGCCATCTCGTGGATGGTGTCGTGCAGGGCGTCCAGGTTGTACTTCTTGCAGAGCTTGGCCAGATCGGTCTTGCCCTGGGTGGCGCCGTTCTCGGCCTCCACGCGGACTTCCAGATTCTTCTTCGTGCTCTCGCTGACGATCTCGCCCAGCAGCTCGGCGAACTTCGCGGCGTGCTCGGCCTCCTCATAGGCGGCCTTCTCCCAGTACAGGCCGATCTCGGGATAGCCTTCCCTGTGGGCCGCGCGGGCCATGGCCAGATACATGCCGACCTCGGAGCACTCGCCCTCGAAGTTGGACTTCAGACCGTCGATGATCTCCTTCTGAACGTCCTCGGGAACGTCCGCGCCGAAGGACTTGCCGACGCCGATCACATGCTCGGAAGCCCAGGCCATGTCGGCCGCCTGCTCGATGAACTTGCCGGCCGGAGCCTTGCAGATCGGGCAGAACTCGGGGGGCGTGTCGCCCTCATGGACGTAACCGCAGACGCTGCATACCCATTTCTTCATTTCACATTACCTCCGTTATTAATTTTCCTGACAGTTGTCCCGTTCAGCGTCCACGGCGGCGGCTGGAGCGGTGTTCGTACTGCGCCACGCCCGCCATCTTGCTGTCGGAGACCTGCATGAATTTCTTGAGCTTGTCCTCGAAGGCCTCGTCGCCGGATTTCTGCGGGACGTACACTTCGGGCTGGCCGCTCCCGGAGGGGCGCGGCGCGGGGGCGGAACGCGCGGGCTGCTGCCGCGGGCGCGGCGGCCTGTCGCCGCGGGGCTCCTGGCGGGGAGACTCCTGGCGGGGGAGGGCCTGCTTGATGGACAGGTTCAGCCGGCCGTTCTCATCGATGCGGATGACCTTGACCGTGACCTCCTGGCCGACGGACAGATGTTCGCTGACGTCGTTGACGAATGTGTTCGCGATCTCCGAAATGTGCACCAGCCCGGAGCGGCCGGGGGCGATGGTGACGAATGCCCCGAATTTGGTAATGCCCGTTACCTTACCTGTCGTGATGAGTCCTGGTTCCAGCTCCATAGATAATGAAAGTCCCTCTCCTGTAAGAATGATGTTGAATATTGTTTCCGGTCCCGCGGACGGTCAGTCGTTGGAATCGTAATACACCTTTTCGTCGGGCCTGACGAAGCCCCAGTATTTCCGTGCGATGTTCCCGATCACGTCGTCGTCGTCCTGATGCTCCACGTAGTATTCCAGTTCCGCGTTCTCTATCTCCAGTTCGGCGGCCCTGCTGTGAAGCGCCTCGATCTCGGTCCGCAGCTCCTCCGTTTTGGAACGGATCGTGACGGTCATCCCGACGGCGAACAGCAGGATCAGTACGAGGACGAGTTTGGTGATGAAATCGGCCCGCTTCAGTTTCATAAGGCAGATCCTTCCCGTGTCACATTGTCTGGATATATATAATACAGCAAATCCTCTGCGATGAAAAGATGCAATCCCGGATATTTTTGTTGTTTTCATATCTTTTTTCGGGCGGGGAAGAGCGCGGTAGCGCCGTTGACAGGGGCGCGCCGCCGTGTGTAAAATGAGTCAGATTTCCGGCGGCGGACCGCCGGACGGAACGAACGGAGGCGAAGCCCGATGACGGGAACCGGGGGCGTATACGAATGCCACTGCCACGTGGCTCTGGACGGGGTGGACTACCGCAACGCGCGCGAGCGCCACAGAAACGGGCCGGACGAGGCCTGGGTGCGCGGCGTGCTGGACGCCTACCGCCGGGCGGGCATCCGCTACGTCCGCGACGGAGGAGACAAATGGGGCGCCTCGGCGCTGGCCCGCCGGCTGGCGGGGGAGTACGGCATCGAGTACGCCTCGCCCGTTTTCCCCATCTACCGGAAGGGGGACTACGGCGCCTTCATCGGGGTGCCGTACGAGACGCTCTCCGACCTGAGGGAGCTGGTCGCCCGGGTGCGCGCCGAAGGCGGCACCCTCGTGAAGATGATGGGATCCGGCATCATGGATTTCGACCGCCTCGGAGCAGTCACCGGCTTCGTGCCGGACCAGGAGGAACTGGACGAACTGGTGCGCATCGCCCACGGCGAGGGCCTGCCGGTGATGATGCACATGAACAGCGCCGACGGGATCCGCCGGGCGGTGGACGCCGGGGTCGACAGCGTCGAGCACGGCAACTACGCCGACCGGGCGTCCCTGGCCGCGATGGCCGACGCCGGCACCCTGTGGGTCCCGACGGTCAGCGCGACGGTGAACCTGATGGGGAAGGGCCTGTTCGACGAGGAGGCCCTGCGTGAGATCCTCGGGATGCAGGAATCCGCCATACGGCTGGGGCATGAACTGGGCGTGACGATCGCCTGCGGCAGCGACGCGGGCGCCTCCTGCGTGATGCACGCGGAGGCCTCCCTGCAGGAGGCGGAGAGGCTCGGCGCACTGCTGGGCGGCCGGGAGCCGGTGATGGACGGTCAGGAGAAGCTGAGAGCGAGGTTCCCCGGATGACGGAGGAGAGAAAGGGGCGGGACGGAATGACGGACGTGTCGATCGTATCCTGCGGCAGCTATGACAGGGCGGAAGTGAAGAGCGCGCTGCGTCAGGTGCTGGCACCTCTGGGCGGCCTGGACTGGGTCCGGGAGGGGATGACCGTCGCCGTCAAGGCGAACCTGGTGACCGCCCTGCGTCCGGACCGGGCGGCCACGACGCACCCGGCCATGCTGGCGGCCCTGACGGAGCTCCTGAGGGAGCGCGGCGCCCGCGTGGTCATCGGGGACAGTCCCGGCGGCGTCTACAACAGCATTTATGTAAACCGCGTATACGCGGCGGACGGCCTGAAGGAGGCCGAGAAGGCCGGGGCGGAGCTGAACCGGGACTTCGGGGAGACGCACGCGGAGAACCCGGACGGCAAGGTCCTGAAGGAACTGACATACACGTCCTGGCTGGACGGGGCGGACGCGGTCATAGACTTCTGCAAGCTCAAATCCCACGGCATGATGGGCATGAGCGGGGCGGCGAAGAACATGTTCGGCGTCATCCCCGGAACGATGAAGCCGGAATACCATTTCCGCTTCCCAGACCATGAGGATTTCGCGGACATGCTGGTGGATCTGGACGAGCGGTTCCGCCCGCGCCTGTGCCTGGCGGACGCCGTGGTCGGCATGGAGGGCAACGGCCCCACGGCCGGAACGCCCCGGAAACTGGGCTTCGTGGCGGCCTCGGAGTCGCCCCACAGGCTGGACCAGGTCTGCGCGGGGATCCTCGGCCTGGAGGAGGACGCCGTCCCGACGCTGCGGGCGGCCAAGCGGCGGGGGCTGATCCCGCAGAGCGCGGCGGACCTGTCCGTCAGCGGGGACCCCTCCGCCTTCGCGGTGAAGGATTTCCGGCTGGTGGCGGAGTCCCGCAGCCTGCTGTTCGCCGGGGACGGGAAGAGCCCCTTCCTGCGCGCGTTCTCCGCTTTCGCGGGGAAGGTGCTCCGGACGAAGCCGAAGGTGGCGAAGGACGAGTGCGTGGGCTGCGGCGTGTGCCGGAACACGTGCCCGGCGAAGGCCATCACGATCGAGAAGGGAAAGGCGGTCATCGACCGCTCGGCCTGCATCCGCTGCTTCTGCTGCCAGGAGTTCTGTCCCAAAGGCGCCATGAAGGTGCACCGGACGGCCCTGGCCCGGCTGGCGGGAAAGATCTGACCGGAAAGGATCGGAGGATACGATGGACAAGATCACACAGGCGCTGGCCCGGGAACTGGACCGGCCGGCGCAGTATGTACAGAACGTCATAGACCTGATGGACGAGGGGAACACGATCCCGTTCATCGCCCGCTACCGCAAGGAGGCGCACGGTGCGATGGACGACACCGTCCTGCGCCGGCTGGAGGAGCGGCTGCGATATCTGCGGAACCTGGAGCAGAGGAGGCAGGAGATCTGCCGGCTGATCGACGCGCAGGGCCAGCTCACGGAGGAACTCGCCGCCGCCGTCGAAAACGCGGAGACCCTGTCCGTCCTGGAGGACCTCTACCGCCCGTTCCGGCCGAAGCGGAGGACCCGGGCCTCCATGGCGAAGGAGAAGGGCCTCGACGGCCTGGCCAGGGAGATCCTGGAGGGACCGGACCGGGATCCGCGCGTCCTGGCGGAAGCCTACGTCAGCGAGGAAAAAGGCGTTGCGGACGCGGACGAGGCGCTGGCCGGCGCGTCGGACGTGATCGCGGAGATGATCAGCGACTCCCCGGACAGCCGCAGGATCATGCACGCGCTCATCAAAAAGACGGGGATCCTCCGCGCGCAGGCGGCGAAAGAGGAGGACAGCGTCTACCGGCAGTACTATGATTTCTCCCAGCCGGTCTCCCGGCTGCAGGGCCATCAGGTCCTCGCGGTGAACCGCGGGGAGAAGGAGGGCTTCCTGAAGGTCTCCCTCCTCCTGGACCGCGGCCTCGCGCTCCGCGAGCTCTCAACCGGCATGATCCGCCCCGGCGCCCGGAACGCGGCGTTCCTCTCCGCGGCCGTCGCCGACGGATACGACCGCCTGCTGTTCCCGAGCGTGGAGACGGAGACCCGCGCCGCCCTCACGGAGACGGCGGGCGAGGGGGCGATCCGCAACTTCGCTTTGAACCTCAAGCCGCTCCTGATGGCGCCCCCGGTGAAGGGCAGCGTGACCATGGGGCTGGACCCCGGATACCGCATGGGCTGCAAGGTGGCCGTGGTGGATCCCACCGGGAAGGTGCTGGACACGGCCGTCGTGTATCCGACGCACGGGGAGAAGCAGAAGGAAGCCTGCATCCGGACCCTGGCCGGACTGATCCGGAAGCACGGGGTGAAGCACATTGCCATCGGCAACGGCACGGCCTCCCGCGAGACCGAGCAGATGACGGCGGAGCTGCTGCAGCAGTGCCCCGGCGTGAGTTACATGGTCGTCAGCGAGGCGGGGGCCAGCGTATACAGCGCGAGCAGACTGGCGGCGGAGGAGTTCCCGCAGTACGATGTCAATCTCCGGTCCGCGGTCTCCATCGCGCGCCGGCTCCAGGACCCGCTGGCGGAACTGGTGAAGATCGATCCGAAGGCCATCGGCGTGGGACAGTACCAGCACGACATGCCGCAGAAGAAGCTCGAGGAGAGCCTGGACGCCGTCGTGGAGGACTGCGTCAACGCGGTGGGCGTGGACCTGAACACGGCCTCGCCGTCCCTGCTGCGCCGGGTCAGCGGCCTGACCGCGGCCACGGCGAAGAACATCGCGGCCTACCGGGAGGAGAACGGGGCGTTCACCTCGCGCAGCCAGCTCCTGAAGGTGCCCAAACTGGGGCCGAAGGCCTACGAGCAGTGCGCCGGCTTCCTGCGCGTGCCGGAGAGCCGGTCCGTGCTGGACCGTACGGGCGTGCATCCCGAAAGCTATGAGGCGGCGCGCCGCCTGCTGTCGCTCTGCGGATATTCCGAGCAGGACGTGGGAGCGGGCCGGATCGGGGAACTGCCGCGCCGGCTGAAGGAACGCGGCGAGGAGAAGACGGCAAGGGACTGCGGCGTCGGCCTTCCCACGCTGAAGGACATCGCGGCCGAACTGGTGAAGCCGGGCCGGGATCCCCGCGACGAGCTGCCGCCCCCGGTCTTCCGCACGGACGTGCTGGAGCTGAAGGACCTGAAGCCGGGCATGGTGCTCAGCGGGACGGTGCGCAACGTGATCGATTTCGGGGCGTTCGTGGACATCGGGGTCCACGAGGACGGCCTCGTGCACATCTCCGAACTGTGCGACCGCTACGTCCGCCATCCCAGCGAGGTCGTGAGCGTCGGCGACGTCGTGAAGGTCGCCGTCCTCTCGGTGGACGAGAAGAGAAAACGGATCTCCCTGAGCATGAAACAGGTGAGATCCTGATCCGCCCGGCGGGCGGGGAAGGATCGGAACAGGCGACCGGTCAGCTGTTTTTTCGGCAGATTTCTGACGCGATTGCATATCTGCCGAACCAGACACCGCGGCGGAAGCCTGTCCCTGAAACGGGAAGGCTCCATATAGCCGGAGTCAGCAAAACGCCGGACAGCCAACAGACTGTCCGGCGTTATATCATATGCAAGCTGCAGGCAGGAAACACACGGCCGCCCGCTGTCCCTTTATTTGTTGAAGCACAGGAGGATGACCCGGCCGTCGGGCCGGGAGAGGTCCAGGTCGAAGGCGGAGTAGCAGCCGTGGCGGTTGTAGAAGCGGTCGAACCGCTCCAGCGGCACCCCCAGCAGATGGGTGACGATGGCGGACAGCGGCCCGTTGTGGGCCACGATGGCGGCGTCCTCGCCGCGCGCGAGCACCGTGTTCAGCCCGGCGACAGCCCTCTCGCCCACCTGTTTGAAGCTCTCGCCGTCCTGCGGCAGGAAGCCGTGCCAGCCGTTCATGACGGCGTTCATGACCTCCGGATGCTCGGCCTCCATGGTGGGGAAGTCCATCCGCTCGTAGCGCCCCATGTTCTGCTCCATGACCTCCGGCAGGGGGAGGATCTCCACGCCGCGGTGCGCAAAGCAGATCTCCGCCGTCTCCCGGGCGCGCAGCAGGGGACTGCTGTAGCAGACGGAGACGGGGTTCTCCGCCATCTTGTCCCGCACTTCGGCCGCCTGTTCCCGGCCCAGCTCCGTAAGGGGATAGTCGGTCCTGCCGAACAGCAGGCGCATCCGGTTGCCCTCGGATTCCCCGTGGCGGATCAGATACAGTCTCATCGTCGTCCTCCCGTTCCTGTTTTTCTGCAGATATTCTACAAACGGGCGGAGGCGCTGTCAAGAAAACGCGATGCGGTTTGACACGGCGGACGTGACATGCTAAAATGTGAACAAATTTTGAACGAACCGAGGCGGGCCTATGAGACCTGACGGATACAAGGTGAAGAACGCGGATCCCATGTACATGCTGATCCCGTATTTTCTCACGAAGCGCTACGACGCGATGAACATGACCACGCTGGAGATCCCCGTGGAGCCGATGAAGGCGTATATAAACGCCAGACGGATGGAAGGCATCCAGCTGACCCACATCGGCCTGGTCCTGGCGGCGTTCGTGCGGACGGTGGCGGAGTTCCCGCTGCTCAACCGCTTCATCGGAGGAAAGAAGGTCTACCAGCACAAGGACCTGACCGTGTCCATGGTGGTCCTGCGTCCCAGCGGGGGCGACGTCATGTCCAAGCTGTACTTCGACCCGTCGGACGACGTGTTCGAGGTGCAGAGAAAGATCGATGACTTCGTGGACGACAACCGCGTGAACGAGGACCAGCTGCTGGACAAGGCGATGAAGATCCTTCTGCACATCCCCGGACTGATGGGCGCGGCCATCGGGATCCTGCGCTTCATGGACCGGCACGGCCTGCTGCCCAACGCCCTGGTGAGGGTGAGCCCTTTCCACGCCAGCCTTCTGATCTCCAATCTGGCCAGCATCCGCAGCAACGCGATCTTCCACCACGTGTACGATTTCGGCTCCACCAGCATCGCCCTGACGATGGGCACGCAGAAGGAGGAGCCCAAGCGCGGCCCCGGCGGCGCCGTCGGCTTCGAGCGCTGCATCCCCATGGGCGTCGTCATGGACGAGCGCATCTGCAACGGGCTGTACTTCTCGCAGGCCTTCTCCCGCTTCCGGAGCTATCTGGCCGATCCGGTGAAGCTGGAGGGAAAGCCGGCGTTCGAGGTCCTGACGATGAAGCAGGCGTCGGAACTGCCCTGAATACCGTATCCCGCGATGAACGGCGGGCTCCTTCCGGGAGCCCGCCGTTTTCCGCGCGCTGGACAAATCCCCGGCGCTCGTGTATAATCTCCCGGCGGCCGTGAGCCGTGCAGAAAGGACATATCGTTATGGAGATCATTCACAATCCGGTGACGGACGCGATCCTGGACCGGAGGAGCATAAGAAGCTATACGGACGAGGCGCTGACGGAGGACGAGGTGCACACCCTGCTGCAGTGCGGCCTGCGGGCGCCGTCCGCGCACAACCGGCAGACCACCCGCTTCGCGGCCGTTCAGGACCGGAAGCTCCTGGAAAAACTGCGCCTCGAGATGACGGAGGCGGAGGAGGAGCCCTCCCGCTGGCTGAAGGCCTTCCACTACGGCGCGCCCTGCGTGATCTTCCTCTTCGACCGGAGAGGGGACCGCTGGAGCGGGATCAACGGCGCCATCGCCGCGGAGAACATCCACGTGGCGGCCCAGGGCCTCGGGCTCGGATCCGTGCTGATCGGCATCATCCGGGACTTCATGCTCTCGGAGAGGGGCGAAGCCTGGAAGGCCCGCTTCGGGATCCCGGAGGACTATGATTTCGTCCTCGCGGTGGCCGTCGGCCATCCCGATAAGCCCGGCAGGGACCTGCCGCGGGACCAGGAGAACATCGTTTACGTGAAAGGGGAGGACGAGCCGTGAGAAGAGCGATCGCAGCCGCGGCGCTTCTTCTTGCCGCGCTGATCCTGCTGGCCTGCGCCGGCTGCAGCTTCCGGACGGACCTGTCCCTTCACGGGTCGCCGGAGGACCACCGCCCCGCGCCGGCGGAAGAGGGGAAGACCCCGGCGGCGCCTGAGACGGAGACGCCGGAACCGGCGGACGGCACGGAGGACGACGACCAGGAGATGGTGGCCCCGGAGGAGCAGGAGGCCGCGCAGCACAGCGCCTCCACAGGAAACGCCGTCCGTACGGACGGGGCGTATTACATCAAGGTCAACTGCCGGATGAACACCGTCACGGTGTACGGCCGGGACGGCGCTGGGGAGTACACGGAACCCGTCAGGGCGATGATCTGCTCGACCGGTCCGGACACGCCGCAGGAGGGCGTCTACGACATCGCGTCGATGAAGAGCTGGGACTGGCTGAGCCTGTTCGGGAACGTGTACGGCTGCTACGTGACCCAGATCGACGGGAACATCCTGTTCCATTCGGTGCCGTATCTGACGATGTACGACCGCGGCTCGCTGGAGTACTGGGAGTATGACCAGCTGGGAACGGCGGCCTCCATGGGCTGCGTGCGCCTGCAGGTGGCCGACGCAAAGTGGATCTACGACAACCGGGACGAGATCGCCGGCGTGGAGTTCTACAGCTCCGACGTGGCGGGCCCCCTGGGCAAACCGGACCTGGCCCCCATCAGCGGCAACCGGGAGTGCCGGGGCTGGGATCCCACCGATCCGGACGAGGCCAATCCCTGGCATGCGGCGGGGAACTGAATATGAAGCAAAGACGGTACAGCCGAAATGCTGTGCCGTCTTTGTATCTGGAAGCATATGATTGTGCTGCCGATTATATTCTTTCTGCTGACAATGATCGGAAATCGAGATTCACAGCATGTTGTCCTGTGCGGGTGCGAAACCATTTGCAGAGGAGAAGAAGGATATTCAATCGGGGAGGGCCATCACAAATAGTGCAGATGTACCTGCGTGACATTAGAAGAGACGCTACCGTTCCAGATTCTTCTTTCGTGCTGGTGTGTTCGGTGTATCAAGCGATGAGTGTTCCATGTGAAGCTGGTTCATTATCCCTGGGTCTCCCGTTATCTCGGATGAATGATCCGTGATAAGAGTTATATCACCGCATTTCCACAGAGCCATCGGATGCTTTGAAATACGATTTAGAATACCCTCGTCTGAGAACAGCAGTTCCGGCCGGTATTTTTTCTCCCGAAAGGCTTGCAGGAAGCCTCTTTCGGCCTCTGTCAGAGAAAGTAGTTTCTTCAAATAATCAACGCATTGTTCCTGAGCGGTTTTTACATCAAAATAAACGCCATTTTTCAATACCGGGAGCAAATCGCTCTTAATCTTGTTTTGCCGAAGCGCAAGAATAGAATCGAAGGAGAAGCCGTCCGGCGCTCTTTCCGACCCGATGGCACTATAGAAGACGATACATTTCCGCAGCATTTCCTGTTCTCTGTCATCAAACAGAGAGTAATCAAGCATATTACTGATGTCGTACAAATCACGAGGGGCGGCCCGGTTAATCAGCGCAACGATTTTTGAGGCGAATATCTCCACTGGGTCCACACTCAGCACTGTCAGTTGACAATCAAGCCAGGGAAGTATGACTGCCCTTCTTTGGACATCCAGGATATGACACCGAAGCATATAATTTATCTCAATTTTCAAATTGTCCTTCATGTTCCCGGCATTCTGATACTCAAATACAAAGGAATCTAATGCATGGTAATGCTTAGACTTTTGGCTGAGGAAATAGCCATCACCTGCCATGTATTTTCTGATTCTGTCGGTAACTGTGTTGCGTCGTTCAAGCATCGCACCCCGAGAAAGATCCTCCGCAAAGTCCAGATCTATATCCACGGACAAACGGGGCAGATCAAAGATCGTCAGGTTAATTGCTGTACCGCCTTTTAGCGCAAGACAGCTTCTCAGCGTTTCGTCTTGCTCCAGAAATCCAAGAATGTCAGTGAGGCGGTGTACTTTTTCAAGAGTATCCCGGACAAAGCCCAGATCCTTTGCCTGCCGGCCAAGAGTCATGCGATCATACGGTGTCAAACTGCTTTACCCCCTTATCGGTTATGCTGATCAAGGACTGAGGAACATACAGATCCCAGGTCTTATTCCAGACGAGGGGAATCGAATCATCTCCGATCAGAGGACGCTTGCTGCCCGCCCTGTGACTGCGACAGGCACGAAAGAACGAATCGGAAAGCCCAAGGCCTGCGTTCAGTTGTTCCAGAATGTAGCCGCATTTCTGCCATAGGAAGCCGTTGTGCCGCGCAGTCAGGATTTCGATTAGTTTCTCCTCACTCAATGACGGGATCATCAGGATGCACCGCAGCAGTTCCTCCAGACCGGCGATCTTTTCAAAGTCCGAAATGCAGTCCACGACCGTCTGCTCCAGCGTTGTAACACGGACGCCCTGTGTCTGCTCCGTGAGCATCTCGCCCTTCGGCGCGATCCGATGATAGAGAATGCCGTTATAGGAAAAATCGGAGAAACGGCTGGCACAGGAAACATAAACCTCATTGAACACCTGATTGGCATATCCATAGATCTCAAACGCACTGTGATTGACGATCACCGCGTCCGGGAATACGGCACACCCGATCTGATACCGGGACGAAACAGGTTGTTTTGTTTCCAGACTGATGACGGCATAGAGATCACGCCGTACGCGCTCGATATACCCCTTTTTCAGATACTCCCGCAACAGGGATCCGGCCGTATCCCTGTTGCGGAGCATAACGGCAATATCTCCGCGGGAAAAACAGCCCAGTTCAAGAAGCTTATCGTAGTGTTTCGTAAGAACACCCCCATTTTCAAACTCATATTAACACATAATAGTCAATATTTCAACTATTATATGCAAATAATAATTTATAATGTTCCCGTGCGGCATGCAGGCGGGCGGATGCAGGCGTCCGGAATAATCGTAGTTATAGAGCAGAACCTATAAACAGTCCGGAGCAGGCTCTCATAGACGGCAGAGAACGGGACAGGAACAGGACGGACGAAGGGCCGCCGGCATCAGCCGGCGGCCCCTGTAACATATACGCGTCTGTCATTCCGCGGACTCTTCGATCCGCATGGCCTCGCACAGGGCAGCGTACCGGCCGGACGCGGCCAGCAGCTCCTCGTGCGTGCCCCGCTCGACGATCTTCCCGTCGTCCACGACGAGGATCAGGTCCGCCCGGCGGATGGTGGAGAGCCGGTGCGCGATGATGAAGCTCGTCCTGCCGTGCAGGGCCTTCTCGATGGCGGCCTGGATCAGCGCCTCCGTCTCGGTATCGATGCTGGAGGTGGCCTCGTCCAGGACGAAGATGGCCGGATCGGCCAGCAGGGCCCTCGCGAAGGAGACCAGCTGCTTCTCTCCGGTGGACAGGCGGTCGCCGCCCTCCCCGACGGGCTCGTCATAACCTCCGGGCAGGCGTTCGGCCACCCGGTCGGCGGAGACCATCCGCGCGGCTTCGCGCACCTGCCCGTCCGTGGCGTCCAGCCGTCCGTAGCGGATGTTGTCCGCCAGGGATCCGGAGAACAGGTGGGGATCCTGCAGGACGTAGCCGAGGGAGGAGTGCAGCCACAGCTGGCTGCGGTCCCGGCTGTCCTTCCCGTCGATGAGCACGCGGCCCTCCGTCGGCTCGTAGAAGCGGCAGACGAGATTGACCAGCGTGGACTTGCCGGCGCCCGTCTCGCCCACGAGGGCGACGGTGGTGCCGGCGGGGACGTGCAGGCAGAAATCCTCAAGGATGTAATTCGAACTGTCGGGATAGCGGAACCAGACGTGGTCGAAGGTGACGTCGCCCCGGACGGGCTCCCAGTTCTCCGCCTTCGGCTCGAAGCTGTCGCCGTAGACGCGGACCACGTCCTCCCGGTCGGTGATGGCGCTGGGCTCGCTGAGCAGGTCGTTCACGCGCTCCATGCACACCTGGGCGGTGTTCAGGTCGGTGATGACGGAGGCGGCCTCCACGATGGGGTTGATGATGGACACGGCGTAGGTGATGAAGGCGGACAGCACACCGTAGTTCACGGAGCCGTCCATCACCGCGCGGCCGCCCACGTGGAGCACGCCGGCAACGGCGATGTATCCGAAGAACATGACCAGCGGCATCAGCACGGCCGCGAGATGGGACCGGCGGACGCTGCGGCGGTACATCTCCCGCGTCAGGGCGGAGAAGTCCCGGCAGTTGTCCTCCTCGATGACCAGCGTCTTGCTGGTCTTGGCCCCGGTGATGCCCTCGTTGTAGGCCCCGGTGATGCGGCTGTTGATGGCGCGCACGTGCCGGTTCAGGACCAGGATCTTCCGCTGGAACAGCCAGGTGAGCACCCCGACCACGGGGATCAGGCACAGCAGAAGCAGGGCCAGCCGGCGGTCGAGGATGAACATGCTGACGAAGGCGGCCACGATGTAGCAGATATGCCACAGGAAGTTGATGATGCCCCAGGCGATCATGCCGCTGATGCGGTCGGTGTCGGACATCACGCGGGACAGCAGGTTCCCGACGGAATGGGTGCTGTAGTACGAGACGGACAGCTCCTGCAGATGGCGGAAGCAGGCCCTCTTGAGCCTCTGCCCCAGACGCACCTCCAGCACGAGGGCGTTGCGGCAGTACACGATCACGCCGACGCCGCCGACTGCGAGCACGCCGAAGAAGGCCAGGGCGAACAGCCCGAGGCCGCGGGTCGTGCCGGGCATGACGAAGTGGTTGACCGCGTAGCTGGTGAACAGGGGATACACGGACTCGCCCACGGAGGACAGCAGCATGAACCCGACGATCAGGACCGCGGTGACCCGCAGTTCCTTCAGATAGGGGAAGATGCGCTTCCAGGCGCCCGGCCGGAAGGAGGAGTTCACGGATTCGCCGTTCATGACAGCACCTCCTTCTCCGTCTGTCCCGCCTGGATCTCGTAGGTCCGGCGGTAGATGCCGCCGCGCGCCATCAGCTCCCGGTGGGAGCCGATCTCGGCCACACGGCCGTCCTCGAGGACGAGGATGGTGTCGGCGTTCATCAGGGTGCTGATGCGGTGGGAGACGAGGATCACCGTGCTTGAGCCGGTGCCTTCACGCAGCGCTTCGCGGATGCGGGCGTCCGTCTGCATGTCCAGGTTGGACATGCTGTCGTCGAAGATGACGATGGGGCTCTGCAGGATCAGGGTGCGCGCCATGGCGACGCGCTGCTTCTGCCCGCCGGAGAGGGTGACGCCGCGCTCGCCCACGACGGTGTCGTACCCGTCGGGGAAGGACCGGATGTCCTCGTCCACGGCCGCGGTCTCCGCGGCCCGGCGGATCTTCTCCCGGTCGCCCGTGCGGGCGGCGATATCGATGTTTTCGGCGACGGTCTTGGAGAACAGGAAGGGCTCCTGCAGGATCAGGCCCACGCCGCGGCGCAGGTGGGCGTTGTTGATATCCCGGATGTCCGTGTCCCCGATGCGGATGGAGCCTCCGTCCCCGGGCAGGTCGTACAGGCGGTTGAGCAGATAGGTCAGCGTGGATTTCCCGCTGCCCGTGCCGCCCAGGATGCCGAACACGGTGCCGGCGGGGACGGTGAAGCTCACGTCCTTCAGGACGGGGCGTCCGTCGTAGCCGAACGTCACGTGGTCGAAGGTGATGTCCCGGTCCATGGGCGGCTTCAGGTTTTTCGGGGGATCCTGCTCCGTCGGGGCCTCCAGCACGTCGCTGATGCGCTTCAGGGCCACGCCGGTGCGGCTCATCTCGGACAGCACGTGCCCGACGGACCGCACGGGGCCCCCGAGGGTCTGGGTATAGCTGATGAACACCAGCAATACGCCGAGGGTGATGCGGCCCTTCACGACGAGCAGCGCGCCGACGGCCACCACGGCCAGCAGCTGCAGCCCGGAGACGATGTCTCCCAGGCCCCAGAACACGCCCAGCGTGTAGCCCATGTCGGCCCACTTCTGCGCGTATGCGTCGTTCTTTTCGTCGAAGGTGCCCATCTCGTGGCGCTCCCTGCCGAAGGCGCGCACCACGCGCACCCCGGTGAGGTTCTCCTGCACGCGCACCATCAGTTCGCCCTCGGCCTCGTCGCACGCCATGAAGCGGCGGTAGGCCCGGCGGTAGAAGAAGACGGAGTACAGGATGATGACCGGCACGAACACGCCGCACACCGCGGCCATCACCGCGTCCAGCGTGAACATGATCACGAAGCCGGACACCAGGAGGATGGCGGTGCGCAGCAGCTGGATCAGCTGCTGCTGGATGAAGCTGCGGGTGGTCTCCACGTCGGAGGTGCAGCGCTGGATGATATCCCCGGTCAGGTTCTCCGTATGCCAGGAGAAGGGAAGATACTGCACGTGGCGGAACAGGGTGTCCCGCAGGCGCAGGATGAAGGATTCCGTCCCTTTCGCCAGGAACACCCGGGACAGATAGTTGAGCAGCCCGGAGATCAGGGCGCAGAGCGCCACGGCGCACGCGCACAGAATGAAGTGCGCGCGCATGTTGTCCGCCCCGCGGAACGGGGCGAGGAACAGCCCGGCCAGGTACGGGACCTCCGCGTCCAGGCGCCCGATCACGTTGTCCACCGTGAAGCCGACAACCTGCGGCAGTATGAAGTTGAAGACGATGCTGAACGCGGCGCAGACGACGGCGCCCAGGAACAGGAGCCTGGCGCCCTTCGAGAACCGCGCGAGCAGCGGAAGCGCGGCGGAGCCGCCCTGCTTTTTCTCTGCTTTCATGGTACCTCCCGCCGGCCTTCGCGGCCGGCCGGTCCCTGAAAATATCCGGGCGCAGCCGGAGACCGCGCCCGGAAAAGGGGACCGGAGGTGAGTATATCACGGATTGGGGGAAAAGGGAACACCCGGACCCGTCAGACCGCAAAAAGGAAAGCTAGGAGATCCTGCGGACCGGCTCCGCCTCCGGGAGACGGAGCGGGGCGGGCACGGCGGCCTGCCGGCCGTTCCCGTGCCGGATCTCCTTCCACCCCCGGGTGCGCCGGACCAGGGAGGCGGCCTGCAGCGGCATCCAGGAGGCCATGAAGACCGGGAACAGCAGGATGCCGGGCAGCGCGCGCTTCACGTCCAGCTTCTCGCTCATGGCCAGGACGAGGCCGAACAGCGTCATGCCGGCAAGGCCGGCGGCGGCCGCCGGCCAGAGCGATGCCAGGGCGGCCGGCAGCGTCCCTCCGCAGACCGCGGCCGCCAGGAGCAGCAGGGCGGGCAGGAGGGAGAAGGCCTGGAGAAAGGGAAGGCACAGGAACAGCAGCACGTCCGCGGCGCGGAGCCCGCGGCCGTCCCGCACGGCCCTCAGCAGACGGGGCGCGTGCAGCTCCGCGACGCTCATGATCCCGCTGCACCAGCGCTTCCGCTGGGTCAGGGAGACCCGGAAGGAGACGGGGGATTCGTCCCTGGTGACCGCCTCGGGCACCCACCAGACCTTCTCGCCGGCCTCCGCGCAGACGGCGGCGAACTCGGCGTCCTCCGCGATGGTCCGCGTCCTCCAGCCGCCGGCGCGGACGAGCACGTCCCGGTGCACGGCGAAGCCCGTCCCGACCAGGCGGGCGGACAGGCCGAGCGCGGCGCGGGGGCGGTTGAAGAACACGTCCGTCATCCGGTGGTACAGGGCGTAGCAGCCGGCCACGGCGGAATCGTAGGGGTTCTGCGCGCGCAGCCGTCCCTTGGCCACCCGCGCGCCGGCCAGGAAGGCATCGTTCATGCGGGCCAGGAAATCCGGATCGACGAGGTTGTCCGCGTCGAACACGCAGAACGCGTCGTGCCTGCCGGCCAGCAGGCGGGCGAAGGCCTGCCGGAGGGCGTCCCCCTTGCAGCGGACCGTCCCGGCGCACCGGAGGATCTTCGCGCCCGCGGCGCGGGCGGCGGCCTCGGTGCCGTCGGTGCAGTTGTTGGGGATCACGTACACGTCGAAGAGCTCCCGCGGATAGTTCTGCTCCAGCAGCCGGCCGACGGTCCGGCCGATGACCGCCTCCTCGTTGCGGGCGGGGAGCAGGCAGGCGAAGCGGAGAGAAGGCGCCCTGCGCGCGTACGCGGGCGGCTTTTTCGGAAAGAACAGCGCGACGATCAGGAACCAGGCGCTGAAGAAGCGGAAGAGCAGCCCCAGGATCAGGGCCGCGGTCTGCAGGGTGGACGTCAATGTCATCTCCTCCTTTGAAGTCATGGCGCAAGCGTAACAGGGGAAGCTTAAGAGAGGGCGGCGGAGAAACTTAAGATTTTCATAAGGCGGCCGTTCTTAGGAAATTCTTAAGGAACATCCCCTGTTTCTTTTAAGCATTCGCTGATATAATCGGCCGTGAGGTGAGAGAACGATGATGAACATCCTCGTGTGCGACGACGAGAAGGATATCGTGTCGGCCCTGAAGATCTACCTGTCCGGGGAGGACTACCGGGTGTTCGAGGCGGCCGACGGGCGCGAGGCGCTGGAGACCGTGAAGAACAACGAGATACATCTTATACTGATGGACGTGATGATGCCGAAGATGGACGGCATCGCCGCGACGGCGGCCCTCCGGGAGATTACCAACGCCCCGATCCTGATGCTGACGGCGAAGGGCGAGAGCGCGGACAAGATCCTCGGCCTGAACGTCGGGGCGGACGACTACATCACCAAGCCGTTCGATCCGGCGGAGGTCCTGGCCCGCGTGCGCTCCCACCTGCGCCGGTACACGAGGCTGGGCGCCCGCCCGGCGGAGGAGAGGAAGAACGTCTGGTCCGTGGGACCGGTCACGCTGGACGAGGAGGCCGTGTCGGTCACGGTGGACGGGGAGCCCGTCACGCTGACGCCCATCGAGTTCAACATCCTGCGGCTGCTGATCAGCCACCCCGGCCGGGTGTACTCCTCGGCGCAGATCTACGAACAGGTGTGGAACGAGAACGCCGTGGGGGCGGAGAACGCGGTGAGCGTGCACATCCGCCACCTGCGGCAGAAGATAGAGATCGACCCGTCGGATCCCCGCTACCTGAAGGTGGTCTGGGGACTCGGGTACAAGATGGAAGGGGGAACGGAGCGATGAAGGGAGAACCGCTGTCCCACCGGATGTGGGCCAAGGCGGCGGCGTATGTGCTGCTGACCGTCTTCGCCGTTCTCCTGGTCGCCTGCGGCGCGGGGATCTATGTCCTCTGGGAGCAGGGATTCTACCGGTCGACGCCGGAGAGCCTGAAGGCGGAGCAGTTCCGCTACACCCTGATGTCCGCGGCGGACGATGTCGTCGTGAGGAACGTCGTGGGCTATCCGCAGCCGGAGAATACCGGCAACGCCCGGTACGTCCTGCTGGATCACTCCGGTACGGAGCTGTGGCGCAGCGGCGGGTACGACGCCGCGGCCGCCGGACCGTACGCCTGGTCCTTCGTCTTCCGCTGGACGGAATACGACGACGGGTACACGGAGGCCGGTTACCTGAGGGACGAGGGGACCGGGACGGAGGAACTGGCGGAGACCGACTTTATCGTCAGGGCCGCCGTGGATCCGGACCTGCCGTTCCAGGACGGCTTCTACTGGAGAGCGAAGGGGATCGACCTTCTGTACGGCCTGCGCATCGCGGTCTATCCGGCCGCCGCTCTGCTGCTCGCGGGCGTGATCATCTGCTTCGTGTTCCTCATGTGCGGGGCCGGACACCGGGCCGGCCTCCCGGGGATCACGCCCGGCTACCTGTATCCGGTGCCCTTCGACGTGATGACCGCCGCGGCCGCGGCTGCCGTCATCCTGTACGCGGTGCTGATCGCACAATCGCGGTTCGAGCCGCTCCTGGCCGCCCTGCCCGTCGTGGCAGCGCCTGTCGTCACCGGCTGGTGCGCCTCCTTCGCGATGCGCGTCAAGCTCGGGGGCTGGTGGAAGAACACGCTGATCTGGCGGATCCTGCGCCTCGTGCGGACCGTCCTGCGGGGGATCTGGCGGGTGGTCCGCGGGATCCCGCTGGTGTGGAAGACGGCGCTGGCCGCCGTCGCCGTCAGCTTTATAGAACTGCTGTGGATGGCCGGCTTCCGCCACGACGAGGACATATTCTTCTCCCTGTGGTTCATCGAGAAGGCCGTGCTGATCGCCGCGGTGCTGTACCTGGCGCTCGTCATGCGGCGCCTGCAGCGGGGCGGAGAGGCCCTGGCGCGGGGGGATCTCGCGTACCATACGGACACCCGCGGGATGCTGTGGGATTTCCGGCGCCACGGGGAGGACCTGAACAGCATCGGGTCCGGGATGATCGCGGCCGTCGAGGAGCGGATGAAGAGCGAGCGCATGAAGACGGAGCTGATCACCAACGTCTCGCACGACATCAAGACCCCCCTCACGAGCATCGTCAACTACGTGGACCTGCTGAAGAAGACCGACGACCCGGCGAAGGCGAAGGAGTATCTGGAGGTCCTGGACCGCCAGTCCCGTCGGATGAAGAAGCTGACGGAGGACCTGGTGGAGATGTCCAAGGCGGCGTCCGGCACCGTCGAGGTGAAGACGGGCCGGTACGGCGTGAAGGAACTGCTGGGGCAGGCCCTGGGCGAGTACCGCGACCGGCTGGAGAGCGCCGGCATCGAGCCCGTGCTGACGGTCCCGGAGGAGGAACTGCACGTCCGGGCCGACGGAAAGCTCACCTGGCGCATCCTGGACAACCTGTTCTCCAACGTCTGCAAGTACGGACAGCGGGGGACCCGGTTCTACGTCGACGCGGCGGAAGCCGGAGAGACGGTCCGGATGAGTTTCCGGAACATTTCCCGGGATCCCCTGAACAAGCCGGCCGACGAGCTCATGGAGCGCTTCGTCCGCGGGGACAGCGCCCGTGGGGGCGAGGGGAGCGGCCTCGGCCTGAACATCGCGAAGAGCCTCGCGGAGCTGCAGGGGGGAAGGCTGGACCTGTCCGTGGACGGGGACCTGTTCAAGGCGGAGGTCACGCTTCCCGCCGCGGACTGAGCTCTGCGTGAAAAACGGGAACGGAGACCGTTTCGGGGCCGTTCCCGTTATTTTTCGGGTTTTTGTCAAATATCTCGTGTAATCCGGACCTTTTGTGGTATAATCTATTGCTGAACTACGACTGAAACGGGGTGACCGCGTGAGATCCGCCGATAGCGAACAGCTGAACAGAGTGCTTCCCCGCATCGAGACCGAGGCGGATCTGGGCCTGACGGAAGCCCAGGCCCGGGAGCGGAAGGAGAACGGCTACGCCAATGTGACGCCGGGTTCCGCCAGCAAGACGGTGGGTCAGATCATCGTCTCCAACGTCTGCACCTATTTCAACCTGATCTTCCTGATCCTGGCGGTGCTGATCGTGCTCGTGGGCTCCTACAACGACCTGATGTTCGTGCCCATCATCGTCATCAACACCCTGATCGGCATCGTGCAGGAGATCCGCAGCAAGCGGATGACGGACAAACTGAATCTGATGACGGCGCCGAAGGCGGTCCTGATCCGGGACGGCCGGCAGGTGACCGTGGCCGTGGAGGACGCGGTGCGCGACGACGTGGCCTGCTTCCAGCCAGGCAGCCAGATCTACGCGGACGGCCTCGTGCTGGACGGCGAGTGCCAGGTGAACGAGGCCATGGTCACCGGCGAGGCAGACGAGATCAGCAAAAAGCCGGGCGACACGCTGCTGTCCGGCAGCTTCGTCGTGTCCGGCCAGTGCCGGGCCCGGCTGGAGAAGGTGGGCGCGGACTCCTTCGCCGCCCGCCTTACCAACGAGGCAAAGAAACACAGGAAAAGAAAGAGATCCGAGATGCTCCGGGCGCTGAACCGCCTGCTGACCGTCATCGGCATCCTCATCATCCCCATGGGCGTCGGCATGTTCCTGCAGCAGACGCGCCTGCTGGGGCTCCCCACGAAGGACGCGGTGGTCTCCACCGTCGGCGCGATGATCGGAATGATCCCCGAGGGCCTGTTCCTGCTGGTGAGCGTGGCCCTGGTCGTCAGCGTGATGCGCCTGGCCAGGAGGAAGACGCTGGTCCACGAGATGGGCTGCATCGAGTCGCTGGCCCGGGTGGACGTGCTGTGCGTGGACAAGACCGGCACAATCACGGAGAACAAGATGACGGTGGACGATATCGTCCCGCTGCAGCCGGACCGGTATGACGAGGACTGGATCCGCAGCCTGATGAACGACTACGTGGGGAACATGGGCGCGGACAACAACACCATGGACGCCATGCAGCGGTATTTCACGGGCGAGCCGCGGCGGACCGCCGTGCATGTGCAGACCTTCTCCTCCGTGGAGAAGTACAGCGGCGTCACGTTCGCCGGCGGCCAGACCTTCGTCGTCGGCGCGCCGGAATTCATCATGAAGGCGCGGTACGGGGAGATCCGCGAAACCGTGGAGGAGTACTCCGCCCAGGGCTGCCGCGTGGTGCTCCTGGCGCGCTATCCCGGGGAACTGACCGGCGGACCGCTGACGGAGGAGGCGGAGCCGATATCCCTGATCCTGCTGTCCAACAAGATCCGTGAGGAGGCCCCGGCCACCTTCGAGTTCTTCCGGAAGCAGGGCGTGAAGATCATCGTGATCTCGGGCGACAACCCGGTGACGGTGTCCCGCATCGCGTCCGAGGCGGGGATCGAGGGAGCGGACCGGTACGTGGACGCTTCCACCCTGAACACCGAGAGAAAGCTCCTGCGCTCCGTGCAGGATACGGTCGTCTTCGGGCGGGTCACGCCCGAGAAGAAGCGCAAGCTGATCCAGGCCCTGAAACGGCAGGGCCATACCGTGGCCATGACCGGCGACGGCGTCAACGACATCCTGGCCATGAAGGAGGCCGACTGCAGCGTGGCCATGGCCTCCGGCAGCGAGGTGGCCTCCCAGGTCGCCCAGCTGGTGCTGATGGATTCCCGGTTCTCCTCCATGCCCTCCGTGGTCATGGAAGGACGCCGCGTGATCAACAACATCGAGCGGTCCTCCGCCCTGTTCCTCGTGAAGAACATCTTCTCGTTCATGCTCGCGATCGCGGCGCTGGCCCTCACGATGGCCTATCCGCTGGCCCCGTCCCAGCTGTCGCTGGTGAACATGACCACCATCGGCATCCCCTCCTTCGTCCTCGCGCTGGAATTCAACAGGGACATGGTGAAGGGGAAATTTCTCAAGAGCGTGCTGCTGCGGGCGTTCCCGGGCGGCGTGACGGACTTCGCGGCCGTGCTCGGCGCCATGTTCATCTGCAGGGCCATGAAGTTCGAGCCGCACGTGCAGGGCACCATGGCCGCGCTGCTGATGGCCTTCGTGGGCTTCATGATGGTCTTCCACACCTGCCGGCCCTTCACGGCCATCCGCCGCGTGCTCATGATATTCGTGATCGTGCTGTTCACGGGAGCCGCGCTGATCCTTCCCGGCCTGTTCAGCCTGGCCCCGATCCCCGGAAAGGCCGTCTGGATCACCATAGGGCTCATGGCGGCGTCCGTGCCGGTCTTCCTGCTGCTCCTCCAGCTGTCCTACGCGCTGGGCGCGAAAAGGCCGCCGAAGGCGGATCTCAGCCGTCTGGCCGGAGCGTTCGGACGGATGAAGGAGAAGGGAAGGCGGAGAAAGGCAGCCGGAGAGGAGCCGCCTGAAGACGGGGAGTATCCGGAGTTCCCGGAGGAGTAAGGCCGTCCCGTTTCCCTTGCAATTTCGTACTGCCTGTGATATGGTAGTGCCATTCATGCGGCCGGTCCGCATCACAGACGAAGGAGTGCCTGACCATGGCTTTGTTTCAACGGAAGGAACCTACGACCCCCGCCGGAAAGGCGCGCCAGTCCCTGCTGGGAATGATCGCCCGCCTCGGCTGCTGCGCGTATCTGATCTATACCGTCATCACGCTGTTCAAGCAGTCCCGCACGGAGTCCGGCGGAGTCTCGCAGCCTCTGGCGATCATCCTCGCCGTCATCATGGGCGTGGCCGCCCTGTTCTTTTCCGTCATCACGCTGAAGCGGTTTTTCATCGGACTGAAGAACGAAGACTACAGCATGCACAAGTACTACGCGGAAGATCTGGCCAAGCAGGGCCTCCGCATGAACGAGTTCGGCGAGTATGTTCCCATCGAAGCCCCGGAAGACGACGGCGCGGATGAGGAAGTGGAGCCGGCGGAAGAAGAGTCCGGCGATGGACCTGAGGACGGGGGTTCCGAGGAGGAACCGGGAGAAGACCCGGAAGAAGGATCCGAAGAGGAATCCGACGGGGAAGAGCCTGAGGAAGCGGAGCCCGGCGAAGAGGAATAAGAGAAAGGCCATGCCGGGAGATACGGCATGGCCTTTTGTTTACGGAAAGCGGTGGAGCGGCATGAAGAAAAACGATATCCTGCGCGGAACGGTCACGGGCTATACCTCGGAAGGGCAGGGCGTCTGCCGGCTGGAGGGCCGCGCCGTGTTCGTGAAGGACGCGCTGGCCGGGGAAGAGGCGGACATCCGGATCCTGAAGGTATCCAATACGGCGGTATACGGGAAAATCGAGCGTCTGGCCGCGCCCTCGCCGGAGCGGCGGGAACCGGCCTGCGGCATCGCCGCCTCCTGCGGCGGCTGCGCGCTGATGCACATGTCGTACGCGGAGGAACTGCGGATGAAGCAGTCCCGGGTGGACGACGCCCTTCGCAGGATCGGAGGGCTGGATCTGAAAACGTCGTGTATCCACGGGAGCGGGGAGCAGCTGCGTTACCGGAACAAGGCCATCTACAACGTCGGGACGAGGAACGGCGAAGCGGTCACCGGGTTCTACCGCCGCCATACGCACGATGTCGTTCCCTGCGAAGAGTGCCTCATCCAGGCGCCTTTTGCGGACAGGACCGCTGCTGTCACCCGTCAGTGGATGGCACGGTACCATGTCCCCGCCTATGACGAAGCAACAGGGGAGGGACTCGTGCGGAGAGTCTTTGCCCGATACGCGTTCGGAACCGGGGAGGGCCAGGCGGTGCTTGTGACGGCGTCCGGCGAGGTGCCCCATCTTGACGAATGGGCGGAGATGATCCGCGGGGAATGCCCGGAGGCGCGCAGCGTCGTACTGAACGTGAACGGGACCAGAGGCAACACAGTGCTTGGCGGTCAGTTCCGCACGCTCCGGGGATCGGATACGATCGAGGAGGAGATCTGCGGGCTGCGTTTTCGCCTGTCGCCGCGGAGCTTCTGCCAGATCAACATCCCGCAGGCACAGAGACTGTATGAGAAAGCGCTCGAATTCGCCGGCCTGACCGGAACGGAGACGGCCCTCGACCTGTACTGCGGAACGGGGACGATCAGTCTCTGTCTGGCGAGACGGGCGGGAAAGGTCATCGGTGCGGAGATCGTGCCGGAAGCCGTAGAGGACGCGAGACGGAATGCGGAGGAAAACGGGATCGACAACGCAGAGTTCATCTGCGCGGACGCCGGGCAGGCGGCTGCCTGGCTCCGGGAGCGGGGCGTGCAGGCGGATGTCGCGGTGGTGGATCCGCCAAGAAAAGGACTGGCGCCCGACGTGATCGGGACGCTTGCAGAAATAGGGCCTCGGCGCATCGTTTATGTATCCTGTGATCCCGGTACGCTCGCGAGGGATCTGAAACGGTTTGCCGGACTGGGATACCGGGCGGAACAGGCCGAGGCATTCGACATGTTTCCCAGAACGAGTCACGTGGAGTGCGTGACATTGATGACAAGGAAATAAACAAATCGCAATTTGTGGAGAACATTGGTATGGGAAAAGATTTGTCCGAAATGACACTGGAAGAGTTATGGGAATTATTTCCTATCTTTCTTGTGGCGCACGATGATCGGTGGAAAGACAGCTTCAAGGAAATCGAGGAAACGTTGACCGGACTTTTATCATATCCGCCTGTTGTCCGGATCAGTCATATCGGAAGCACTGCTATTCAGGGAATATGGGCTAAGAATATCATTGATGTAATGATTGAGATTTCTCAAAGCGCTGACATGAAAGATATAGCGCAGATATTAGAAAAGAATGGCTTTATTGTCATGTCCGCCGAGACAAACCGGGTATCACTTAACAAGGGATATACTGAAAATGGATTTGCGGACAAGGTATTGCATGTCCATCTGCGATACACCGGAGACAATGATGAACTGTACTTCCGTGACTATTTGAATGAGCATTCTGATGTGGCAAAATAATATGAAGCATTGAAGCTCAGGCTCTGGAAACAA